>NZ_AUTC01000139.1 GCF_001461695.1 Sinorhizobium fredii USDA 205 | reverse complement strand
CGGGCCGTGCCCATCTTGACGCCGGTCCAGCCGTTCTCGTTGTGCGAAGCGGTCACCATCGCTACCGACGGCACGTCGGTGATGATGATTGCTTTAGCGCTCGGTATATGCAGTTCGAGGGCGGTGTTGTCTCTAGGTCGAGCCGCTGAATCCATGTTGGAAACTCCGCACTCGCGGCAATATCAACGAGATGGACCGGCTGAACTGCGGTCCAAAGCGCCCACGAAACCAAAACAAATAGATATGGAAAAATCGGCCCAGATGGCCGCCACGCAGCCCCACAAAAAGGAACTAGCAATGGAAATAGAAGTTAGCATGAAACCGGTCGAGATGGAAATATTTATAGGCGAACTCGGTTTTAGTACTTTCGATCTAGATCCATAGCGATTAGGATTATTCATAATATAGCCCTTATGGCCTACTACAACCACCTTTATTTAATATTGTAGTGATTTGCAACCGAACCTCGTCATTGGGGACCAAGCGCATATGTCGTTTTTCAACGAACGTATCCGGCGAGCCCTTGAAATACAGTTTTTTTGATTGCCATCGAGCTTTCCGAGTAATGATGTAGGAGTTTAATTCCAACGAGTTAATCAGATATACGCATGCTGCGCTAACCAAATATACTTATGTGGAAAACTTGAAATTACGTCTTTTTTGGCATTATTATACATTCTGGCGAAGCTGACGCCCGCACCCGAGGCGGAGTACTTCGCGAACGAAGAAAACCGGCTTGATTTCTGAGGATGTGCAAGCGTCGCGTCGAAACTCACTGGTTTTCACGAATGCTTCCTGCTGGCGGCGTCGCAGTGCGGTTCCCGGCGATGCCAGTACCGGTGAGCCCGAAAGGCCGAGACGCATTCCGGCGGTCACCGGCGATGGAACAAATGGCGCATAGGGGTGGCAGTGATGTCGGTCCTTGTCACGGGCGGGGCAGGCTACATTGGTAGCCACATGGTCTGCCTGCTCATCGATGGCGGTGAAGACGTCGTCGTGCTCGATCGATTGTCGACCGGCTTCCGCGAGGCAGTGGCCCCGGCAGCCTGCTTTTATGAAGGAGATATTGCCGACCGTGGCCTCCTCCGGACGATCTTCTCCAAGAATGCAATTGAAACGATCATTCATTTCGCCGGCTCGATCACCGTTCCGGAATCGATCGCCGATCCGCTGTCCTATTACGAAAACAACACCGTCAATTCATGCGTCCTGATCGCCGCCGCTCTTGAAGCCAAGGTGCCGTATTTCGTATTTTCCTCCACGGCCGCGGTGTATGGCACGCCGGAGAACGCCGGGCCAGTGGCCGAGACCGCAGCGCTGCACCCCGAGTCACCCTACGGCACATCGAAAATGATGACCGAAATGATTCTGCGCGACATCGCGGCCGCATACGACTTCACCTATACGGCGCTGCGCTATTTCAATGTTGCAGGCGCAGACCCACATGGCCGCACCGGTCAGTCGACAGCTGGTGCCACCCATCTCATCAAGGTCGCGACCGAAGCCGCGCTCGGCAAGCGCAACGGCGTCGAAGTGTACGGCACCGACTATCCGACGCCAGACGGGACCTGCGTGCGCGATTACATTCACGTCACGGACCTCGCAAATGCCCACTTGAAAGCCCTGCAGCGCATGCGTGCCGGCGGCAGGTCGATCATTGCGAACTGCGGCTATGGCCGTGGCTTCTCGGTGCTGGAGGTACTGGATCAGGTCAAAGCGGTCTCCGGGGTCGATTTCCCGGTGCGCAAAGGGGGCCGCCGGCCGGGGGATCCAGTATCGATCGTCGCCAACCCCACCGTCGCGATGCAGGAACTCGACTGGAAGCCGCAATATGATGATCTTTCTGTCATCATCCGAACGGCGCTCATCTGGGAAGATCGCCTTCCCACAGCGCCGTGCGTTTCAGACGCACGAAGGATGCTGTAGCACTTCAAAACGGACGGCTTCTGGAGTGGATAGTAAAGCCGGTTGGCACCTTTCAAAAAGCGTAGGACACGATTTCAACAACCTCGGGATTTCTGGGGCCGCGGTTGCACCGACGGTTGGAAGCGGTGGCGCGACAGTATTTTGCGACGGCTCTGATGAACGACTGGTTGAATCGCCCATCAATCCTTCCGATGCGAGCCCCCAGCTCTTTCAAACGGGCCTTCACAACGTAAGTGAACAGACTTGAATTGACTTTGGGCAAATCACGTACGATCTGCCTGCGTTCCGGCTGAGAAAGAGCCGACAGACGCTGGTTGAGATCGGCGAACGTCCTGGTCTTCGCTGTTGCCGCGGCAAAGAGAAATTGCTGAACGTTCGTTGCCGGCACAGGCAGCATCTCGAGCGATGCCGTGAGCAGTGCCTTTGCCTTTCTCGGGGCCTTTCGCACAAGCCGCTCCTTGCCGTCCTGCTTGCCGTCCCGGTAAGCTGCTACTAACGCGAGCAAAGCCTGGCGATCACCCTTGCTTCGCGCCTCTTCGAGAAGACTAAGAGCCCCGGACGGATCCCTTGCCGTGCCATAGCCGTAGAACATCGCGTCGGCGAGGGCGACGGCGGCCCCATCGACACCTTCATTTGCTGCCCGACGCAGGCGAGCGGTTCCGTTTGCGGCGATTCGTTTCCGGCCGGCGGAGGCCTCAAGTACACCCAGAGCGATGGCCGCACCACGATTCCCCGCCTCCCAGGCCTTGCGGTAGGAGGCTGCGGCCTTCGCGAGGTGACGCGAGCCGAAAAGTCCTTTGCGGTAGCCGTCACCGAGGCGGAGAAGTGCCGTCGTGCTGCCTCGCCCGGCAGCCGATTCATAGTAGTCCCTCGCCAAACTCGCATCGACCGGCACGACCTCGCCCGTGCCATAGTGGTCGCCGAGAGCAAGCAAAGCCCGCGCTTCACCCCTTCTGCCAAGGTCGTGAAGTTCTGCCAGCGCGCCGATAACGTCTTTCCGCGTGCCCTGGCCTCGCGCTTGCATCTCCGCAATTTTCACGGTCGCGTCGATGGAGCCTTTCGCCGCTGCCCGCCTGTAGTGTTCGATGGCGAGGGAATAATCTGCTGGCACATCCTCCCCGCGTGAATAGAGATCTCCCAGTCGCAAATAAGCCTCGGCGGAGCCAAGTATAGCGGCGGCCCTCTCCAAGGCTGTTAATGCCAGATCCGACCGCACGGCTATACGTCCAGACAGGCATAGGCCAGCGAGAGCCTGTAGCACACGCGCATCATCGGCCCGCGTCAGCTCCTGCAGCGCGGTGAAGCCAGCCACGATGTCGCGTTCGGTTCCTTCGCCGCGAATTTGTAACTCGGCGACCCTGAGTTTGCCTTCCAGATTGCCTTGCGTTGCGGCTTTGGTGTACGCCTCGAATGCTCTTTCAGGTTCAGGAGCTCCCTCGAGGAATTGTCCCCGTAAATACAGATTACCCACTCCAATCAAAGCGCCCGAATCGCCGAGGGCAATAGCGCGTTCATAGAGATTGAGCGCGAGGCGGCCGTCAGGTAGGTCCGCAACGGTGCCCGCAATCGGAGACGGTGCTGAAACCGCTAAGAGCGCATCAGCGCCCGCCTGGCGCAGCATCTGCTGGTACTCGCCAAGATGGCGCTCTACGGTCGTCCGGTCGATGCGCCGTGCAATGTAGAGGTCGGCCAGTTCCGACAGTGTGCGTCCGAGTGCAGGCTGCGCCTCGTCCGCCGGGAAGTTTGTTGTCAACGCGCCGGTTGGTAACTCGTCGCCCGATACATTGCCCGACGTCCCGGGAAGAATCGACATGCTCAGTAGGAGGATCGCTCCAGCCAGGCCAATCCGCAGGGAGCGGCGCATCACGGGTCGCCTTCCGGTCCGCCGCTCCGAAAGGTCCGGGCCAGAGAACGGTGCAAAGCCCGTACCCGCCGTGCTGCTCGCCACCCTCGAGCGATCAAACGGTCTGCCGGCGGCGCGACTGGAAGCCTCGATGTCCCGATGAGGTCAATGAGGTCTGCGGGCGCGATGTCGCTTGTAACGGTAACACGCGACAGTTCGAATAGGCCCTCCGTATCAGTGCTGAGGGCATCGCCCACGCGGCACGCCGCAATATAGCCCACCTCCTCCGCGAGCCTGCGGATCGTTCTGGAGGCATAGCCATGAGGATAGGCGAACGTCGCAACCGTGTGGCCGAGCCCGTCCTCCAGCGCGAATTTGCTGTCTTGGATCTCGCGTGTCGCCTGCTGGCGCGTAAGTATATCGAGCTCCGGATGGCTCACCGTGTGCGCGCCGATCTCTATGCCAAGCCCATGCAGCTCGCGCAATTTCCGCCAATCCAGCATCGGACGGTTGCCTTCTCCAAGGCAAGTGAGCCAGCGGCTGGTCCTGCCGACGAATCCGGAGACCACGAAAAGCGTTGCCCGGAAGCCATGCGAAGCCAAAACCGGCATCGCCCCTTCGGCAAAATCCAGCAGCCCATCGTCGAACGTGATGAGACAAGTGCTCCGGGACACTGGCTGGCCACCTCGCCGCAACAAAGCGAGGTCCTGAACTGTCATTGGTCGGTAGCCGCATTCTGCCAGCGCGCCCATCTGAGCTTTGAATTCGGCGGGCAGTATCGACCAGTGGCGATACGCCGGCGCGAAGTCTTCGCTGACGCTGTGGTAGAGCAGGATTGGAATCGCTTGCATCTTCAGGTTTCCTTGCTTGCGATCGTATTGCTGGAACTCGCAATGCTGCGTGCCCGGTCGTCGCGTCGCATCTTCGAAAGACTGCGTAGATAGCCGGGCACGCCTGCAACGATGCCGAGACGCTCGATCCAGACCAGCCGTTCGGGATAATCGGATGGCAGCCGAAGCCTTTTGATTGAAAAGGGGCCGGCCATATGAAGGATGCCGGCTGGCAGGGCAGCTGCGAGCCGAAAGAATCGACGCGGATCATCCAGGAGGATCTTGGTCAGATACGCCCCGAGGCCCAGGCCATAGCAATAAGCCTGCCGACGCATTCCGTCCTCTCCCCGCCGATGATGATGCCAAACAATCCCCTGTGGCTGATAGACGAGTCGGAACCCGCCGCTGATGATCGAGAAAAAGGCTGCGAGATCGTCGCCGCCGCACGCCAACGTTCCCGCTCCCAATGCGGAGTCGAAACCGCCAACTTGCTTCAAGGCACTGGCACGGAAGGCCATATTGGCCCCCGAGCCGAATTGCCCCGCAGTGAAGGGAAACAGCGCTCCCTTCGGCCGGTTCACCCCAAGGTCGTAGGTCCGGGGTCGGAGACCTTTGCCGAAGCCGCCATGCCGCTCCGCCCAGACCTGTGCCCGGGTTTCGAGTTCGGCGGGCAGGATCAGACCGGTCACGCAGCCTACCGCCGCGTCCTCCTCCATCGGATGAGCCATCGCGGCGACCCAGTAGCGATCGAGCACCACGTCATCGTCGGTGAAGAGCACGAGGTCGCTTGAAACATGGCGAAGACCCGTATTATGGGCGCGACCGAGCCCCGGTGTCGGTTCCAGGACATGCCGTACACGTCCGCAATAATGCCTCGCGAGGAGATCCGCCGTTGCGGTCGACGCCGGCGCGTTGTCCACCACGATCACCTCATCCGGCAGGCGGGTTTGGTCGAAAAGCGAAACAAGGCAGCGATTGAGACTCTCGGCCCGGTCTCGCGTTGCGATGATCACGGCGATCCGTTGGTCACGACACCGCCGGTCTAGAGAGATGGAGGGTGAAGGATGAAGAGACCCGAGGGCGGCCAGCACGTCTGCTGTTGCGACGACGGGGCCCGGATGATCCAATTCAACGATCGACAGGGGCTGCACCCCGGAGCGGACGAGGCAGAAAACCCCCCCATAACCGTCGTTCCCTTCGCCGGCCAAGGAGATCGATGGAGGCGGATTGGCGATGTCGATCGTGACGACCTTGATGGGCCGGAAGGCTCTCAGGCTCATGTGGTCCTCCAGGCGCCGGACAGTTTCGCGGCCGCATAACCTCCCGCGGTCAACGTCAGACCAGCCAGGATGCCGGCCGCGCGCGGCAGGCCCCAGGGGTCCAGCCGCAGCACCGCGTCGAGCAACGCCCGCGCCACCCCTTTCGGTAGAGTGCGTGTCACGTAAATGCGTTCGGCGGACAGCCCGGCACCCGCGCCGAGCGACTCGACCAGCGCATTTTTAGAACGTCCCTCCGCGAGACAGCGCTTACGGAAATAGCCCCAGTTCGATCGTCCGGGCGGCACGCGATGATGCACTACGGCTTCGGGATCATAGAGGATGATGGCGTCGGGCATGCTTCGCCGAGTGCGGATGCATAAGTCAGTCTCCTCGCAACCGGCCGCGTCCTGGCCGGTGCGTCCGAACCCCTCGCGAAAACTCCCGACCGTCTCGAAAACCGTTCGGCGAAACGACATGTTGCAGCCTATTGGGTTGCGGACAGGATGCAGGCTTTGCGGCAACCCGCGATAGCTGCACCCCACCACCCACTGGAACTCCTCCGGAAACCAGGGAGGCCGGCCATCTTGCCAGAGCGGCAAGACCTTACCACCGGCGGCGACCACTGCGGGATCGCCGTAATGCCTCGCAAGCCGCCCGAGCCAAGCAGGCTCGGCGATCGCATCGTCGTCGAGAAAGGCGATCACAGTTGTCCAGGTTCGGCGGATGCCGGCATTGCGTGCGCCGGAAAGCCCGCGCGTGCCATCGTTCGGGACGACCTCGACGTGCGGGAAAAACTCGCGCGTATCGTGCAGCAGGCTTTCGTTGTTATCGATGACGACGACCACCTGGTCGGGACGATGTTCCTGTTCCTGGACGGAGCGTATCGCCTCGTGCAACTGCTCGCGTCGCTGGTTGGAATAGGCGCAGATGATAACAGCAATCGATAACACGACCGGAATCTCAACGTGGCTAAATAGGGCGTTTCCTTATTACGGCTACAGCTTTGCCGCCGGAGGTGAACCCCAACCGGACGATGGTCTTCAGGACGCGCCAGCCGTCGGGGAGGGTTCGCAAATTGCTCACGCCATGGATGCGCGCGTGTTCCCGACTTGGCAGCTCGACGATAGCCAGCTTTGTTTGGAGTGCACGAATGCTCATCTGCGTTTCGATCTCAAATCCCGGAGCGATTTCGACGCCGAGATAGGGCAGCACATCGCGCCAGAAGGCATTGTAGCCGTAACAAAGGTCGCTGTAGCGGCCGCCGAAGCGCAACCGAACAAGATGGACCAGCCCCCAGTTCCCGAGCCGCCGGTACCATTCCATGTCGCTCGTCTCACCACCTTGGAGAAAGCGCGACCCTTTGACGAAATCGGCCCCAGCAAGGAGAGCGCCGACAAAGCTTGCCATCTCTCGGGGATCCGCTGAGCCATCGGCGTCCAGCGTGATCAAGATGTCGCCTCGCGCGGCGGCGAAGCCGGCTGCAAGTGCCGCGCCCTTGCCAAGCCGCGGTTGCTCGACGACGACGATGTCGGGCCTGAGCTGCCGCGCCACGGCAACCGTGTTGTCGTCGGAACTTCCGTCTACCAGAATCACCTCTTCCACCCACGCCGGAATGCGCGGTAAGACATGCGGCAAGTTATTGGCTTCGTTGACAGTCGGGACGATCACGCTTACGCTCGGCACAATCATCGTGTGCGCGGTGTCGTGCGATCTTTGTCTGTGTGACGCAGAATTGCGCATCTTTGCACACGCTTGAGTAATAGCAAGGTGCAATAGACCTGCATCGACCATTGGTTCGGCGATCAGAATTCACGCGGTCGCTCGATCCAACTGGCAAACATCTTCTTAGCCGCCTGGCGGGCAAAGCAACCCCACCAGCGGCAGATCACTTCCCACACTTCTTTATAAAACATCCAGAATACCGTGGCGGCTCACGAGAGTCGAATAGTCACATTGGATTACTACGTCTTAGCATCCTGGCTATTTACTTGCGCTGCTTTCGTTACGAACGTGCGCGCCAAGCGCTCGCGGACGGCCACTGAGCTGCCTGCCCCGTCTCAATTGCGGCGGGCGCCCGGAATGTCGGCTAAACCTTGCTTCGGCTTCAGCAGCGTAAACACCTTCACATTCGGAGAAGCGTAAACGACGATGAATCGCGGTGAGACCAGCAGCGCATTCTCGATGCGATCGAAGTCTCCGCGGTGCATGTACCCGCCCGCTTCAAGATAGGCTTTCTGGCTGCGAGTAAGGATTACATAAGCGTCTTTCCACCGCGGGTCGCGCATCCAGCGAGCCAGGACCCCGTCCGGGTCGTCTACGATCCTTTCTTTCGTCCGCTCACTTTCTTCGGAGATTGGGAGATACGAAAAGTTCTCGTAGTTCATGAATTGAGAAGGATAGCTGCGGGCCCCTTCGATTAGCAGCGAGCCTGGCGGTGCAGTCGAGTAAAGCCACTCGGAGGCAGCGACCTCATCCAGGGTGAACCGATATTCGCGATCCTTCCCATCATTGGCGAAAAGCAACCCGACTGCTGAAAGGATGCAGGCGACGCCGAGAATCGGAAACACCAAAGCGGGTCTGCCGCATCGAGGCGACGGGAAGAAGGCCGCCGCCGTGAAAAAGGCCAGGAACGGCAGCGAGAACAGATAGACGCGGAATACAGACTCGCCCCCATAGGCGACAGCGAGGAATGGTGCCGGCGAAAGCACCAGGGCGGCGGCGGTTAGGTCCCAGTACCCCCGCTTTAAACGGCGCAACCCACCGTAAAGAGCAAAAAGCAAGATCATCGTCGAAAGCACGCGCCCGACCCAGACGACCCAGGCGCGGTCGGGGCTAACGAGAGCAAGATTGGCTAACTTCGAGGTCGCCTCCGAAAGCTCCCCAAATGAAGCAATCTGGCTTTGCAATTGCGAGTAAACGAACGGTGCCGCGCCCCACAGGAGCCAAATCGTTTCAGCGACGAGCGCGAAGACAAGGTAGGACGGCGCGATCCATCCGAGTATTACGAGCAAGCTGGCCGAGAGAATGACAACCAGTGGCGTCAATTGATGGGTAACGACAATCGCGAGAATCGTTGCCATTGCGAGGGCGGCAAATAGCGCAGCGGGAAGCCGCCCCACCTCTGTCGATTTCAGTCCTGCCGGGGACGCAGGCGGTCCGAGGCGATTCAACAGCCGCGGACGAAGCGTCGCGATCTTCGACCTGCTCTGACGCAGCGGCCCGAGAAAGAGACCGAGCAGAACCAGATAGAGCAAGAATGTTATGCCCTGGGGCGAGAAATAGTCCTGGCCGATCCAATTGGCGGCGACGAAGAACCAGCCCGCTGTCAGCAGCAGGCGCCTGTCCTCTGTGAAGCTTTCCAGCAGCCAGAGGAAAACTGCCAAAAGGGCGATATTCAGTGCGACCGGCGTAAACTGGAGGACGGAAGCAAGGTCGATGGGACGCGCATCGAACAGATCGGCGAACCAGGCGGTGACGACGAACAACCCCGGCCAGTTGTGATAGGCCGAAAGGAAAGAGGCTGCCGGATCGACGGTCCCATGCCGTTGTATGTAGTCAACAATGCCGAGATGTTTCCAGGCCCAGGAATAGCGCAGCGTCTGATATATGATCGGGGGCGTCGCGTGCAGGATGAAGATCAGCGCGACGAGATAGAGGTAGGGAAGAACGCTGTTCACCCGGCGGTAGGCCACCTGCCACGCAAACCCGGTGCAAAGCAGCACCAGCGACAGATAAAAGGCCGGCGGCAGTATCGACACGAGGCCGAGATCCGTCATGCGGTTCGGGTCTATTGTCGGCAGTGTGAGCTTCCAGAGCAGGATCGCCGCGGCAAGCAAGGCCACTGCTACCGCGACGTATGCTTTTTCGACCACATCGGCAGTGCGTGAGACTGCCTCTAGCGCTCTACGCTCCGTGGCGCCGCCGCCGACGGCTACCTCTACGGCGGGCGCGGTGCGCGCGAACTCGGCGACAAGCTCATAGACTGAGGCGCGAATCTCATCCGTCCGGTCGGCAACGGCCGCGGCTGCCACGGCTCCTTCCGCCTTCCATTCGCCGGGCCTGTCGGCGCTTGTCTTCTCCGCCACCGCAGCTGCGTTTCCGCGATGACCGCGGGGGCCCGCCGGTGCGACGCCTCGAGACCTTCGACCGTCGCTCCTCGCCGGCGGCGGCCCCGAGGCGGCGGAGCCGCCTTGTCAGGGCCCTCATCTTGGACACCGGGGACGGTCACGGCTAGGCCATTATCGATTTCCCGTAGCCGCCGCGCCGCATTGTCGAGTTGCTTCTGCGCTTTCTCTATACGTCTGGCAAGCGGACCCATCCCCTTGCGGGGCCGCTTTTCAGGCTTGGCCGCGGATCGGCCCGCACTCGGTTTCGTTGCGGCCGGCGCTACCTTGCGATGCTGTTTTGCCTTGCCCTTGGTGGGTTCCGGGGTTAGCGCGGGGGCTGGCGGCGCTTCAGGGCTTGCGGGTGCTGGCTGGCAGTCAGCGCGGTTGCGCTTGTCTGATGTACCTTTCCGATGGTCCGTTTTCGGTTTCCTGGACATCGCTGCGACTCACTGTGGCAATGCCGCCTTGGCCCTCGACGCGTGCATCTTCAGACGTTTGAGGCCGGTGGTAACGGCCGACAACAGCCCGCCAACGGTCTCGGAGTCCTGATTGTAGCAGGCAAGGACCAGGTCGACGTTGATGGACACCCAGAGAGGCTTGTCGGCGAAGCTTGATGATTTGGACAGGTTTGCCGAGACGTGCCGCCACCATGCCAGCCCGCAAAGCGCTCGAATGACTGCGCGGTGGCGCAGGGAACCGTAGGACGCCTCAATCACTGCCCGCAGCGAAGCCATGCTTAATTCTTCCTGTCGTGTCAGCGCTGGATTCTGAAGCATTTGCCGCACCACGAAACCCAGTTCTTCGCCGCTGCGCAGCGCACGCGCGGTGAGAAGCATGAACATTGCGTCGATCCCCGGGGGAGCGTCGCACGAAGCAGCTTCCCAATCGATGATCGCAACCAGCCGGGCGTCGGAGTCGCCCGGCCCCACTGCGAAAAGGAGATTGCCTGGGCTAAAGTCGCCATGGCCGAGCCCGAGAGGCAGGCGCCGCCCCGCCCAGAACTGACGCTGCTCCTTGAGGAAGCGGGCGAGCCCGCCAGCCCGCGCCTTATCGTCCAGCAAACAGCACGGCACCTTCCTGGCGGCTTCGACGCCGCCATCGACCCAACGCTGCAGCCATTGTCCGTCGATGGTTTTTGTCATTGCCGTGCGCGTGTGAATTTCGGCGATACCAGCGACAGCGCATGTAAGCGCAGGGAAATGCAGGCCGCCTGATGAAAGAACGGCGCGTCCGTCCTCACCCGGCCATGCATGCTCCGCCAAGCTGACCTCCGATGTCGCAACGTGGCAGGCAACGATCTTCGAAAACTCGAAGCCGAGATCATCGAGCAGGGCCTCGGCTCTCAGGGCCTGCGCGCGCAATATATGCCGAACGAGAGCCCGCCGCCCCCCGGCCGATCTCGAGGATTTGAAGATCAAGTCCCCGCCATCGAACTTCGATGCCTTAAACAGTCCCGTGCGCACGTCGCTCTCACGGCGGAATTCGCGAATGGTGCGGGGATCCACATTGCCAAGCCGTGTAGCCGCGCAGAACCGCGCGATAGCGACTTCGAGCGAGGCCGAAGATCGCTCAAAAGGCGCGATGCTGCGCCAATGCCGCACCAGCGAGGACAGCAGGCGAAGGCAAAGTTCGAGCCGACCCGTCGGGCCGAGACGAAGCGAGAGATCGGCCAAGAGGCCGACCGCAACACAGCAATGCGCGACCAGCCAGGCGGCAGCCATGCCGACGGCACCGGCGGCGATCACGAGCGGCGTACCGAGGCCGAGCAGGATTGCGAGCGTCGCGACCTGCGCGGTTGCCACGACTTCTGTCCGGCCGGTTGCTCGCGCTGCGGCGAGCATGAGCGTGACGAGGCTCCACGGCAGGCAAGACAAGGCGAGAAGCCGCGGCAACGTGGAACTCGCTCCCGCATATTGCGCGCCAAGCAGCGACAAAAGCAGCGGCGCACCGAGAAGGAGAACGGTGACGCCCGCCAGAAGCGGCGCGGTCGCGTAGATCAGCGCGTCGACGGCCAGCTGGTGCAGCCTGCCGCGCTCGAAAGCTGCCTCGGCAAGCAGGGAAATGCCCATGGAGCGGCTGACGAGATAGAGACCGTAGGCGACTTCCCAGGAGATGTAATAGACGGCGAGTTCACCCGGGCCGCCGTAATGCAGTACGATAAGCGGCGCGACGCCCATCGCTGCCATGGAAGCCAGAGTTCCCGCATAGTCCCAGCCGAAGTAGCGTAGCAGCGCGTGACGATCGGGCCCGGAGCTTTCCGCTCCCGAACGGTGCTGCGGTAGAAAGCGGACGAAGATCAGCCAGTTGATCAGTGCAAGCAACAGGGGAAGCGGCAACACCCACACGGCATATAGGCCAGAGCCGAGCAGGGAGGATCCGGAAAAGAGCGCAAGCAGCAGTAGCTTGGCGATGGAAAAGATGGCGTTCTCGACTGGTACGACGGTTGCGCGGCGCAGCCCGGCTAGCACGCTGTCCTGTAGGGCGAAGAGGGTCCAGGCGACGGTTGCGACGACGAAAGCGGCCATTGAAAGCGGCTCGTCGCGCAGGAAGCTTAGTTCCGTGACGAAATGCGGAATGACGAAGACGACCAGCGCCGACAGGAGTGCCGCGGCGGCGCCGGCGACGGCATAGGCCGCCAGCACCAAACGCAGGGCGTTGCGTCCCGCGGGAGGCAGGTAACGGTTCAGGAAATTACCGAGGTTGAGCTGGGAAATGTTGCCGAGCGTCAGCATGGTGGAAATGAGCGCCGCCCCCAGGCCCACCTGCTCAGGCGTGTAAAGGCGGGCCGCCAGCCCCCAGAAGGCGAGCCCGAGCACCGATGTGAGCCCGGCGCTCGCGATCAGTGCATAGCCGTTCCAGATCAGCGGCGAGCGCACGACTGCTGGCAAGACACGCCGCACCTGCAACCGAAGTGACGGAATCCTCGCGCGACTTTGGGGTTGGCTCAGCGACATCATCATCCATCCCGTTGCCAGATGCGCACGTAGTCGATGAGATACTCGGCAGGGAATTTTGTACCGTCCGAGGGCGACCCAGCCCACTCTCCACCGACGGCAAGGTTGAGCAACAGGTACATGTCCTCGCTGGAGATCGAGCCGGCCTCCGAATATCGCCACACCTCCTTGCCATCGAGATACCAAATGATCCTGTCCTGATCCCAGGTCAGGCTATAGACGTGCCAGTCCTGCGTCAGATCTGACGTCTTGACCTTCTCGCCCACGCTGTGTTTTTCGCCAGCCTGGTCGCGGTAGTGATAATGCACGCGCAGCGTCGTCGGAGAGTCGCCGAGCGCCTCCATTACGTCGATCTCCGGTCGCGACTCGCGCGTCTCCGGTAACAGCCAGATTGCCGACCACAGACCCTTGCCCGCCGGGATTTTCGCCCGAACCTCGACGTGCCCGTAGCGGAAGCGGACGCGCGAGGACCGGGGCAGTTCCTCGTAGTCGCGGCCGGTCGTTACCATTCCCGAAGTATATTCGAAGGCGCGCCCCTCGAAGCCGATGACCTTTTCCGGCCTCGCCTGCAGCCGTAGAAGTCCGCCGTCAAGGGAGACGTTCTCGGGCCGATACCATTGGAGTTCCTCATTCCCGAGATTGGTGCAACCGTCTTTGTTCCACCAATAGCAGGTGGTCCATTTCTCCTGATTGAGGCTCACCACGTCGAACTCGTCTGCGAAAATCAGCCGCCAGGCGCCATCCTTAACAAGCGGAGTTGGCTCAGTAGCCAGCCTCGGCAGCAGTATGAAGATCAGTAAACACGCAACCCCCGCGAGGACAGGTAACCACTTAGGGTGCATCGCGAAACCCCAGAATGCGTTTGACGGCCCCTCGAGCAATCCCGTCGAGCCGGGCCAATGGAAATCGCTCGAAACGATATTCGGCATAGGGAACGGCAATTGCTCCGAAGCGGCATTTGAATTGTGCGATCGACGTGGAATTTCCGGTCTCGCCCATATGGTAATGCGTGCTGCCGAGACGGCACGCGTCCTCAATCGCGGTCGCCTGCAGCAGATCTGTGGCCTTCGTTTCCCCGGCAAGCGGTTCGTCTATAGCACCTCTGGTGTAGTGCGCCTGCCGGTCCATTAGAATAAGGATCGCTGCTGCCGGTCGTCCGCGCGCGCGGGCTACATACAGACGAAATCGGTCGCCCATACGCGCGGCAATGGTCGTGAATTTCGAGCGCGAGTCCCGGCGCATGCCGCGGAATTGCGCGAGCGCCGCGGGTTCGTGCTGCTTGCGCGCCCAGCGAGCGAAGGAGAGTTGGAGCATCCCATGGAATTCGTCGATCAGCCCCTCGCTGTTGCCCACATCCACCTCAACGCCTAGTCTTCGTGCGCGGCGGATGTTTGTGTGCGCATTGCGGTGGAAGCGCCCGCGCACAGCGTCGAAACCTCCCGAGAGGTCGACGACATGCGCGAGCCGGGGAATGGACGTCCACGCCGGTCTGGCCGCCGCCGCCCAGAGTTCGGCGGCGAGCGGGTTCGGCCTGATCCTGACGCCCAGACAGGGCAAGGTTTCGAGATGCGCGAAAATAGACTCTAGCTTCGCGGGTGTGACGACGCCGTCCGACAGGATGCCGCCGAACCCCCAGGCGGGCGGCGGTGACCAGGCGTAGCGCAACGAGCCTATGCCCCTGGTGAACAGGGGAAGCACAGCGCGGCCCCCGTCGCTGAACTCATAGAACTGCGGGCTGCTGCGGAAGTTGCCGGCAGCTACGACCGCCTCCGCCCATTCAGGCGACAGGCTGGCCATCGCCTCGTCGTTCCGATGATAGATTTCGCGCCAGACGGTCTCAGCGGCCGGGTTATCGAGACGAGATAGACCGACGTTAGCCACGGACTCACCATCCATTTCGTGCGATAATGCGGTCGCAAGGAGGTGCTAACCCAGTTATGCGGCAAACTGAAACCCGATGCAGTATAACAAGACGCGGGACGCCAAAAATGAAAAGTTGGGCCAACCTCGAAACTACCAAAGCGCTTGAATATACACCCACACAGAAGGCGCGTGAAGGTCGAGTTCTCATCAGAAGCTGTGTCCAACCTTTGAGCGTGATCCTCTATCTCGGGTTAGTCTTGGTGTCGGTGGTGCCGACCAAAGCCGCATCATCGGTGGAGCTTGACACGCGAAACATCGCGCCACCGACCATCGCAACGGCGCTTCGGGAAGCCTATCAGTTGCCAGTCTGGATCGAGGGCATGCGAGCTGGGGATACGATCTCGGCAAACGCTCTGAAAACGCCTGTTGAGCGTGAACGCGCAAGGCTGAGACGGCTCATGGTCGAGCTCGGATATCTGGATGCGCAGGTCGCTCTGGAGCGTTCCAGCACCGGACTGGTTCTCCGCCCGTCGCTGGGTAAGCTTTATACTGTAGGGGCTGTGCTCCTAAAGGGGGTAAAGCAGCAGGAACTCGATAGAGGGGTAATTGACGAACTTGCATCCATAATCGACGACTATATCGCTAAACCCGCCAGCGCTCAGGCTGCGGACAATCTCGGCAGCCGCGTCCTCTATCGGGTCGGTGAGGTCGATTTTGCTCTGGCACAGCTCCGCAATGTGGAGTGGATCCGCTCCGGGAACGGTGTTGTGACCGCCCTCGTGCACCTCGACGCTGGTCCAAGATTGCGTTTTGGCACAGTGACGTTCGAAGGCTTGCGCCGTCTGCGCGAGAGCGAAATCAAGCGCCTCATCCCCTTCAGGCCCGGAGAGCGCTACGAGCGCGGCAAGGTAGAGGAGATGCGGGAAAGGCTTAAAGCCCTGGCCAACGTCGATGCTGTCAACATTGGCACAGCCAGAGGAGACGATAGGGCAACGCTCGACCTCACGGTGCGCTTACAGGAAAGACCGACGAAGCCCTCATTGCCACAGCCCCAGGGAACATTCGGCTTGGTTAGCGGGGTGGCAACCCTGACGGGGTTGGCACTCATCCGGATCGCCGCCCATGTGGGTATTTCCCCCAGTCGATTGCGTCCGTTCATGTGGATGACCACCGCATGCGCCCTGACATTTGCGGGTCTCGCAATCCATAGACTGGCCTATTTCCTGTAAAAAGCGTTGGCTCAAATTCTCCCTATCATGCTCCAGCACGATCGAAGCAGCAGCGGCGCCGAGGAGAGCAGCTGCAATGCGAGCAGCACGGCATCGGAGCCAAACCCGCCAGCCGCTAGCGGCCCGCAACTGCCCACCTCGATTCAGCCGTCTGCTTTGACACCCAGGCTAAAGTCCTGGGTCGGGAGCGGTAAGCCTGTAAACGGAGGCCAAATCGGAGTGATCGGACCTTGGTCCAACGCGCGCAGCTAAAAGTCTGAGACAGGTTGCCCAATGGCTAGTGCGACACATAATTGTGGCGAACGTCGGAGTGCAATCGGAGCTACAGCGATGCCGGACCGTAGATGGAAAGATCGGCTTGTCGAGCTGGGTTGGAGGGTCGCATCCGGCCCCGGAGCGACAGCTATTTACATCACAGCGGCCATGTTGACCGCTGCCCTTGCGAGCGCGACGACCGGTATTCCGGCATATGTACTCGTTGCGGTCGCGGTTGTTCTGGTGCTGCTCGCTGACCCACCGCAGAAGATTCGAAAGTTCCGACAGCAACAGCGCCGGCGACATAACGGACTGCGGTCCCGGTCGGCCAGCCGCAAGCCCGCAATGGGTCCCAGGGCAAAGGCTCGATAGTCGCTTCACGCCACGCTCCATTCCTCAGTGGAAGGAAAATCGTTTGTCCAGCAACTTGCCGGCACGAAGGAGGCCAGATCCGATAGACTCGCACGTGGGGCAAAAAATCCGTATGCAGCGCCTCCTGTTGCACATGTCACAGACGGAACTGGCCAAAGCACTTGGCGTGACTTACCAGCAGGTGCAGAAATATGAAAACGGCCGCACCAGGGTCAGCGCGAGCCGGCTTCAAGCGATTGCGAATGTGCTCGAAGTACCGCTTACTTTTTTCTTTGAGAGCTCCGCGAGCGACCACAGCGACGACGCTGGGCTGGGCGCTGGCAGATCGATGGTAGAGTTTGTCTCGAGCCCGATGGGACTTGCTCTCAATCGGGCCTTCTCGCGTATCGCAGACGTGAGGGTAAGGCGTTCGTTCCTCGGATTGGTGCAACGGCTTGCTGAGGATGATGGGACGCACACAGGAAGCTTTGCTTCATTGCCGCCGGGTCAGTAGGGCGAGTAAAACGCCAAACGCCAGCGACGACATGATCCACAGGATCGTCCAATAGCCAGCGCTGCTCATCGGGGATAATTTAACGGTTGTGGCGTTCCGTACGAACGAGCCCCGGAGCTGACGAGGGATTCGTGGGCATGCTCTGGAGCCCCCCGTGCACCACGCCAACTGGGGCGGCCAGCCGGCGTGGATTCGCAGTAGCATGGGATGATGTTGACCTGCAACAAATTCAAGCCGAAGGCATTGCTGGTATCGTGATCGAGAAAGGCCGGGTTCAACCCGGCCTCCTGAAACCAATATCTTGCAAGCGGGCCTTAAGCGGGCTGCAGGTTGTCCGCCGACATTTTGCCCGACTTGCGATCCTTCACCAGCTCATATGTGATCTTCTGGCCGTCGTTGAGGCCGCGCATTCCCGCCCGTTCCACCGCCGAAATGTGAACGAAGACGTCGGCGCCGCCGTCGTCCGGCTGGATGAAACCAAAACCCTTCGTTGCGTTGAACCATTTTACCGGACCGGTCGCCATAATCTCTTCCTTTGGTCATTCGCTTGGCAGAAGCACTGCCGGCACAATATCGGCTGATCGCCTGATCAAGCGCCTTCCGTCCGCTTCGCCTTCTTCTTGGTAGGTGTGACCCCGTGCCCGCTGGCAGCACTCTTCTGCGGCTTCGCGGTCTTTCCAGTCGGTTTGGCGACTTTCTTCGCCTTGACCCCGACCGTCGACGCAGCTTCAGCATTCGATGGCGTATTCGCCCCGACGCTTGCGCCATCCAGCCTGGTCGACCGAATCTCCTCGGAGGCCTGCAGCCAATGCTGGAGGCCGTTCCCCTCGGGACGCCCCGCCCGCTCCCATAACTCGTAGGCCCGCTTCCTGATCAGTTCTTCCTGGCTCGTCCTCATGGCACACGCTCCTTGTCGAATGAGGGCTGGGAGAAATGGCGCTGTCGGCTGATCTGGTGTCTGCGGGCGAGTTTAGGTTGGATGAGGCGCACCGGCAACCCACTTCAGACGGTGTGCTGGTCGGCTTCTAACGCGCTTTCGGCTCAACGCTCTCCTGACTTTACGCGCGGAACAAACCCTTTCGCATCCACGTTCCCGATCGTCGAAGGATGTTGCGCCTCTATGCCGCGCAACTTTGTGAGAGTTGAGGCCGCGTCGTGGCACCGAGAGCAAATTGGAAGGGCTATCTGAAGGTCGCAGAGGTAAGCTGCCCGGTGGCGCTTTACACTGCAGCCTCGACCTCGGAACGAATTGCCTTTCACACCATCAACCGTGCGACCGGCAATCGTGTTCACCGGCAATTCGTCGACAGCGAAACGGGAAAGCCGGTCGAAAAGGACGATCAGGTCAGGGGATATGAGGTCGGATCCGGCGATTACGTCGTGCTTGAGCCCGAAGAGATCGCCGCCGCCGTCCCGGAGAGCGACAAGACCCTGTCGGTCTCCGCCTTCATCGCCTGCGGCGATATCGATGACGTTTATTTCGACAAGCCCTACTACCTTGCTCCGACGAAGAGCCACGCCGAAGACGCGTTCGCTCTGATCCGCGAGGGCATGCGAAAGAAGAAGGTCGCCGCCATCGCCCGCGCAGTCCTATTTCGGCGCGTGCGCACGCTTCTGATCCGCGCCTACGAGGACGGACTGATCGCCACGACATTGAATTTCGACTACGAGGTTCGCTCAGCCAAGGAAGCGTTCGACGAAGTGCCGGATCTGAAGATCGAGGGCGAGATGCTCGAGCTTGCGGAGCACATCATCAAGACCAAGCGAGGCAAGTTCGATCCGGCAAACTTCGATGATCGTTACGAGGCGGCACTTGCCGAACTGGTCAAGGCGAAACTCGAGGGCAAGAAGATCGAACCACGCAAGGAGCCGAAGCGCGAAAAGGTCGTGGACCTGATGGAGGCATTGCGGCAGAGCGCTGGCGTAGCCAAGAAAGCGAAGGCGACCACCCAAACCAAGAAGAAAACGACCCGCGCGACGAAGACGAAGGAAGCGTCGCCGCGCCGCAAGGCGAGCTGAGCCATGGCTCTCGAAATCTATCGACAAAAACGCAACTTCGGATCGACTCCTGAACCGAAGGGCCGCAAGGCCCGCCGCTCCGGCAGCAGCTTCGTTGTCCAGAAGCACGACGCCACACGCCTTCACTACGACTTCCGCCTGGAGATGGATGGGGTCTTGAAGAGCTGGGCCGTCACCAAGGGTCCGAGCCTCATCCCCGGCGAGAAACGCCTTGCCGTTCACGTCGAGGATCATCCTCTCGAATATGGAGATTTCGAGGGCACGATCCCAAAGGGAGAATATGGCGGCGGAACCGTGATCCTCTGGGATCGCGGCACCTGGGCGCCGATCGGCGACGCTGATCGGGGCTACGCCAAGGGGCATCTCGACTTCGAACTTAATGGCGAAAAGCTTGGCGGGCGTTGGCATCTGGTCCGGATGGCCGGCAAGCCGCGCGAGAAACGGGAAAACTGGCTGCTGATCAAGGGTGACGACGAAGCGGCCAGATCGGAACAGGACCCCGACATTCTCGAGGAGCGGCCGGAATCGGTTCTGACCGGTCGCGAAATCAAGGATGTGGAGGGCGAAAAACCGGGCTGGTCATCGAAGACCGGCAGAATACGCAAGAAGACCCGCGCCACGACGAAAGCCACTTCGCAACAAGAAGAGCGCCAAGCTGCTACCAACGTTCCCGACGCCGCCAGAATCAAGGGCGCCAAGGCTGCCCTTTTGCCGGACTTCGTCGAGCCCGCATTGGCCACGCTTGTTTCTTCAGCCCCTGCCGGCGAACGCTGGCTCCACGAAATCAAGTTCGACGGCTACAGGCTGCAGGCGCGCATCGAAGCCGGCCGCGTCAAGCTTCTCACCCGCAGCGGTCTCGACTGGACGAAGAAATTCGGAAAGACCCTGGTCTCGGCATTACAGGCGCTGCCGGTCGGAATGGCGCTGATCGATGGTGAAATCGTCGTCGAAACCAGCTCCGGCGCGTCCGACTTCTCGGCCTTGCAAGCGGACTTGAGCGAGGGTCGCAGCGATCGCTTCCGCTTGTATGTGTTCGACCTTCTTCATTTCGATGGCTACGACCTTAGCTCTCTGCCGCTCACCAAACGGAAGGAGCTGCTCGGCCGGCTGATCGCCAAAGACGACGGCATCATCCGATTCAGCAGTCATTTTGAGGAGGAGGGCCGCCTGGTCCTCCGTCACGCCTGCAGACTGAGCCTTGAAGGTGTCGTATCGAAGCTGCGCGACGCGCCCTATCGAAGCGGCCGGAACAAAAGCTGGGTCAAATCCAAGTGCTCGGCGCGTCAGGAATTCGTGGTCGCCGGCTACGTGCCGTCGACCACGTCCAGAAAGGCGATCGGCTCGCTGGTGCTCGGCGTCTACGATGGCGACAAGCTCCATCATGTCGGGCGGGTTGGCACGGGGTTCACTGCCGTGCGCGCCGAGGACCTCTTCAAAAGGCTTGACCGCCTGAGGACCACCGAGATCCCGTTTGCGGCGCGGCTTAGCGCGGAAGACGCGCGGCAGGTCCGATACGTCAAGCCCGAGCTCGTCGCCGAGGTCGAGTTCAGGGCCTGGACCGCCGACGGACATTTGCGCCATGCATCGTTCCGGGGTTTGCGAGAAGACAAGCTTGCCCGCGACATCGTACGGGAGGTGACCAAGTCTGCGACTGCTCTGCCTAAGCCGCCGCGCCGGACCGTCAAGCTCACGCACCCGGACCGGCTCTACTGGCCGGATGAGGGGGTAACGAAAGAGGGGCTCGCCGACTACTACGCCGAAATCTGGCGCTTCATCGCGCCGCATATCGTCGGGCGCCCATTGGCGTTGGTCCGATGCCCAAACGGCATTGCCGGCGAGCAGTTTTTCCAGAAACACGCCTGGAAAGGCCTGAACCCCAATATCGTGCTCGTCAACGATCCGAAGGAACCACCTGACGAACAGCTCTTGAGCATCAGAGACCTCGATGGCCTGACGGCGCTCGTCCAGTCAGCCGTTCTCGAAATCCACCCATGGGGATCGACGGTGGCCGACTGGGAAAGGCCGGACACGATCATCATGGACCTTGATCCGGGCGAGGACGTGCCGTTCGAAGCTGTTATCGGAGCCGCTCTCGAGACGGCAGACCGGCTGAAAGGGGTCGGCCTTGAGCCCTTCGTGAAGACATCCGGCGGCAAAGGGCTTCACGTGGTGGCCCCGTTGAAGCCGAAGGCAGAATGGCCCGCCGTCAAAGCCTTCACCAAGTCGATTGCCGACGCGATGGCCTCCGACAGTCCCGACCACTTCGTGTCGACGATCACCAAATCGAAGCGCCGCGGCAAGATCCTGGTCGACTATCTCAGAAATCAGCGCGGAGCGACTGCGGTCGCAGCTTATTCGACGCGGGCGCGACCGGGAGCTGCCGTATCGATGCCGCTCTCCTGGGATGAACTGGCCCCTGGCATCGGCCCGGCCTACTTCACGGTGGAGAACACGCCGACGCGGCTTGCATCTTTGAGCACCGACCCGTGGCGGGATTTTCACGCCGCTGCCGTTCCACTGCCGGAGCCGAAGAGCAGACGAAGGAAAGTCATCTGATCGTGGAGGCAGGGGCACGAGCGGTCGCCTTGTTCAAATCGGTGAAGCCAATGCCGTCGCATCTGATAAAGAGAGCAGATTACGATGCCGAGACGCGGACGCTATCGGTCTGGCTCCTGACCAACGACAAGCGCTACGATTACGAGGATGTGCCTGTCGAGACCTATGCCGCGTTTAGAAGGGCGTTTTCGAAGGGCCGCTTTTTCAACGCGCATATCCGCGACCGTTTCAGGTATCGCGTCTCGGAGCCCGACGCATCTCCATGATCCGGCCCCTAGGTTTTCGTCTTCTTCTTTTCCGAGCTGATGCTTTTGCGAAGCGCGTCCATGATGTTGACGACGTTGCTGGGGCGCTCCTCTTCTTGTGCCATTGCTTTGGCCGGCCGTTTGCCCCCTTTCTTCTTGGCGGAAATGATATCCAAGAGACGGGCTTGCACGGGGTCGCCCACCATGTCGGGGTCCCACGGCTTGCTGCGCTCTTCGATCAGGGTCGTCACGAGCCGCATCAGTTCGGGATCGTTTTCGCCTTCGTCTATATTGCGGAAGTACTCTTCCGGTTGCCTAACCTCGTCGCCATAGCGCAGCGTCCAAAGAACGATCCCCTTGCCTCTCGGCTCGAGCATCACGGCGCGCTCACGACGATACATGACGAGGCGCGAGATCCCGACTGTACCTGTTGAGGCCATAGCATCGCGGATCACCGAGAAGGCTTCTTCACCGACCGGGTCGTCGGGCACGAGATAGTGCGGCTTGTCGTACCAGATCCAGCGAATGCTGTCGGCTTCCACGAACATGTCGATATCGATGGTACGCGTGCTCTCCAGACCGACCGCATCGAGCTCTTCGTCCTCCAAAAGCACGAAATCGTTCTCGCCGCGTTGATAGCCTTTGACTTCGTCATCTTCGTCAACAGGTTTGCCGCTCACCGCATCGACATACTGGCTGACGACGCGATTGCTGGTCTTGCGGTTGAGCGTGTGGAAGCGAACCTTTTCATTCTCGGTGGTCGCTGGCGTCATCGCCACCGGGCAGGTGACGAGCGACAGTTTCAGGTAGCCTTTCCAGAATGAGCGGGGCGCCATAGTGCGAGGCCTCGTTGAACTTGGTAGCTTCGATCAATCGAAACGGCCCTAATGCGAGTTAGTTCCTAACGCTGCAGGACGAAGTCGCGCCACAGCCGCTGCCAGAGCCAGTGGGCCGCCCGAATCCTTTTGAGAGCCCGGCCGCAATCGGAAGAACGAATACGAGGGAATCGGGCGCTGATGAGATTGGTCCGGCAGGGACTTTGCGCAACGCACTATGCTCAGTGGAGCGGCCAGAGAAGATCGACGCAACGTGGGCGTGGCCATATCGGTACGACGCGACAACAGATGGTGCGTGTATATGCAGCACGAGTACCGAATTCGAACCAGATCTCATTTGGTGCGTTATGAGAGCACCAAAATGCGGAGAGCCAAATGTGAATCACTTTCTTTTTCGAATGGCTGATTTTCTCTCTCGCCCGCCCGGCTTTTATTTCGTGATCGTGGCGATGATTGTCAGCACCGCTCTGGTGCCGTTCGGCCTCACCAACGTCGTCACCTATGCACTGTCGGTCCTAGCGATCTTGATCACCGGCGTCGTGCTGATCCAAGGCTATCGCGACACAGCGGCTATCCATGCCAAGCTCGACGAAATTATCGTGTCGATGCGCGAGACCCGCAATGAAGTGGTCGGTCTGGAGCACGAACAGCCGGAACACATCGCAGCGGCAGTCCAGCGACTTGAGGCGGAAGCTGACGAGCAGGGCAGAGCCAACAGAGAGACCGCTGTATAGCGGAGCTGTGAGTGCGGTTTCCCACCGGCACCAGCCCGGCGAAAAAATCGCATCCTGAACTACGAGAGTCGCGCCACCGCGAGATTTGAGCGGACTGGCGGCCCGAGCTTGCAATTTCCGATCATAAGGCTTCCGTTCTTCGGAGTTCGGCCGCCTCGCCGACCGGCTGCTCCCAACTTGCACCGTCCGGGAACTTTTGGGTTCCTCCTCGATTTGGCGGGTGTCGGCTCTCGGAGGAAGTCCGCCATGAACGTAGGAGATGAAAGAACTGTTTCCCTGTGGGCGTCGGTCACCGTCGCGCCAGACGCCGTTCCACTCACACGCGATGAGCAAGTTGATGTCGTTGTTGTCGGCTCCGGGATTGCCGGCCTGTCGGTGGCCTACGAACTTGCCCTCGCAGGCCAACGGGTGGCCGTTATCGATCGCGGCTCCATCGGCAGCGGTATGACTGCCCGCTCCACCGCGCACCTGACTTCGATATGCGACGATTATTTTTCCGAGCTCATTGCGCTGCGAGGGCGTCAACTGGCGCGGCTTTTTTACGAAAGCCAATCCGCAGCAATCGACCGTATCCAGTCTGTTCAGGAGACGGAAGCAATGGCCTGCGATTTCAGGCGTCTCCACGGGTTTCTGTTTCCATCGTCCGCAGGGCAGGATGGTACGCTTGAGCGCGAGCTGGACGCCGCACGGCAAATCGGCGTCGCGGTCGAAAGAACCGTCGGTCTGCCGTTTGAAGGGTTCTCCACGACACCTGCCCTTCGATATGCCGGTCAGGCGACATTTCATCCTCTCAAGTATTTGCAAGGGCTGGCGGCCGGGATCCAGAGACGCGGCGGCGCCCTTTACTCGGACACCGTCGTTGAAAAGGTCGAGGAAACGGGTGGCGGTGTCCGAATGGCAACATCCTCCGGCTTTGTCGTCACCGGAAAATGGGCGGTCGTAGCAACCAACTCGCCGATCAACGATCGCGTCGCAATTCACACCAAGCAAGCACCTTATCGAACCTATGCGATGTCGTTCGAGATCAGGGCTGGTATGATCGCAGATGGGCTCTACTGGGACACGGAAGACCCATATCACTATGTTCGCCTGCAACCCGGCGGCGGCGAAGGGCATTTTCTCGTTGTCGGCGGGAAGACCATAAGACGGGCGCGGTTGACGACGCCGAAGAGCGCTTCGCGAACCTGACGGCCTGGTCCAGGCGTCTGATCCCCGATCTGGGCGCCGAGACCCATCGATGGTCGGGGCAGGTCATGGAGACGACCGACTACGTGGGCTTTATCGGCCGTAATCCCGGCAACGAACGGGTATTCGTGGTGACAGGCGATTCCGGCGAAGGCATGACCCATGGCGTGGTAGCCGCTCTTCTGATCCGAGACGTCATTGTCAATGGCAGCAGCTCTTGGCAAGAACTTTACGAGCCGTCCCGCAAGACCACACGGGCAATCGGCGACTACCTCAGGGAGAACGCGACGGCGATCAGGAATTTCGCCGAGTACATCGCTCCTGGAGAACTCGATTCCGTTGAAAAGCTGGGACCGGGAGAAGGTGCAATCGTCCGAGAGGGCCTCACCAAAATCGCGGCGTTCCGTGACGAAGACGGCACGCTCTACAAGCGCTCGGCAAGTTGCACACACATCGGCTGTCATGTGCACTGGAATTCCCTCGAACGGTGTTGGGACTGTCCGTGCCATGGATCGCATTTTGCCGTCGATGGCACCGCACTGAACGGTCCGGCTGTGTTTCCCTTGGCTGGCCTAATTTAGTTGCCAAACCAGCGTTTAAAGTATGATGAATCAGAAACCCCTAAAAATTTGTTGTCTCCAATAGACTTTGGGATAATATCCTTTCGCTGACACACCTTTCTTGAATTGCCGTTAGAGATTTTGACATTGGCAAGGGAAGGAGTATTTCCGTGTCGAAGCTTAATATTGCAAATAGACACAGTTTAAACATGCTAAGCCCGGATCGCCTGATCCGGGCTTCCTTGGTCTAGTGAAACGTATTTTCCCTATCTTGTCTCAGCTCCGATCGGGCCTTATCGCTTCTGCAACCTACGCCCGCCGGCGCTGGTTGGAACAAAGCCTCGGTTACGTTGTGCCAGGACATAGTCCCTCGGTCGCGCTTTGTGGCAAGTCACGTGAAGACGATGTGCGAAATTTTGATGATGCATTCGGGCGATAACGCTATGCCATGTGGGCGCTGGCTTTCTGCCCAGGTTCTCGACGCGTGATCCGCGGATTGTTTCGCGACTTCGTTGCTTGCCGCGCTTTCGGAACCAACGAATTCGCTTCGGCGCCCGAACGGTCGGCTTCATGACGCGCAGTTGTTTGAGCCTCTTTGTAAGCGTGGCGTGATGGCCGCCTACCGGCGCTGCCCTGGAGTGGGATAGTGTCCACCAAGTGCTAAATGGACACTATGGCGGTAAATGTTGTCGCGGAACTAATCCCAACCAGGTCGCGAAGTGGCGGCCCGACTTGAAGTCCGTAGGTTCTCTCATCGAGGAAACCAATGCGGTGGCGGTGATGACACGAGCGAAAAGGACGCTAGCAACACTTCGTCTTGGTCAATACCGGGCGAGGCTGGACGCGGCGTGCCTGAGCAGAGCAGCGGTAGCGGAGATCGACTATCACCGGGGAACCTTTATTGAACAACGCTGCGTCTGCGGTGTCAGGCGATGGCGTTTCCCCTGAACGCGCCCGCCTTCAAGCCGCTTGCGGCGGCGCAGGGATGGGCGCGCGGCGAGGCCGTTTCCGGAGAAATGGCCAGGAACAACTGGCCGCTTGATCCGTTCACAGCAGGTTGTTCGATAGGAACACCGACCAGTGAGACGGTGAGTGCGCCACAACCTCATATATGATTGCATCGTTGTGGGTGGAGGCCCTGCGGGCCTCGCGGCAAGCGTCTATCTGGCGCGCCTCAATCGACGTGTGGTCGTCGTCGACAAGGGGAATAGCCGCGCTTCGCTGATCCCGCGCTCCTACAATCACCCAGCCTTCCCGGATGGCGTGCCCGGTCAGGTGTTGCTTGACCGTATGCATGAACAAGCCAGCAGGTTCGGGGTGGAACACATCGCAGGCCGTGCCGATCGGTTGGAGCAGATCGATGACGCCTTTCGGTGCATAGCGGCCGGCCAAAGCCTCCAGAGCCGTGCAATCATCTGCGCGACGGGCTTGGTCGATGTTCTTCCGCCCTGGCCCCATGCAACGGAACTCGTGCGAAATGGCAATCTCAGGGTATGCCCGATCTGCGACGGGTACGAGATCGGTGGCGCTCCTGTCGTCGTCATCGGCAACAGCCGGCGGGCGATGAAGGAAGCCGCGTTTCTACTGTCGTTCACCGATGACGTGACGGTGGCGACGTTGGGCGCCGAACTGGAAGGCCTAAGTCCCGCGGACCTTAAACAGCCCATTCGGCTGGTCACTGCACGGTTGACCCGCCACAGGCCGGTTCCCGAAGATCGCATCGCGTTGGAGTTCCATGATGGGACAATGATGGAGGCGGTGGCGGTCTATTCGGCGCTTGGCTGCAGGCCCCAGTCGCTTCTTGCGCGGGCCCTGGGAGTGAAGCTCGACGAAGAAGGGCGCATACCGACCGATCAACATCAGCGTACCGATATCCGCCGCTTTTACGCGATCGGCGATGTGGTGACGGGTCTGAACCAGATGGGCGTAGCCATGGCTCAGGGGGAGATCGCCGCAGTCGCCGCGCATAATGATCTGACGGAGACTTTCAGCGATCGTTGAGCGGGCTGCGTTTGACGGCGTCGCTGCATTCCAGCTGCGCTTCGATGCATGCTGCGACGAAGGCGTTTTTCGCGGATTTCCTATCGTCCGAATGGCGCAATGCAGCAAGTCTCAATTGCTCGAGCCTGCTGCACTACATAGCTCGGCCACTCGTTCTCCAGGAAATCCAAGGCATCGTCGCAGAACTGGCGCGGCATACCGTTTTGCAGCGCCACCCACGCGACCGCGCAACCAATACCTGCGCCTTGCCGAAGGCAAACCATCAGGAGCCATCGACGGCGTAACGATTTCTTCAGCGCTATCTTCCATGTCGCTGCGCTCGTCAAGGTTATGGAGGGCCAGTTGCACAATTCTCGAGCCCTCGCGAACGAACGCGCGAATGGCCTCGTCTCGCGTCACCTTCAGTTCATCACAGGCGAGAGCGAGCGCCGCCTCAATGTCCTCGTCGAAGGTCATCGGTCGATCGAGTGACGATAGCCCCGCCGCGGAACTAAACTCCGCGTCGCGGGTTTGTGAAGATCATCCCGATCTTCAAACGAGGTAACTCCATGAAAAATATGATTATTGTCGCGGCAGCGTTGATAAGCGCTGCGGCCACGGCGTCGCTCGCGCAGACGACACCTTCGCCGGAAGGAAACACGCCCGCAGTCGCGACGCCTGACTCGCAGAACCCGACGGCCCCGGTCGAAGGTGCAAATAGCTTCACCGAAGCCCAGGCGAAGGAACGGATCGAAGCAGCCGGATACACCGAGGTCAAAGGACTGAAGCTCGATGACAAGGGCGTGTGGCAGGCAACGGCGATGAAGGACGGCAAATCCGTTTCCGTCGCTCTCGACTACCAGGGCAACGTAACGGCGTTGTAGGCCGCCAACGTCCACCAACCCAAAGGGAGAATGAAGATGAGAACCGTGACAGGTCTCTTCGACGACTATGGCGATGCCCGCGACGCCGTGACCGATTTGGAAGCAGCCGGTGTGCCTTCTGACGACATCAGCATTGTCGCAAACAATAGAGGCGATTGGTATTCGACCGATAGCTCCAACGCGGCCGAAGGAGCCGGCACGGGGGCTGGCCTCGGCGCGGCTGGCGGTGGGGTGATCGGACTTCTGACGGGCCTCGGCCTTATGGCCATTCCCGGCGTTGGACCCGTCGTGGCCGCCGGATGGCTCGCCGCCACTGCCGCCGGGGCTGCAGCAGGTGCCGTCGCTGGCGGCGCGGCCGGAGGCATAATCGGCGCGCTGACAGACTCCGGGGTCAATGAAGAGGATGCCCATGTGTATGCGGAGGGAGTTCGCCGCGGAGGCACTCTAGTGACCGCAAGAGTGGACGACAGCCTTGCGCTCCAAGCAGAAGCAATATTGCAGCAACGAGACCGCGTCGATCCTGCCGCCCGCCGGAGCATCTATGCTGAAGAAGGGTGGTCGCACTTTGACGACAATGCGGATCCGTACACGCTGGAACAGGTTCAACGCGAGCGCGAGCGTTATCGCGCTATGATGCCGTAGCGGTATCAAATGATTGGTGACGGCGCCGACCTGGCGCCCTCACCAAAGCATCGCTAGACGCTCCACGGAACTAACCCCTGCGAACGTTGCCGTGGTCAGAGTCCAACCGCAAACCACACCGTCCACCGCAGTTGTGACGACGGGTTCTTTAGGAGGCCCAAAAGGATGTCACGACGCTTCTAATCATTGTCCTCTTAGGTGGCGGCTGGTACGGCCGAGGACGCTGGTACTAAGAGCTTGCCGCAGTGGGAATTTCGCCATGTCCACCTGAGTTTTCAGACGATCCGGAGCTTGCAGAAGCGTCCGCGCAAGATGCCGAGAAAAGCTCACAGGCCACTTACAGGCGGCCCGCGATTGGAGGAACGGCTCCGGGGAAGACCGCTCGGACGACGCACGCCCAGAGTTCGCCAGGGCGATGGCGATAGAGCCCGACTGTTATGAGACGAACTTGTTCTACGCGCTCTTCTGCCGAAGTGTTGGGGACTATGAGACCGCGATCCGGCACTACGTTGACGCCGCCGCCTCAGACCGGAGGACTATACGTCGCCGAACGCTCTGATCGGCCTCCTTCCCAGGAACAGCCCGGACATCAGGGCGAGCCTTTGTGTCGAACGTGCGGAGAGGGGTCGCGGCGATCGATCCCGAAGACCCGGCTCCGCTCTGCCGCGGCGCGGTGGCGATGGTCTATATGGGCAGACGTGAGGACGCCTCGAGATGGATCGGGAGGGCGCTTGCGATCGATCCGGACGATCCCGATCGTCCTGTACAACGCAGCGAGCGTCAGCGTCCTTCTCGGTAAACATTACGGGGCGATGCCATTCCTGGAGCAGGACGCGCGTGTCACCGACCGGAAGACGGCGGCCGGACTGCTGGAACACGACAGAGAATTCGAGAGCCTAAAGCATCTTCCCCGGTTCCGGGCGCTGATCTGACCGGAGCTGACGCGAAGGCGCGCTCCACCGGAAACCCCGTCCGGTCTTTCGTGAGTGCGGGAACTCCAAACCTTCATCTCATTTAGTCGGAACAGACATCCATGAGGAGAATCCATGCGAGGCGACCAGCAGAAGGACGTGGCTACCTGGTTCCGGTCGCTGGCGCTTGTGCAACCCGACGAGATGATTGGCCTGTGGCGAGGCACCGGCATCCCGTCCGGCCATCCTCTCGACGGCGTGCTCGAAAATCTAAACTGGTTCGGTAAGCGCTTCCACCCCGACATGCGGGCAGACGCCCTGCTTTTCCACGGGAGGCCGGGACGTCTCGTGCCGATGGAGCCGGGCTACCTCCCCATAGGGCTGGCGATCAAGTTCGCTCCGTTCGGGCGGACGTTCGTGGCGCGCAGCTGGTTCTCATACCTGCAGAAGGTGATTCGAGCACGCGGAACGACGGCTTCGTTGAGGCTTCACGCGCTCGGCGGCGTCGAAACGGCCGCCATGGTCTACGACGGGCAGCCGATCGTCGACTATTTCCGAAGGATCGACCGAGACGAGATTGCCGGAATGATGTGCGTGCAAGGCGACACCCGCAGGTACTTCTTCAAACTCCGAATGGTAGACGGCCCGACAGTCGGAGTGGCCACCTGACGAAGGGTAACTGATTCCGCGCACCGCCCTGGCTGGGTTTGCGCGTGGGCCTTGAGCAGGCGCAGCGATGCGCAGCACGATCCCCGTCTTGAGGGGATACGAACTGCGGACCCTCGAATGGAGCATTCACAGAGCGCGGTTCCCGTTAATGCATTATGCGATCTTCAAAGCAAAAACCAAGAACGCTCGCCGAGTTCGCGCTTCAACGGCCGCCGGATGACTTCCGCTCAGCGGCGCGCCTTCGACCCAAAGCGTCATGCCGCTACAAAAATGGCGCGAACCCGGCGCTGATAGTAATTTGACCGTGAGCGCGGTCGGCCGAAGGATTAATATGGGTCAGGAGCGACTGCCTTTTCATGAGGGATACGGCACGGGAGGTTTTCCATGTCCACGCGCTATATCGACCATCCGCTACAACCGGGCGACCGGGCCCCGAACATTGTGCTCGATGCGATCTCCCGCGGGGGGAAGATCGCCCTCGATGATTTTCGCGGCCGTAGCCCGTTGTTGATCGGTCTGTTTCGAGGCCTGCATTGCCCGTTCTGCCGGCGCCATGTTGCGGCAATGGCACAGCTCAATCCGGCCCTGCACGAGAAAGGCGTCCAATCTCTGGCGGTGGTAAACACCCCGGTTGAACGCGCCCGACTCTATTTCCGTTACCATCCGATCCCCGGTCTTCTTGCTGCATCCGACCCGGTACGCGCTTCGCACCGCGCCTTCGGCTTGCCCGAAGTCGGGGCGGATGCGGTCATGGCGATATTGATCGATCTTCCGGGCGAACTGCCCGAGCCAATGGGTGTGGTTGAAATGGACGAGTTTCTCAACAAGAAAGAAGGATATGAAATCACGGAAGCCGATCAGCAGATGATGACTTCCGACCAGGAGCAGCTTGTCGGCCAGTTCCTCATCGACCGGGAGGGCATCGTCCGCTGGACTTTCACTGAAGTTCTGGAGAGTGGGCTCCAGACGTTCAAGGCACCTAATCCTGAGGAATTGATGTCAGCAGTTTCCCAGGTTGCACATTAGCAGGCTGCCGAAGAACTCACTTGAAACCACTAACAAGGGGCGGCTCCTTCAGGCGTCTACATCTCCAACCGCCAGGAATTCCACAGACCTGCTTCGCAGACACCATTCCGCGGCGGAGCTTCGCCGCGGATTGAAGCGAGCCGCGCGGCCCTCGATATCCTCCGATATTGGCTCAGGTGGCCGGACCTATCGATGCCGGCTCGTTTGCCAGGACTGGTCGATTGAAGCCTGGCGGAAGTCCGAGGGCTGAAAATAAATCGTGATTCAGGATCGAGGAGATGCCCGCGATGGGGATCGTTGCGCCCGGGACACAGTGGCGGCAGTCATTGATAGAGCTGATGGATTCTTGCCCACTCGCTGAAGAAACTGCAATGGGCTTTTCTCCCAACTGGAGAAACCCGTCGGCATGGAAGCAGCCCACAATATAGCGATGAGACAAGTTGGGGGCGCCAGCCACACAATTCCGCATTGGCCCGGCTTTGCGCTGCGCGAGTTGCACGCCTTGAACCTATTCGGTCCGAAGACCAGCGGATCGCGCTTTATATTCGTTGATTATTCCAAGGATTTACGACGGTAAGTCCTGCCGCTTCAAAGGGGCTTACATCACGCGTCGCTATGATAAATCCCTTGGAGGCGGCAATGGCGGCAATATATCCATCGGGCGTCGGGAAGCCCTTGCCGGCCGCTCGGGCCTTCATGGCTAAGGCGGCATAATGCCGGGCAGCTCCGTTGTCGAACGGCAATACGCGATCGCCAAACAGTTCGAGCACGCCGTCAAGCGTTTCGCTCAGAGCTTTCTTGCGCCGGCCATCCGGCAATGCACCGATTCCAAACATCAGTTCGGCCAACGTCACACTGGACAGATGTAGGGTCTCGGCGACCTGCTCGTTCAGCCAGGAGTGCACGACCGGATTGGGAAACGGTTCCATCGCCTCGGAGACGACCTTCGTATCCAAGACGATCATTCAAACCTCATTGGCTCCGCCGGCGCCTTGTCACGTACCTCATCAAACACTGCGAAATCATCATTGGTCAGTCCCAGCCGCCGGCCGACCTCAGCCAAGGCATCCCCCATGCGAACGCGCTGCTCGGGCTTTACCACACTTTCCAGAATGTCACGGACTTTCGCCTCGGTGCTGCGGCCGTGCATCGCCGCCCGCACGCGTAAAGCACGATGCACCTCATCGGGCACATTCCTCACTGTCAGGATGGCCATAGTCAGATCCTCGAATTTGTCAATATGCAGTCGCATTGCAATTGCTTCAGTGGCTGCCTTTGCGATGTCCGTACAGCGGCAGCCGCTCAGAACAATGCAGCGATGTGCCAATCAGAAAGGGTCAGATCGTGCCTCTGCCACCAAGAGCATGGGAGTAGAGAGCGCCTGAGTGCGAGATTCCCGACGATACATTATGCAATCCTTTATATCCCAGGACGTGAACATCCTCGCAATTAAGCCGTGCACAGGGCTCGAGAAGAACGGCTCCTTTCGACCGCTCGCCGATGCAGCTAAGTTGTCCGTGATCGGGCGCGAAGCGGACGTTCACCTGTCTTGGCAGCGTCATCCTTGGAAAATCTGTCGGTGCCGGTGCTGTGCCAATCGCAACTGGGGAAACTGCAACCCCACATCTGATGCGACTGGCTCGTGCCAATTGTATCTATTTCCGAGACAATTCGGCTCATTTTCATAGCCTATTGTGATCATCCGTTCCCGATTAGGTTTCCACCCACACCAGTTGGCCATCAACGAAACGGTGGACGAAACTTCAACATCGGAGAACTGCCATGCTCACTCGTAGAGGACTCATCAAGAGCGCAGCGGCGCTTTTCGCAGCCGGATCGATATCGGGCGGGTTCAACCCGGTCCTTGCAAAGGCTCCTTTTCGACCTTTCCAGGCTCCCGGCTTTTACAGAATGAAGCTGGGTCGCTTCGAACTGACGGCGCTTTCGGACGGTACAATTCCTTTGCCACTTCCGGAACTTCACACAAATACCGACGCCGACGAAGCCCGGAAAGCGCTGGCCGCGGCATTTATGGGCACGCCGACAGAAACGTCGGTCAACGCCTTCCTCGTCAACACGGGGGACAGGCTGGTGTTGATCGACGCTGGTACGGGCACCTATCTCGATGGTGCGCTCGGCGAGCTCGTCGCCAATCTCGAGGCGGCCGGCTACAAGACGGACCAGGTGGACGAGATCATTCTAACCCATATCCACACCGACCATTCCGGCGGGCTGACGATCGAAGGCAAGCCGGTGTTCGCCAACGCGACTGTCTACGTCAACAAGCGCGAATACGATTTCTGGATGACAACGCCTGTGGAGAGTCGACCGGCCAATGTGCCGCCGAGCCATTTCATCGAGGCGCATGCGAGTCTGAAGCCCTATGCCGAGGCCGGCAGAGTTCGGACCTTTGCCGATAACGCAGGAATCTTGCCGGGCGTCGGCTCGATCCTGCGGGCCGGGCACACGCCGGGACACAGCTCGATCGTCGTCGAAAGCGCAGGCGACAAGATCGTTTTCTGGGGCGACATCACCCATGGAAACGTGATGCAGTTCGACGAGCCGGACGTGGCGATCCAGTTCGATACGGACCAGGCCGAGGCCGTTGGTGCGAGAGTGGCAGCCTTCGAGCATGCCGCCGATGGCAAATACCTGGTGGCCGGCGCTCACATTGCCTTTCCCGGCATCGGCCATGTTCGCCGCGATGCGACAAATTACGACTGGGTTCCTGTCAACTATGCCTCTTGACGGCGACCCATCCTGGCGCAACAGAGCGGAGTCCGTTGCGCTGGTTTCATGTCTGAGCGGCACTAATCGCCAGCATTGACATTAGAGGCCCACAAGAGGCCGCGTGCGGCCACCCGGAACGAAAAGCCCCCTTCGCCATGCCCCTCCAGCAGACGCGACTAGCGCGAAGCGCCCGCATTGTCGCCAGGGATCTCGGTAAGGTTCAGCCGCGGCACCAGAAAGTCGAGGAATGCCCTGACCTTTGGCGGCTGGATACGTCCGCCGGCCCTCATCGCGTAAAGCGTGGGGGCCGGTCCGGACCATTCGGGAAGGACGCGGACGAGACGTCCCGCGGCGACATCCGCCCTGACGCGGACATGATTGGTCATGTGAAGACCCTCGCCGGCCAACAGAAAGCCGTGCAACCCTTCAGGATCGCTGGCCACCGCAACGGGGCGGACCGGGAACTCGTTGCGCTGCCCCTCGCGCGTCAGAGGCCAGGCATGCACCGGCTTGTCGAAATAGAACTGTGTCAGCAGGCAGGCATGATTGATGAGCTCTGCCGGGTCCGAAGGGGCTGCGTGCCGGTCAAGATAGGCAGGAGCCGCATATATGCCCATTGGCAGATCACCAAGCCGGCGGGCACTGAGCGAGGAATCCGGCAAAGGCCCATCCCACAGACGAAGCGCGATATCGATCTCCTTGGTAACGACATCCAGCACCTCATGGGCCAGAAGCAACTGCGGATAGACATCGGGGTAAAACCTTCGGAATTCGCTGAGCACCGGCGCTAGAATGCGCGTCGACAACCAGTACGGAGATGTGATCCTAAGCCAGCCCTTGGGATGTTGTTGAAGCTCGGCCACGGCGCTTTCGGCATCTTCGATATCCTTGACCAGACCCTCGCAATGCTGGAAGTAGATCGTACCAGCCTCGGTGAGCTTGAGGCTGCGCGTTGTCCTGTGGAGAAGCTGGGCCCCTAACCGCGCCTCCAATTCCTGTACCTTGCGGCTGATCCGCGTCTTCGGCGTTCGCAGTGCGCGCGCCGCGCCGGTGAAACTGCCCTCCTGCACGACCTTTACGAATGCCACCGTATCGCTGAAGTCGCGCAGCAAACGCTCTCCTCCCATTGTCCTTGAATTCGGGACAATGAAGACCGATTTCGCCAGATAATCAAGCCAGTTCATTTCTTCTATCTGTCGATTGTCCCAATCGGGATAAAGACAGAAGGAGAAAGAAATGGCAAACTTGAACGGGACCAGTCCCGATTTCAATGCAAGCACTGCCGAGAACCCCTCAAGAGACGGCACCGAGCGGGTGCAGAATGTCGTCCTCGTACACGGGGCCTTCGCCGATGGTTCAGGCTGGCGTGGCGTATACGACGAGCTGACCGCCGGCGGCTACACCGTCGCCATCGTCCAGAACCCGCTGACCTCGTTCGAGGACGATGTGGCCGCCACCCGCCGCGTCATCGCGCGGCAGAATGGCCCCGTCATCCTCGTCGGACATTCCTACGGCGGCACGGTGATTACCGAGGCGGGTGACGACCCCCAGGTCGCCGGACTCGTCTATGTCGCGGCGTTCGCGCCCGAACTCGGCCAGTCCACCCTCGACCAATACGCCGAGGTGCCGCCGCCGCCCACCTTCCAGCCCGACGTCCAGCCGGACGGGTTCGCCTATCTGAAGGCGGAGACGTTTCAGGCGGGCTTTGCCGCCGACACCAGCGAAAGCGACGGCGCATTCCTTCGCGACACCCAGGTCCCGATCGCGATGAAAGCGCTCGAGGCAAAGGTCAGGAAGGTGGCGTGGAAGATCAAGCCGAGCTGGTACGTGGTAGCGACCGAGGACGGGGCAATTGCGCCCAATCTTCTTCGCAGCACGGCCCGGCGCATCGGTGCCGACACGACCGAGGTGGCAGGCAGCCATGTCGTTTTCCTCACCCAGCCCTCGGCGGTCGCCGGCGTCATCGATCGCGCGGCCCGCCGTGCAGCCAAAACCGCCTCAATCGACCCGTCCGCGAGCCCGAAAGCCGCCTGAAGTCCACAGAGCAATCATCCAAACGAAGTCGATCAACACAATTACGAATGAAGGAGCGATGACATGAATAAGGTATTTGCTACGGCGGCTCTGTCCGCATTCGCCTCCACCGCTGCGCTTGCTGCTCCGGTTCTCGAGCCGCACGCCCAGGCTTTTGCCGCTGCGGCCGCCAAGGCCGCGCCACTTTACACCTTGCCTTATGACGAGGCGCGCCAGGTGCTTTCCACCGTGCAGAGTTCGACTGTGGCGAGCCCGGCCACGGTTAGTAGGGACGATGTCTGGCCGATCGGCCCGACGGGCAAGGTGCGCGTGCGCATCGTTCGCCCGGAAAATGCGCGCGGCTCACTGCCCGCCGTCATGTACTTTCACGGGGGCGGCTGGGTCATGGGCGATCGGAACACGCATGATCATCTGATCCGCGAACTGTCGGCCCAGGCCCACGCAGCGGTCGTCTTCGTCGAATACGACAATGCCCCTGATGTTAAGTATCCCGAAAACAACGAGCAGGCCTATGCTGCGCTCGAATATATCGTCAAGCATGCTAATGCGCTCGACCTCGATGCCGACCGCATTGCCGTTGCCGGCGACAGCGCGGGCGGCAACATGGCGGCAGCCGTCACGCTGCTATCCAAGGAGCGGCAAGGCCCCAGGATCATTCATCAGGTGTTGTTCTACCCAGTCACCGACGATGTCTCCGACAACGCGTCCTACCGGGTGTTTGGAGAGGGGCCGTTCCTGACCCGCAAGGCGATGGACTATTTCCTCGAAGCGAACTTCCCCGACGAGTACCGCGACGATGTGCTGGCCTTCCCGCTGAAGGCAACGGTCAAGCAACTCGAGGGGTTGCCGAGCGCCACGGTGATCGTTGCAGAAATCGATCTGCTCCGCGACGAGGGCGAGGCTTATGCCCGCAAGCTGTTGCAGGCCGACGTCGCCGTCACATCGACGCGCTATATCGGCACCATTCATGACTTCGTGATGCTGAACGCCCTTGCCGACAGCGCGCCCGCCAAGGCCGCAATTGCCCAAGCAAGCACCGCGCTGCGTGCCGCTTTCGCGAAATAAAACGTGGGATTGGAAACCCGATCCGGCCGGACGACATCGCTGTCCTCCGGCCGATTTTTTCGCCAGAACCAAATGCTGTGGGGTTGGCAAACGGGAGGCCCTGGTTAAATCCCAGCCTTGAATCCTTCGGCGGGCCGAGCCCGGCGCGCGAACTGCAGCTTCCAGCCGCGGGAGACATCTGGTCCAGTTTCGACCCTGGCTGTGTAGAAACGCGTTTTCACACAGCCTGGACCCACTGCGGACATTGGCCGCTAGCGGCCAGAACTTCTTCAAAAGTTCGACCGGCCGCTTTTGGAGCCGGCGGCCGCATACTGCCAAGATCGATTCTCGGCTCTCGAAAGGGAAGGCATTGTAGAATTCTGCGGTCTAGTCGACCCTAGAGGTGCGGGCTCCAGCCCCGTGGCTGTGCTCCAAGGCGCCTTCAAGCAAGGCACGTGTCGAGTGATTCTTACAACCGCTTCAGAATGGCTTCTGATGCCTTCTCCGCGATCATGATCACCGGCGAGTTCGTGTTGCCGGAGACAATCGTCGGCATGATGGAGGCGTCTACGACGCGCAATCGGCCGATGCCGTGCACGCGTAGCTTCGCGTCCACCACTGCCATAGGGTCACTTCCCATCTTGCAGGTACCGACCGGGTGGAAGATGGTTGTGGCGATGTCGCCGGCGCGCCGGATCAGATCCTCATCGCTGTCGTGCTCGCGGCCGGGAAGCATTTCCTGCGGCCGGAATCGCGCTAGCCCCTTCGTTCCCATGAGGCTGCGGGCGTGGCGGATGGACCTCGCCGCAAGCAATCGATCGCCGGCGGTGGAGAGATAGTTTGGGCGGATTTCAGGTAGCTGTGCCGCATCACGCGCGGTGACATGCACCGTGCCGCGGCTTTCGGGCCGGAGATTGCAGACGGAGACGGTGACGGCCGGATAGCGGTGCAACGGCTCACCGAGCCGGTCCGTGCTAAGCGGCTGGACGTGATACTCGAGATCGGCCGTCGCGACGGCCGGGTCGCTCTTGGCGAAGATCCCGAGCTGGCTCGGCGCCATTGAGAGCGGGCCGGATCGGCTGATGGCATATTGCAGACCCATGCCGGCGCGGCTGAAGAGGTTGTGATAGAGCTGGTTCAGTGTGCGCGCGCCTTTGATCTTGAAGACGGTGCGGATCTGTAGGTGGTCCTGAAGGTTCTCGCCGACGCCCTGAAGGTCGTGGTGGACTGGAATGCCGAGGGCGGACAGCAAGTGCGGTCGACCGACGCCCGACAGCTCCAGGATTTTTGGCGAGTTGATGGCACCCGCAGACAACACCACTTCGCGTGATGCATGAGCGATGCAGAGGCGGCCGCCAAGGCGGAAACGCACGCCGGTGACCATCTTGCCGTCGAATTTCAGCCGTTCGGTCTCGGCCCCAGTCAGGACGCGCAAATTCTTGCGCTTCATTGCCGGTCGCAGGAAGGCTTTTGTTGTGTTCCAGCGCAGGCCGCCGCGCTGGTTGACCTCGAAATAGCCGGAACCCTCGTTGTCGCCACAGTTGAAGTCGTCGGTCTTCGGGATGCCGAGCTCTTCCGCCGCATCGCGGAATGCGTCAAGGATCGGCCAGGAGACGCGCTGGCGCTCGACTCGCCATTCGCCGCCGGCGCCGTGCATCGCCGACTTGCCGCGGTAATTGTCCTCCGACTTCAAGAAATAGGGCAGCACGTCGTCCCAACCCCAGCCGGCATTGCCCGCCTGCCGCCAGCCGTCATAGTCGGCTGCCTGGCCGCGCATGTAGATCATGCCGTTGATCGAGGAACAGCCGCCGAGCACCTTGCCGCGCGGATAGTTCAACGCACGGCCGTTGAGGCCGGCTTCGGGTGCCGTCTTCATCAGCCAGTCGGTGCGCGGATTACCCATGCAGTAGAGATAGCCGATCGGCACATGCACCCAGTGGTAGCGGTCCGAGCCCCCCGCTTCGAGCAGCAGAACCCGGCTCTTCGGATCAGCCGAGAGCCGGTTCGCCAGGACGCAACCTGCCGAGCCGGCGCCGACAATAATGAAATCGTAGGTGCCTTCATCTACCGCAGTTTCAATTGTGGGCATGGTCACGCCGCAACTCCCGTTCCCTTGTTTTCCGGCGCCGAAAGCCGCCGCCAGATCGGCATCATGGCGTCGGTAATGTCCTTGTAGAGGGCGTAGCGCCGGTTATAGTGGGCGGCGAGAGCGCCTTTCGGCCTGTATTCGCGGTCGACACGCACCATGGCGGCCGCGCCATGGGTGAAATCGGCGAAGAGACCGACGCCCGTTCCCGCGGCGATCGCGGCACCCAGCGCTCCCGTTTCCCGCGAGGCGGCGACGGAGACCGGAACGCCGAGCACATCGGCAAAGATCTGCGGCCAGAGGCGGCTGCGCGAGCCGCCACCGGACAGTACGGTTTCGTCGAAGCTGGCCCCCGCCTTACGGATCGTCTCGATATGCTGGCGGTGGCCGAAGGCGACGCCTTCGAGGAGAGCACGGATCAGATGCGCCTTGCTGTGCCAGCCCGCGATCCCATAGAAGCCTGCCCGCGCGTGGCCGTCCTGCTGGGCGCCGTAGAGATAGGGGTGGTAGAGCGGATCGTCCGCAGCCGGTTCGACGGTAGCCGCCAGCGCGCAGCAAGCATCGAAGGGCGAGAGGTTCCCCGCATGCTCACCATCGAAGAATTCCCGCACTAGCCATTCGAGATTAACAGCCGAGGTGGCACTGTTTTCCATCGCCATGTAGCGGGTGCGGTCGAAGGTCGAGGACATAAAGACGGGTCCATCGAGATCGGGACCGTCTATGATGACCTGGTTGATGCTCCAGGTGCCCGCGATGATCGAGGCGCTGCCGGTGCGCGACACGCCGGAACCGAGCGCAGAGGCGACGACGTCGAAGAGTCCCCCGATCACCGGTGTGCCGGAGGCAAGCCCAGTTTCCTGCGCCACCCTCTCCGTAATCGTGCCGGCGATGTCGGCGCTTTCAATGAGCGGCGGCAGCAGGTCCATGCAATCGGCGAGCCCGTAGGCGTCCATCAGCGTCCTGTCATAGCTGCGGGCGGCTAGATCGAGCAGACCGGCACCGGACATGTCCGACACCTCGCTGACGCGGCGTCCGGTCAGGCGGTTGACGACGAAATCCTTGGAGAAGAACACCGTACCGATGCGCTTGAAGACCTCCGGCCGGTGGCGCTTCAGCCAGGCAAGAAGCGTCGGCGTCTGTGAGGGCCAAGGGCGTTGGCGCGCGATTGGATAGGTCCGGTCGCCGACGCCTTCCGCCGCCCATTCATCGACGAGGCTGGTCGCCCGCGTGTCGAGTGACTGTATGCCGAGGAACGGTTCGCCGTCGCGGTCGAGTGCATAGAGCCCGTTGCCATGGCCGGCACAGCCGATCGCGGCGATGTCGCTCGCCGCGACTCCCGCCTTGTCGAGGCAGGTGCGGATGACTTGCTTGGCATTCGTCCAGAGTTCGCCGAGATCGCGCTCGACATGGCCGGGGCATGGCATGCGGCTGTGACCCTCCTCCCCGGCATACGCCAGTTCCCGGCCGGTCCGGTCGAAGATCACCGCCTTGATGACGGTGTTGCCGGCGTCGATCCCCAACAGATAGTCTCCCATTCGGAACCCCTCCCAAGGTTCGTTTACGCCTTTAACCCTGCAGATAGAAAGCGAAGGCGTCCTCGCCGCTTGCATCCTCGTGCACGATCGCCATCAGCCCACGCACCACGGCGCTAGGATTGGCATGCTGGTAGATGTTGCGCCCATAGACCATGCCCATGGCGCCCTGCCGCATCAAGGCGGCTGATTTGTCGAAGACGGCGCGAAGATCCTCCTTGCCGCCGCCGCGCACCAGAACCGGGCAGCGCGCCGCGTCGACGACGCGGTGGAAATCCTCCGCATTGGTCGTCGGGTCCGCCTTGACGATATCGGCACCCATCTCGCGGGCAAGCCGCGTCAACGTGACAATCTTTTCCGCATCGCCGTCGACCATGTAGCCGCCGCGTTCCGCCACGGGCTGCATGACGAGCGGTTCGATCATCAGCGGCATGCCGTATCGTTCGCAGTCTGCCCGCACGCGCGAAATGTTCTGGACGCATTGGCGGAAGAGATCGGGTTCATCCGGCAGCATGAAGAGATTGACCACCACGCAGGCGGCATCCATCTGCAATGCGCCGATCAGCGGCTCGGCCTCGTTCTGCAATACCGCCCACATGTCGCGATGGCGGATGTGGTTATAAGGATTGCCCATGTCGATGCGCATGACGAGCGCCGGCTTGTCCTTACCGGGCATGTCCTGCAACAGGTCGGCCTGGCCGTAGTTCATCTGGATCGCGTCAGGTCTGGCATCGACCAGCGCCCTTACGACGGCTGGCATGTTCACCAGCCCATCGAGGAAGGACGGCTCGTTGCACACGCCGTGGTCGATCGCCACGTCCAGGCAACGGCCGTTGCCGAACAGCCGGTTCATCCTGACCTTTCGGTTGTTTCGCATAATTCACTCCTTTGTTCGTTCCTTGCGGAAAGGGTTGCCTCCGCGACGCCGTGGCGCTCGCGCATGAGGGTGAGAAAATGGCTGCGCTCCTCGGCCTTGCGTGGCGCCGGCCAGCCCTTTTCGGTTGCAAGCAGATCGAGGGCGGCCTCGGCCGTGTCGAGGGAAAGCTCGCCGGTGATAGCCAGCGTCGTGCGCCGCAGCAGCAGGTCGTCCAGATGTTCGACCGCCTCCGTGCGAATGAGATAGAGGAGCTCCCGGGCGCTGTAGCCGGTATGGGGCATGAGGTAGTCCGGCCCCGCGGCGGTGAAGCGGACGACGCCCTCAGCATCTGTCCCGTAGCGCTCGAAAAGCATCGCAACGCGATCGAGCGAAACGCCTGACGATTCCGACAGATCCCGAATCCAACCGCTACGGTCTTTAGGAAACACTCGTCCGCCGCCGAAGGTGCGATCCGCCGTGTCGACACGGCGGCTCCAGTCAAGCCGTTCCAACGCCATGTCGGCGGCGAGTGCGCCGAAGGAGCGGAAGGTCGTCCACTTGCCGCCGATCATGCAGAGCACGGGCGGTCCGCCCTCGCGGTCTTCGAGCACGGTGCAGAAATGGTCGCGCGGGATGCGGCCGGTGAAGCTGTCGTTGCTGGCCGGCAGCGGGCGTACCCCGGCGAATTGGAAGACGATCTCCTCCGGTCGGATGCGCACGCCCGGCAGCACGAAGGCAAGCGATTGCAGGATATAGTCTCGCTCATCGGCCCCGCACCGCACCGTGCCGGGATCGTCGACGCGGATATCCGTCGAGCCAACCAGCACCTTGCCGAGATAGGGAAACAGGATGCAAATGCGGCCGTCCTCGTTCTCGTAGTAGATCATGTGCCCGCCGAGGATGTCGCGGAGCGCGGGATTGTCGATGATCAGATGCGAGCCCTTCGTGCCGCCCATCAGTCGCGCGGGCCGCGTGTCTGCGGGAAGCAGCGCGGCGTTCGCGATATCAATCCAGCCGCCGGTAGCATTGATGACCAGCCGCGGCTGCATCAGAACGTTTCGCCAGAAAGGCAGTCATGCAGCAGGAATTCCCTGGCGCCGGCTCTCTCGATTGTCGCGTAGTTCAGGGCCTGGGCATTCGGCCCGGCGGAGAGACCGTCGCGCAACAGCTCGATGCCGAGGCGTTCGGGATGGCTGACCCAGGCATCGTAGTAGGTCGCGGAGCTGCGGATCGCCGGGTTGAGCGCCGGCCATTTTTCCAGCGTCGCCTTGCGGCCGCGGCACTGGTGGCGAGGCATCAGCGCCCGCTTGCGCGTCAGGAAATCGTAGATGCCGAGGCCCACCTTGATAGCGACGGCACCGCGACGGCTGGGCCGGCGGGTGAGGCCGAGAAAACGCACGATCCCGTTGGCAAGACCAGAGAAGATATCGAAGATCGGCACCGTGGTCGGAAGTGGGGCGACATAGTGGGGGGCGTTGCGCAGCAGCCGGTCGCGCTCGACGAGCGACTCCTGCACCAGGCCGAACTCACCGTTCTCCAGATAGCGCAGACCACCATGAACCATGCGCGAGAGGGCAGCGCTCGCGCCGGAACAATAGTCGCCCTTCTCGACCAGCAGCACGTTTACGCCCTGCAGCGCCAGCTCGCGGAAGACGCTGAGGCCGTTGATGCCGCCGCCGAGGACGCACACGTCCACGTTCGGACTGCGGCGCAGCCCGTCCATTGTCTCTCTCCGGTTCATGATGACAGTCCGTTATCCGTCCATGTTGGCCAGCTTCGCAGAAACGGCCGTTTCGATCGTCGCAAGGTCTTCCGCGGCAAGCCGCAAGGTTCCGGCTCGCGCATTGTCGAGCGCCTGCGCCGGGTTGCGCGCTCCACACAGGGCAAAGGTCACGCCCGGCCGCTTGAGCGTCCAGGCGATTACAGTCTGCGCGATGCTGGCGCCGTGCCGCTCTGCAACGGGCCGGATCGCCTCGGCGAAATCCTTAGCCTTGCGCCGATTGGCAACGGAAAAGCGCGGGTTGTCCTTGCGCTGGTCGTCGCCGGAAAAGACGCGGTCCGGTCCGATCGCGCCGGAGAGCAGGCCGAGCGCCAGCGAGGAATAGCTGAGCGTCGACACGTCGTTGGCAACAGTGAGCGGCAGCAGGTCCGCCTCGATCCCGCGATCGATCATGCTGAACCGCTCCTGGATCGCGTCGAGCGATCCGGTGTTGATGTATTGCTCCAGCTCCGACCGGTTGACGTTGCTGGCGCCGATCGCGCGGATTTTTCCCGCCCGCTTCAGCTCTTCAAGCGCCGCGACCGTCTCCTCGATGGGCGTCGTCGCGTCTTGCCAGTGGGTGATGTAGAGGTCGATATAATCCGTGCCGAGCCGGCGCAGGCTTTGCTCAACCTCATAGATGATCGTGTCCCGGCCGAGATAACGATGGACGGGCCTGCCGTCCTGTTCGAAGAAGTGATTGCCTTTCTGCGTGTGCCAGACGAGGCCGCATTTCGTGACGATCACCGCCTGTTCGCGGCGGCCGGCGATTGCCTTGCCGACGATCTCTTCCGACCGACCGAGACCATAGGCCGGTGCCGTGTCGACGAGGGTGACGCCGGCATCGAGGGAGGCGTGAATGGCGGCAATCGATTCCGCCTCGTCCGTTCCCCCCCACATCCATCCGCCGATCGCCCAGGTGCCGAGGCCGACGGCCGATGCCTTGACGCCGGAGCGCCCGATCTCGCGGGTTAACTGCTCACCGCTCATGCGGAAAATCCTCCCTCGGACGCAATTTCAAGAATACGCGCGCCGGTCGCCTCGTCGGTGACGAGCGTGTCGAGATGGTTGCCGCGCATGACGCTGAGAATCGGGCCCGCCTTATTCGGTCCGCTGGCGACGCCGATCTTGGTCGGGATCGAGGCGAATTCCTCAAGCGTCAGCGACACCAGCGAACGGTTGAGGCTGTAGTCGCAAATCTGACCCCGGTCGTCGAGCAGGTGGGCGAGCAGTTCGCAGGTCGCGCCGGAACGTTCGATCGCCGCCCGGTCGGTGCTGGAAGACGGATGCAGGTCGTAGTAGCTCGAGTCGTCGGTAAGGATCGAGCCGATGCCGACCACCGCCACGTTCGCTTCGCGCGCCCGTTTGAAGACATCGGCGACGGAGCGGATATTGATCAGCATTTCTCGCTGCTCGGCATCGTCGGCGAAGAGGGGCGCGTGGATCTGGTAGGAGCGCCCGCCGAGCCGCTCGGCCATCAGGGTCGAGACATGGTTGACGTCGGTATAGTGCTTGCCCTGCACGCAGCCCGTTGCCGGAATAACCTCGACATCGAAACGGCGCGGCGGCTGCAGGCCGGCGACGACGGCGCTCACTCCTTTGCCGCCAGTTATACAGATTGTGTCTCGGTCGCCGATCTCATCGAGCAGCAGGCGGGCCGCCGCTTCTCCGACCGCCAGGAGCGCGGTCTGCGGATTGTCGGAAATGGTCGGCACCACGACCGCACGGCTGATGCCGCCGAGCGCGAGCAGACGCTCCTCCATGTCGACCAGCGGCTCGACCGGCGACTTGATCTTGATCTCGACGAGGCCGAGCTGGCGCCCCCGCTTGATCAGACGGTTGACGGTGGCTTGCGAAATCCCGAGCTGACCGGCGATCTGTGCCTGCGTCAAACCCTCCATATAGTGCAGGACGAGCGCCTGGTGCATCTGGCGCGCGATGACGATTTCCTCGCGTGGGGCTGTCGTTCTGGGTTTCAGTTTCGCAATTGGCATGTCAGGCAGCCTTCCGCTTATGCAGGAAATGGTCGATGGAAACCGCGGCGAGCAGAATGCACCCCTTGATCATGTCCTGCCAATAGACCGATACGTCGAGCAGGATCAGAGAGCTGGTCACGACAGAGAGAAGCGCGATGCCGAGGATGGCGCCAAGGATCGTGCCCGAGCCGCCGTTCAGCGAAGCGCCGCCGATTACCGCCGCCGCGATTATGTTGAGTTCCATACCGATGCCAAAAGTGGGGGTCGCGGCGCCGAAGCGGGACATGTAGATAACGCCTGCAACACCGGCGAGCGTGGAGCAGAGCACCGTCACCCAGAATTTCACCTGGTTGGTCTTGATGCCGGAATAGAGCGCCGCCTTCTCGTTGCTGCCGGTGTAGAAAACCTTGCGGAAGGCGGTCGCCCGGCGCAGCAGGAAATCGAACAGGATGACGACGGCGACGAAGATCAGGATGACATAGGGAACGCCGTAGAATGTACCCTGCCCCACGGCCTTGAAACCCGCCGGCAGCGTGAAGAGCGAGAGCGGCGTGCCCTTTGTGATGATGAGGCAGAGCCCGCGCACGATCACCATGCCAGCGAGCGACGTGATGAAGTGATTGAGGCCAACGACGGTCACGAAGAAGCCCATCATGGCGCCGATTGCGCTGCTGACAACGATGCCGAAGAGCGAGGCCGTCCAAGGGTCGAGCCCGGCGAGGAAAAGCGAGCCCGAGAGGACCATTGCGAAGCAGACGACCGAGCCGACCGCGAGGTCGATGCCGCCGACGATGAGCAGGATCGTCATGCCGACGACGACGATGCCCTCGACGGAAAAACTCATCAGCATGGCGCGAAAATTGCCGAGTGTCAGGAAGTGCGGCGAGGCAAAGCTCATGATCACGCAGAGCGCAAGGATGATCGCGATCAGCCCCCCCTCGCGCATGGTGCCGATGCGTTTCCAAGACGATGTCTTCGGCGCGCCTGCCACAATCGTGTCGATTGCCATTCCCGTCCCTCCCACTTTCTCATCGCGCGGCATAGTCCGCCGCCTTTGCCGTTGCCACCCCCGAGGCGAGGCGGATCACAGTCTCCTCCGACATCTCGTCGGCGCCGAGCTCACCGGCGAGGCGGCCCTCCCGGACGACGAGCACGCGGTCCGAGAGCCCCAGCAGCTCGGGCATTTCCGACGAGATGACGATGATGCCCATGCCTGAGCGCGCAAGCTCACGCAGCAGCCGATGAATCTCCGTCTTCGCGCCCACGTCGATGCCGCGTGTCGGCTCGTCCATCACGATCACCTTCGGCTTCACCGCGAGCTGCTTGGCAATCGCAACCTTCTGCTGGTTGCCGCCCGAGAGCGATTTTACGGGTGCCTCGATGCCGCCCATGCGCACCCCAAGCCGCCGCGCAAAATCCTCCGCAAGAGCGGCCTCCGCGCGGCCGTTCATGAGGCCGACGGAATTGGTCACCGACTTCAGATCCAGCACGGAGATGTTCTGCGCGATGGACATCTCCAGAAAGACGCCGGACCCCTTGCGATCCTCCGACAGATAAACGATGCCGGCTTTGACTGCATCGGAATAGGAATTGATCTTCTGTGTCTTGCCATGCAGACGTACCGTGCCCGCGACGCGTTGCCGGAGCCCGCAGATAGCCTCGGCGATTTCCGTGCGGCCGGAGCCTATCAGCCCGCCAATGCCGAGGATCTCGCCGTTGCGCAGCGCGAGGCTGACCTCATGGAAACGCTCGCCGTCACCGATGCTGTCCACCTCAAAGATCGTCTCGCCAGGCGCCTCACCCCGCCCGAGCTTTTCCGGGTAGAGCTGCGTGATCTCGCGCCCCACCATGCGGCGTACCACGTCGTCCGGCGTGACGTCGACGATGCGGTCGGTGCAGACGTATCGGCCGTCACGGAACACGGTAACCCGGTCGCACAGGCTGAAAATCTCCGCCATGCGGTGACTTATGTAGATGATCGAGATGCCGTTCGCCTTGAGGTCACGAATGATTGAAAACAGCTGCTGCGCCTCGGCTTCGGTCAGCGCCGCGGTCGGCTCGTCCAGGATCAGCACGCGGCAGTCGAGCGTCAGAGCCTTGGCGATCTCGACGAGCTGCTGGCTGGAAATTGGCAGGTCCGCAACCTTGCGGCGGACGTCGATCGCGGCAAGTCGGTTCATCACCGCCTGCGCGTCGCGTTCGAGCGCCCGGTAGTTCATGAAGGGCGCACGGCGGCGGTTGGTCGCCGCCATGAACATGTTTTCGGCCACCGTCGCATCCGGGCAGAGCGCGATCTCCTGATGCACGAGGCCAATGCCGAGCGACTGCGCGACCGCAGGCGAGGAGATTTTCACGACCTTGCCGTCCACGCGGATCTCGCCCTCGGTCGGCTGCAGCACGCCGGCGATGATGTTCATCAGCGTCGACTTTCCGGCGCCGTTCTCGCCGCAGAGCGCATGAACCTCGCCGCGTTCCAGCGTGAAGTTGACATCCGTCAGCGCCTTCACCGCCCCGAAGTGCTTTGTCACGCCATGAATGCTGAGCACAGCCTCCGCCATCGTCTTCTTCCCCTCCCCTTCTGAGGCCATCCGCGCCATGAGGCGCGGATGGCGCTGATCCGGAACCTACTCCTCGATGCCCTTCGTGCCGCGACGCTTCAGGTACTTGTCCCAATAGAAGTCGTCGGCATTTTCCGCCGTCACGATGGAGAGCCCGTTGTCGACGACCGGGATGCTCATCGGGTTGAAGCCGGAGCGTGTTGCGTCGTTCATCGGGTCGATCAGTTCCGGATGCTTTGCGAGCCAAAGCAACATGAAGCCCATATAGCCCTGCATGCCCTGGTTCGGGTTGATCGAACCGAAGACCTCGCCAGCCTTGATCATGTCGAGGATATTGGCGTTCACGTCCGCGCACATGACGAGGACCTTGCCGCCGCTTTCCTTGTTGGCCTGTGCGGCGCCGATCGCCGAATTCGCTTCCGGCATGAAGACGGCGCCGAGGTTAGGATTGGCCTGGATGATGCTGTTGAGGCCCTGATAGGCCTTGGTCGGATCCTGGTTGGAGGCCGCACGGCCGACCAGCTTCATGTCCGGCCACTTCTCCTCCATGCGCCCGATGAAGGCCGCGATGCGCTTGTCGTGGTTGTCCTGGCCCGGATTTTCCAGAACCGCATATTCCCCTTTGCCGCCCATCTTCTCGGCGATTGCGTCGGCAGCATAGATGCCTTCGCGGGTGTTGTCCGAAGTGATGAAGGACACTCGCTTGGAGAGCGGCGAGTCGGCCGCGAAGGTCACGACCGCCGTGCCCTGGCCGATCGCGCGGTTGATCGGCTCGATGAAGGGGTCGGAGTTCATTGGATGGACGAGAATGCCGGCCGGGCTCTGTGCCAGTGCCTGGTCGAAGGTGGCGATCTGTTTGTTGACATCATATTCGGGCGTGCCGGTATATTCCGTCTCGCAGCCGAACTGCTGGCCGGCCTGCTTGAACATTTCATAGACTGGGAACCAGTATTCGACGCCCGATACCATGACGTTCATGACGTATTTTTCGCCTGGCTTGCAGCGGAACGGATTCTCCGTCTCGGCGGCCGCGGAACCGGCAAAAAGCGTTGCCGCTAGGACCGCCATCGCGGTCGTGCTGAAAAAAGTGCGCAAGTGTCCTCCTCGAGGCCGAAGCCCCTCCCAAAAGCCCGAGGGCGTCGAACCGACGCCGGTGATCTCCAATGAAGACCGGATTTCCTCCTCGAAGTCCGGTATGGGCAGCTAAACGCAAAGCGCGTTGGCTGTCAATATAATTCACGGCGTGAATTATAATTCAACCCCAGAGGCAAGCGACATGACAAGCGTAGTCGGCCCAAGCATACCAGATGGGTCCGGGTCGCTACCAACGTGGGCAGGTAATCCCACGCATCGGCATGGAAGTTGCTGACGGCATTTCTCGACAGTGATCCGGACCGGCCGATCGTCGTGGGTCTCGTGCCAAATCCGAAGGCCAAGGTGCCTTACGAGCTTCCAGCTAACAAAACCAAGAGCGTGTTCCGCGCTGCTGTCGGATTGGAATATTGCCGACGATCTCAAGTCCCGTCGGTTACTGCGCGTCACCTTGGCGGACGCAGAGCCCGAGACGCTCGCGATCTCGGCCGTTTATCCGACGAGCAGGCTCGTTCCCCCGAAGGTTCGAGTTTTTATCGATGAGCTTATGAGTGCACTCTCGGGAATCAAGATTTCCGGCACTTGATCTCTTGGATAAACAACCGTTCGGCTTACTCGCGAATGCCGGTGCAGCGTCAGCTCTGCGGGGGCCGGCGACGCTCAGATGGCCGCCGGCCGCTGAATTTCTTAGGCCTTGATGAACTCGAGCAGATCCGGATTGATCACATCGGCATGGGTCGTCAGCATGCCATGCGAATAGCCCGCATAGACTTTGAGCGTCCCGTTCTTCAGGAGCTTCACGGCCAGACGCGCGGAACTGTCGATCGGCACGATCTGATCGTCGTCTCCGTGCATCACCAGCGTCGGCACCTCGACCTTCTTGAGATCCTCGGTGAAGTCGGTTTCGGAGAATGCCTTGATGCCTTCGTAATGGGCTTTGGCGCTGCCCATCATGCCCTGCCGCCACCAGTTCTGGATCGCACCGGTCGAGACCTGCGCATCGGAGCGGTTGAATCCATAGAAGGGACCGCTCGGCAGATCGAGGAAGAACTGGGCACGGTTCGCCGCGAGCTGGGCGCGTAGGCCATCGAACACTTCGATCGGCAGCCCGCCGGGGTAAGCCTCCGTCTTGAGCATGATCGGCGGCACGGCGCCGACCATCACCAGCTTGGCGACCCGACCGGCGCCATGTCGGGCGACATAGGCCAGCGCCTCGCCGCCGCCCGTCGAATGTCCGATGTGGATCGCGTCCCGCAGGTCGAGTTGCCTGGCAAGTGCCGCGACATCCGCGGCGTAGTGGGCGATATCGTGCCCGTCGCTGACCTGGGTCGAGCGACCGTGGCCGCGGCGGTCATGGGCAATGACGCGATAACCCTTGCTCAGGAAGTACAGCATCTGCGCGTCCCAGTCGTCGGAGGAGAGCGGCCAGCCGTGGTGGAACACGATCGGCTGCCCCGAGCCCCAATCCTTGTAGAAGATCTCGACGCCGTCTTCGGTCTTGATGAAGTGCTGGGTCATGGAACCTTTCCTTTGTTTCGGTTCGAGGTAGAGTTTTTCCCGCCGCGAAGGCGCCGGGCCCATCGCGATCATTGGGGGCAAATACGGAGGTTCGGCCCGCGTGGAAGCGACGCGGCCCCAAAGCCGCGGATCAGAGTGTCCCGCTATAATTCAGGGGAACCCAGTCGAACCTATCGCTGTCCGTGCCGACGTGGCCGATGCCGGGGAACCGCGTGTGGGCGCCAGCAACGAGGTATCCCTCCTTGACGGCCTCTGCGAGGGCAGCATCGCGCGCGGTTGCGGCGGCCGCCTGGTCCTCATCGAAGCCGATCGTCACGTCCGGTTCGTCGAATTGTACGACGTCACCATGGGTGATATCGCCCCAGAACACCAGCTTCTGGCCCTTGCTTTGGACGGCGACTGCGCTGTGGCCGGGGGTGTGACCGGCACGCAAGGTTGACTTGAACCCCGGCACCGGTTCAGCCCCGTCCTCAAAGGTCTTCAGCCGGCCGCATTGCGGTAGGGCACAAGTGCCTTAACGGCAGCAGAGAACAAGTCCTTTTTCGCCTCCGGCGCGGCGTCGCGGTTGGCGGCACTCAGCCAGAAATCGGCATCGCGCTTGTTGACGTGGACCGTTGCATTGGGAAAGACAATCCTATCGCCCGCAACGAGGCCGCCCAGGTGATCTACGTGGGCGTGGGTGAGGATGATGTCGTCGATCTGCTCCGGCTGATAGCCAGCGACGACGAGGTTCGGAATGAGCTTGCCGAGCGTCGGTCCCAAGAAGGTACCGGTGCCGGCATCGATCATCACCAACCGGTCATCTGTGTTGACCAGAAAGGCATTGACCGACAGCTCAACTGGCGAGTCGAGAAAAGCCTTCGTGAGCATGGCGGCGATCTGGTCTTTGGCACCAATATAGAGGGTCTCTGCGGGAAACTTCGCCGTCCCGTCGGAAAGCGCGGTGATCTCGAGGTCGCCCAGCATCATGCGGTAGTAGCCCGGGGCCTCGGTCTTGACTTGCGGCGCCTTCGCCGTCGCGCTGCGCCGCGCCAGCGTCGTTATCGCTGTCGCGGCCAGCATGAGGGACAGCGTCCCCCTGAGTACCGTTCTGCGAGTGGTCATCCTTCTCTCTCCTAAGCCGTTATTCTAAGCGACGCGGGGCAGACCACTGCCGGTAGTGGCTGCTCTGGCCCTCATCCCGTGGCACCACAAAACTTTAAGGACTGCGCCCGCATCAATCTTGTCGGTTCCGTTTGTGTTTTGAATGAAAGCGCCCGCGCCGCGTGTGAATGCTCGTGTTCAGTTACGGCCGAGATGCGGAAGATTTATCGACAACAGATGGTTCACCACCGGCGCCTCCGGACCCTTGTGGAAACCGCGGACTTCCTGCTGAACGTCGGCGTCCGCCTTCGAGACGCGCCGGTGCTGCCGGAGGTGCTCGGCCCAAGATTCGACCATGAACCACTCTACGATTCTCTCCGGATCGGCGGCGTCCTCGGTAACGCCCCAGCCATAGGCACCATCACGGCGACGCTCCCCGGAGAGCCTGGCGAGCGCCGTCAGAAACCCTGTCCGGTCGGTTTTATCGACCCGGTATTCGATCGTAATAAGCACGGGACCGCGATCATGTTCGACGGGAGCAGCCGTCAGGGGTTCCGGCCAGTGGTTGGATGCCACCAGGTCCGCCTCGCCCTTTGGCAGCTTGAGGAAATGGAAGATGAGCCCGGCCACAGCAAGTCCTACGGCGCCGAGGACAAGGGTGGTCGGCACGCCGGCGACCTCGGCGACGGCGCCCCAAGCGAGACTCCCGGCCGTCATCGCACCGTTGAACACCGTGAGATAGACGGCGAGCGAACGTCCCCGAACCCAATTCGGCAGGATCGATTGTGCGGCCCCGTTGAGTGTGGTTAGCGCAGTAATCCAGGCGGCTCCCAGCGCAAGCAGAGCCAGAATGGCGACCCATCGAGGCGGCGCGAACGACAGCCCAGCCATCACGGCAGCCGTAACGAGCACCGAACCGAGCAATAGCGCGTCCGCATCAAGCTTTGCGCGAAGTTTCGGCATCACCAATGCACCGCCGATGGCACCGGCCCCGACCGCACCAAGCAAGACGCCGTAAAAACTGGCGTCGCCGCCGAGAAGATTGCGGGCGACCAGGGGCAGCAGCGCCCAGACCGAACTCGAGAAAGCGAAGAATGCGGCCGCCCGGAGAAGCACAACATGCAGTTCGCGGCTCGCCTTTGCATAGCGCAGACCAGCGCGGAATGCTCCGAAGAAGCGTTCGGACAAGCCGTCGTCGACATCAGGCGCGCGCCTCCACCAGATGAGGGCAGCGATGACGAAAATGTAGCTGATGACGTCAACACCATAGGTAAAAGCAGCGCCGAACCAGGCAAGCAACAGGCCACCGACTGCCGGGCCGATTGCTCGGGAGATGTTGATGCCAAGCGAGTTGAGCGCTACGGCACCTTTGAGATCCTGCTTTGGGACGAGTTCGGGAACTATGGCTTGCCAGGTCGGCGCCATCAGCGCCGCTCCGATACCCCCGACGAAGGTAAGTGCAATCAGGGACGTGACAGTCTGCAACCCCGTCGCAGACAGCAACATGAGGCAAATGCTGGCTCCGGCCAGCAGAAGCTGGATGATGATCAGGAACTTGCGGCGGTCGAGAATATCCGACAGCACACCAGCAGGGATCGCGAGGAGGAAGATCGGGAGCGTCCCCGCAGCCTGCACCGCCGCGACGGCGGCAGGGGCGTTCGAGAGGTCGGTGACAAGCCATGAGCTTGCGACATCGCGGATGAAGCTGCCGGCGTTGCCGACAATGGTCGCCACCCAGAGAATGGCGAAGGTCTTCTGGCGAAGCGGCGCGAACCCGCCGCCAGCCGCCGGGGTTGCAGACATAGAACTCATGAAGTTGGTACCTTTCCGGATGCGCCATGTTCACGCAGGTCGTGCCATGCGACCAGAGTGAACGCGCCAACAAGCCCGATATGTTCGAAGAAGGCGTTCGTGGCCATTGATCGCTCCATTCCATGCGGCAGTTCCCAGAAGCGAAGCGCGATGGAGGTCGCGGCGAGCGTGAAGACGGCAAGCGCAAGCGCGGCAGCCCAGCGGTAGATGCCGGCAAGGATGAGCGCCGACATCGATAGCTCGAAGACGATTACGCCGATGGCGAAAAACGGCGCCGGCTGCAGCCCGAAATGCTCCATTTCGGCGATCGCACCCGGAAAGTCGAATATCTTCGTCAGCGGTCCCTGGATGTAGGCCAAGCAGAGCGCCAGCAGGCCGATGAACAGGATGCGTCTGTCGGCGAGGCCCGGGCGAAAGCGGGCGGTGAGATGCTTCTCGAGGGAAAACAGGCTCATCATCTTGGCTCCTTCTCAAGCGGCCTTTCAACTTTGCTTAGGGCGGTCCGGGATACCCCCTTGTAATAGGCTCCATGCTTCGGCAGTGGATGGTTCACCACGACTTTCGCCCACGGGTGCTGGGTACTACTAGCCGTTGATTGGCCCAGGTCCTGGCCGAGAGCGAAAGTCGAGTTGATTAAGCTTGTGACTACCGTTATCGCGGCTGCGACAGCGATTTTTTTCATTGCGTGATCCTTACCCGGAGCTTTGGCTGATCTTCACACGGCCCAGCACGAGCAGCCGAGCGCGCCGAAGAAGCCCTTGAGATCGGCGACCGGCAGGCGTGACGTCCAGGCTGCGGCATGGTCGTGACCATGCATGCCGCAACTGCTGGAGCAACCGCAGGACGCGATCGCGGTTCGCCGAAGCGAATGCCGGCCGGCCCCTTCCGGCTCGCCCCAGGCGGCGTATCCGCCATAGGTTCTGACCGGCGACCAGTCCGGCATTGCCGGCGGCAACGGATTTTCATCGAGACTGGCGAAATCGTTCGCCGCATAGACGATCCTGCCGCCAACCATCGTAAGGTCGGACGTCAGGAACGAGATCTCGTCCTCGGCGCAGGCGAAGTAGTCCTTGCTGGGAAGGATCAGATCGGCGAGCTGCCCCTTCTCGATGCGCCCCTTCCTGCCCTCCTCATTGGAGAACCACTGCACCTTTTCGGTCCACATGCGGAGCGCGGATTCGCGGTCGAGGCAGTTGGCGCGCGGATAGAGCTGCATGCCGCCGACGGTCTTGCCGGTCACCAGCCAGGAAAGCGACACCCAGGGGTTATAGGACGCGACGCGGGTGGCATCCGTGCCCGCGGAGACATTGACGCCCTTCTCAAGCATGCGCGCGACGGGCGGCGTCGCCTCGGCCGCACCATAACCGTAGCGCTCGACAAAATATTCACCCTGATAGGCCATGCGGTGCTGCACGGCGATACCGCCGCCGAGTGCTGCGATGCGGTCTATGGATTGGTCGGAGATCGTCTCGGCGTGGTCGAAGAACCAGTTGATGCCGGAGAGCGGGATGTCCTGGTTGACCTTTTCGAAGACGTCGAGCGCGCGGCTGATCGTTTCGTCATAGGTGGCGTGCAGGCGCCAGGGCCAGCGGTTCTCGGCAAGGATCCGCACCACTTCTTCGAGTTCGCCTTCCATTTCCGGTGGCAAATCGGGGCGCGGCTCGCGGAAGTCCTCGAAGTCCGCTGCCGAGAAGACCAGCATTTCGCCGGCACCATTGTGGCGGAAGAAATCGTCGCCCTGCTTGTATTTGACCGAGGAGGTCCATTTGAGGAAGTCCTCCTTTTCCTCCTTCGGCTTCTGCGTAAAGAGATTGTAGGCGAGCCTCACAGTCATCTGCCCTTCATCGGCGAGCTTCTGGATGACAGCGTAGTCATCCGGGTAGTTCTGAAAGCCGCCGCCCGCATCGATGACGCTGGTGACCCCGAGGCGATTGAGTTCGCGCATGAAGTGACGCGTCGAATTGACCTGGTACTCGAAGGGAAGCTTCGGCCCCTTGGCAAGCGTCGAATAGAGAATGCCCGCATTCGGCTTGGCGAGCAGGAGACCGGTTGGATTGCCCGCGGCATCGCGTGTGATCTCGCCGCCCGGAGGGTTCGGCGTCTCCTTGTTAAAGCCTACAGCGCGAAGTGCAGCGGCGTTGAGCAGGGCGCGGTCATAAAGGTGCAGGAGGAATACCGGAGTATCGGGGGCGACCGCGTTGATCTCATCGATCGTCGGAAGTCGTTTTTCGGCGAACTGGTGCTCGGTGAAGCCTCCGACGACGCGCACCCACTGCGGCGGCGGTGTGATCGCGACCTGCCGCTTCAGCATGTCCATCGCGTCGGCAAGCGAGCGCACGCCGTCCCAGCGCAGCTCCATATTGAAGTTCAGCCCGCCGCGGACGACGTGGGTGTGGTTGTCATTAAGGCCCGGCAGGACGCGCTTTCTCTTGAGGTCGACGATCCTGGTGTCAGGTCCGGCAAGCGCCATGATCTCCCGGTCCTGTCCGACGGCGAGGAACTTGCCGTCCTTGATGGCGACGGCCGTCGCGTTCGGGTTCGTACGGTCGAGCGTTGTCAGCAAACCGTTGTGCAGGATCAGATCGGCGCTCATTGACTTTTCTCCTGAGGTCGAAACGGGATCGGCGGCGCGCGCCGATGAAAACAGGTTTGGGAGCGCCAGGGCAGACGCCGCTCCCAGAAAACCGCGACGGGTTGGCATTAGATGATCTCCCGCGTCTGTGCCCGGTCGGACACACCAGTATGATTATGATCGGCCCCGGTCGGCAGCTCGCCGAAAACATGCGGGATGCAGCGACTGCTGAACCAGGATGCCGTCACCGGATTGCCTGACATCAGGCGCTTGACGAGCGGCACCGCCTGTTCGCCGACGAGGATCCCCAGGAGCCCCACCAGCGCGATCACCGGCGGAGCCGGGGAGCGAACGTTGAGCAGGCTGTAGATGACACCGACGAGCAGCCCGGCCCCGAGCGAGAGGAGATACATCTTCATCGTCAATTCCTTTGTTGCGCTTGCGGTCGCTGCTCCGACCGCAAACGCGCGGCCGGAGCGATGCCGGACGGATCACCCGGTGGATGTCAGTGGCCTTCGGACGCGCCGAACATGGTCTTGGCATAGATGATGCCGAGGCCGTAGGCGCCGCCGAACTTCTTGGCGATGCCGGTGGTCATGTCGTAGGTCTCGGTGCGTGCCCAATCCCGCTGCAGCTCGAGCATGTACTGGAGCGACGTCATCGGCCGGACGCCGGCCTGTACCATGCGGTCCATGGCTCGCTCGTGCGCCTCGTCCGACACGTCGCCACAGGCATCGGCGACCACATAGACCTCGAAGCCTTGGTCGAGGGCCGACAGGGTCGGACCGACGATGCAGACCGAGGTCCACAGGCCACAGAACACAAGCCGCTTCTTGCCGATACGGTTGACTTCTTCAATCACCGCTGCGTCTTCCCAGGTGTTCATGGAGGTGCGGTCGAGAAGTGGCTGTCCGGGGAAGGCATCGGTGATCTCGGCAAACATGGGGCCGGAGAAGCTCTTTTCCGCGACCGTCGTCAGGATCGTGGGGACCTTGAAACCGGCGGCTGCGTTGGCGACCAGAGCCGCATTGTTGCGCAGTTGCACAGCGTCGATCGACTTTGTCGCAAACGACATTTGCGATTGAAAGTCGATCATGATCAGCGCGTGGTCCTTGGGCGATACGAGAAGGTTGCCGGGGGTCGGTGTTGCGTTCAGCGTCATGGTACTGGCCTCTTTCTGTTTGGTTGCCGATGTTCGCCACTATGCCGGGGACGGAGGCGCGATTCTTGTAGCCAACGACCGACTTTTGTATTTTTTGATCGACCGCCAAGACTGAGGCCGGTGCGCGAGCACAGGCCGGCGTTGAGTAACCGAGACACGCCTCAACCGCCCGGCGGAAGAGGCGCTTTTGCCCTTCCCCGAGGCTCTCGTTTTTCGATCTGCTGTTTGTTGTCGAGCCTTGCTCAGAACTGCCGGCTGCGTCTCCAGGCGCCGGGGGTGTTGCCCATTGCCTTTACGAATGCACGTGTGAAGTGGCTCTGGTCGGAGAAGCCGCAGAGACTGGCGATCTCGCTCAACGGGGTTTGTGAGAACTGCAGCAAGTCAACGGCCTTTTCGATACGCTGCTGCTGCAACCATCGATGCGGCGTCTTCCCCATGGTTTCGCGGAAGGCCCGAAGAAATATCGCTGGCGACAGATTGCAGGCCGAAGCGAGCTGGTCGACGGTCAGGTCACCATTCAACTGGCTCTGGACGAGATCCTTGATCTTGACCTGGCAACGCGAAGAGAGCCGACGTGCGCTGGTGGCCGCACCACCGCGACCGTTCCCGTACTGTTGAACAACATGAACCCCAATCGCGACCGAGAGCTGGTCAACAAACAAGGCGCTCCTGTCTGCGCACCCATCCACCGTTGCAAACAAGGCGCCGAGCATGCCGCCAAGGACAGGATCCGGGTACGCGGCAATGGACCGCAATTCACCGACACCTTTGAAGTCCCCCGCGTCGGCGATCCGCTCTAGGGCATTGTGATTGATTTCAAGCAGCATGAAATCGAAGGAACCGCTGAGGTCAGCGCGATAATCATCGGCAAAATTCCGCAGGTAGACGGCGTTCTGCTCGAAATCATGCAGGTTTGAATGATGCTCCTTGAAGATACGACGCCTGTGCCCGCCCGCTGCGGAAAGACCCACGAGATATCCGCGCCCGGTCGCTGGTGTCGTGACCCTGCCGGGCGGCGCCGCCGCCGACCTCTTGCGATAGAACGTCAGGTCGCGGCCCTCGATCGTCCGGTCGTCCTCGAGCCTGTCCATGGAGCAACCGAGACTGTCATGTCTTTTGGTTGCCGCGATGGAAGAGACGTCCGTCATGTCTTGGGTCCCGTATTTTGAGCTTACCTGTGGCGAAAACCTCTCGACCACAAGCATCGGCATAGAACAGAGGCCCTGCGCGGATCATGGTCCAAGAGGCGGCCTCCACGCAGGTAGCGCGGAGTCCGCCCTGAATCGCCGCATCATCGCCGCGACCAGGTTAACGTTCTTGTACGAAACTTACCCGTTTTGAACAATGTGAGCCGATGGAGGCGATTAGACCCCGAGTGGATCCGAGCCTAGGCCGAATGGCCTATTCTTTCGTCGGAAGCGTGCCGGCGTCTCGCCCGTCAGACCTGTGAAGACCCTGGTCATGTGGCTCTGATCAGCGAAACCGCAATCGATCGCGACCTCCGCAATAGACAGGTCCTGCAACAACAGTTCCTTGGCCCGCGCGACCCGGTAGTCAGTGAGCCATTTTGAAGGGGTACGCCCAAAGCTCTCTTTGAAAGCCTTATTGAAATAGCTGCGCGACAATTCGCAGCGAGAAGCCAGATCTCCCGTCGAGAACGGCTTGTTGAAATGAGCAGCTAGAAATTCGGTAGCGAGTCTTTCCTGCCAAGGCGCCAACGTCCCTTTCTTATCCACCGGGAAGTGCAGACCGCCATAGGTCTGGCTGAGATGCGCCAGCATGGCGAGATTGATCTGCTCCAGGAACAGGGGATTGGCCTCTTCCGGGTTGTCGAGCGACGGCAGCAATGCCTGCGCGAGTCCGTGCATCACCGGATCGATGCGGCCTCCGAAGCAAGAAAGCGCTACGTATTCGCTACGCCCGACCTCCTCCGCGAAGGCGCGCAGGCGGGCAAATGGAATATCGAAGCGGACGTTGTCGAACGGCGAGAGTTGATGACATCGCCATTGATCGCGAAGATCGGTGATCGCCAGTGAGGCCTTGGGACGGCCGCCTTCATACACCAACTCGCCCCCGCGCCAAAGCCTCTGGGAGTCGAAGCCACGCAGTTGAACGGTGACGCCAAACGCTTCCGCGCGCGGAATGGCCGCGGCATCCAGAACAGAGCGTTCGGAATACGTCCTCGTAACGGAGATATCGCCAGAAGCAATTGACTTGACGGTCGGGTCCGTCCCATGTCTCGTGCCACTCAATCCCTCATGCAGGCCCATCGGCGTGGTCCCCCAATATCTGGCTAGGCGCGCCGTTCGACGCACTTTCGCGAATGCTACAATAGTCCAAGCTGGACCGCAGAGCGATTGCTCATTAGTCCCAGGGCTCGCATGCGGAGCGACCCTCACCGCGCCCGTCAATTCAGCCAACGCGCCCGCCAGCCTGCAGGGGTGGTACCCGTCACTCGACGGAAGCCCTTGGTAAAATCATCCTCACCGGTGAAGCCGCACCGGGTGGCGATCTCCGCGAGCGTCATGGAACGCTCGCCGAGATACTGCTTGGCACGTGCTGTTCGATAACGCAGGAGCCACTGTTGCGGCGTCTGGCCCGTCGCGCCCTTGAAGCCTTCGATAAAGCGACGGATGGAAACACCAGCCGCCGAAGCTGCTGCCGCCATCGGGAATTGATCGGCAAAATGGTCGATCATGAAGTCCTTGGCTGCCTTTTCCTGCCACACGGTGAGCTGCGTTGAACTGGAAACCCCCTGACCGCGATGATCGGCATAAGCGTGAAGCAAGTGGGCACAGATGGCGATGGCAATGTGCTGTAGGACCGGAGCGTAGGCGCTCCCACGGCTCTCGAACAACGGCAGTAGAGCCGCTCCGAGATTGCGCATGACATCATCGTCCTCACCCCGCCGGCATTTAAGCCTCGTTGCTTTTGGCGCCGCTGAAAACCCGGCAACTTCCCGAAAGAGTTCTCGCGGTAGCTGGAAGGCGAGAGAATAGAGATCGCTGAAGAGGCGGATGCTGGCGCCGTGGGCAAGATCGACGAGGCAAATGGAACCTTGCCGGAAGCGGCGAGTCTCGCTCTCGGTGCCATCGGGAGCAACGTCGCAATGATGCGCATCCTTGAGGTACAGCATCAGAAAATAGGCTTCGTCCGGCGGCAGGGACACCAGGCGGTTGGCATCCCCGTTGAGCCGGCATTCGAGACGCGTCACGGAAAATCCGGCGTCCCGAACCGGTCGAGCCGGGAGACATGGAGCATGCGGCAGCCCGAAATGTGCGCCGACGTCCTCTTCCGTTCCCGTCCTATGTTTCATCGGCATCTCCAAGTGAATTTTCTCTTCCGCTGCGAGAGGTCGCGTCGCGACCGGGCCGATTGACCGCATTCGCGATTTGGAAGAATGCGCTTTCCCAACCGAAACGATCTCGGCAACAGAAGGCCCCATATAGACCGGTCGTGTCCTATTCAAACTAAGCATGCCCGCGAGCGCGCTCAATTTCTTGTAATAATTGCTCGCCTTTTGCCTGATAGGACACCTTCGACGCGAAATACGCCTCCGCTTCAAAGCGGGCGCGTCTGGGTAACGTACCTTTCGAAGAAGTCCGAGAACCGTGCGACGCGCATCGGCAGCTTCTCGTAGGGTGGATAGTATAATGTCATCCAGAGCTCCGGCGGCTCCCACTCGGCAAGGACCTGCTCCAGAGCGCCCCGCGCCAGCGCGTCGTCGACCATGAATTGAGGCAGCAGGGCTACCCCTTCTCCGTTTTCCGCCAGTCTGGCAATCAGCTCGCCGTTGTTAGCAGCCAGCACCTTGCCGGCCAACGCCTTTCGGGTCCGCCCGCCCTTCGTCAGCTCCCAGCTTTCGGCGATTGCCTCCTCGTCGTAGGCGATGCATGCATGCCGATGCAGGTCATCGGGCGTCTCAGGTGTTCCGAAAGCAGCGAGATAGCCTGGGGAGGCGACAAGGATTCGCCGCACGCGACATACCTTGCGCCATATTGTTGACTTGTCCCGCGGCGTCTCCGAAACCCTCAGTGCGAGATCGAAACTTTCGGACACGATGTCGATGAACCGGTCGGTCAGGGACAGGGAAACACTCACCCGCGGATATTCGGCCCGAAACCCTGAGACGATGTCTGGCAGGATCTGTTGACCGATCGACAGCGGCGCGTTGATGCGGATCAGCCCCGCCACGTCCCCATGCTCTTCGCGCAGCTCCTCCCTCACCTGGTCGAACTGTCTGATTAGCGGCTCTACGCGCGCCGCGTAGACGGCTCCGGCGGACGTCAGGGAAACCTGACGTGTGGTGCGCAGCAGGAGCTGAACTCCCAGGCTCTCCTCCAGCGCACTGACGGCGCGGGTCACGGTCGGCGGTGTCATCGACAACTGTCGCGCCGCCGCAGTGAAGCTGCGCTGCTGCGCCACGGCCAGGAATACTCGGATATCGCTTAGATCGCCCATGCTTTTTATTGCAATATATGCAACAAAATTGTCAATATTATTTCTATTCCCTTTCGTAAAGATTTGACCGATTTTGTCTCAAGATCAGCCGATAAACGCTAGTCCGGAGAGAAACCTGCCATGCTCACACAGATCAAAGGCCTTCATCACGTCACCTCGATGGCCGCCGGCGCCCAGGAGAACAGCGACTTCTTCACCAAAACGCTCGGCTTGCGCCGCGTAAAGAAGACCGTGAATTTCGATGACCCGGAGGTGTATCACCTCTACTACGGTGACGAGATCGGTACGCCCGGCTCGGTGATGACCTATTTCCCGTTTCCCCATATCGCCAGGGGACGTCCCGGTGCTGGCGAAGTAGGCGAGACCTCTTTCGCCGTCGCCGAGGATACGCTCGGCTACTGGAAGGAACGACTCGCCTCGCGTGGTGTCGCCGGACTTTCTGAGCACGAACTCTGGGGCGAGAAGCGCCTTCGCTTCAAAGGCCCGGACGGCGATGGCTTCTCGCTGGTCGAAGTCGTAGACGATCCGCGCCTCGGTTGGGCCAGCGCAGAGGTCGATGCGGACAAGGCGATCAGGGGATTCCGCGGCGCAAGTCTGCGTCTTCGGGATCCGGGCGCGACGCGGGAACTTCTCAGCTTCATGGGTTACCAGGAGGTCGACCGCAAAGGCGAGTGGTCGCGCTTCGCGATCAGCGGCGGCAACGGCGCCGACGCCGTCGACCTGGAAGTCGTCCCCAGTGCCGATCTCGCCCGCCTCGGTGCCGGCTCGGTGCATCACATCGCCTTCGCGGTGGACGATCGCGCGGCCCAGCTTGAGGTCCGCCAGACACTGATCGATACCGGCTATCAGGTCACGCCAGTGATCGATCGCGACTACTTCTGGGCGATCTACTTCCGCACGCCCGGCGGCGTGCTGTTTGAGATCGCCACCAACGAGCCGGGATTTAATCGCGATGAAGACACCGCGCACCTCGGTGAAGCCCTGAAGCTTCCCACGCGCTACGAGCCCTATCGTGACGAGATCTCACGCCGCCTCGAGCCGATCAGAGACTAACCGGCTTCGGGGCCGCGGCAATTCGGATCCAGCCCGACGGAGAAGACCACCATGACGACCTCATCGTATCGGGCGCTCATAAGAGCGCCGCGACGCAACGCGCCCATCGTCTTTACGTTTCACGGCACAGGTGGAGACGAACATCAGTTCGCCGAGCTGGCCAGCCAAATCTTGCCGGATGCCGGGCTGATTTCGCCGCGTGGAGACGTGTCGGAATTTGGCGCGCTACGCTTCTTTCGCCGGACGAGCGAAGGCTCCTACGACATGCAGGACCTGGCGAGACGAACAGATAAGATGGTCGATTTCATTGCCGCCCACAAAGCGGAAAATCCCGGACGGGCAATATACGGATTCGGCTATTCAAACGGGGCAAACATCCTTGCGTCAGTTCTGTTCAGTCAGCCCACGCTTTTCGATCGAGCTGCCCTGCTCCATCCGCTCATTCCTTGGATCCCCGCGGATAATAACCAGTTGAAAGATCGACGAATCCTGATCACCGCCGGCCAACACGATCCGATTTGCCCACTGCCCCTCACAGAGCGGCTCGTCGACTACGTTGCGGCACAGAGGGCCCGCGTAGAGGCACGCTACCATTCCGGGGGACATGAGATCCGACCTGAGGAATTGCAAGCATTGCACACGTTCCTGACCTGAAGGAAACGACTGCGACCAGTCCGCCTAGGCGACAGGCGGACTGTATGGAAGCGTCTTTTACCGAGTCGCCGCAAACATCTATTCATTCATGCATGCCGGAGGGGGTGCTGATCTGACCTTCGAGAGGTCCTTTGTCGACGTCCTCTAATCAGAATCTGGACTCGGACACCCGTAGACCTGGTAATGAATCCCTGGCGGTCTCGCCCGTGCTTAGCGTGCAAGATCCTACTCCCAATAAGGAACAGCCAAAATATCTCGCAGCGCCGCGCCACACATAAGCGACGCTAGGGCTCAGAGTGCGAGCAACGCGGCGAGCGGGCTCATAAGAGCTCATTGTGAACTTCAGGGATTACCGCTCATTCGAAAGAAACTGCCTGAAGCGCTCGGATTTCGGGTTTCGAAAAACTTCGGCAGGATCCCCCTCCTCCTCGACAACGCCCTTGTGCAGAAACACAACCCTACTGGATACGTCGCGTGCAAAAGCCATCTCGTGGGTGACGACGAGCATAGTTCGGCCTTCTTCGGCGAGTGAGCGCATGACCTTCAGCACTTCGCCGACAAGCTCAGGATCGAGTGCGGATGTCGGCTCATCGAAGAGCATGACTTTCGGTCGTTGCGCTAGCGCCCGCGCGATTGCGGCCCGCTGCTGTTGCCCCCCAGACAGGTGCCCAGGGTAGAAATCGCGTTTGTCGCCGATACCGACCCGCTCGAGCAAAGCCTCCGCCTCTTCAATGCATTCGGCGCGATTGCGGTTTTGCACGTGCAAGGGTGCTTCAATGACGTTCTCAAGGATCGTCATATGTGACCACAGGTTAAAGCTCTGGAATACCATTCCAATGTGTTCCCGAAGGCGGTCAACCTGCCGGCGGTCGGCTGGCTCGGTCTTGTATCGTCCCTGTTTCAACCGAAACATTTCGCCGCCAATACGGACTTCACCGCTGTCGGGCACTTCGAGCATATTGATGCATCTCAACATCGTCGACTTTCCGGATCCGGATGAACCGAGAATCGAGATGACGTCACCTTCCTCCGCTTCGAGACAAACTCCCTTCAAGACTTCAAGCGGACCAAAGCGTTTGCGGAGGTCCTTAACCGAGACGGCGGCTGTCTTGTCCTTATTGTCAGCCGTGAGAAACGTTCCCCTGTCAGACATGCGTACTCCCGTTTATGCCAAAGTTGGTGGCCTCATGCGGAGATGGGGCGAGAGCCAGAATTCGATGATCATCATCAACCGCGTGACGAGGAAGGTAACCGCGAGATAGATCGCACCGGCGACGATGAAGACCTCAAAGGCTCGGAAACTGTCAGCGATCAGCTTCCCCGCGAGGCCGGTGACTTCCATGATGGTGATGACGGACGCCAGCGCTGTTGCCTTGAGCATCAAGATGATTTCGTTGCCATAGGCTGGAAGTGCATGCCGGATGGCAATTGGCAAAACGATCCGCCGGAACAGCAGCAGGCCCGACATGCCGCAGGCTCGCGCTGCCTCAACCTGTTGAAGTGAAACTGCCTTTAAGCCTCCGCGGAAGATCTCGCTCGTATAGGCCGCCGTGTTCAGCGTCAGTGCGATCACTGCACACCAATAGGGCTCGCGAAAGATTGCCCAAAGGCCGAGTTCCTGCAGCAACGGTCGGAATTGCCCGAGACCGTAATAAATGAGGAACATCTGCACGAGCAGCGGCGACCCTCGAAAGACAAAGACGTAGCCTCGGGTTAAACCACGGCCGATCGGCCCTCCGGCCACGGCAAAAAGCGAAAGGAAAAGCGCAAGGATGCCGCCGGCAATAATGGACGTCAGTGCAAGCTCCAATGTGAGCGGCAAGCCCGACAGGAGGATGAGAAACGTCTCCCACATAAATGCAACGTCCATTACAGAGAACTCCGGGTGCCGCGCATGGTTCTCGCTTCCAAATGGCGGAAGGCGATCGACGATGCCCAGGTGATGACGAGATAAAGGACGATGGCGGTCAGATAGAACTCGAATGGGCGCCGTGTCGAACCGGCCGCGATTTGAGATTGACGCAGAAGTTCGACCAAGCCGGTGATGGAGATCAGCGCCGACTCCTTCAGCACAAGTTGCCAGGTATTGCCCAATCCGGGGATAGCGTAGCGCAGAACCAGGGGTGCGACGATGCGGCGAAACTTTGGCCAGGGCCGCATCCCGACAGCACTCGCCGCCTCGAGTTCGCCGTTGGCGACTGACTTGAAGGCGCCACGAAACACTTCGGATTGATATGCAGCGGAAACAACGCCGAGAGCCAATGTGCCGGTGAGGAAAGCCGGCATGCCAATGAAGCCCTGATAGCCAAAGAGACCGCCGAGATACCCCAGAAATGCGCTCCCGCCAAAATAGAACAGGTAGATGACAAGGAGATCGGGCACACCGCGGAGCACGGTCGTGTAACCGTCCGCCAGCCAGCGGACCACCATGTACCGCGACAGCTTCATGAAGGTGACGACCGATCCCAGGATCGTACCCGTCAGGAAACCACAGATCGAGACCCCGAGGGTCATGGCCGATGCACTAAGAAGCAATGTGCCCCAACCGGTCTCGCCAAAGCCGACGAGCACCAAGTACCTGTCAATGAGTTCCATGCGTATCCCGGCCCCTCTGCACCCGGCGAGTTAATCCACAGCCCGTCGATGCGCCCAAATGCGCTGCAGTTTCGACATGTTCTTTAGTGAGCTCTGAACATGCGCTCGCGCGGCCGCTTCGGCCGCCTCGGGGTCGCGCGCGCAGATGGCATCAGCAATGGCCCGATGCTCATCCAAATCGGTGTGTTCAAGATCCACCCATAGAACCTCCAGCCAGAGCGCCAGCCGCAGCTGTTGATATACCTGCTCGCTTAACCGAGTGAGCGCATCATTGCGCGCCGCCTCCAGAATTACGCGGTGGATGTAAAGACCGAGATCAAGGTTTCGCGCCGCATCGGAAGGAGTGTCACTGGCGCTATCCTTGAGTTCGACCATCTGCGCGATGACGCCGCGGAGCCTATCGAGGTCTTCTTCCGTCGCCGTGACGCACGCGAGCCGGGCCGCACACACATCGAGCGCCTCCCTGACAACCAAAAGGTTGCAGAATGCGGTGATGTCCAGGTCCGAAACCGTGTAACCGAGGTTTCTTTGGCCGACGACCAAGCCTTCCTCTTCAAGCTTCATCAACGCTTCACGGAGGGGAGTGCGGCTTACTCCGAGCCTCTTTGCGAGAGCGTTTTCGGAGAGTCGCTCGGAGGGTCGCAGCTGTCCGGTGAGGATCAAATCCTTAAGTCGAGCATATGTCGTTTCACGCAGCGTGGCGCGCGGCTCGTTTTTGGTGAGTGTCAAACCAGTCCCCTTTCATAGTCCGCGGCCCCAAAAGCCGGACTACTGCGAAGAAAGATATCGTTTTTCCTCTTGCCAGATCAAGCGGCATACCGATATGTATACAACATTGCCCACAGCATTCAATCGGATTTTGCCGAAAAGCGGAATTCGGCAAGACCCAGGGGGATAGGGCGGATGGAGGACCTTGCATGCCTGAGATCTTGAGCGTTGAGGAACTCCGCGCCCGGTATGGGAACGCGTCCGGGGCTGACATTTTCGATCCGGAGTTTCGCAAGGTCGCGGACCAGGTCTTCGGCGACGGCGATAGCCGGCAGGCCCCCTATTGCGGCGCTCCGACATTGCTGAAAGCCCCTCTCCGGCAAGATGCTGCGCCCCGCTTTACAGATATCGATGTAGCGCTTCTCGGCATCCCATTGGATCTGGGCGTGACGAACCGCCCCGGTGCGCGCTTCGGTCCTCGCGCCGTTCGCAACGTCGAGAGAGTAGGGCCCTATGATCACGTATTGCGTGCGGTCCCCGCTGCGCACGTCCGTGTCGCGGATGTGGGCGACGTCCCCTTTCGCAGCCGATTCGATCTCGTTAGTTCGCACGAGGATATCGAGCGGTATGTTCGCGGCCTGGTCGACGCCGGCGTTGTGCCGCTCTCAGTTGGCGGTGATCACTCGATAGGACTGCCATTGCTTCGCGCCGTCGGTCGCGAACGTCCAGTGGGCATGATCCACATCGATGCCCATTGCGATACGAGCGGCTCGTTTGAGGGCTGCAAGTTTCATCATGGCGGACCGTTTCGGCAAGCCGTACTTGACGGCCTGCTGGATCCCCGCCGGACGATACAGATCGGTATTCGCGGCAATTCCGAATATCTGTGGGAGTTTTCCTACGTCTCTGGAATGACAGTTATTCACGCCGAGGAGGTTGAGGAACTCGGCATCAAACATGTGATCGAAATGGCTCGCGCGGTAGCGGGCGACGGGCCGACCTACGTCAGCTTTGACGTGGATGCCCTGGACCCGGCATTTGCGTCAGGCACTGGTACACCGGAAGTGGGAGGGCTCACCTCCGCGCAGGCACTCGGCATCCTTCGCGGCCTTTCCGGTCTCGACATTGTCGGCGGTGACGTCGTCGAGGTTGCGCCTCAATACGATCCGACAACGAACACAGCGCAGGTCGCTGCTCAGGTTTTATTCGAGATCCTCTGCCTGGCCGCAGAGGCGATAAGGATCCGCGCGTCAAGGCAGATCGAGCCATCACGCTGATCAACAGCAAGTGCCGCTCAATAATGAGCGCCACACCAAGAAAGGGGAATGAAAATGAGGAAAATTGAACTTGCGCTAGCCAGCATGGTTCTGGGCGCCATCGCTACGGGCAGCGCCCACGCCCAGAGCAAGCCAACCGAGATCACCATTGCCACTGAAGGCGCATATGAACCGTGGAATTTCACAGGACCCGACGGGAAGCTTGCCGGCTTTGAAATCGACCTCGCCAATGATCTTTGCGGCCGCATGAAGATCAAATGCAACATTGTCGCGCAGGACTGGGACGGGCTCATCCCGTCGCTGATCGCCAAGAAGTTCGATGTCATCATGGCGTCGATGATCGTCACGGAAAAGCGCCTTGGCGTCATCTCCTTCAGCGAGCCTTACGCTCCAACCGCCGCAGCGTTCATGGTTGAAAAGTCGGGCCCGCTTGCAAATCTCCCTGGCACCGGAGCGACTATCGACCTTGCGGGAGACAAGGCGAAGGTCGAGCAGGAATTGCAGCCACTGAGGGACGCCCTGAACGGCAAGGCCGTTGGCGCGCAGGTCTCCACGGCGAACGTCGCTTTCCTCGATACCTATTTCAAGGATGTCGTCGATCCGCGCGAATACAAGACCGTCGAGCAGCACGACCTCGATCTGCAGGCGGGTCGCATCGACGCTGTCATAGCGCAGAAGACATCGCTGACCGCGACGCTGTCGAAGGAGGACTTCAAAGACTACACCATCGCCGGCCCGACCTTCACCGGCGGGGTATTCGGCCAGGGTATCGCTGCCGGCGTTCGCAAGGACGACACCGAACTCAAGGCCATGCTTGACGAGGCGATCCGCGCGGCGAAGTCCGATGGGACAATCAACAAGCTTGCGCAAAAGTGGATGAAGATTGGCCTCGAATAGATCGACCGGTAGCACCTGACCCACACGACAGACAGCCGTCGGACGCCCGAAAGTTCGGCGGCTGCATGGAACTGTTGCGAATTTTTCAACACGCCTAGATCACCACCGGAGAGCTATCGTGACCATTCTTCTCAATTCCCTGGAAGCGCGCGATGCGGCGTTTGTCCTTCATCCCTATACGAATGCGTCCCAGCATCTGCAGGACGGCCCGCTTGTGATTTCCAGGGGAGAAGGGATCTACATCGTCGACAGCGACGGCAATAAGTATATCGAGGGGCTCGGTGGTCTGTTTTGCGCTTCGCTTGGCTTTAGCGAACAACGGCTCGTCGACGCTGCCATGCGGCAAATGCAGGAATTGCCGTTCTATCACAGCTTTGGTGGCAAGTCGCATGAGACGGCAATCGAACTTGCCGAACGGCTGATCCGCCTTGCTCCGGTCCCGATGTCGAAAGTGTTCTTTGCCAATTCGGGTTCAGAGGCCAACGACACGGCTCTGAAACTCGTCTGGTACTACCACAATGCGATCGGCAAACCGGAAAAGAAGAAAGTCATCTCCCGCTGGCGTGCCTATCATGGGGTGACAATTGCCTCCGCAAGTCTCACGGGATTGCCAAACAACCATCGCGACTTCGACCTGCCGATCGACGGGGTGCTTCATACCGATTGTCCCGAATACTATCGCTATGGCCTTTCTGGCGAGAGCGAAGAGGAATTCGCGACCCGTTGCGCTGTTTCGCTTGAAGATCTGATTCTTGCCGAAGGGCCCGACACGATCGGCGCCTTCTTCGCCGAGCCCTTGATGGCGTCGGGTGGCTGCATCGTTCCCCCGCCGACCTATTACGACAAGATCCAGGCTGTACTCCGGAAGTACGATATTTTGCTGATCGCCGATGAGGTGATCTGCGGCTTCGGCCGGCTCGGCACGATGTTCGGCTCCGAGAGCTTCGGCATGCGGCCCGACATGATTTCCATGGCCAAGCAACTGTCGGCGGCGTACCAGCCGATTTCCGCGCTGATGATCAACGAGAAAGTCCACGCCGCTATCGTCGCCGAGAGCGAAAAAATCGGTACCTTCGGGCACGGCTTTACCTATAGCGGGCATCCGGTCGCCACTGCAGTGGCACTCGAGACCCTGAAAATATACGCGGAACGGGACATTGTAGGGCACGTCCAGAATGTCACGCCGCTTTTTCAAAGAAGACTCCGCGCGCTCGCAGATCATCCGCTTGTCGGAAACGCCCGTGGACGTGGCTTGATCGGTACGCTTGAGCTTGTCCGAAACAAGGAAACCAAGGAACCTTTCAATTCGGCGAACGGCGTCGCAATACATGCCGGCAAGCGAGCACAAGCGCACGGTGTCGTCACGCGTGCCATGGGTGACAACTATTCTCTCTGCCCGCCCCTGATCATCACGGAAGCGCAGATCAACGACATGTTCGACCGCTCGGCCAAGGCGCTCGATGACACATATGCATGGGCGCGCGCCAACAATCTCTATTCGTAGGACGATAGCATGCGGAACTTCGAACATCCCGGGCGCTCGGTTGCCGTTGGCCGCAGCGGCATGGCTGCAACTTCGCATCCAATGGCAACGTTGACCGCCATCGACATCCTCAAGAGCGGTGGCAACGCCATCGATGCCGCGGTGGCGGCCTGTGCGGTCCAGTGCGTGGTCGAGGCCGGCTCCACAGGTATTGGCGGCGATTGCTTCGCGTTGCTGGCACCCAACGGAAGCGACCAGGTGATCGCCTATAACGGGTCGGGCCGCACACCCTCAGCCGCTGACTTCAAGTGGTTCAAGGACCAAGGAATCTCGGAGATCGCGCGGTCCTCGCCTCACGCGGTAACCATTCCTGGCGCCGTCGATGCCTGGACGCGGTTGGTCGCAGATCACGGGCGCATGTCCATGGTCGACATCCTAGCGCCTGCGATCGCGCTTGCGCGCGACGGCTACGCCATCACACCGCGCGTTGCCGCCGACATCTCCCATCAGCGCGCGTTGCTCGCAGTCAATTCGTCGACGCGCCGCATATTCCTCGACAACGATGAAGCTCCCGCAGTGGGGTCCATTCAGCATCAGCCGGAGCTCGCGGAGACTTTGTCGGCGATAGGCAAGCACGGGCGAGACGCCTTTTATCGGGGCGACGTTGCCGAAGACATGGTCTCCTATCTCCAGGCGCTCGGCGGTCTGCACACCATCGGGGATTTCGCCTCCGCTGAAGGAGAATACGTTACTCCGATCAGCGCAACCTATCGTGGGTGGACCGTTCATGAATGCCCTCCCAATGGACAAGGCATCATTGCTCTGATGATCCTCAAGATCCTGGAACGTTTTACGCCGTCGGGTCATCCTCTGAATGCCGACAACTTGCACATCGAAGTCGAGGCGACCCGACTCGCCTATGCTGCGCGCGAACGCTGGCTCGCGGATGCGGCAACATCAAACGTGCCGGTCGATTTTCTTTTGTCGGACGAGTTCGCCGACGAACTTGCCTCAAAGATCAAGTCGGACCAGATTTCCGACGCCAGCGGTATCATCGATGGTGTCGAGCACTCGGACACGGTCTACATCTCGGTGGTGGACAAAGATCGCAATGCCGTCAGCTTCATCAATTCCATTTTCCACCCTTACGGCAGTGGCCTCATGGCCCCGATATCGGGCGTGTTGTTCCACAACCGCGGCCAGAGTTTCGTGCTGACGGAGGGGCATCCAAACGCGATTGGCCCGCGCAAGAGGCCGATGCATACGATCATACCAGGAATGGTCACGCGAAACGGCAAGACAGCCCTCTCATTCGGCGTGATGGGCGGTCACTATCAAGCCATGGGACATGCGCACTTTCTGTCGAAGCTGTTCGACTATGCCATGGATATGCAATCGGCGATCGAGCTTCCTCGTCTGTTCCCCCTCCCCGGCACCACGACGATCGAAGCCGAGGAAGCAATTCGAAATGCGATCGGCGAAAAGCTCCAGGGCCGAGGCTTCAAGGTGATCCCACCGAAATGGGCCATCGGCGGAGCACAGGCGGTCTGGATTGATCATCAACACGGAACCCTGCTCGGCGCGTCTGATCATCGCAAGGATGGTTGCGCGCTGGGGTACTGATTTCAGAACATCGGAGAACCGTGATGTCCGACTATCCGCAGACTCAACTCTATATCGGCGGCATCTGGCGCGACGGATCGAAAGAGCGCCTTTCGATCGTCAATCCTGCCTCCGGTGAGATCATTGGAACCGTGGCAAATGCCGGGCGGGATGACCTTGACGAAGCTCTTGCAGCAGCCGCAACCGGGTTCACGGCCTGGACTCAGTTTAGCGCATTGGAGCGCGCTAAGCTGCTGCACCAGGCTGCCCAGCTACTGCGCGAACGGGTTGAGAAGATCGCGACGATCATGACTCTCGAACAGGGAAAGCCGCTCGCGGAGTCGACAGCGGAGACTTTGGCGGCGGCTGACACGATCGACTGGTTTGCCGAGGAGGCGCGGCGGGCATACGGTCGTGTTGTCCCTTCCCGCTCCGTCAATGTTCGGCAGGTCGTCGTCAAGGAGCCCGTCGGCCCGGTCGCCGCCTTCAGTCCCTGGAATTTTCCGTTGAACCAGGCCATGCGCAAGGTAGCGGCCGGTCTTGCGGCCGGTTGTTCCGTCATCCTGAAGGGGCCGGAGGAGACGCCGGCGAGTTGTGCAGAACTTGTTCGCGCATTCGCGGAAGCCGATTTGCCGGCCGGCGCACTCAATCTGGTTTTCGGAATTCCCGCCGACATCTCCAACCACCTCATTCCGCATCCGATCATCCGAAAGGTCTCCTTCACCGGATCGACCTCCGTTGGCAAGCAGCTTGCGGCTCTTGCCGGTGCCCATATGAAGCGGGTGACGATGGAACTTGGCGGTCACGCGCCGGCGATTGTGTTCGACGATGCCGACGTCGATCTCGCAATCAGGATCTTGGCCGGAGCGAAATTCCGCAATGCGGGCCAAGTCTGCGTTGCCCCGACCCGCTTCCTCATACAAGAGAACATCTACGCGAGGTTTCTCGAGTCCTTCGTCAAGGCCGCAGAGGCCGTCAAGGTGGGCAATGGACTGGATTCGGGCACGACCATGGGCCCGCTTGCAAATGGCAGACGCCTCGAAGCCATGGAATCACTGACTGCGGATGCCGTCTCACGGGGCGGAAGGATTGCGATCGGCGGCGAGCGCATCGGCAACCGCGGAAATTTTTACAAACCCACGGTTCTGACAGATGTGCCGCTGAGCGCCCGGATATTGAACGAGGAGCCTTTCGGCCCGGTCGCTGTGGTGAGCCCGTTTTCGACCTATGAAGCCGCCATTACGGAAGCGAACCGCCTCCCCTACGGCTTGGCAGCCTATGCTTATACGACATCCGGGAAAACGAGCGCCGCACTGAGCCGCGATATACAGAGCGGAATGATCTCAATCAATCACCATGGGCTGGCGCTGCCGGAGCTTCCCTTTGGCGGCATAAAGGACTCGGGCTACGGGTCCGAAGGCGGAACCGAGGCGATGGACAACTTCTTCAACATCAAGCTGGTTACAGAGGCGATTTGACTTTGGGGAGCACCTTGCGCCGCTTTTTTCCTGACACTTTCACGACCCTGCTCGTCTGTAGCGTCGCCCTTGCCTCGCTGCTTCCGGCAAGCGGCGGTTCTGCGGATTATTTCGGCGTTGCCACAAGTTTCGCCATTGCGCTTCTCTTCTTCCTGCATGGCGCGCGATTGTCCACCGATGTTGTCATTGCCGGCATGCTGCACTGGCGCCTGCACCTCGTCATTCTGCTGACGACATTCGCCGTTTTCCCACTGCTCGGGATGACGTTGGGCCTCGTTCCGGATTCGATCCTGCCACCGCCGCTTTATCTCGGCATCCTCTTCCTGTGCGTCCTGCCGTCCACCGTGCAGTCATCCATTGCTTTCACCTCAATGGCGGGAGGAAATGTTCCCGCTGCCATCTGCTCGGCTTCCGCCTCTAACATACTCGGCATGTTCCTGACGCCTCTTCTTGTCGGCCTGCTGTTTTCCGTCGGCGGCCATGGCGGGTTCTCCTGGGATGTCATGGAGAAGATACTGCTGCAGTTGCTCGCACCATTTGTCGTCGGCCAGATCCTACAGCCGTGGATTGGAAAATGGGTACGCGCGAAGAAGAAGATTCTCACTCCTGTCGATAGAGGTTCCATCCTGATGGTTGTATACCTCGCCTTCAGCAAGGCCGTCGTCGAGGGACTGTGGCAAACTTTCTCGCTGCGAGACATCGCAATCGTTATCGGGCTTGACATGCTACTGCTCGCCCTTGTGCTGACCTTCACCATGCGCGGCAGCCGCCTCATGGGCTTCAATAAGCCAGACCAGATCACCATCACCTTTTGTGGATCGAAGAAGAGCCTCGCCAGTGGTGTACCGATGGCAGGCGTCATCTTCGGCGGGCAGTCGATCGGGGCGATCGTTCTGCCTTTGATGCTTTTCCACCAGATCCAGTTGATGGTCTGCGCAATGATTGCACAGAGGTATTCTGCTGCCACTGCGACGGCATAACGGACAAAGCCTAAAGCCACGACAGGGCCCCCGCCCGCACCGTGACGGCCATGATCTGACGCGGCCAGGAAAGAGTTACTGGTACCAGAGGAGCGCTGAGGCGCAAAACCGCGTTTTTGAGCGCACGGCACGCGAGCAGGACGGCGATCTCGCCGGACCCGTCCGTATCGACGTGCCGGAACCTCTTGGGCAACAGGTTCTGCTGCCTGGCCTCGCTGACCTCCTGGAGAACCATCCGAATATCCGGATCGAGATGCACTCCAGTGTCCACCCGCGGCGACCAATCGGCGAAGAGGCGGATATCGCTCCTGCGCCTGAGCCGGACCTGAACGGGCAGCTACCGGGGTTACGCTTAAGGACCATCACTACGGCACAATCCAGCTACGCGTGTGAACCATATCGAACTGTCAGATTCTTGCGCGCATTGCGATGGATGGCCGCCGATGCGACCTCCGTCCTCGGGAGCCGACGTGCATCCGTCGCCTTGAACCGAAACGAACCGTCGACACGCAATTGACAATGGCCGAGATAGCCTCTTGCCTAGAAGAGGTTCGAGCTGAAGCTGTGATCAGCGACCGGATTAAATAAGCGATCTCGCTAATTAACGAAAATTGGATTTCGTTTATTAACCGGGCATGCTAATTAAAGGCGACAGACTTAGCGAAACTGGAAAGTGCATGAGGAACGACACCGCTGGTCGCCTTGGTCGTTTTGTGAGACCGCTGTTGGCGGCGAGCGTGTGAAGGCTTTTATACCTCCACCTCTCCCCCCCAATCCCCCAATTGAAATCACGGGCCTCCTAACGCGACTCAGCGCCGCCAAACGCGCTCTGGGACGACTTGATGGCGTTTCCATCCTGCTGCGGAACAAGGAACTGTTCCTGTACATGTATGTACGCAAGGAGGCTGTCCTTTCCTCCCAAATCGAGGGCACGCAGTCGACGCTGTCCGATCTCCTTCGCTTCGAGACAGAAGCAATCAGCGGCGAGCCTGTCGACGACATCCGCGAAGTCTCGAACTATGTTGACGCCATGATGTTCGGTCTAACGTCCGGACTCAATTAGACCCACCAAATGATTGTTGCGGCGAG
>NZ_AUTC01000138.1 GCF_001461695.1 Sinorhizobium fredii USDA 205 | reverse complement strand
CCTCCGCTTGGGAATCCTCTCCCGGTTAATTTGTCACTACAGCCTAGTCTAAACCACCTGGCTTGGCTCGGAAAACAAAAAACCCGGCCTTGAGAGCCGGGTTTTCAGTTTTAGATCTATCAGAATGCGTCAGTTGGTCGTCGTGTTGCTGTTGGCGACCTGGGCGCGGACCTTCTCTTCGGCCATGCGCTGCGCGAACATCTGCGCAAAATCGATCGGGTCGATCATCAGCGGCGGGAAACCGCCGTTGCGGGTCGCGTCCGCGACGATCTGCCGGGCAAAGGGGAAGAGCAGGCGCGGGCATTCGATGAAGAGCAGCGGCAGCATGTGCTCCTGCGGGAAACCCGAAACGCGGAAGACACCGCCATAGGCGAGTTCCACATTGAACAGCACCTTGTCGCCGTCCTGGGCCTGGGCGTTCAGCGAGAGAACGACGTCGAAATCATTCTCGGCGAGCGGATTGGCATTGACGTTGACATTGATGTTGATCGACGGCGCGTGGTCGCGGGCCTGCAGCGAACGCGGTGCGCCGGGGTTCTCGAAGGAGAGGTCCTTGACGTACTGGGCCAGAATGTTGAGCGACGGGGCCTGCTGCGCGCCGTTGCCGTTGGATGCGGTATCAGTCGTCATAAGAGTTTCCTCGGACTTCGAATTTGGTGAGGCCATCTAGCATTTCGGTCCGGGGCTTACAACCCTCGAAGCCGGGACCGGTTCCCCGGATTGAAGGCGTTTCGATCGCTCGCCGGAGCGGCATCGATAAAGGCCTGATCTAGCGGGAAATCCGGTTGTTCGGCGGCGAGGGATCATTTTCGTCGTCGTTCTTCCTGGAGAACTCCTCCGAGTCGAGATCGATGATCGTCGGCCCGCGCGGCCGCTCGCTGCTCGCGTCGCTTCCGTAATAGAAGCCGCTTCCGGTCGTCAGGATCGTCAACCGCGTCTGCAGGAAGGAAGCGATGGCGCGTCTGATCGGTGGCAGGAAGAGAATAAGGCCGGCAATATCGGTGATGAAGCCCGGAACGATCAGCAGGATCGCCGCAATGAAGATGAGCGCACCGCCAATAACATCCGGGCCCGGGTCCTTTCCGGCCCGCGCCGCGTCCTGCACACGGCGCAAGGTGCCGAGACCCTGGATGCGGAGAAGCAGGACGCCGGCAACTCCGCTCGACAGGACGAGCAGCAGCGTCATTGCCAGGCCGAGTTCCCGGCCGACGACGACGAAGCCGGCAATCTCCGCGATCGGCAGACCGAGAATGACGAGAGGAAGGATCAGCGAACGCATCGATCGTGCTCGCAAGAAGATGAGTGCAATTGACCGGTCTCCGGTTTATGGGTGCGACATCGCCATTTGAATGGTTTATCCTTGCGGACTATATGGAACACCAAGATAAATTCTAACAGCGGTTCCGGGTGGAAATGGGCTCTTTCGACTTCATCACGTTTTTTTTCCTGATCGCGGCTGTGGTCATCTTCCTGCAATTGCGTAGCGTCCTTGGCCGCAGGACAGGAAGTGAACGACCGCCTTTCGACCCCTATTCGCCGCGCGAGGCGCAGGGTCCGGAAGCGAGGGACAATGGCAAGGTGGTGCAGCTCCCCCGCCGCGAAACCACCGCGGAGGACGAGTCCCGCTATGCCGCCATCGACGGTCTCTCCAAGCCGGGCACGCCGTTGAATGCCCAGCTGAGGGCGCTGAGCGACGCGGATCCGAGCTTCCAGCCCGCCGAATTCCTCAACGGCGCGAAGATGGCCTATGAGATGATCGTCATGGCCTTCGCCGACGGCGACCGCAAGACCCTGAAGGGGCTCCTGTCCCGCGAGGTCTACGAGGGCTTCGAAGCGGCGATCGCCGAACGGGAAGCCAGGGGCGAGGTAGTCAAATCGACCTTCGTCGGCATCGAGAAGGCCGACATCGTCCATGCGGAACTCAAGGACGCAGAAGAGAACGTCACCGTTCGCATCATCAGCCAACTGATCTCCGCCACTTACGACAAGCAGGGCAAGCTGATCGACGGCGACGCCGATTCGGTTGCCGAAGTGAACGACCTCTGGACCTTTGCGCGTGACATCCGCTCGCGCGATCCGAACTGGAAGCTGATCGCCACCGAATCGGAAAATTGACCGCAAGGGGCGATAATGGCCTTTCAACTCGAACCGGTCGCCTTTTCGGACTTGCCGGGGTGGCAGCTGGATGACCCGACTCCAGTCCTCGAGGCGCTTCGCCGCTGCCACCATCATGTGACGACGGTAAAGCCATACAGGACCGGATCTCTCGGCGTTTCGATCGCCGACCTGCTGCCCGCCTACGAGGCGGCCGGCGCGGTCTTTTCAGGCACGTCGGAAGCACGCAGCTTCTTCGAAGATCACTTCGCGCCCTTCCGCATCCGCCCCGAGGACAGAAGGACAGGCTTCGTCACCGCCTTCTACGAACCGGAGGTCGAGGTTCGCGCCACCGCCGACCAGGCGTTCCGCTTTCCCTTCTACCGGCGCCCCGCCGACCTCGTCGATGTCGACGAGGCGAACCGGCCCACCGGCATGGATCCCTATTTCGCCTTCGGCCGGCTTCGGGATGGCAGGATCGAGGAATATCCCGACCGCCGGGCGATCGAGGAAGGGCTTCTCGCCGGCCGTGACCTGGAGATCGCCTATGCCCGCTCGAAGGTCGACGTTTTTTTCACCCATGTCCAGGGCGCTGCCCGGCTCGTCTATGCGGACGGATCGCGCCGTCGCATCACCTATGCGGCAAAGACCGGGCACCGCTTTTCCGCCATCGGCAAGCTGTTGATCGAGCGCGGCGAAATCGACGCGGCGACGGTTTCGATGGCGAGCATCCGCGGCTGGCTCGCGGCCCATCCGGAACAGGTCGATGAGGTCCTGTGGCACAATCGCTCCTTCATCTTCTTCCGCGAAGCGGCCGTCGAAGATGAAAACCTCGGACCGGTCGCGGCCGCCAAGGTGCCGCTCGAGCCGGGTCGGTCGCTTGCGGTGGACCGCCTGATCCATACGTTCGGGGTTCCCTTCTACATTGCCAGCGAAACCCTCACCCATCTCGACGGCGGCCGCGCCTTCGCAAGGTTGATGCTGGCGCTCGATACCGGCTCGGCGATCGTCGGGCCGGCACGCGGCGACATCTTCACGGGCTCGGGCGATGCGGCCGGCGCGCTTGCCGGCTCGGTGCGCAACGACGCCGATTTCTTCATCCTCGTGCCCCGCGCGGCTGCCGCCAGATATCGTCATGGCTAGGGAGAAGAAGCTGTCGCCTGAGGACCGCATCCTGTGGGGCAAGGTCGCGCGCTCGACCAAGCCGATGCCCGGTCGATTGCAGGACCTCGAGGACCTGATCGGCGAGATCGAACAGCCGCCGGCTCCGCCCTCTCCGCAACCAGCCGACCCGGGCGCGCCAGCATCCGAGCCGGAACAGGGAATTGCACTCAGCGGCAAGCCGGAGCACCGCCACCACCCGCTCGAGAGACCCGTCAAACGGAAGATTTCGAAGGGCCGGCTGGCACTCGAGGCGCGGATCGACCTGCATGGCATGATCCAAAGCGAGGCGCATGGCTTCCTGCTGCAGTTCCTCCTGAAGGCGCATGAGCGGGGCCTGCGCCATGTCCTTGTCATCACCGGCAAGGGAACGTCGTTCGGCAGCGACGGAGCCTTGAAGCGCGCCGTGCCGCTCTGGTTCGCGCTGCCGGAGTTCCGGCCGCTGATCTCGTCCTACGAGCCGGCGGCGCGAAACCATGGCGGCGACGGCGCGCTCTATGTCCGCCTGGCGCGCGCCCGGGGGCGTGGCCCATGACCCCTTTCGGCGAGGCCATGCACGAGCTGCGCCGCCGCAAGGGCGTCTCGCAAAAGGAGATGGCGGCGGCGATCGGCGTGTCGCCGGCCTATCTCTCGGCCCTCGAGCACGGCAAGCGTGGTTCGCCGAGCTTCGATTTCCTGCAGCGCGTCGCCGGCTATTTCAACGTGATCTGGGACGAGGCCGACGAGCTCTTCCGGGTCGCACGGCTTTCCGACCCGCGAGTGGTGCTCGACACCGCGGGCCTGCCGCCCGGCCACACGGCCTTTGCCAACCGTCTGAGCGAGCGGATTCGCGCCCTTTCGGGCGAAGCGATCGAGGCGATGGAAGATATTTTGGAAAAAGCCACATTTCCTGATAATGACAGGGGATGAAGCCTCGCCCCGGCCGTGCATCCGCCGCCTGGGATTTGGAACCCGTGGACAAATTTCCTATAGTCCGCGAGGCGTCCGCGCTGTGATTCGCAACGAATCGCGGCGTTCGAAGAACCTGGAAAGACCTGAAGCTGAATGACCGATATCTCTGAGACCGAAGCCGGCGCGACCGCCGAATATGGTGCCGATTCCATCAAGGTGCTGAAGGGCCTGGACGCCGTCCGCAAGCGGCCGGGCATGTATATCGGCGATACCGACGATGGCTCCGGTCTGCACCACATGGTCTACGAGGTCGTCGACAACGCGATCGACGAGGCGCTGGCCGGCCACGCCGACATCGTCACCGTCACGCTCAATCCCGATGGTTCCTGCACCGTGACGGATAACGGCCGCGGCATTCCGACGGATATCCACCGGGGGGAAGGCGTCTCGGCGGCCGAGGTCATCATGACCCAGCTCCATGCCGGCGGCAAATTCGACCAGAATTCCTACAAGGTTTCCGGCGGCCTGCACGGCGTCGGCGTTTCGGTCGTCAATGCGCTTTCCGTCACGCTGAAGCTGAAGATCCGCCGCGCCGGCAAGATCCACGAAATGAGCTTCACCCACGGCGTCGCGGACGGGCCGCTGGCGATCACCGGCGACGCCGGCAGCGAGACCGGCACCGAGGTCACCTTCCTGCCGAGCGAGCAGACCTTCTCGAAGACCGAATTCGACTTTGCGACTCTCGAACACCGCCTGCGCGAGCTTGCCTTCCTGAATTCCGGTGTCCGGATCGTCTTGACCGACAAGCGCCATTCGGACATCCGCCGCGACGAGATGATGTATGACGGCGGCCTCGAGGCCTTCGTCGCCTATCTCGATCGGGCGAAGAAACCGCTCGTCCACAAGCCGGTGTCGATCCGTGGCGAGAAGGACGGGATCACCGTCGAGGTGGCGATGTGGTGGAACGACAGCTACCACGAGAATGTGCTCTGCTTCACCAACAACATTCCGCAGCGCGACGGCGGCACGCATATGGCCGGCTTCCGCGGCGCGCTGACCCGACAGATTACTTCCTATGCCGATACCTCCGGCATCACCAAGAAGGAAAAGGTGTCGCTGACCGGCGACGATTGCCGCGAGGGCCTGACGGCGGTTCTGTCGGTCAAGGTGCCGGATCCGAAGTTCTCGTCGCAGACCAAGGACAAGCTGGTCTCCTCCGAAGTTCGGCCGGTGGTCGAGAGCCTCGTCAACGAGGCGCTCAGCGTCTGGCTCGAGGAACATCCGTCCGAGGCGAAGATCCTCGTCGGCAAGGTCGTCGAAGCGGCTGCGGCACGCGAGGCGGCCCGCAAGGCCCGCGAACTGACGCGCCGCAAGGGCGCGCTCGACATCTCGTCGCTGCCCGGCAAGCTCGCCGACTGCTCGGAGCGCGATCCGGCAAAATCGGAAGTGTTCCTGGTGGAGGGCGACTCGGCTGGCGGTTCGGCCAAGCAGGGCCGGTCGCGCGAGAACCAGGCGATCCTGCCGCTGCGCGGCAAGATCCTCAACGTCGAACGCGCCCGGTTCGACAAGATGCTGTCGAGCCAGGAAATCGGCACGCTGATCACCGCGCTCGGCACCTCGATCGGCAAGGACGAGTTCAATGCCGACAAGCTGCGCTACCACAAGATCATCATCATGACGGACGCCGACGTCGACGGCGCCCACATCCGCACACTGCTGCTCACCTTCTTCTTCCGGCAGATGCCGGAGCTGATCGAGCGCGGCCACCTCTATATCGCCCAGCCGCCGCTCTACAAGGTGACGCGGGGCAAGTCCGCCCAGTACCTGAAGGACGAAAAGGCGCTCGAGGACTATCTGATCACCATGGGCCTCGAGGAGGCATCCTTGACACTCGGCTCCGGCGAGGTCAGGGCCGGGCAGGATCTCCGTGAGGTCATCAACGACGCCCTGCGGCTGCGGTCGCTGATGGAGGGGCTGCATTCGCGCTACAACCGGGCGATCGTCGAACAGGCGGCAATTGCCGGCGCGCTCAATACCGAGCTCAACAGCCACCAGGACGACTACCAGCAGGTCGCCGCCGAAGTGGCGCGACGGCTTGACGTCATTGCCGAGGAAACCGAACGCGGCTGGGCCGGATCGGTGACCGCCGAGGGCGGCCTGAGGCTCGAGCGCATGGTCCGCGGCGTCAAGGAAGCGGCCGTGCTCGACATGGCGCTGATAGGCTCGTCCGATGCCCGCCACATCGACCAGCTCAGCGGCAAGCTCAAGGAAATCTACTCGGAGCCGCCTGTTCTGCGCCGCCGCGACGGCACGCTGGAGATCAGCGGGCCGCGCGCCCTGCTGGACGCGATCTTCGCCGCCGGCCGCAAGGGCCTGACGATGCAGCGCTACAAGGGCCTCGGCGAGATGAACGCCGAGCAATTGTGGGAAACGACGCTCGACCCGAACGTCCGCTCGCTCTTGCAGGTCAGGGTCGCCGACGCCACAGATGCGGACGGCCTGTTCTCGCGCCTGATGGGCGACGAGGTCGAGCCGCGCCGCGACTTCATCCAGGAAAACGCTTTGAGCGTCGCCAACCTCGATATCTGACGGGCCGATCGGTTTCGGAAGAAACCGCTTCGGCGGTGTCGAAATAAAAGCGTGGGGCTGTCTCGGCCCCACGCTTTTCATTTTGGATGGACGGGCGGCTCGATACCGCCCCAACTCACGGTCAATCGGCCCGGAAACGACCCTCGAAGACGAATTCGCTGATCGGTTTACGCTGGCTCGGCTTTTCCCGCTCCCGCAAATCCTCGGGAAGCGTGGCCGGGTCGGCAAGCCGCCCGATCGCCACAGCCGCCTCGACCCGGTGGTGCTCCGGAACGCCGAGCACGCGCATTGCCTTGTCGCGGTCGATTCCGGCCATGGCATGGGCACGCCATCCGGCAAGCTGCGTCTGCAGCGCCAGCGCAAACCAGGCGGCACCCGTGTCGAAGGCGTGGGTATAGGCGGGCCTCACTTCCCCGGTCGATGTGACCCGGTGGGTCTTCGAAAGAATGATGACGAGCGCCGAGGCGTTTTTCGCCCAGCGCTGGTTGCCCTCGTCGAGGGTTTCGAGCAGTGAAGCAAAATGCTCGGTGTCGCGGCGCGCATAGACGAAGCTCCACGGCTGGATGTTGCTCGCCGAGGGCGCCCAGCGCGCCGCCTCGAACAGCGCCAGCAGCTCCTCTTTTCTGATTTCCTCCCCCGTGAAGGCGCGTGGCGACCAGCGCTCCAGGAAGATTGAATGAATCGGGTGGTCGGCATTTCTGTGGTTGATTTCCGTCACGAAGAGTGTCCTTGTCCTTCATCTGAATCCCTTGGGAGGCTCTTCGACTTCGCACGCGAGGAGCCGGATTCGCGGCGACGCTATAGAAGATGAAGACACTTTGAAACGTGCGCTCTCAAAAATGATCGAGCGCGGATCGCTGACCGGCAGCCCCTTCGGAGGCTGGAACGAAGCGAGATGGCAGACGTTCTTGGGTGGCGTTGTGGCCCGTTGATCGAACCGAAAAAACAGAAACGGCAGAAACGACGGCCGGGCGATTGTCGAAGCTGAAAAAAGTTGTATAAGTTCTGTAGATTTTTTCGGAGGGAAGGACCAGCCATGAACCTGAAGGACCCGTCGCTGTTTCGCCAGGCCGCGCTCGTCGGCGAGAACTGGATCGAAGCGGACCCGCAGAATGCGATCGAGGTGAACAACCCGGCGACCGGCGAGATCATTGGTCGCGTCCCGAAACTCGGCGCCGCCGAGACCAAGGTTGCGATCGAAACCGCGGCGCGCGTACAGAAGGAATGGGCGGCGAAGACGGCCAAGGAGCGCTCGGTGGTCCTGCGCCGCTGGTATGAGCTGATGATCGAGAACAAGGACGATCTCGGCAAGATCCTGACGATCGAGCAGGGCAAGCCGCTCGCCGAGGCGACCGGCGAGATCGTCTATGGCGCCAGCTTCATCGAATGGTTCGCCGAAGAGGGGCGCCGCGTCTATGGCGACCTAGTGCCCGGCCACCAGAAGGACAAGCGCATCCTGGTGATGAAGCAGCCCATCGGCGTGGTCGCCGCGATCACCCCGTGGAACTTCCCGAACGCGATGATCACCCGCAAGGCCGGGCCGGCCTTCGCGGCCGGTTGCGCCATGGTCCTGAAGCCCGCCGCGCAGACCCCCTACTCGGCGATCGCCATTGCCGTGCTCGCCGAACGGGCCGGCATGCCGAAGGGCCTGTTTTCCGTCATCACCGGCTCGGCCCGCGAGATCGGCGCCGAGATGACCTCCAACCCGACGGTGCGCAAGCTGACCTTCACCGGATCCACCGAAGTCGGCGCCGAGCTCTACCGCCAGAGTGCCGCGACGATCAAGAAGCTCGGGCTCGAACTCGGCGGCAATGCGCCGTTCATCGTCTTCGATGACGCCGATCTCGACGCCGCCGTCGAAGGCGCGCTGATCGCCAAGTTCCGCAACAACGGCCAGACCTGCGTCTGCGCCAACCGCCTCTACGTCCAGGAGGGCGTCTACGACGCTTTCTCGGCAAAGCTTGCCGCGGCTGTCGCCAAGCTCAAGACCGGCAACGGTATGGAAGACGGCGTCATCCTCGGGCCGCTGATCGACAAGCCGGCGCTCGAGAAGGTCGAGGAGCACGTTGCCGACGCGCTCGCCAAGGGCGCCCGCGTCATCCAGGGCGGCAAGCGCCATGCGCTCGGCGGCAGCTTCTTCGAGGCGACGGTGCTGGCGGACGTCACCCAGGCGATGGCGGTGGCCCGCGAGGAAACCTTCGGCCCGGTCGCGCCGCTCTTCCGTTTCAAGGACGAGGCGGATGTCATCCGGCAGGCGAACGACACCGAGTTCGGCCTTGCCTCCTATTTCTACGCCAAGGACCTGGCGCGGGTGTTCCGCGTTGCCGAGGCACTGGAATACGGCATGGTCGGCGTCAATACCGGCCTGATCTCGACCGCGGAAGCCCCCTTCGGCGGCGTCAAGCTCTCCGGCCTTGGCCGCGAGGGCTCGAAATACGGCATCGAGGAATTCATGGAAATCAAATATGTCTGCCTCGGCGGCATCGCCTGAGGCGGGCAGCATCGTCCTGAAGTGAAGCGAACCGGCTGGAAAGTTCTGGCCGGTTTTTTCTTTTGCCGGTAAGAAGTTAGCAAAAGCAATTGATTGGGCGCGGGATTGCCCCTAACCCTAACCCTCTCCCCGCTTGCGGGGAGAGGGGACTTCAGCGGTGCGGCATCGTCCCTTCGCCCCGCTGGCGGGGAGAAGGTGCCGGCAGGCGGATGAGGGGCAGAGAGGCACCTCGTCGATCCCGCGCCGAAACGTCCTGACGCCGAAGGAGAGATCAATGCCGGCCCCAAAAAATCCTTTCAAAGCGGCGATCCGCGAAGGCCGTTTCCAGCTTGGCTTGTGGGTGGCGCTGGCCAGCCCCTATGCCGCCGAAGTGGTCGGCGGCAGCGGCTATGACTGGCTGTTGATCGACGGTGAACATGCGCCGAACGACCTGCCGCTGCTCGCTGCGCAGTATCGCGCCATCGAAGGCCGCGGCAGCCATCCGATCGTCCGCCTGCCGGTCGGCGATGCCACCCTCATCAAGCAGGTCCTCGACACTGGCGTCCAGACGCTGCTCATCCCGATGGTCGACAATGTCGAGCAGGCGCGGCAGCTGGTCCGGGCCGTCCGCTATCCGCCGCACGGCATCCGCGGCGTCGGCGCCGCGCTCGGGCGTGCCACGAACTTCGGCCGCATAACGGACTATCTGCAGAACGCCAACGACGAGATCTGCCTGATCCTGCAGATCGAGAGCCGGGCCGGTCTCGCTGCGATCGTCGAGATCGCCGCTTTAGACGGCGTCGATGGCCTGTTCATCGGCCCCTCTGACCTTGCCGCCGATATGGGCCATCTCGGCAACCCCGCCCACCCGGAGGTTTTGAGCGCGATCATCGACGGCTTTGCGCGCATCCAGAAGGCCGGCAAGGCGCGCGGCATCCTGACCCTCGACCCCGTGCAGGCGCGCGACTATCGCGATCTCGGCGCCGACTTCATGGCGATCGGCACCGACGTCACCTTGCTCGTCAGCGCGACGGAGCGGTTGCGCCGCGAGTTTCTCGGAGAGGCCGAGCCGGGGCGGACTGAATCCGGCTACTGATTGGCAACGCGGCCCCCAATCCAAGAAGATCGGTCCCCGAGTATCAGGCGGAGCAGACATACAGCGGATCGATGCGCTGACTGTTGGGAGAGCGGTGCATTGCCACTTGCCGATCTCCCCCTTGTGGGGGAGATGCCCGGCAGGGCAGAGGGGGGTACTACACCTTCTCGGCAGGCTCTACGGTATCGACTGCAGCAGGGTCTCGCGCGCCGACTTCAGGTGGCGGCGGCAGGCTTGCTCCGCCTGTTTCGGGTCGCGCGACTGAAGGGCGGCGATATAGGCGAGATGCTCCTCCAGCGCCCGGGCGTTGCGCTCGCGCGCATTCGATTTGTTCCACTGGTAGTGGTAGTGGAAGACGATCGCGATGACGTCGTAGAAATCGACGATGAAGCGGTTGCTCGACGATTTGTGCACCAGCAGGTGAAAGCGCTCGTCGAGTTCGGAAAATTCCCTGTAGCGGTTGTCGATGTCGGCGAGAATGTCGCGATGCAGCGCTTCGATCTGCTTCAGTTCGGTCCAGGCCGGGTCGTCCTCCGGCAGGGTGACGAAGCGGGCGGCCGAGCGGAGCTCGAACATCTCCCTGACTTCCGTCAGCTCGAGCGCGAATTCGCGGGTAAAGCCTTTCAGCACCCAATGGCTGTTCGGCCGCTTCTCGATCAGGCCGAAGCGGCTGAAGCGGATCAGGAACTCGCGCACGCTCGTGGTGCCGGTGCCGATCTCGCGGGCGAGCTCCAGCTCGTTGATCTGCATACCGGGCTCGGCGCCGCCCGCCAGAATCCGGCGCATGAAGCTGCGCTCGATTCTCTCGGCGAGCGAATCGGTTTCCTCGGTCGGGAAATAGTCGGAAGGTTCCGGGCGCCTCAATACGATCTTCTGGCGCTTGTCCCAGCTGATGAGCTTGACCTCTTCGCAGCGCGACAGGATGGCTCGCACCGTCGTGCGGCTCACCCCGAGCGCCTGGCCGAGCTCCGGTTCGGAAGGCAGCGCGGATGTTTCCGAAAGCAGCGTGAGGCAGCGGTTGAAGGCATCCTTGAAGACGGTGTTCTGCTTCGCCATGGAATGATCCGGCTGATTGAGTTTCTTGGGTCATCTACAGCGCCCCGCGTCCCATCAGACGCGCAAAGGTCGCTGTAGCACTTTAAATTGCTGCATGTTTCCTCAAATCGGCTAGGATTTGAGGAAACATGCAGTAGCCCGGCAGTGCCGGTTTGTCGCGGGGGTCGATCGACGAATCCGGCGAGACTGTCTTTCTCCCTGCCTCTCCCATGCCGCCATCGGGTGAGAACATCGGCATCCCCTGTTGCGACGACAGCCATAATACCCATTGACGAAAATCTGTCTATTGTAGATAAAAGACAAATCAGAGGGCACGGGACCCGTCCCGTGAAAACCGTTTCCGGGAGAGCCTGAGATTGTCCGCACCGTCTTCGATCCTTCTTTCACCGGAGGATAATGTCGCTGTCGCCACGGTGGCGATCGAGCCCGGCGAAGCATTGCCCGGCGGGCCGCCGGCAACGGCGCGCATCGAAGCCGGCCACAAGGCGGCGATCCGGCCGATCCCGGCCGGCGAGCCGGTCATCAAATATGCCCAGGCGATCGGCCGCGCCACGCGCGACATTGCCGCCGGCGAACACGTGCACTCCCACAATCTGGCCTTCGACCAGGACCGGCTGGCGATCGGTGCACCGGTTCCACCGGAAGCGGCGAGCGCGGCCGACAAGGCGCGCACCTTCCTCGGTTACCGGCGGGCCGACGGTCGTGCGGCGACCCGCAACTATATCGGCATTCTCGCCAGCGTGAACTGTTCCACCACCGTCTGTCGCGCCATTGCCGATGAGGCCAACCGGCGCATCCTGCCCCGCTACGAGGGCATCGACGGTTTCGTGCCGATCGTCCACGATCAGGGTTGCGGCATGTCGTCCTCCGGTGACGGCATGAAGAACCTGCACCGGACGCTTGCCGGCTATGCCCGCCATGCCAATTTCGGCGGCGCGCTGATGGTCGGGCTCGGCTGCGAGGTCAACCAGCTGACGCTCTACGGCCAGAGCGGCTCGGGCGCCGAGAAACGCCATTTCAACATCCAGGAGGCCGGCGGCTCGCGCCGCTCGGTCGAGCGCGCCCTTGGCGTTCTGGAAGAAATCGCCAAGGAGGTGGCGACCGCCCGCCGCGTGCCGATCCCGGTCAGCGAGATTATCGTCGGGCTGCAATGCGGTGGCTCGGACGGCCTTTCCGGGGTGACGGCGAACCCGGCGCTCGGCGCCGCGGTCGATATTCTCGCCGGTGCCGGCGGCACCGCGATCCTTTCGGAAACCTCCGAGATCTATGGCGCCGAGCATCTCTTACGCAGCCGGGCCGTCAACGAGGCGGTGGCAGTGAAGCTCGACGGGCTGATCTCCTGGTGGGAGAATTACGTCGAGATGCACGGCGCCTCGCTCGACACAATCCTTCGCCGGGCAACAAGCGCGGCGGCTTGACGACGATTCTCGAAAAATCGCTCGGCGCCGTCGCCAAGGGCGGCCGGTCGCCGTTGACCGCCGTCTACAACTACGCGGAGCGCGTCACAGAACACGGCCTGGTCTTCATGGATACGCCCGGCTACGACCCGGTGTCGGCGACCGGCCAGGTGGCCGGCGGTGCCAATGTCATCGCCTTTACGACCGGCCGCGGCAGTTGCTTCGGCTGTCGCCCGGCGCCGTCGATCAAGCTGACCAGCAACACGGCGCTCTACCGGGCGATGGAAGAGGACATGGATATCGACTGCGGAGTGATCGCGTCCGGCGAGGCGTCGATCGCCGAGCTCGGCCGCCGGATCTTCGATCTCATCATCGACACGGCCTCGGGCCAAAAGACCAAGAGCGAACTTTTCGGCTACGGCGACAACGAGTTCGTCCCCTGGCATCTGGGGGCTACATTGTAAGGGTCAGGTTTCGGCGCGACTGTCCCTCATCCGGCCTGCCGGCCACCTTCTCCCCGCAAGCGGGGCGAAGGAGACGCGCGGCGCCAACCTAAGTCCCCTCTCCCCGCTTGCGGGGAGAGGGCTAGGGTGGGGGGCAAAGGGCTGGGGGAAGAGCTGCCACTCTTGAATTGAGGACCCGCATCCTTGCAGGGAGGAGACAAGGAATGCAGACGAGAAAGATCGGCCGCACCAATCTTGCGGTGACCGAATACAGCTTCGGCACCGCAGGTCTCGGCGGCCTCTATCGCGAATGCCCGCGCGAGGCGGCGATGGCGACGCTCGACGCCGCCTGGGGCGCGGGGATCCGCTATTTCGACACGGCGCCCTATTACGGACTCGGGCTTGCCGAGCGACGGGTGGGCGACTTCCTGCGCGACAAACCGCGCGACAGCTACGTGCTGTCGAGCAAGGTCGGCCGATTGCTTCATCCGGTGGCGGACGACAAGGTCCCCGACTATTCCTACGTCAAGGCGCTGAATTTCGACGTCAGCTATGACTACGGCTATGATGCGATCATGCGGTCGGTGGAGATGAGCCACGCCCGCCTCGGCCTCAGCCGCATCGACATTCTCTATGTCCACGATATCGGCGGTTATACCCATGGGGCAGCGAAGAATGCCGTCTATCTCCGGCAACTGCTCGATTCCGGCCTGAAGGCGCTGGAAGAGCTGAAATCGAGCGGCGCCATTTCGGCCTACGGCCTCGGCGTCAACGAGGTGCCTGTCTGCCTCGAGGTGATGCGCCAGGCGGATTTAGACTGCATCCTGCTTGCCGGCCGCTACACGCTTCTCGACCGTTCGGCGGTCGCCGAGCTTATCCCGCTCTGCCAAAAGAAGCAGGCCTCGCTCGTCGTTGGCGGCGTCTTCAATTCCGGCATCCTCGCCACCGGTCCGGTGGAAGGAGCGCATTTCGACTATATGCCGGCAACGGACGAGGTGAGGGCGAAGGTGGCGGCGATGGAGCGGATTGCCGGCGAGCGCGGCCTGCCGCTCGCAGCACCCGCCCTTCAGTTCCCGCTCACCAATCCTCAGGTCGCTTCGGTCCTGCTCGGCACCGCCAAGCCATCGAGTCTCGAGCGGAACATGGAACTGACCCAGAAGAAGATAACGGCGGAAGATTTCGCCGCCTTCGAGCCTTACACGCTCGTTGCGCCCGAGCTCGGGGCGGAGGCCGTGAGGGTCTGATCATCATGCCCGCTGCCGGAAGGGGCGGGTGATCCTTCTTGCGTCTTGGGAGGAACGCAATGAAGAGAATCAATCAACAGTGGGCTTGCCAATTCAACTTGTCTGAATTAGCGTGCCAAAATGTTTTTTATGGATAAAAGACGATACGCAAGCACCTGGCGGATCGATCTCGATAACGGAACAAGGTGTGAATTGAGAGGAGAAACCTGATGAGTATTGCCAGACGCATTCTTTCCCGCCGGGCTTTCAATGCGCTTGCCGGCGCAGCCTTTGTCGCCGCCCTGGTGCCGGTGTCGTCCTTCGCGCAGGACGTCACCGTGCCGATCATCGTCAAGGACACCACGTCCTTCTATTGGCAGATCGTCCTGGCGGGCGCGCGTGCCGCCGGCAAGGACCTCGGCGTCAACGTGCCGGAACTCGGCGCGCAGTCCGAATCCGACATCAACGGCCAGATCAGCATCCTCGAGAACGCCGTCGCCGGTGCGCCGGCCGCGGTCGTCATCGCCCCGACCGAATTCAAGGCGCTTGGCAAGCCGATCGACGAGGCCGCCAAGGCGGTTCCGATCATCGGCATCGATTCGGGCGCCGATTCGAAGGCTTTCTCGTCGTTCCTGACGACCGACAACGTCCAGGGTGGCCGCATCGCCGCCGACGGTCTTGCCGCGGCGATCAAGGAAGCGACCGGCAAGGAAGAGGGCGAAGTCGCCATCATTACCAGCCTTCCGGGCGTCGGTTCGCTCGACCAGCGCCGTGAAGGCTTCCTCGATCAGGTCAAGACCAAGTATCCGGGCCTCAAGGTGGTCGCCGACAAATATGCCGACGGCCAGGCGACGACCGGCCTCAACATCATGACCGACCTGATCACCGCCAACCCGAACCTCGTCGGCGTCTTCGCCTCCAACCTGATCATGGCGCAGGGAGCCGGCCAGGCGATTGCCGAGAACAAGCTGGGCGACAAGATCAAGGTCATCGGCTTCGACAGCGACGAAAAGACCGTCGGCTTCCTCAAGGAAGGCGTACTCGCCGGGCTGGTCGTGCAGGATCCCTATCGCATGGGTTATGATGGCGTGAAGACGGCGCTCGCGGTTTCGAAGGGCGAGAAGGTCGAGGCCAATGTCGATACCGGCGCGAACCTGGTGACCAAGGCCAACATGGTCGAGCCGAAGATCGACGCGCTGCTGAATCCGAAGGTCAACTGACCTGACGCTCAAGTCGTGGCGTGGGTGTCCTGCGCCACGATTCGTCTTTGGTGCGACGGCCGGAAGAGGAGTTGGCCGTCGCAAACCGAAAGTGAGGAGGGTGTTATGACAGGGCTTCAAGAGGTCAGCCAACGGCATGAAGGCGAACTCGAGGCGGCCGTTGCGAAAGGCAAGCCGATCCTGGAGCTGCGTGGCCTGCAGAAGAATTATGGTGCCGTCCAGGCGCTGAAGCCCGCCACCATCACCTTCCTTTCCGGCGAGATCCACGCGATCGTCGGCGAAAACGGTGCAGGCAAGTCGACGCTGATCAAGCTGCTGACCGGCGTCATACCGCGGACCGCCGGCGAGGTGTTCTGGCAAGGCGAGCCGGTCCTGCTTGCAAGCCCCAACGAGGCGATTGCCCGTGGCATCAATGCCGTTCATCAGGAGGTGGTGCTCTGCCCGCATCTGAGCGTCGCGGCCAATATGTTCCTCGGCGACGAGATGAACCGCCGCGGTGTCATGCGTAAGAGGGCGATGACGAATGCGGCCCAGGGTGTGCTCGACGACCTCGGCTTCAACCTGCCGGCCGACGCGACCCTCGGCAGCCTGACGATCGGCCAGCAGCAGCTGGTCGCGACCGCACGCGCCGCGATGCGCGGCACGCGCTTCCTGATCTTCGACGAGCCGACCGCCTATCTGACGCGGCAGGAATCCGCCCAGCTTTTCCGCCTCATTCGCCGGCTGCAGGGCGACGGCGTCACCATCGTCTATATCAGCCATCGCCTCGAAGAGGTCTTCGAGCTTGCCGACCGCGTCTCGGTGCTGCGCGATGGCACGCATGTGGGTACCCGCCATATCGGCGAGACGAACGAGGCGGAGCTGATCGCCCTGATGATCAACCGCACCATCGAGCAGATCTACCACAAGGAGCAGTTTGCCCTGGGCGAAACGATCGTCGAGGCGCGCGGGCTTTCCGGGCCGGGCTTCGCCGACATATCGCTCTCCGTCAGGGCCGGCGAGATCGTCGGGCTCTATGGGCTGATCGGCGCGGGGCGCAGCGAATTCGCGCTCGGCCTCTACGGCCGTCATCGGCTCACCGCCGGAGAGGTCTTTTGGCAGGGCCGCAAGGTCGAAATCGACAACGAGCGCCAGGCGATGCAACTCGGCATCGCGCTCGCGCCGGAAAGCCGCCGCGACCAGGGCCTCTGCCTCAACCTGCCGATCGGCCTCAACATCAACCTGCCGGTCTTTCGGCGATTGACGCGCGGACTGACAATCAGCCGCGCCGATGAGGCCGCCAACGCCGATCGGCAGATCCGCGATCTGCAGATCAAGACGCCGTCGCGGCGCGTGCTCGCCTCCGCCATGTCCGGCGGCAACCAGCAGAAAATCGTCATCGGCAAATGGCTGAGCCACGGCGCGAAACTCTTTATCTTCGACGAGCCGACCGTCGGCGTCGACGTCGGTACCAAGGCGGAAATCTACCGGCTCTTCGCGCGGCTGCTCGAAAAGGGGGCAGGGATCATCCTGATCTCCTCTTATCTGCCGGAAGTCTACGAGCTTGCGGATCGCCTGCACGTGTTCCGGCAGGGGCGGCTGGTGGCAAGCCACGACTACCGCGCCGCCAGCCACGAGGATGTCCTGGCGCAGGCCATCAATGCCTGAGCGTTTCAAGAACTAGAAGGACTGCAGGGAGGACGGAATGAGTGTGGAAACGGTAGAAAGCGGCGCAGGGCCGACGCCGAAGCGAGGGGTCAGCATCCTGTTCGGGCTTACGCTCCTCGGGCTGCTGGTCGTCCTCTGGCTGCTCCTTGGCCTAGCGACGAGCGCCTTCTGGACGCCGAACAATATCAGCAACGTCTTACGCCAGGGGGCGATGACTGCCATCCTCGCGGTCGGTCAGACCTTCGTCATCATCACTGCCGGCATCGATCTCTCGGTCGGCGCGGTCGTCGGCTTCACCAGCGTCATCGTCGCCTGGCTGCTGGCCGCCGGCGTGCCGCTCTGGCTGGCGCTCGTCGCGACGCTTGCGATCGGTGTGCTGATCGGCGCCTTTCACGCCTTCGGCATCGTCCGCATGGGCCTGCCGCCCTTCATCATCACGCTTGCGACACTGACGTCGCTGCGCGGTATCGGCCTCTTGATCACCAACGGCTCGACGATTTCGATTACCAACGAGGCCTTCACGAGTTTCTCGCGCGCCGACTTCCTCGGCATTCCGAGCCTCTTCTGGATGGTGATCGTCGTCGCGATCCCGGCTTACGTCTTCCTGCATCTGAGCCGCTTCGGCCGCTATCTCTTCGCCGTCGGCTCGAACAGCGAGGCGGCCCGGCTTTCCGGCGTCAACGTCAACCGGACGATCTACCTCGCCTATATACTGTCTTCGACCTGCGCAGCCTTTGTCGGCCTGCTGCTTGCTTCGCGGATCGGCATCGGCAACGCCACGCAGGCGGAGGGCTGGGAACTGCAGGCGATCGCCTCGTCGGTCATCGGCGGCACCAGCCTGTTTGGCGCCGTCGGCTCGGTGCACGGGCCACTGCTCGGCGCCTTCATCCTGGCGACCATCAACAACGGCGCCAACCTCTTGAACGTCAATTCCTTCTGGCAACGCATCATCACTGGTCTGCTGATCATCGTGATCGTCTATTTCGATCAGCTGCGGCGCCGGGGGTCGCGTTGAACGGCGCTTGGCCAAAGCCGGCCGCGTCGCGCTTCGGAACCTTAGGCTAGGAAGGCCCCATGAAAGCTGTCGTCTGCTCAGAACCCGGTCGCCTGGAAATCACTGAACGTCCCAGGCCGCCGGCGCCGGCCGAGGGGTGGGTTCGCCTCGCCGTTCGCCGCGTCGGCATCTGCGGCACGGACTATCACATCTTCGAAGGCAAGCATCCCTTCCTCGAATATCCGCGCGTCATGGGCCACGAGATTTCCGCCACCGTGGTCGACACCGGGCCGGGGTCTCGGTTTGCTTCGGGAACGCTGGTGGTCGTCAATCCCTATATCTCCTGCGGGAGCTGCATCGCCTGCCGGAGGGGCAAGCCGAATTGCTGCACGGCGATCCGGGTTCTTGGCGTTCACACCGATGGCGCCTTCTGCGAAGAAATCCTCATGCCGGAGCAGAACCTCTACCCGGCGACCGGTCTTTCTCCCGAAGCCGCCGCGACGGTGGAGTTCCTGGCGATCGGCGCCCATGCGGTCAGGCGCTCCGGGGTGGCGCCCGGTGCCCGGTCTCTGGTGATCGGCGCCGGCCCGATCGGTCTCGGAACGGCGGTCTTCTCCCGGATCGCCGGACACGACGTGACGCTTCTGGATACCAGCGCTGAGCGATTGGCCTTCGCCGCGGACGAGCTCGGCTTTTCCGGCGGCCTCCTGGCCGGTGAAGGACTGGAAAAGGCCATTGCCCAAGCGACGGATGGTGACGGTTTCGACGTCGTCTTCGACGCCACCGGCAACGCCGCGTCGATGGACCGGTCCTTTGCCCATGTTGCCCATGGCGGGACGCTGGTGTTCGTCAGCGTGGTGAAGAACGACATCCGCTTCTCCGATCCGGAGTTCCACAAGCGCGAGATGACGCTGGTCGCGAGCCGCAACGCGACGCGGGAGGATTTTGATCACGTCATCGCCTCGATCGGCAAGGGCCTCGTGCCGGTGGAGAGGCTTGTCACCCACCGGACGACCCTCGACCAGGCCGTGCACGACCTGCCGCGTTGGGCGCAAGACAAGGCGGGGCTTGTGAAGGCAATCATCACGGTCGGCGCCGCATGAGCTTCATCGATTCTCATCAGCATTACTGGACGCTCGGCCTTGGCCACAACGACTGGCCCGGTCCGGATCTCGCGCCAATCTTCCGCGACTTCGGACCTGACGACCTCAAGCCGCATCTCACCGCTGCAGGCATCGGCCGCACCGTCCTCGTCCAGGCGGCACCGAATGTCGCCGAGACCGAGTTCCTGCTCGAGATCGCCGCACGGGAGGAGACGGTTGCCGCCGTGGTCGGCTGGGTCGATATCCTGGCCGCCGACGCCGGTTCGGAGCTTCGGCGACTGAAAACGCATCCGAAGTTCAAGGGCATACGGCCGATGCTGCAAGGCATCGACGAAACCGCCTGGATCCTGCAACCGGAAGCGATTGCCACGCTGGAATTGCTGCCGCAGATAGATCTCCGTTTCGACGCACTCATCCAGCCGCGCCACCTGCCGGTGATCGCCGCGCTCGCCGATCGCCTGCCGGACCTTGCGATCGTCGTCGATCACGGTGCGAAGCCCTTCATTGCCGAAGGCCGGCTTGAGCCTTGGGCGACGGATATGGCGGCGCTTGCCCGCCGCCCCAATGTTCACGTTAAGCTGTCGGGGCTTGTGACGGAGGCGGGCGGAGGCTGGTCGGTCGAGCGATTGCGGCCCTATGCCGCTCATCTGATCGAGGTGTTCGGTGCCGAACGCGTCATGTTCGGCAGCGATTGGCCGGTTGTGCTGCTCGACGCCGGCTACGCTGAGTGGTTCGCCGCCGCACGGGCGTTGACCGCGAACTGCACGGAAGCCGAGCGGCAGGCGATTTTCCTGGGGACTGCAGCCCGTTTTTACGGAATTTCCGCAGTCTGAGGTACGAACGTCATAGCGCGACAGGCCCGCGTAATGCTATCTCAATATATTAGTAATATGATTCCCTGCTCAAAATGACCCCAAATGCATGGGGGTCTTTTTGTTGCACTGCACAAGAAAAGTGGTAGTCTGGAAGCGATTGCGGACACCAAGACAAACACTCGCAAGGCTTGCGTCGGACCTGGGAGCGGCGCCGGGATTGATTGAAACAAGGGGTACGCGTCCCATGTTCTACCAGCTTTACGAAATGAACCATGCCATGATGGCACCGTGGCGCACCGCGGCGGATGCCATGCGGCTGGCCTTCAAGAATCCGATGAATCCGGTCTCGCATACCTATTTCGGCCGCGCCGCGGCCGCGGGGCTGGAAGTCTTCGAGCGCGCCACGCGGCGCTATGGCAAGCCGGAATTCGGCCTGCCCGAGACGATCGTCGACGGGCAGACGGTGCCGGTCCGCGAGAAGGTCGTCTGGCGGGCGCCGTTCTGCAACGTCGTCCATTTCGAACGGTCGCTGCCGAAGGGGCGGGCGGCGGATTCGAAAGTGCTGCTCGTCGCACCGATGTCCGGCCACTATGCGACGCTGCTGCGCGGTACCGTCGAGGCGCTGCTGCCGCACTCCGACATCTACATTACCGACTGGCTGGACGCCCGCATGGTGCCGCTCAGCGAAGGTACCTTCGACCTCGACGACTATATCGACTACGTCATCCAGATCCTGCATCACCTGGGGCCCGATACCCATGTCATCGGCGTCTGCCAGCCGGCCGTGCCGGTTCTCGCCGCAGTCGCGCTGATGGAGGCGGACAACGACCCGCTCTCGCCGGCGACCATGACGCTGATGGGCGGTCCGATCGACACGCGCATCAACCCGACCGGCGTCAATCAGTTGGCCGAGCAGCGGCCGGTCGAATGGTTCCGCGACAATGTCATCATGCCGGTGCCGTGGCCGCAGCCGGGCTTCATGCGCATGGTTTATCCGGGCTTCCTGCAGCTTTCCGGCTTCATGTCGATGAATCTCGACCGCCATCTGGTCGCCCACAAGGAATTCTTCGCCCATCTCGTCAAGAATGACGGCGATGCCGCCGACAAGCACCGCGACTTCTACGACGAATATCTCGCGGTCATGGACCTGACGGCCGAATTCTACCTGCAGACGGTGCAGGTGGTGTTCATGCAACACGCCTTGCCGAAGGGCGAGATGGTGCATCGCGGCAAGCGCGTCGATCCGACGGCGATCCGCAGAACGGCACTGCTGACGGTCGAAGGCGAAAACGACGACATTTCCGGCGTCGGCCAGACCAAGGCGGCGCAGACGATCTGCACCAACATCCCGGAACACATGCGCCAGCACTACATGCAGCCGGATGTTGGACATTACGGTGTCTTCAACGGCTCTCGCTTCCGCGGTGAGATCGCGCCGCGCATCGTCGCCTTCCAGCGCCAGCATTCGCGCCACTCGAAGCCGGTGACGCAGCTGATCAAGGGCGGCAAATCGGCCTGAGAGCCGCCCCACGCGGCCGATGCGCCTCTGCGGCAGCGATTTGCTGCCGCAGAGTCAAGGGCTTGACCGATTCCCATGCGGTGCATCTTGCAGACATCCGTGGCCTTTCCCACATCGTTTTCATCGGGCCGCAACGGGCGGCCCGCTGACTGCGAGGAATACTGAAGATGAACCAATCTGCATTGATCCGTCCGGACTGGACACCTGCGACCATTGCATTGATGGTGCTCGGTTTCATTGTGTTCTGGCCGCTCGGCCTGGCGATGCTCGCTTACATCCTCTTCGGCGACAAGCTGAGGACCTTCAAGAAGGACGCCAACGACAGCGTGGACCGCATGTGCGCCGGCTTCCGCCGCAACAACCGGGCCCATTGGGCTCACCACCGGACCGGCAACGTCGCCTTCGACGACTGGCGTGAGGCGGAACTTGCCCGCCTCGACGAGGAGCGTCGCAAGCTCGACGAAATGCGCGAGGAATTCGACTCCTATGTCCGCGAGCTGCGGCGTGCCAAGGACCAGGAGGAATTCGACCGCTTCATGCGCGAGCGCAAGAATCGCCCAGGTCCGGCACCCGAGCCCGAGACGAACTGATCCGACGAAATCGACCTCCGGCGTTTCACATGAAACGCCGGACATGTCGTGTGGCTGCTGCCAGCGACCCGCGAATCGGCTAGAAAGGCCTCATGTTTCCTTCGTTCAAGCGGCGCCGCGGCAGTGAAACGCATGTCGATGTCACCCGCGACATCGAGGTGGCCGGCAAGCGTCTTCCATTGACCATCCGGCAGAACGCGCGCGCGACGCGAATGACGCTGCGCATAGAGCCCGGCGGGCGGGCCTTGAAGCTCACCGTTCCGGAGGGCCTGCCGGAGCGCGAGGTCAGCGCCTTCCTTACCCGGCATCAGGGCTGGCTGATGACCAAGCTCGCGCGCTTCTCCGGCGAGAGCGAGCTCGAGCATGGCGGAACGATCTTCATCCGCGGCGTCGCCCATCGCATCGAGAGAACCGGCCGGATCCGCGGCCTGACCGAGTCCGTGGTCGTCGATGACGAGGCGGTGCTGAGGGTCGGCGGCGCGGAGGAGCATTTGCGCCGGCGGATCGTCGATTTCCTGAAAAAGGAGGCGCGCTTCGAACTGGAGCGTCTTGTCGCCGTCTATGCCGGCCGGATCGGCCGCCGGGTGCGCTCGCTCAGCCTCAAGGACACCCGCAGTCGCTGGGGTTCCTGTTCCGCCGAGGGGGATTTGAGCTTTTCCTGGCGGATCGCCATGGCGCCGCCGAAGGTGATTGCCTATCTCGCCGCCCATGAGGTGGCCCATCTTGAGGAGATGAACCACGGCCCCGATTTCTGGGCGCTGTGTGAGAGGCTCTGCCCGGACACCAATGAGGCGAGACGCTGGCTGAAGCGCAACGGCACCATGCTGCACGCCATCGATTTCAGTTAGTCGGGGGAAAGCCCCGCCGCTGAAGAGCCGGACTGGAATTGGCCCTCGCCCCGGGAGAGACGGATTGGTGACGGGCGCATGCCCTTCGCCCCGCTGGCAGTGAGAAGGTCGCGGCAGCGGGATCGGGCGCAAACAACGCCTCGAATGTGGTAGAATACGCCGGCTGAGATGGTGACCGCCCCGCGGACTCTCCCACCTCACAATGAGCGCTACCAAGCAACGGTTTTGCTCGACTCGCGCGGCATTTCGTGCAAGGTCGCTTCCCATGAAAATGGACGTGAAAATATGCGGGCTGAAGACCGCGGAGGCCGTGGAGCACGCCGTGGCACGCGGCGCTTCGCATGCCGGATTCATCTTCTTCCCCAAGAGCCCGCGCAACATCGAGCCTGACGACGCCGGTCGCCTCGCCGAGCGCATTCGCGGCCGGGCGAAGATCGTCGCCGTCACCGTCGACGCGGATAATGACGATCTCGACGAGATCGTTTCCGCCCTGAAGCCCGACATCCTGCAGCTTCATGGCAGCGAGGATCCGGAGCGGGTGCTGACCGTCAAGGCGATCTACGGTCTGCCGGTCATGAAGGCATTGTCGATCCGCGAAGCGTCCGATCTCGACCGGATCGACTCCTATCTAGGCATCGTCGATCGTTTCCTTTTCGATGCCAAGCCGCCTGCCGGGTCCGAACTGCCCGGCGGCAACGGCGTCTCTTTCGACTGGAGACTGCTCGACGCGCTTGACGGAAGCGTCGATTACATGCTTTCCGGTGGACTGAATGCAGAAAATATCGGCGAGGCTCTTGCGCTGACCGGCGCGCGCGCCGTCGATACATCCTCCGGGGTCGAGAGCGCCCCGGGTGTCAAGGATTTAAAGCTCATGGATGCGTTTTTCGACGCGGTCCGCCGCGCCGAAGCAGCACTGCCACGATCAGGGAGCAAGACGTGAATCAGCCGCTAAAGCCGAACTCCTTCAGGGCCGGACCGGACGAGGACGGCCGTTTCGGTATTTTCGGCGGCCGTTTCGTCGCCGAGACCCTGATGCCGCTGATCCTCGATCTCCAGGACGAATGGAACAAGGCAAAGAATGATCCGGTCTTCAAGGCCGAGCTCGAAAATCTCGGTGCCCATTACATCGGCCGGCCGAGCCCGCTCTATTTCGCCGAGCGCCTGACGGCCGAGCTCGGCGGCGCGAAGATCTATTTCAAGCGCGAGGAGCTGAACCATACCGGCTCGCACAAGATCAACAATTGCATCGGCCAGATCCTGCTCGCCAAGCGCATGGGCAAGACCCGCATCATCGCCGAGACCGGTGCCGGCCAGCACGGCGTGGCTTCGGCAACCGTCGCCGCCCGCTTCGGGCTTCCCTGCGTGGTCTACATGGGCGCCACCGACGTCGAGCGCCAGGCGCCGAACGTCTTCCGCATGAAGCTTCTGGGCGCCGAGGTGAAGCCGGTGACGGCCGGTCACGGCACGCTGAAGGACGCCATGAACGAGGCGCTGCGCGACTGGGTGACGAATGTCGACAACACCTATTATCTGATCGGCACGGCCGCCGGCCCGCATCCCTATCCGGAGATGGTCCGTGACTTCCAGGCGGTCATCGGCCAGGAGGCCAAGGAACAGCTTCTCGCGGCCGAAGGCCGCTTGCCCGACCTCGTCGTTGCGGCGGTCGGCGGCGGCTCCAACGCGATCGGCATCTTCCATCCCTTCCTGGACGACGACGGCGTCAGGATCGTCGGTGTCGAAGCGGGTGGCAAGGGGCTCGATGGGGACGAGCACTGTGCCTCGATCACCGCCGGCTCGCCGGGCGTGCTGCACGGCAACCGCACCTACCTGCTCCAGGATGGCGACGGCCAGATCAAGGAAGGCCATTCCATCTCGGCCGGTCTCGATTATCCGGGTATCGGTCCGGAACATGCCTGGCTCAACGATATCGGCCGGGTCGAATATGTGCCGATCATGGACCATGAGGCGCTCGAAGCCTTCCAGACCCTGACGCGGCTTGAAGGCATCATCCCGGCGCTGGAGCCGTCGCATGCGCTGGCCGAGGTCATCAAGCGGGCGCCGAAAATGGGCAAGGACGAGATCATCCTGATGAATCTCTCCGGTCGCGGCGACAAGGACATCTTCACCGTCGGCAAAATTCTGGGAATGGGGCAGTAACGAGTATGACCGCACGCATGGAGCAAAGGTTCGCCGACGTTGCGGCAGAGGGCCGTCCGGTGCTTGTCACCTATTTCATGGGCGGCGATCCCGATTTTGACACGTCGTTTTCGATCATGCGGGCGCTGCCGAAGGCGGGCGCCGACGTGATCGAGCTCGGCGTGCCCTTTTCCGATCCGATGGCCGACGGTCCGGCGATCCAGCTTGCCGGCCAGCGCGCGCTGAGGGCCGGGCAGACGCTCGCCAAGACGCTCGAGCTCGCCCGCCGCTTCCGGGCCGAGGACCAGCGCACCCCGATCGTGCTGATGGGCTATTACAACCCGATCTATATCTACGGCGTCGAGCGGTTCTTGGACGATGCTGTCGAGGCGGGCGTCGACGGGTTGATCGTCGTCGATCTGCCGCCGGAAATGGATGACGAGCTGTGCATCCCGGCGCTCAAGAAGGGCATCAGCTTCATCCGTCTGGCAACGCCGACGACGGACGACCGCCGTCTGCCCAAGGTTCTCGAGAACACCTCCGGATTCGTCTATTACGTCTCGATGACCGGCATCACCGGCTCCGCTCTGCCGGATCCGTTGCTGATCGCCGGCGCGGTGGCGCGGATCAAGTCGCATACGAAACTGCCTGTCTGTGTCGGTTTCGGGGTCAAGACCGCCGAACATGCGCGGGCGATCGGCGCCTCGGCCGACGGTGTCGTGGTGGGGACGGCGATCGTCAACCAGATCGCCTCGAGCCTGACGGAAGAGGGCCGCGTCACCGAGGCGACGGTCCCCGGCGTCGAGGCGCTGGTTCGGGGCCTTTCGGCCGGGGTGCGGGCGGCACGTCTTGCGGCAGCCGAATAATCGCCCATATTGACGCGCAAAAGCCGAAGGACAGCCTCAGGAGTCTACTAAGTGAACTGGATCACAAACTACGTTCGGCCGAAGATCAATTCGATGCTCGGCCGCAGGGAAGTTCCGGAGAACCTCTGGATCAAGTGCCCTGAAACCGGCGAGATGGTGTTCCATCGCGATCTCGAAGAGAACAAGTGGGTCATCCCGCAGTCCGGTCATCACATGAAGATGCCGGCCAAGGCCCGTTTGAAGGATCTCTTCGACGGCGGAATCTATGAAATGCTGCCGCAGCCGAAGGTGGCGCAGGATCCGTTGAAGTTCCGCGATTCGAAGAAATATCTCGACCGCCTGCGCGACAGCCGCGCCAAGACCGAGCTCGAGGATACGATCGTCGCGGGCCTCGGCCTCGTCCAGGGCGTCAAGCTGGTCGCCGTCGTGCACGAGTTCAACTTCATCGGCGGCTCGCTCGGCATGGCGGCCGGTGAAGCGATCATCCGAGCCTTCGAGAAGGCGATTGCCGAAAAGTGCCCGCTGGTGATGTTCCCGGCCTCCGGTGGGGCCCGCATGCAGGAAGGCATCCTTTCGCTGATGCAGCTTCCGCGCACCACCGTCGCGGTAAACCTGCTGAAGGAAGCGGGGCTCCCCTATATCGTCGTCCTGACCAACCCCACCACCGGCGGCGTGACCGCGTCCTATGCGATGCTGGGCGACATCCACCTGGCCGAACCTGGTGCGGAGATCGGCTTTGCCGGCAAACGGGTGATCGAGCAGACCCTCCGCGAAAAGCTGCCTGACGGCTTCCAGACCTCCGAATATCTCCTGGAGCACGGCATGGTCGACATGGTCGTCAAACGCCACGACCTCCCGGCGACACTGGCGCGCGTGCTGAAGATCCTGATGAAGAAGCCTGCCGAGGCCGCAAGGCGCGACAGCGGTTCCCAGGTTTCGGCCTTGCCGCTCGCAGCGCGGGCCTAATGCGCGTCGCACAGCAGTGCGTAGCGGTTTTGCGGCAAAGACATGCGTAAGCTAGAGCGCTGGACGCTTTAGCTGGCAGCGCCCGACCCAATCCAATCCTGTATTCAGGCGTTGCGCGTCCATTTGGGCGCACAAACGTCGCTTAAGTGTTTTGATTTGCTTCGATTCCGATTTAAGGAATCATGCGCGGATCATCTTTTTCGAGGCAGGCACATGGCGGCGGCACAGCTCAGCGAGGCGGCGCAGGAGATCGACAAGCTTCTTGCCCTGCATCCCAAGGGGTTCGACCTGTCGCTCGACAGGATCACGCGGCTGCTGGCAGCGCTCGGAAACCCTGAGAACCGCCTGCCGCCGATCATCCATGTCGCCGGTACCAACGGAAAGGGCTCCGTCACCGCGTTTTCGCGGGCGATCCTCGAGGCGGCCGGTCTCAGCGTCCATGTGCACACATCGCCGCATCTGGTGAACTGGCACGAGCGTTATCGGCTCGGTGCCAAGGGCGGCAAGGGTGCGCTTGTCAGCGACCCGGTTCTCGCCGAGGCGGTACGGCGAGTCGCGGAAGCCAATGCCGGCCAGAAGATCACCGTCTTCGAAATCCTGACGGCGGTCACCTTCGTCCTGTTCGCCGAACATCCGGCCGATGTCGTGATCCTCGAGGTCGGCCTCGGCGGCCGATTCGATGCGACGAACGTCATCGCCCGGCCGGCGGTCTCGGTGATCATGCCGATCTCGCTCGACCACCAGGCCTATCTCGGCGACCGGGTGGAACTCATCGCCGCCGAAAAGGCCGGAATCATGAAGCGCGGCTGCCCGGTGGTGATCGGCCATCAGGAGGAAGACGGCGTGCGCGACGTGCTCGTCGATACCGCCGAACGGCTGGGCTGCCCGATGTCCGTCTACGGCCAGGATTTCATGGCCCATGAAGAATTCGGCAGGCTGATCTTCCAGGATGAGAACGGGCTTGCCGACCTGCCGTTGCCGCGCCTGCCGGGCCGCCACCAATATGCCAATGCCGCGGCGGCGATCCGCGCCGTCCGGGCGGCGGGGTTCGACGTTCCGGAGGCGGCGATCGAGAAGGGCTTGGCCGGTGTCGAATGGCCGGGGCGGCTGCAGCGTCTTGCCGGCGGCAAGCTTTCGCACTATGGGCCGCCGGCCGCCGAAATCTGGATCGACGGCGGCCACAATCCCGGTGCCGGCCAGGTCATAGCCGAAGCGATGGCCACCTTCGAGGAGCGCGATCCGCGGCCGCTCTTCCTGATCATCGGCATGATCAACACCAAGGACCCGGTCGGCTACTTCAAGGCCTTCCTCGATCTCGCCGAACAGGTCTTCACCGTGCCGATCCACGGCTCGGATGCGGGGCTTGATCCGGTTGCGCTGGCCGCCGATGCCGCCGCTGCCGGTCTCGAGGCGAATGCCACCTCCTCCGTCGCGGAAGCGCTCGGCCTTATCGCCGAACTGACCGAAGAGGACCCCGGGCCGCCACGCATCCTGATCGGCGGTTCGCTTTATCTGGTCGGCGATGTGCTTGCCGACAACGGCACGCCGCCGCGGTGAGGCGGAAAAGACTGCTTCTCTGCTGGCATCCGCCCCTCATCCGGCTGCCGCCACCTTCTCCCCGCAGGCGGGGAGAAGGGACAAGTGGCGACGTCGCAGTCCCCTCTCCCCGCGCGCGGGGAGAGGGTTAGGGTGAGGGGCAAGCCTTACCCTGGCGGATTTCTACCGGCCAAAAAAAGAGCCCGGGCAAAGCCGGGCTCTTTCAGGTTTTGCTTACGCCGCGCTTCAAGCCGACGCGTTGGAAATCCACGAGCTCAGCGCGGTCTTCGGCGCAGCGCCGACCTTGATATCGGCAACTTCGCCGGCCTTGAACAGGGCGAGCGTCGGGATCGAGCGGACGCCGTATTGGGCGGCCAGTTCAGGGTTTTCATCGATGTTGAGCTTGGCGACCTTGACCTTGCCGGCAAGCTCGGTGGCGATCTCTTCGAGGCTTGGCGCAATCATTTTACACGGGCCGCACCATTCGGCCCAGAAGTCGACGACGACCGGCTCGGCGGAATTCAGGACTTCTTTCTGAAAATTGGACGCATCGACTTTTACAGTTGCCATCGGCTGCTCCTTCGGAATGGCATTGTCCAGATATTGTGCCTCATGTGAGGCCTCGCCACTGGATTTTCAATATCGTGTATCTCACTTTGTCGCGAGCTCTTCAAGGCTCCGATCCAGCATCGTGTCGGGAAGCACCCGCACTGCCGGACCCTCGATGAAGATCAGCACTGAGCGGAACTGCTTGCCCGGATAAAGCGGCTTCAGCAGCTCGCGATAGATGGCGAGCTGCCTGCGGTAGACGGATGGAACGTCGGCGACCGAGGTTGGCACGTCGCGATTGGTCTTGTAATCGGCGATCGTCACCGTGTCGCCGGCAATCGCCAGGCGGTCGAGCCGGCCGGATACGGCGAACTCCTGGCTGCCGAGCTTGAGCGTTCCCATGACGGACACTTCGGCACGGCTCTGTTCGCCAAAAAGCGACTGCAAGTCCGGATGATCGAGCACGTCCATCACGGCCCCGGTGAGCGTCCGCCGCTCCGCGTCCGGCCAACTCGGCACAGCGCGCGCCAGATAGCGTTTCGCCGCGTCGCGGCGCACGGCACCGTCGATCGTCGGAAGCACCTGCAGCAGCCGATGCAGGATGGCGCCGCGCAGCATCGAGAATTTGGGCGTGGCCTGCGCCGCAAACAGCGCCGAGCCGACGATCGCCCCTTGATCCGGATCGTCGATGGCGACGCTCGTTCCCGAAGGGGCGAGCGGCCGCGGTAGGCGGCGCTGCGCCGGCAAGGGCGCGAAAAGCGCCCTCGGCAGGTCGGATGCCATCGCTTCCGGCTTGCTTCCCGCCTCGCCACTCCCCGGGATGGTCACCGGCACAGGCGCTTCACGCCACGCATGGCCCGTCCATTCCTCGCCGCCGGCGCGGAACACCATCGGCGTTGCCCTGCCTTTCGGGTCGTGCGACAGCGTCCCCTGAACCATGGCATGCCATGTGTCGAGGTTTTGCCGCTGGCCGCGATAGCCGCAGACGATCAACCGGTCCGCCGCGCGCGTCATGCCGACATAGAGGAGGCGGCGATATTCTTCCTCCGCCAATCGCTTCAGGCGCTCGTTGTCTTCGGAGATCAGCGAATTCGACGCCGAACCGGGCGCGCGCCAGACGGGCACGCTGACGATCGACCCGTCGGCCTGTTGCTTTTCCAGGAAGCGCAGGTCCGAGACCTGCTGGCGGACGAACGCCTCGCCGCCGCCGTCGACCAGGAGGACGACCGGCGCCTCGAGGCCCTTGGCGGCGTGCACCGTCATGACGCGCACCTCGTCGCGTTCCTTGTCCTGCTCGCGCTTGACCGTCGGCGCTTCGATTTCGAGCGTCGAGATGAAGGCCTGCAGCCCGGGCAGGCCGCTCCGCTCTTGGTCGAGCGCGAAGGTGAGGAATTCGTCGAGAATGTCGCTGACCTCACTGCCAAGCCGCGCCAGGAAGGCTCGGCGGCCGCCGTTGGCCCCGAGCACGCGGGCATAGAAGTCGTGCGGCAGCAGGTCGCGGGCGAGTTCGCCATAGCCGGCGAGAATCCGCACGACCCGGTGATATCGGCTTGCTTCCTCCGCGCCGAGCTGCTGCAGCCGCTGCCACAGGCTTTCGCCCGCGGCCCGGCGCGCCGCCAGTTCGAAGACGTCGTCCTCGCCGAGATTGACGAGCGGGCTCTTCAGCAGCGCGGCGAGCGACAGGTCGTCCTCGGGCAGGAGCACGAAGCGGCCGAGCGCCAGGAGGTCCTGAACGGCGATGTGGTTGGTCAGCACCAGCCGGTCGGCGCCGGCGACCGGAATATTGCCGCGGCGCTTCAACGCGCGCGTCAGGGCGTTGACGAAGGCATCGCGCTTGCGCACCAGCACGATCACGTCGCCGGGCCGCATCGGCCGACGGACGCCTTTGTCGATCACCGTCTCCCTGCCGATCCACGTCTCGAGCACAGCTGCGATGCGCCGGGCGAGAATGTTGACCGGGGCGCGCTCCGGCGTCGCGTCGAAGGGCGCCGTCCACTCCTCTTCGGACGTGGTCGGCTCGGGCGCGATGACGTCCCACATGTAGACCGCTCCGGGATGTCCGATTCGGTTCGAGGCGTGCACGACCGCCTCGTTCCGGGCGCTCAAGCCTTTGGCATTGCCCGGATTGGCAAAGACCGTATCGACGGCGGAAAGCACGTCGACGGTCGAACGGAAGGAGAGCTGCAGGCGGATGGGGCTGAAGTATCGGTTGCCGGCGCGCACCCGCCGCTCGGTCAGCACGCTCTCGCGCGAAAAGCGCTCGGGCCGCGCGCCCTGGAAGGAATAGATCGACTGTTTCTCGTCGCCGACCGCAAAGATCGTCCGGTCGTCGCCACGCGCCGTTTCGCCGGCAAAGAAGTCGGCAGCGAGCGCCTGGATGATCGTCCATTGCGCCGGGCTCGTGTCCTGCGCCTCGTCGACGAGAATATGGTCGATGCCCTGGTCGAGCTTGTAGTGGACCCAGGCGCCGACGTCGCTGCGGGAAAGCAGCGCCGCCGTGCGGTTGATCAGGTCCTCGAAATCGAGCTGGCTGCGTCGCTTCTTGAGCTCTTCATAGTCCCTGTTGAGTCGTTCCGCGAGGATCAGCGCCGCCCGCGTCGCCTCGTACATCCGCACAATGCTCAGCCGATCGGCAGTGGAGACGATATGCCTGCGGGCCTCGTCGATCAGCGGTGTCAGCTGCGGCGCCTGCGCCAGCATCACCTTGTTGAAAAACGCAGACTCGGCCTTCGGCTTGCCGCCGCCGTTGAAGAAGACGCTCGAGAGCTTGGCAAACCGTTCTTCCGCACCGGGCGTGTCGCGGACCGCCTTCAGGCCTTCCGCAATTTCGCACGGCTTCACACCGCCGTGGCTGAGCGCCAGCCCGATATAGTGTTCGAGCGCCGCGCCATTGAGGCCGGCCAGCGGCCAGGCCCCGGCCATGACACTGTCGGCCGATTCTCCGGCTGCAAGACCAAGTGCCGCACGCAATTGCGGCTCCCGCCCGCCTTGTCCGGAGGCGTGGTCGAGAAAGGCCTGAATCGATGCCCGGTTCGCGACGATCGCCTGAAGCAGTTTTTCAAGGCCGGTATCGTCGGCGAGGTCGAGCACTGTCGCGAAGGCCTCGGCAAGCTCGGTCTCGCCCTCGGCGGCCGTCGCGCTCAGCAGGGCGCGCCGCGCATCGGCAAGGAGCACCGCCGCGGCACGATCGTCGAGAACCGAAAAATGTCCCGCCACATTGGCCTCGAGCGGGAACTGGTGGAGCAAAGCCTCCGAGAAGGCGTGGATCGTCTGGATCTTCAGCCCGCCGGGCGTTTCTAGCGCCTTTGCAAAGAGTCGTCTGGCTTCCTGGATCTTCGCAAGCGGAGGCCGTTTGCACTCGACCGCCTCGATGCGTTTTTCGAGCGTGGCATCATCGAGCGTCGCCCATTCGGCGAGGCGCTCGAAGATGCGGTTCGACATCTCGGAAGCCGCCGCCTTGGTATAGGTCAGGCAGAGGATGGCGGAAGGCCGGCAGCCGGCGAGCAGAAGGCGGATGACGCGCTGTGTCAGCACATGGGTCTTGCCGGAGCCCGCATTGGCCGAGACCCATGCCGAGCGGGCCGGGTCGGAGGCAAGCGATTGCCGCTCCGTCGTCCAGTCGAGCCACGCCTTGGGCGTCCTCTCCTCCGGCCCGAAGGCGTCATTCCTCATCGTCGTCCTCCCCGTCAGCCGTCGCCCATTCGGCGACGCGCGCCAGGTGGTCATACTCGCCGCCGTAGTCCCGCTCCTTCTGGACGATCAGGCGCGAGGCGAAGCCGTATTTTCCGCTGGTCAGCGCGGCGAGCAGCTTCCTCAGTTCGGCAAACGATTCCTCCGCCAGCTGGTCGGCGGACTTGGTCTCCTTCGACTTGCTGTTCTCGTTGTTGACCGTATCGACGACAAAGCGGCTGCCGGGCTTCAGGCGCACATAATGCAGCGCATGCGGCCGGGCCGGGCCGATCGCGCCGAAGGCGCCCGCCTTGAGCGCCGCCGCTTCGAGCGCCAGCTGCGGGTCGAGCAGGGCCCGTGCTTCCCTGGCCGAGGGGCTGGAGCCGGTCTTGTAGTCGATGATGTCGACGGTGCCGTCCGTGAGCCGGTCGAGGCGGTCGGCAATGCCGGTCAGCCTTATGTCCGCGACGCCGATGTCCATGCCAGCGGGAACTTCGGTGAATGACCTGACAATGCCGTGGCGGCGCTCCTGCTCCCAGGAAAGAAATGTCCTCGCCACCGCCTCGAAGCGCGGCCGCCAGATCGTGTCGATGTGAGCGGGGAGCTTCTCCTCGTCGAAGGCTTCCCGGATCAGCCAAACCATCGCTTCTTCCCCATCGCGGGAGGCGGGGTCGAAACCGCCCTTGACGAAGCGGTCGACGATCCGGTGGTAGAGCAGGCCGCGTTCGGCGGCGCCTGGATCACGGTTGAAGGAATCGATCGGCTCCAGCCGTAATATGCGGCGCGCATAGATGGCATAGGGGTCGCGGCGAAGTCGTGTCACCTCGCTGAACGAGTATTTGCGTGGCTGCAATTCGGCTGGCGGTTTCGGCTGCGGTCGCTCGCTGAGCGGCTGGCGCTCGCCCTCGTCGAGGATGCGCATCCAGTGAAGATAGTCGGCGCCATTCGCCTTGAGCCGCTCGGTCAACGTCTTGCCGCCGAGCGCCTGCAGGCGTTGCAGCCAGCGCGAGGCGACCGTCGGGGCGGAGCCCTGGCGCATGGAGCGGGACAGGATGAGACGGCGCGTTCCGCAAGCCATCTGAAAGTCATGGGCGAGCTGGCCGATGCGCCGCTCCGGCGGTTCGAGGCCGATGCCCGATTTCATCGTCCGCGACAGGAACGGGTCGTTCGAGGTCTGTCCCGGCCAGGTGCCCTCGTTCATGCCGCCGAGCACGACGAGATCGACGCTTTGCAGACGTGATTCCAGCGCCCCGAAAATGAAGACGCGCGGGTGCCGCATCGATCGCGGCTTGACCGCTTCGCTGGCGGCAAGCGCCTCGACGATATCGCACCATTGCCGCCCGTCGGCCTCCATCTGCCCGTCGGTCTCAATGATACCGCGCAGCAGCGTCGCCAATGTTTCGCCGGCTTCCGACCCCCACAACCCGCCGAGGCTGCCACGCTCGTCTATGGCGACGGCTTCCAGCGCCCGACCGGTACGTTCCGCCCAATCGGCCAAGGTCAGGACCATGGAGTGATGGCGGCCGCCTTCCGAGCCGCCGGCAATCGTGCTCGTCAGCGGCTCGACGGCCGTTGAAATGCGCCGGGCGAGTGCCCGCGCGAGGCCGATACCGTCCGGATCGATGCCGCCTCGCCAGGGCCGCGGATGCCGTTCGGTGCTCTGCCTGGCGAGTGCCTTGTCGAGCACGGTTTCGAGGGCGGAGATATCGGAAAGGTCGGTGCCGCCGCGCAGCGCCAGGAGCTCCAGCACATCGGCCGCCCGCCGGGCGTCTTCCGCCGTCTGGCCGAAGCGGGCGAGCGGGTGCTTGAGCAGCGCCACCAGGGCCACCGGATCGTCGGGCCGGAGGGTCGCCTCGATCAACAGCCGCGCAAGCGCGCCTGCCGCGGTGGCCGAAAGCGGCACGCCGGCGGAATCATCGGCTTCGATGCCGAATCGGGCGAGCTCCGCCCCGACGCGACGGGCCAGGCCTCGATCGGGCGTGATCAGCGCCGCCTGGCTGTCTTCGTCGCCTTCGAGCGCCAGCCGGAGCGCGATCGCGATCGCGGTCGCTTCCTCGCGTTCGTTCGCCGCCTCGATCAACGCCACGTCGGCGAAGGCCGCAAGAAGCTTCTCCGGCTCGAAGCCGTCGCGCGCCTCAGTCCAGCCGTCGGTGGCCTCGGCCGGCAGCAGCGCCCGCGACAGCACCGCGCCGCGATAGCCGAGGTCATCGTCGAGCGACCCCAGAACCGGCACGTCGCGACGTTCGATACGCATGCGCTTCAGAAGACGGTGGAAGCCATATTGCGGATGGGTGCGGCTTGCCGGGCCTCTTGCAGCCGGGCCCGAAGCGGGGACCTCTGCGATAAGCTCCCATTCCGCCTCGCTCATCATGAGGTCGAGGCCGGGAAGCACGATCGTGCCGTTCGGCAGCGCCTTCACCGCGGCGATCAGGGCGGCGGTCGCGGGGATCGAGCCGGTCGAGCCGGCGATGATGATCGGCCCGCTCACCTTGCCGGCGGCGATGCGCTGCGTTTCGGCCTTGAGCATCGCGTTGCGATGCCGCGCCGGCGAGGAATGCTTGAGCTCGTTCAACCGCTCCGGCCAATAGGTCCGGGCGATCTTCACGAAGGCCAGCGTCAACTGCCACCAGAGCGCATGTTCGCCGGCGTCGAGCCCGTCGAGCGCGTCCCAGTCGAGCTCCTCCGTCTCGATCGCGTCGATCAGCTCGGCGAGATTGCGCGCCAGCCAGATGGCGTCGGCCGGGCTTGCCGGCGCGATCAGTGGGCTTTCGGCATGGATGTCGAGGACCACCTGCGGCAGGCGATTGCGCCAGGCAAGGATCAGCCTGCCGAGCTCGATCAGCCGTGCGGTGCCGGAGAGCGGCGGCGCCAGATCGAGGATCGCCGGCACCTCGGCATCGAAGAAGCCGCTGTCGTCGTCCGTCTCGCCAAGCGGGCGGATCACCGGCAGGATCGCCGAGCGGCCGCCGAGCAGGTCGACGAATTCCGATCGCAGGACGCGGGCCGCTCGCCGCGTCGGCACGAAGATCGTCACGCCGGCGAGTGCCAGCGGGTCGGCCGGATCGTATTGGAAATCCGGCGTCAGCACGCCGCTCACGAGTTTTTCCGCCAGCGTTTTCAGGAAGGGCAGACCGGCGGGAATCGTGAAGACGTTGGAAGCGTGGCCGGGCAACCTAGCCTCCCGGCTCGAACCGCCGGACCACAGCTTCCGCCTCGTCGATCGCCTCCGGCGTGCCGACGGTCATCCATTGGCCTTGGAGCATCAGGCCGAACAGCCGTTCCCTGGCGATCGCCCGGTCGAAATAGACGTTGAGATTGAATGCGTCACTGGGCGCATCGGCGAAAAGCCGCGAGTCCATGACGATCGCGCCGGCATAGACGACGGGATCTTCCATGCCTTCTTCATAGCGCGTCAGCCGCCCGCTTCTGGACAGCGAAAAATCCTTCTTGCCGTTGTGACCGGTCGTATCCTCCAGGCGCACGCAGAGCAAAGCCATGTCCATGCGCTCGGGATCGAAGAATTCGGCGAGCCTCTGCAGATTGCATGGTTGCCCAGCCTTCTCGCCGACCCAGAAGAGATCGGCATTCATCACCAGGACTGGGCCGTTCTCGAGCAACTTCAGCCCCTTGGCGAGTCCGCCGCCGGAATTCATCAGCGCATCCCGCTCGTCCGAAATCAGGATGCGCGGCGTTTCGCGCCGGCTGAGATGAGCCTCCATCTGGTCGGCGAAGTGATGGACGTTCACCGCCGCCCTGGTCACGCCGGCCGCCGCGAGCAGGTCCAGGACATAATCGATCATCGGCTTGCCGGCGATCCGGACGAGCGGCTTCGGCAGAGTGTTGGTGATCGGCCGCAGGCGGATGCCCAGTCCAGCTGCGAGCACCATGGCATTGGTGATAGGCATGATTTCCCGTCAGTTTGCTGATTCGCTAGCCAGGATTCCAGCCTTAATGCACCATTCGCGCAAGGGTGTCAGCACTTCATGCGTCAATGCATGCTGCAGATAGGCGAAGGTGCGCGGCATGTGCTGCATATAGCCGGGTTTGCCGTCGCGCTCTTTCAGCCGCACCCAGATGCCGGCGAGCTTGCAGTTGCGTTGCGCCGCCATGATGTGCCAGTCGCGCAGGAACGCGGTCTCGTCGAAGCCGCCGTGCAGCCTGCGTTCCGTCCTATAGGCGCCCAATAGCCTGTCGGCCAAGGCGCCGTCGATCGTCACGCGCGCGTCCTGCACCAGCGCGGCGACGTCGTAAGCCGTCGGCCCGATCATCGCGTCCTGGAAATCGATGATGCCGATGCGGTCGAGGCCAAGGCGATCGGGCCGCCAGAGGATGTTGGGCGAATGGAAATCGCGCAGCAGCAGGTTCTTTTCGGCCAAGCCGAGAATGTCGATCAATTCGTCCCAAATCGCGAAGTAGTCGCTCCGCTCCGTGTCGGAAGCAGGCAGCCCGCGCTTCCACGGCAGGTACCAGTCGATCAGGAGGCTCGTCTCGATCTTGATTGCCGTGCGGTCGAAGTCGGGAATGTGATGGACGATCTCGTCGGCGACCGCGATGTCGCGCTCGGGCAGCGCGGCATGAAGACGGCCCAGTAACCGCGCCGCCTCGAGATAGCGTTCTGCAACAGGCCGGCCTTCGGCGTCGAGAATGCCCTCCGATCCGAGGTCCTCGATGAGCAGCAGGCCCTTGTCGAGGTCACGGGCAAAGATTGCAGGTGCCGCCAAGCCGCGTTGGCGCAATAGCTCGGAAATGGCGACGAAGGGGATGACGTCCTCGGCGATATGGGCGAGCTGCTGGTAGTATTTGCCGTCCTGGAGGATCGGGCCGGGCTTGTGCCTGGCTGCATCCATCAGGATTTTCGCCGGCTCACCGTCGTGAATGCTCTCATAAGCCCGCACCGAGGCGTCGCCGCTCAGGTGCCGCCGGCTTGCGTGCGGATAACCGGCATCCGACAGGAAGGCCCGGATGGCAAGCGAACGGGCGATCCGCTCGAAGGCCGCGTCGGGCCCCGTGATCCGGACGCGGCGTCCCTCGCCCTCATGGGTGAAGCTCAGCGTGATACGCTCGGCCGGCAACGCTTCTTCGGCCTTCTCCGGCCATTCGACGAGACAGATGCCTTCCGACAGGGCCTCGTCGAAGCCGAGCTCGTCGAGCTCCGAAGCGTCGGCGAGACGGTAGAGATCGAAATGCGCGACGGGAATCCGAAGCTCGTAGCTCTGCACCAGGGTGAAGGTGGGGCTCGGCACTTCGAGCCCCTCGTCGTCGGCCATCGCCCGGAGGAACGCGCGCGCGAAGGTCGACTTCCCCGCCCCGAGGTCGCCCGAAAGTCCGGCGCAATCGCCTTTTTTCAAGGCCAGCGCCAGGTCTTCGCCGAACTCGATCGTCGCGGCCTCGTCCTTCAGCAGGCGTTCGAGAGACTTCATCGAGAAACTATTCCGCCGCGATGATCTTCGGCATGTCGGCGGAGGGTATGCGGCAGGTGACTTCGGTGCCTTCGCCTTCCTTGCTGCGGATCGAGACGGTGCCGTGATGCAGGCTGACGAAGCTTTCGACGATCGACAGGCCGAGACCGGCGCCGCCGTGCTGGCCGTAGCTCTCGAAGCGGTTGAACACGGTGTTCAGCACGTCCTGCGGAATGCCCGGTCCGGTATCGGTGACGGAGAAGGCGAAGTCGTTGCCTTCGCGCCGGCATTTGAGGTCGATGATGCTGCCGTCCGGTGCGAAATTGGCGGCATTGGTCAAGAGCTTGATGAAGACCTGCTTCAGCCTCTGCTGGTCCGCAGTGATGCGGCCGAGATTGTCAGGCGCATCGATGCGGAGCGACGCGCCGCTCTCGGTCAGCCTGTCGGCCATCTGCTGCGCCACGTCGTCGAGCAGGTCAAGCAGGGTCACCTCGGACATGTCGAGCTCGACGATGCCGGCATCCACCGTGGCGAGATCGAGAATGTCGTTGACGATCGTCAGCAACAGCGACGATGAGGTGGCGATATGGTCGACATATTCCGCCTGGCGCTCGTTGAGCGCGCCGAAAGCCGGCGTCTTCAGGAGGTCGGCGAAGCCGATGATGTTCGTCAGCGGCGAGCGCAACTCGTAGGAGACGTGATGGACGAAATCGTTCTTCAGCGCATCGGCCTTGCGCAGGGCCTCGTTCTTTTCCGTAAGCGCCCGCTCGACCCGCACGCTGTCGGTGATGTTGACGAAGGTCAGCATGGTCTGGGCGTTGGGCAGTGGAATGACGGCATAATCGAGGATCAGCCCGGTGCGCAGCTCCAGGATGCCGCGGCTCGACGGCCGCTCATCGTCGAAGCTGGTGATGATATGAGCGAAACGCTTCCAGCCGTCCGGCTGGTCGTAGGAGGCGAGACACGCCTGCTCGACGGCACGGATATGCGTGCCCGGCTTGGCTTCTGCCTCGCTGATGCCCCAGATCGCCCTGAAGGCCGGATTGGACAGCCGCATGCGGCCGTCCGGCCCGAACACGGCGACGCCCTCGGCAAGATGGTCGATCGTTTCGCCCTGAACCTGGACTAGCGTGTTGTAGCGGGTTTCGAGATCGACTTTCTCGGTCAGGTTTTCGAAGACCCAGGTCGCGCCGCCCTGCGGCCGCGCAGTCGCAAAGACGCGCAAGGTCTGCCCGTTCGGCAGGTGCCAGAGGTCGGACTGCGTGTCGAGGGCCTGGTAGACCGACAGCGCGTTCGCCTTCCACTGTTTCCAGTTCAGCTGTTCCGGCAGCTTGTTCCCGTCCCGCAGCCGATCGAGCACTTCGCCATTGCCTGGCTTGCGCTCGAGGAATCCCATGTCCAGCTCCCAAAGGCGCTGGAAGGCCTGATTGTAGAATTGCAGGCGCTGATTGCCGTCGAAGATCGCCACGGGCGTCGCCAGGTGGTCGAGCGTTTCGGCGTGGCTCTTCAAGGTGCGCGCCAGTTCCTCGCGCACCGCTTCGATGCCGGAAACGTCGATGGCGATGCCCGCCGAGCCGACGTGCGCGCGGGCGTCGACCACGTCGAAGAAGGTCCGGTTGCCCTTGACGACGGTCGAGAGCTTGTCGCGGAAGGGCGTTTCGAAGGTCGAGACGGCGCGGATCTTTTCGCGCGCCGCTGTGGCCAGCAATTCGCGCCCCTCGGAGGCCGCCGCCGCAGGGCCGCGCGCGTCGACCGCCTCGGCATAGGCCTCATTGACCCATTCGAGCTTGCCGTCGGCGCCGCGCTGCCAGACCGGCAGGTCGATCGCATCGAGAAGGGTGCGGAATGTCGAGAGCGAGGCATGCAGCTGGTCGCGTTCGAGCTTCAGCTCGGCGAGCTCAGCCCGCAGATTGTTGAGCGCGATGAAGCGCACGAAGGCCCGTCCGCCGGACACGCGACCCTGCGCCTCCAGCACCTCGTTGCGCTGCGTTTCGAGCACCAGGTCGAAACTTTGGGCCTGGGCGCGCAAGGCCTCGATCGCCTTCTCGAGCTGGCCCGCCGATTGCGGCTTGATCCACCGCCCGAAGGCAAGAAAATCGCGGTCGTCCTGCGGCGCGCCGGTCTCGAGCGGAAGCTGTCCGAGGAATTCCGGGCGCTCGGCCAGCCCGTCCCAGACGACGATCCGCCGGTTCTTGTCGGCAATCAGTGCCTGGAAGCGGGAAATCCGCTGGTTGGCGTCCGAAAGATCGGCGCGAAGCGCACGATTCTCCGCTTCGATATTGCCGCGCTGGCGGATGAGCCAGATCGCCGAAAGCATGGCTGCGGAGATCACGCCGATCAGCACGGAGAAGGTGACGACCTCGGAGGTGCCGAAGATCGATCTGGCGACGGGAGCGGAAGCCTGGGCGGCCGCATCGGTTGCCGCAAGCAGCGTCGTGCCGGCGAGCAGTCGCCGCACCAGCCGGGAAGCCCTGCGGCCGTCGCCGAAAAAGCTGGTTCGTTCTCTTTTCATGGCGCCGTCCCCGTTGATCCGCAAAGTGCTGCCGACCGCGCGTCGCCATGCCCGAAACCCTCGAGGAGGGTTTGCGTCCGTTCCGATTGCATCCCCGGTCTGTCTCCGTCTCATTGCCGCTTTCCGACAAGACATCCCCGCTCGCAACGCTTTAGGCCCCGCACCGCGTCACGAATCAATGACTTAAACCATACTTCTTTGACGATTCGCCGGAAAGTGCGCGTCCCAAAAAAGCGGCCGCGCTCTCTGTCAAGAACGCGGCCACAAGATGTTGTGGATTGCCCGGATAAGGATTAGTACCGGTAGTGTTCAGCCTTGAACGGGCCCTGCGGCTTGACGCCGATATAGCCGGCCTGCTCTTCCGAGAGCTCGGTCAGCTTGGCGCCGAGCTTGGCGAGGTGCAGGCGGGCGACCTTCTCGTCGAGCTGCTTCGGCAGAATGTAGACCTCATTATGGTAGTTGCCGCCCTTGGTGAAGAGCTCGATCTGCGCCAGCACCTGGTTGGAGAACGAGGCCGACATGACGAAGGACGGGTGCCCCGTGGCGTTGCCGAGGTTCAGGAGGCGACCTTCCGAAAGCAGGATCAGCCGGTTACCCTTCGGGAATTCGATCAGGTCGACCTGCGGCTTGACGTTCGTCCACTTGAGGTTCCGGAGCGCGGAGACCTGGATCTCGTTGTCGAAGTGGCCGATATTGCCGACGATCGCCATGTCCTTCATCTCGCGCATATGCTCGATGCGGATGACGTCCTTATTGCCGGTGGTGGTGATGAAGATGTCGGCGCTCGAGACGACGTCCTCGAGCTGCACCACCTCGTAGCCGTCCATGGCGGCCTGCAGCGCGCAGATCGGATCGATTTCGGTGACCTTGACGCGGGCGCCGGCGCCCTGCAGCGAGGCGGCCGAGCCCTTGCCGACGTCGCCATAGCCGCAGACCACGGCGACCTTGCCGGCCATCATCACGTCGGTACCGCGGCGGATGCCATCGACGAGCGATTCCTTGCAGCCGTACTTATTGTCGAACTTCGACTTGGTGACGCTGTCGTTGACGTTGATCGCCGGGAAGGGCAGCAGGCCCTTGGCCTGGAGCTGGTAGAGGCGGTTGACGCCGGTGGTCGTCTCTTCCGTGACGCCCTTGATGGCGTCGCGCTGCTTGGTGAACCAGCCCGGCGAGGCGGCGAGCCGCTTCTTGATCTGGGCGAAGAGGATTTCTTCTTCCTCCGAGCCGGGATTCTTCAGCACGTTCTCGCCGGCTTCGGCGCGGGCGCCGAGCAGGATGTACATGGTGGCATCGCCGCCATCATCGAGGATCATGTTGGAGAAGCCGCCGTCGGCCCACTGGAAGATCTTGTCGGTATAGGTCCAGTATTCCTCGAGGGTCTCGCCCTTGACGGCGAAGACCGGTACGCCGCTTGCAGCGATCGCCGCTGCGGCATGGTCCTGCGTCGAGAAGATGTTGCAGGACGCCCAGCGGACTTCCGCGCCGAGCGCAACAAGCGTCTCGATGAGGACGGCGGTCTGGATGGTCATGTGCAGCGAGCCGGTGATCCGCGCACCCTTCAGCGGCTTCGATGCGCCGAACTCCTCGCGGCAGGCCATCAGGCCCGGCATTTCCGTTTCGGCGATGGCGATTTCCTTGCGACCGAAATCGGCAAGCCCGATGTCGGCGACAATATAGTCCTGAGTTGCGGTCATGGAGTTCTCCAGGCTGGTTCCTTGGGCGCGCCGCGACGTGTTCCGGCGGCATCATATGCCTCCCGCGCGTAAGTCCGCGGGGGAGAGTGGGCCCGGTCTATCAGGAATCGCCGGTGAGGGCAACCATCATATAAAGAGGTCTTTATATGTTTATATCGGCCGAGATTGGGTCCGGCTTGGCTGCCCTCTCCTCCGGCGTGCCGGCCACCTTTTCCCCGCAAGCGGAGCGAAGGGACGGGCGGCGCGCCCTCAAGTCCCTATCCCCGCCTGCGGGGAGAGAGTTAGGGTGGGGCAGGCCTCCGATGCAAAAGTCGGAGGCCATGCACGACGCTCACATCTCTTCGCCGAACTTGTCGCGCACCAGCGCGTCGAGGGCGTTCAGAGCCTCTTCGGCCTGGTTGCCGCTGGCAGTCACGAAGACCGTGCAGCCGGTGCTGGCTGCCAGCATCATCAATCCCATGATCGATGTTCCGCCGACCGTCATTCCGTCCTTGGATACGGTGATCTCGGCGTCGTAGGCCTCGACCGTCTGGACGAATTTCGCCGAGGCCCGCGCGTGCAGGCCGCGCTTGTTGATGATCAGCAGCTCGCGCGTCAGCGCCGTGTCGGAGAGGTGGTCCATTATTTACCACTCAGGACGCGGCTGGCGACATTGATGTATTTGCGGCCCGCCTCGGAAGCCTCGACGAGGGCCTTGTCCATGTCGCTTTCGCCACGGACACCGGCGAGCTTGATCAGCATCGGCAGGTTGACGCCGGCGATCACTTCGACGATGCCGCTGCGCATCACGGAAATGGCGAGATTGGAGGGCGTGCCGCCGAACATGTCGGTCAGGATGATCACGCCGTTGCCTTCGTCGGCACCTTCGACCGCGTCGAGGATATCCTGACGCCGCTGGTCCATGTCGTCCTCGGGGCCGATGCACACCGTCTCGATAGCTCTTTGCGGACCGACGACATGCTCCAAGGCAAGCCGAAACTCATCCGCCAGCTTGCCATGGGTGACAAGCACAAGTCCGATCATGGGTATCTTTGCTCCAACTGCAGTGCAACTCGTCGATGGTCAGATATCGCAATGCAGCAATTTCGTCCACCTGTTGGGGCGGCCATCTTGGCAAGGAAAAGCCGAAGTGCAAGCCAAAAATGCCGAAAAAGCAGCCGGCCTGCCTCTCATTAAGGCTAAAGGCCTAGATTTTCCGGCAGCAATACCGCGAGTGCATCGACCGGTGAGAAGAGAGTTTCAATCGGAAGACGCAGCATCGGCAGGCTTCGCCCGATCTCCAGCTTCAGTTTCTCCTGCTCCGGGGGCAGGCGCGGATCGAATGGCGCGCGCACCGGCATGATCGCCCAGTCGAGGACACAGGCGGACACGGTTTCGATTTCCGCTATGCCGCTGCCGCGGATCTCGATCAGGCCACGGATGGACGGGGGGCAGCGTGCCACGATCCGCCCGTTTTCGAGCGTCAGGTCGACCCGGTCGTCGGCAACCAGCGCCGCGAAGCGTCCGCGGCGCTTGACTTCGGCAATGCAGGCGAGCGCCAGGGCCGATTTTCCCGATCCGGAAGGGCCGGTGACGAGGAAACCGGTCGTGCCGAGCACCATGGCGGTGCCGTGGATATTGCAGCTTGGCGCGCTCACGCGTGCGGCTCGGCAGGAAGCGAAAGGATGAAGCGGGCACCGGTCACCTCGCCGCCCTTGCCGACGATGTTTTCCGCCTTGAGCGTGCCGCCATGCGCCTCGGCGATCTGGCGCGAAATCGACAGACCGAGACCGGAGTTCTGGCCGAAATCCTCGGCCTCCGGCCGGTCCGTGTAGAAGCGCTCGAAGATCCGGTCGATGTCTTCCGCCTGGATGCCGGGTCCGTTGTCCTCGACATAGACGAGGCAGCGCGACCGCGAACGGGCCAGCCGTAGGATGATCCGGCCGTTCGGCTCCGGTACGAAGGAGCGGGCGTTCTCGATGAGATTGGTGATGATCTGCCCGATACGCAGGTCGTAGCCGCTGACGATGAAGTTCGCCTTCGGATTGTCCTTGCGATCGACGACGAAGTCGAGCAGCACGGGTTTCTTCTTGCCGCGAATCTGCCGGGAGATGTCGATCATATCGCCGAGGAGCTTTTCCATGTCGATCTTCTTGGCGTCGCTGCGCGCCAGTTCGGCATCGAGCCGCGAGGCGTCGGAAATGTCGCTGATCAGCCGGTCGAGGCGCCGGACGTCGTGCTGGATAATGTCGAGAAGCCGCTTTTTCGAGTCTTCCGTGCGTGCCAGCGGCAGGGTTTCGACGGCGCTTCTCAGCGAAGTGAGCGGATTCTTGAGCTCGTGGCTGACGTCGGCGGCAAAGTTCTCGATCGCGGCGATGCGGTCGTAAAGCGCCGTGGTCATCTCCCGGAGCGCCACCGAGAGGTTGCCGATCTCGTCCTGGCGCGACGAGAAATCGGGGATTTCCTCACGCTCCTTGGCGCCGCCGCGACGCACGCGGATGGCGGCGGCCGACAGCCTGCGCAAGGGATTGGCGATCGTCGACGACAGGAGCAGCGACAGAATGACGTTGACCAGCGCCGCCACCCCGAAGACGCGGATGATCGCCAGGCGTTCGGCATGGACGATCTTGTCGATGTCGCCCGCCTGGGTGGAGAGCAGCAGCACGCCGAGCACGGCGCGGAAGCGCTGCACCGGCACTGCCACGGATACGATCAGCTCGCCCCTCTCGGTGACGCGCACCACCGCGCCGCGCACCCCGGTCAGCGCGTTCATCACTTCCGGATAGATCGAACCGTTGCCGCCCGGCGGCTCCTTGTAGAGCGGCAGGTCGCCCGGTTGCAGCAGGCGGTTGAACCAGGTACCGATCTTCTCCGAAACGCTTGACGTCTCCGGATCGACGGGCGGGAGGTCGAAACGCAGCACCTGGCCGCCGCTATAGAGATGGCGCGAGTCGAGCAGCAGGTCGGCGTCGGCATCGAACAGGCGGGCGCGCGTCCGGGTCGGCGAGATCAGCCTTCTGAGGACCGGCGCGACCCCTCCTGGATAATCGGGAATTCCAGATCCTCGTCGCTCGGCAGCGGGGTTATGCTTTCGCCGGCCTGTAGTTCGAGCAGTTTTTGCGGGTCGATGGTGATCGAGTTGGTGTCGACCGACGCCGAAGCGGAGATGGCGCCGGCGATGATCTCCCCCTGCGTCAGCAGGCTTTCCACGCGGGCGTCGATCAGGCCTTCGCGGAACTGGTTCAGATACATGATCCCGCCGACCAGCACGACGAGCGCGACGAGGTTGAAGAAGACGATGCGCCGCGTCAGGCTGGAGAAGACGGCGTTGCCGAACAGCCTGCGGATCAGCGTAAAGGGATGCGCCCATCGGCGCCTTCCACGCAGCGCTGATGGCCGCCCGTCCGAATCTTCGATCTCGCCCTGCAAGACTTCTACCAAGTCTTCCGCTCCCACGACGAAATATTCGCCGCCCTTTCGTTTGCGCATCAGCCCCCCGGGACCGGCCTACCGCTCTTGCGCCCAAGCCATCCTTCAGCGTCGCGCCGCCGATTCCGCGATCGGAGCACCGAAGGGTCGGGCTTGAGGTCAAGCATATTGCGGCGCCTTCGCCGAAGCCCGCGTTATCTGGCGGAATCGATCGCCGCTATCATCATAGACCGCTCACCAGTCGCGAGCTGCGATCCCGTTCGGTGGCCGCGTCGGTTTTCAATGGGCCACAATCGGTGCGAAGGCAAGCCCCGCGTGGCCTCAGGCGGACTCGCGGAAGCGGTAGCCGACGCCATAGAGTGTCTCGATCATATCGAAGTCGCCGTCGACCATCTTGAACTTCTTGCGAAGCCGCTTGATGTGGCTGTCGATCGTCCGGTCGTCGACGTAGACCTGTTCGTCATAGGCCGCATCCATCAGCGCGTCGCGGCTCTTCACGACGCCGGGGCGCTGCGCCAGCGAATGCAGGATGAGGAACTCGGTGACGGTGAGGGTGACCGGTTCGCTCTTCCAGGTGCAGGTGTGACGCTCCTGGTCCATGACCAGCTGCCCGCGCTCCAGCGAACGGGACGGCGTGTCGGCGCTCTTGGCAAGGCCAGTGACGCCGGCCGCGGCCGCATCGCGGGCCGGTGCGCGGCGCAGGATCGCCTTGACGCGCTCGACCAGCAGTCGCTGCGAGAACGGCTTCGTGATGAAATCGTCCGCGCCCATCTTCAGGCCGAAGAGCTCGTCGATCTCCTCGTCCTTGGAGGTCAGGAAGATCACCGGCAGATCGGATTTCTGCCGAAGCCGCCGCAGCAATTCCATGCCGTCCATGCGCGGCATCTTGATATCGAAGATCGCAAGGTGCGGCGGGCGCGCCACCAGGCCCTCGAGCGCGGAGGCGCCATCGGTATAGGTTTCGACCTTGTAGCCCTCGGCTTCCAGCGCGATGGATACCGATGTCAGGATGTTACGGTCGTCATCGACAAGCGCGATGGTCTGCATCGTGTTTCAACTCCGTCTTTATGGGTCCGGCGCCGCGATCCGCTCTTCGAAGCGGCGGCAACCGCAAGTCACGGCTGCGTTACTTGAGTATAAAGGTGGAACAAATTGTGGCGAAGCACAAAAAGCACGTAGCGACCGATGCCGGAGAGGTGGGTCTCAGATGCTCATTTGCAAGGCTGGATTCAACCGATTAAAAAATGCATATTTTTCTTTAAATCGATTAATATACTGATATCATTAGCATTTTAGATTTAGCTCTCTTGTGTTCAGCAGACACTGTCAGTATGTTCCAAGGAAATTCAACGCCATTGGCCAGAGACGAAGGAAGCTTGACCATGGAGCAACTCGGCAACCGCAACCCCTCGAACGGATTGGAAACGATCGGTTTTTCCGACCTCTCGGTCGTTCGCTACAACTTCGAGGCAGCGGAGCTTTATGAGGAAGCCCTTCGCCGCGGCGAGGCCCAGTTGACGGCCCATGGCGCACTTTGCGCCCGCACCGGCCAGCACACCGGCCGCTCGCCCAAGGACAAATACGTCGTGCGTGATGCGGCGACCGCCGATCAGATCTGGTGGGACAACAACAGCGCCATCTCCCCGGAAAACTTCGAGCGCCTCCGCCAGGACATGCTGGCGCATGCCAGGGGCATGTCGCTCTATGTGCAAGACCTCGTCGGCGGTGCCGATCAGGAGAATGCCTTGCCGACCCGTGTCGTCACGGAATTTGCCTGGCACTCGCTGTTCATCCGCAATCTGCTGATCCGTCCGCCGCGCGAGGCGCTGGCGACGTTCCTGCCGAAGCTGACGATCATCGACCTGCCGAGCTTCAAGGCCAATCCGGAGCGCCACGGCTGCCGCAGCGAGACGATCATCGCCTGCGACCTGACCAGGGGCCTCGTCCTGATCGGCGGCACGTCCTATGCCGGCGAGATGAAGAAATCGGTCTTCACCGTGCTCAACTACCTGCTGCCGAACAAGGCCGTCATGCCGATGCACTGCTCGGCAAATGTCGGCCCGGCCGGCGACACCGCCATCTTCTTCGGCCTCTCCGGCACCGGCAAGACGACGCTTTCGGCCGACCCGAAGCGCACGCTGATCGGTGACGACGAGCATGGCTGGAGCGACAAGGGCGTCTTCAATTTCGAAGGCGGCTGCTACGCCAAGGCGATCCGCCTGTCGGAAGCGGCCGAGCCGGAGATCTTCGCGACGACGCGGCGCTTCGGCACCGTCATGGAGAACGTCGTCCTCGACGAGCGGCGCGCCCCCGACTTCGACAACGGCTCGCTCACCGAAAACACCCGTATCGCCTATCCGCTCGACTTCATTCCGAATGCCAGCGAGACCGGTACGGCGCCGCAGCCGCGCACCATCATCATGCTGACGGCCGATGCCTTCGGCGTGCTGCCGCCGATCGCCAAGCTGACGCCGGAACAGGCCATGTACCACTTCCTGTCCGGCTACACCGCCAAGGTCGCCGGCACGGAAAAGGGCGTGACGGAACCGGAAGCGACCTTCTCGACCTGCTTCGGCGCCCCGTTCATGCCGCGTCATCCGTCCGAATACGGCAACCTGCTGAAGGACCTGATCGCCAGCAACGGCGTCACCTGCTGGCTCGTCAACACCGGCTGGACCGGCGGCGCCTACGGCACGGGCAGCCGCATGCCGATCAAGGTCACCCGCGCGCTTCTTTCGGCGGCCCTCGACGGTTCGCTGAACAGCGCCGCCTTCCGCACCGACGCGAATTTCGGCTTCGCCGTGCCGGTCTCGGTGCCGGGCGTCGACGACCGCATCCTCGATCCGCGTTCGACCTGGTCGGACGGTCTTGCCTATGATGCTCAGGCACGGCGGCTGGTCGACATGTTCATCGCCAACTTCGCCAAATTCGAGAGCCATGTCGACGGCAGCGTGCGCGATGCCGCTCCGGCCACCAAACTGGCCGCCGAATAGATTACTGCATGTTTCCTTAAATCGTACCCGATTTAAGGATAAAAACATGCAGCAATTCAAAGTGCTACAGCGACCTTTGTGCGTCTGAAAAGACGCACGGCGCTGTAGGCCATGATTCACGTGAAACCCGGTCCTCGTGGCCGGGTTTTCGCGTTTTGCCTCTAGGTCGTTCTCAACCGTACAACTCTGTGCGATAGAGCGATAAGGAGCGACCATGGCAAGCGAACCGCTTTACATCAACGAAAACATCGTCATCGCCGGCTGGGAGCTGACGGAACAGTTCGTGCTGGCCGGCGGTCCGGGCGGCCAGAACGTCAACAAGGTGTCGACGGCCGTCCAGCTTTTCTTCAACATCCAGGCCTCGCCATCGCTGTCGGATCGCATCAAGGCCAATGCTCTGAAGCTTGCCGGCCGGCGGGCCTCGAAGGACGGCGTGCTGATGATCGAGGCGAGCCGCTTCCGCAGCCAGGACCGCAACCGCGAGGACGCCCGCGAGCGGCTGAAGGAGCTGATCCTCAAGGCGGCCGAACCGCCGCCCCCGCCGCGCAAGAAGACGAAGCCGACGCGCGGTTCGATCGAGCGGCGGCTGAAGGAGAAATCCGGCCGCGGCGAGATCAAGAAGCTGCGCGGCCGACCGGCCGGCGATTGAGCGGCGCTCGAATCGTTCGGTTGCGCCCTTGCCTTTTCGCCGATGCGCCCTCTTTTTCCGGAATATGCTGCGCAAGGGAGGCGACAATGGGTCTGTTCAGCTTCATCAAGAACGCCGGCAAGAAGCTCGGTATCGGCGACGACGCTAGCCCGCCGGATGCGGCGACCGTCGAGAAGGAGCTCGCATCGCATGATCTCGGCACCAAGGACGTCAAGGTCGAGGTCGTTGACGACAAGGTGGTCCTCAAGGGTGTCGTCAAGGACCAGTCGATTTTCGAGAAGGCTGTCGTCGCCGTCGGCAATACGCTCGGCATATCGGCGGTCGAAGCCTCGGATTTGAAGGTGGCCGAGGGCGCCGCAGCGCCAGTTCCGGCGAAAGCGCCGGTATTCTACACGGTGAGGAAGGGCGACAATCTCTGGAAGATCGCCGAGGCGCATTACGGCAAGGGCAAGGGCGCCAAACACACGGTGATCTTCGAGGCGAACAAGCCGATGCTGACCCATCCGGACAAGATCTATCCCGGCCAGGTGCTGCGCATTCCGGACCTCGACGCCGGCTGACCAAAGGCGATTTTCGGGTCGCATTCGGCTCCGGCGAACTCTACATGTCTGTCGCGCCCCGTCGCATTGCAGTTCCGTCTGCGCGAAGGGGCCGGTCGATATTGGCCGATAGGGGTCCGGCAATGCAGGTGCTGCCGAAAGGGATAAGGCATATTCCCGGCTTCCTCGACCGCCCACGTCAGGAGGCGCTTGTCGAGGCCATTCGCGATGTGGTCGCCGCGGCGCCGCTCTACGTTCCGGAAATGCCGAAGACCGGCAAACCCATGTCGGTGCGCATGACGAATTGCGGATCGCTCGGCTGGGTCACCGATCGCGCGCGCGGCTATCGCTATCAGCCGGATCATCCCGTCACCCGCCAGCCGTGGCCGCCGATTCCTGAAATCCTCCTGGACATCTGGCAGACCGTCTCGGCAAGCGACAAGCAGCCCGAGGCCTGCCTCGTCAACTTCTATTCCGCCGACGCCCGCATGGGCTTGCATCAGGATCGGGACGAGCGCGACCTGGAAACGGCCGTCGTGTCGATCTCGCTCGGCGATAGCTGCCTGTTCCGCGTCGGCGGACGGACGCGCGGCGGGCAGACCATGTCGTTCAAGCTCGAAAGCGGCGACGTCGTCGTGCTCGGCGGCGAGGGGCGGCTTGCCTTTCATGGCGTCGATCGCATCTATCCGAACACCTCGACGCTCTTGAAGAACGGCGGCCGCGTCAATCTGACCTTGCGGCGGGTCAATCCGTAGGAGCTTTCGTAAAGACCCCTCCCCAACCCTCCCCACAAGGGGGAGGGAGCTTCAGCGCTCACTGCGACCGCCGTTTCCGACCGTCGTATCGGCGCAAAGGCCGACTTTGGAACGCTGGCAGTGCAGCATCGTAAGTCCCTCCCCCTTGTGGGGAGGGGTTGGGGAGGGGTTCTGTTCTGAAGGGTATTTGCGACGCACCTAAGCCAGTCGCTCAGAGCTTCCTCAGCGCCACCGTCTGGGTCAGGTGGCTCGGCCCCTTCTGCAGGATCAGGTCGGCGCGCGGCCGCGTCGGCTGGATGTTCTGGTGCAAGTTTTTCAGGTTGATGTTGTGCCACAGCCCTTCGGCGATCGCCCGCGCCGCGTCCTCGCTGATCGTCGAATAGCGGTGGAAGAAGGATTGCGGATTCTGGAAGGCCGTCTCCCTCAGCCGCATGAAGCGGCTCACATACCAGTTGTGGATGAGGCTTTCCTCGGCGTCGATATAGATCGAGAAGTCGAAGAAATCCGACACCATAGGCACGATCTTGCCGTCGGCCGGCAGGTCGCGCGACTGCAGGACGTTGATCCCCTCGAAGATCAGGATGTCCGGCCGGTCGATGGTCTGGAACTGGTCGGGGATGACGTCATAGGTCAGGTGCGAATAGGTCGGCGCCTTGACGTTCGGTCGGCCGGCCTTGATCGCCGACAGGAAGCGCAGCAGCGCGCCGATGTCGTAGCTCTCCGGGAAGCCCTTGCGATCCATCATGTTGTCGCGTTGCAGGATCGCATTCGGGTAGAGGAAGCCGTCGGTGGTGATGAGATCGACCTTCGGACTCGACGGCCAGCGCGCCAGCAGTTCGGCGAGGATGCGGGCGGTGGTCGACTTTCCGACGGCGACCGAGCCGGCGATGCCGATGACGTAAGGGGTTTTCGTCTCGTCCGACATGCTGAGGAAGTGTTTGCGCTGCTGGAAGAGGATCTGCGACGCCTCCACATGAGCGGAGAGCAGCCGCGACAGCGATAGATAGATGCGGCGCACCTCGCCGAGATCGACCGGGTCGTTGAGCGAGCGCAGCCGCTTGACCTCCTCGGCCGTCAGCGTGAGCGGCGTGTCGGCGCGAAAGCGCGACCATTCCTGGGCGGAGAAGACGTGATAGGGCGAGAATTCGCCTCCCGTGAGATTTCCGGGAATGTCGGCCGGTTCTATGTCTTTCGCGGCGATGCTCATGAAGTCTGCCGGTTTGCCTTCTCCTGCAGGCCGGACTGGCTCGTCCGCCTGGCCAGTTCGCTCATCACATCTTGCAACGGGACGGCGGCGATATTCAATACGACCATAAGATGATAGAGGAGATCCGCGCTCTCATCGATCAGATTCTGGCGGTCGCCACTGACTGCCGCGATCACTGTTTCGACCGCCTCCTCGCCGAGTTTCTTGGCTGCCTTCGGCTGACCGGCACTGACCAGCTTGGCCGTCCAGGACTCGTCCGGCGCCGCCTTGGCGCGGGTCGCGACAATTTTCTCCAGTTCGGTGAGGGTAAACGCGCTCATCACGAAATCCTTCAATCGAGCCGCATGGCGATGCCGCGCTCGGCCATGTAGCGCTTCGCCTCGCCGATGCTGTAGGTGCCGAAGTGGAAGATGGAGGCTGCAAGCACCGCCGTCGCGTGGCCGTCGCGGATGCCTTCCACCATGTGGTCGAGCGTTCCGACGCCGCCGGAGGCGATGACCGGGGCGCGCACCGCATCGGCGATGGCGCGCGTCAGCGCGATGTCGTAGCCGCTCTTGGTGCCGTCGCGATCCATCGAGGTCAGAAGGATTTCGCCGGCGCCGAGGTCGACGACCTTCCTGGCGAACTCGATCGCGTCGATGCCAGTCGGCTGGCGTCCGCCATGGGTGAAGATCTCCCACCGGTCCGCCTCGCCTGTGGCCGAGACCTTCTTCGCGTCGATGGCGACGACGATGCACTGGTTGCCGAACTTGTCGGCGGCCTCGGCAACGAATTCCGGGTTCTTTACCGCCGCCGTGTTGATCGACACCTTGTCGGCGCCGGCCAACAGCAGCTTGCGTATATCCGACACCTGGCGCACACCGCCGCCGACGGTGAGCGGCATGAAGCATTGCTCCGCAGTGCGGGCGACGACGTCGAAGATCGTCTCGCGATTGTCCGACGAGGCGGTGATGTCGAGGAAGCAGAGCTCGTCGGCGCCGGCGGCGTCATAGGCCTTTGCCGCCTCGACCGGATCGCCGGCGTCGATCAGGTCGACGAAATTGACGCCCTTGACGACGCGGCCGTCCTTGACGTCGAGGCAGGGGATTACGCGGGCTTTGAGGGTCATCGATTCATCCCTTTCGCGCGGCGCGGATCAAGGCCAGCGCCTCTTTCGGATCGATCCGCCCGTCATAGAGCGCCCGGCCCGAGATCGCCCCTTCGAGCTTCGCAGCATCCGGCGCGGTCAAGTGGCGGATGTCGTCCATCGACGCAAGCCCGCCCGAGGCGATGACCGGAATGGAGACCGCATTGGCGAGTTCCAGGGTCGACTCCCAGTTGATGCCGGTCAGGATGCCATCGCGATCGATGTCGGTATAGATGATCGCCGAGACGCCGGCGCCCTCGAACTTCTTCGCAAGCTCGATGACGCCGAGCTCGGAGGCTTCCGCCCAGCCTTCGACCGCCACCTTGCCGCCCTTGGCGTCGATGCCGACCGCCACCCGGCCGGGGAACTTGCGGCAGGCCTCGATCACCAGCGTCGGATCGCGCACCGCGACGGTGCCGAGGATAACGCGCTTGAGACCGCGCGAAAGCCAGTTCTCGATATGCTCGAGCGTGCGGATGCCGCCGCCGAGCTGCACCGGGTTGCGGGTCGCCTTGAGGATGGCGTCGACCGCAGCGCCGTTCACCGTCTCACCGGCGAAGGCGCCGTTCAGGTCGACGACATGCAGCCACTCGAAGCCCTGTTCCTCGAAGGCGCGCGCCTGGGCGGCGGGATCGGGATTGTAGACGGTCGCCTGGTCCATGTCGCCGAGCTTGAGGCGGACGCACTGGCCGTCCTTGAGGTCGATTGCGGGAAAGAGAATCATGTGTTCGTCCGATCAGGTCGCGGGAGGCTCACGGCTTCCACCGCAGGAAATTCGAAAGGAGGGCTAGGCCGAGCGTCTGGCTCTTTTCGGGGTGGAACTGCGCGCCGGCCTTGTTGCCGCTTGCGACGAAGGCCGTCACCGGACCGCCATACTCCGTCTCGGCGATCACCTGCTCCGGCTTTGCGGCGGCGAGGTGATAGGAATGCACGAAATAGGCGTGCAGCCCGGACTCTCCGGTCGGAATGCCCTCGAAGAGCGCGTGCGGCCGGTTGAGCCTGAGCGTGTTCCAGCCGATCTGCGGGATCTTCAGCGACGGGTCGTCGGGCATCATTTCCACGACATCGCCCGGAATCCAGCCGAAGCCGTGCGTGGTGGTCTTTTCCAGCCCCCGCGACGACATCAGCTGCATGCCGACGCAGATGCCGAGAAAGGGACGCCCCTCTTTCTCGACGGCCTGCGCGAGCGCCTCTTCCATGCCGGCGACGGCGTCGAGGCCGCGGCGGCAGTCGGCATAGGCGCCGACGCCCGGCAGCACGATGCGGTCGGCCGAAGCCACCCGGTCCGGCTTGTCCGTCAGGTCGATTTCGGCATCGATGCCGGCTTCGAGCGCCGCCCGCTCGAAGGCTTTGGTGGCCGAGCGCAGATTGCCCGAGCCGTAGTCAATGATGGCGACCCGCATCAACGCTCTCCATAGGATTCAAAGAGGCCCAGTCCGGCGGCTTTTTCCGTCCGTCCAGTCTTGGACCATTCGATAGACTGCAACGGAGTTGCGCTTCGATGATGCGCCGTCGCTGTAGCGTTCGAGAAGTAGATCTCCTCCGCCGTCTCGATGTTGCGGGCCGGAAGGATCGTACGTAGCGTCCAGTCCTCGGCCGCGAGCTTCCGGGCGATGAAAAGCGGCCCTTCCAGCGAGACCACGAGGCTGAGCGCCAGTTGCAGGATCAGCGCGGCGGTAAATCCGCCGGGCAGCGTCGACACAAGGATTAACAAAATTTGCAGAACGGCAACGGAGATTCCAAGCAGCCAGGCCCGCTTGGCCATCAGCCAGAGCGCGGGGAAGAAGAAGGATACCCAAGAAAAACCGTCGGCGATGAACCGCGCCCTTTCGTCGTCGGCGGGTGCGCCGGGCGGAGTCATGATCAGATAGGAGGCCATGGTCTTCAGCCAGTCTTGGCCGGCTCAGGCAAGCGTGCCCTTCGTCGAGGGAACGCGTCCAGCCTGGCGCGGATCGATTTCGGTTGCCGTGCGCAGCACGCGGGCGACGGATTTGAAGCAGGTCTCGGCGATATGGTGGTTGTTGGCGCCGTAGATATTCTGCACATGCAGCGTGATGCCGGCGTGCTGGGCGAGCGCCTGGAAGAATTCGCGCACCAGCTCGGTATCGAAGGTGCCGATCTTCGGCGAGGTGAAGGTCACGTTCCAGACGAGGAAGGGCCGGCCGGAGACATCGACGGCGGCGCGCGTCATCGTCTCGTCCATGGCGAGGTCGAGCGAGGCGTAGCGGGTGATGCCGCGGCGATCGCCGAGCGCCTTGGCGATCGCCTGGCCGATGGCAATGCCGGTATCTTCGACGGTGTGATGGTCGTCGACATGCAGGTCGCCCTCCGTCTTGATCTCCATGTCGATCAGCGAATGGCGCGCCAGCTGGTCGAGCATATGATCGAAGAAGCCGACGCCGGTCGCAATCTTCGACGCGCCCGTACCGTCGATATTGACGGCGACGGACACGGCCGTTTCATTCGTTTTTCGCGAAACCTGGCCGGTGCGGCTCAGCGTCACGTCTGCCATCAGGCTCTCCTGTCTGCACGCGATAAACCGGGGGCGGGTGATGGCGACGGAACGCCTTTCGGCCCGCCTCACCCGGTTCCAGAGCCGCTCATATCAGGCGAGGCACGAAATATCCAGAACTGCGAAGGAGATTCGATCGGCCCGCGGCGACAGGCGCGATCCGCCGCAAGAAGGGGGATCGCGGTGATTTGAGCCACGCATTTGCAATCGCGTCGCGCTAACTTACATAGGCCTCAAGCAACCAGGCTTTTTCGGGCCGCAACGCCTCGGATTTCGGGGCCGACGGGTATTTTGATGAGCGAACACAATCCTTACGGACCTTACGGAACGATGCATGCCACCACCATCATCACGGTGCGCAAGGGCGGCAAGGTGGTGATGGCGGGCGACGGCCAGGTGAGCCTCGGCCAGACGGTGATGAAGGGCAATGCGCGCAAGGTCCGGCGCCTCTCCAAGGGCGACGTGATCGCCGGCTTCGCCGGCGCGACCGCGGACGCCTTTACGCTTCTGGAGCGACTCGAGGCGAAGCTCGAGCAATATCCCGACCAGCTGATGCGGGCTGCCGTCGAACTCGCCAAGGACTGGCGCACCAATAAATACCTGCGCAATCTCGAGGCGATGATGCTGGTCGCCGACAAGTCGGTGACGCTGGCGATCACCGGCAATGGCGACGTGCTCGAGCCGGAGCACGGGACGATCGCCATCGGCTCCGGCGGCAACTATGCATTTGCCGCGGCGCGCGCGCTGATGGACAGCGACAAGTCGGCCGAGGAGATCGCCCGGCGCGCCCTGCAGATCGCCGGAGACATCTGCGTCTATACCAACCACAATGTCGTCATGGAGACGCTGGATGCCGAATGACCGGGCAGATGTCAGCTTCGAGCCGGTGGCCGAGCGCCATCTGCCGATGCTGCTTGCCTGGCTTTCGGAGCCGCATGTCCGACAATGGTGGGGCGACCCGGATGTGGAACTCGGGCTGATCCGCGAGGGTTGCGCCACCGGCGAGGTCGACGGGTTCGTCTTTCACTTGGCGGGCGAACCGGCAGGCTACATCCAGTCCTGGATTCCCTCGCAATATGACGAGGAACCCTGGGCAAAGGATTTGTCATCCGACACGCCCGGCGTCGATATCTTCATCGGCCCACCTGAAATGACCGGCAAAGGCGTCGCGGCTCTCGCGCTCAGGGCCTTTGCCGGAAGGCTGTTCGAAAAGGGCGCCGCCCGCATCGTCATCGATCCGGATGCCGGCAACCGTCGGGCAGTCAGAGCCTATGCGAAGGCCGGCTTCGTGCCCTTCGCCGAATGGATAGACGAGTCCGGCCGGACCCTCCTCATGGAGCTGACGCGGACCGAGTTTGAGAGGAATTCATGACCAATTTTTCCCCCAGAGAGATCGTTTCCGAGCTCGACCGCTACATCATCGGCCAGAAAGACGCGAAACGCGCCGTGGCGATCGCGCTGCGCAACCGCTGGCGCCGCCAGCAGCTCAGCGACGAGCTGCGCGACGAGGTCATGCCGAAGAACATCCTGATGATCGGCCCGACCGGTGTCGGCAAGACGGAGATTTCCCGCCGTCTCGCCAAGCTGGCCGGTGCGCCCTTCGTCAAGGTTGAGGCCACGAAGTTCACAGAGGTCGGCTATGTTGGCCGCGATGTCGAACAGATCGTCCGCGACCTCGTCGAGGTCGGCATCACGCTGGTGCGCGAGAAGAAGCGCGCCGACGTCAAGGCGAAGGCCCATCAGAACGCCGAAGAGCGCGTACTCGAAGCGCTGGTCGGCACGACGGCATCGCCGGCAACGCGCGATTCCTTCCGCAAGAAGCTCAGGGCCAATGAGCTCGACGACAAGGAAATCGAGATCGACATCGCCGAAACTGGTGCGCCCGGCGGCTTCGAAATCCCGGGCATGCCGGGCGCCAATATCGGCGTCCTGAACCTGTCGGAAATGTTCGGCAAGGCGCTGGGCGGCAGGACCCGGAAGGTCAAGACGACGGTCAAGGATTCCTACGAGCTCTTGGTCAACGATGAATCCGACAAGCTGCTCGACAACGAGCAGATCCAGCGCGAGGCGGTGGCGGCAGCGGAAAACGACGGCATCGTCTTCCTCGACGAGATCGACAAGATCGCCGCCCGCGACGGGGGCATCGGTGCCGGCGTTTCGCGCGAGGGCGTCCAGCGCGACCTCCTGCCGCTGGTCGAGGGCACGACGGTCGCGACGAAATACGGGCCGGTGAAGACGGATCACATCCTCTTCATCGCCTCCGGCGCTTTCCATGTGTCGAAGCCGTCGGACCTGCTGCCCGAGCTGCAGGGCCGCCTGCCGATCCGGGTCGAGTTGCGTGCCCTCACCAAGGAAGACTTCCGCCGCATCCTGACGGAGACGGAGGCAAGCCTCATCCGCCAGTACAAGGCCCTTCTTGAAACGGAAGGCGTGGCGCTCGACTTCACCGAGGACGCGATCGACGCGCTCGCGGAGGTCGGCGTGCAGCTCAACGCCAATGTCGAGAACATCGGCGCCCGCCGCCTGCAGACGGTGATGGAACGCGTCCTCGACGACATCTCCTTCAACGCGCCCGATCGCGGCGGCGACACGCTGATGATCGACGCGGACTATGTCCGCAAGCATGTCGGTGACCTTGCCGCCAATACCGACCTGTCGCGCTACATTCTGTGACGTTGGCGCTGCAGTCGCCCGCCAAATAGCGTCGATCACCGCATTGTGGGGCGCCTGTCACTCGACAGGCGCCCATATTTTTTCTAGAGCGAACGGTGACCGGTCGAAAACGGGGCATTATTCCGACATGATTCTGCCCTAGGTGGCCGCGCCCGGACGAATCGGGGCCTAGCTTCACAGGAAAATTGAACGTGCGCCTTACCGCCTGCCTGCTTCTTATCGCCACGCTTTGCTTCTCCGCGGCGCAACCGGTCCTGGCCGAGATTCGCGTGGTTCCGAAAGGCAACCGGCACGCCGAGCAGCCGCGCGTTCCCGGTGCTTCCCTTCGCCGCACCAAGGCCGGCCGGACCTCCTTCGACGCGAAGTACGAGAAGGTGCGCGAGCTGCTGGCCAACGACCGCAAACTGGTGGCAAAGATCAAGTCGACCGCCGCCGCTTACGGCATCGCCCCGATCCATATGATCGGTGCCATCGTCGGCGAGCATACCTACAATGTCGACGCCTATGACCGCCTGCAGGCTTACTACGTCAAGGCGGCCGCCTATGCCGGTAACAGCTTCCACTTCGGTTATGACGGCGAGTCCGTCGACGAATTCGTCAAGCGTCAACAATTTGCCGACTGTGCCGGCGAGAAGACGTCCTATGCGCTGTGGAGCTGCCGCGAACGGGTCTGGGAGCGCGAGTTCCGCGGCCGGACGGTTGGCGGGCAAACCTTCCCGAACAACCGCTTCAGCGCCGTCTTCTTCCAGCCCTTCTTTGCCGGCCAGACTTTTGGCCTCGGCCAGATCAACCCGCTGACCGCCTTGATGCTGACGGACATGGTCTCGCGCGTCTCCGGCTATGATCGTCTCGACGAGAACAATGCCGGCGCCGTCTACGAGGCGATCATGGATCCGGACGTGTCGCTTGCCTATATGGCCGCCTCGATCCGCCATTCGATCGATGCCTACCGGTCGATCGCCGGCGTGGACATCTCCCATAATCCCGGCCTGACGGCGACGCTCTACAACGTCGGCAACCCGGATGAGCGCGCCGCGGCACTTGCGGCGAAGAACGCTGGCGGCGAAGTCCAATGGCCGGAAGAAAACTATTATGGCTGGCTGGTCAATGACAAGGTCGCCGAACTCGAGGCCCTGCTTTAGGCGGTGGCAGAGCGTCGGACCACGTCCGTATCTCTCGATCGTGCTTCACGTGAATCATCTTCTTGATTGCACCGTAAAAAACTGAAACGGTAGGCGATCAGGAAAGGCATCGACATGGACACGCGACCGGAGCCGTTCGAGCCGCCCGCGCCCATCCCGCGTACCCACATTCCTTCGCGGCTTGAGATCATCCGCACGGTGCTGCGCAATCCGCTCGAGCTTTGGGGCGAACCCTCCTATACGCTCCCCTGGATCGAGACGAAGTTCATCAATCAACGCACCTTGATCGTCAACGATCCGGGTCTTATCCGCTACATTCTCGTCGAGAATGCATCCAATTACGAAATGTCGAACGTCCGGCGGCTGATCCTCCGCCCGATCCTGCGCGACGGCCTTTTAACGGCGGAAGGCGATGTGTGGAAAAGATCGCGCAAGGCGATGGCGCCGGTCTTCACGCCCCGCCATGCCAAAGGCTTCGCTGGCCAGATGCTGCGCGTCTCGGAGCATTTCAGGGAGCGCTACGCGCGCGCCGCCTCCGAACCTTTCGTCAGCAATGTCGCCGTCGACATGACGGAACTCACCTTCGAGATTTTGGCCGAGACGCTCTTTTCCGGCGAGATCGCCGTCGAGAAGCAGGGCTTCGCCGCCAATGTCGAGGAACTGCTGCACCGGATGGGCCGCGTTGATCCGATGGATCTTCTCGTGGCGCCGCCGTGGGTGCCGCGCCTCACCCGGATCGGTGGCAGGAAGGTGCTTGACCGCTTTCGTGGCGTCGTCGCCGCAACCATGGCTGAGCGCCGGCGCCGCATCGCGGAGGAGCCGGAAAAAGCTCCGAACGATTTCCTGACGCTGCTTCTGCAACTCGAGAGACCCGAGGGGCTTTCGACCTCCGAGATCGAGGACAACATCCTGACCTTCATCGGTGCCGGCCATGAGACGACGGCCCGGGCGCTCGCCTGGACGCTCTACTGCATCGCCAATACGCCGGCCTATCGCGAAAAGATGGAGCAGGAGATCGATTCGGCGCTCACGAGCGGCGCCGAACCGGTCGAGTGGCTCGAGCGGATGCCGCATGTGCTCGCTGCCTTCGAGGAAGCGCTGAGGCTCTATCCTCCGGCGCCTTCGATCAACCGCGCCGCGATCGAGGAGGATGAATGGACATCGCCGGAAGGCGAGCGCGTGCCGATCCGCAAGGGCATTTCGGTGCTGATCATGCCCTGGACGCTGCATCGTCACGCGCTCTACTGGCAGAAGCCGCGCGCCTTCATGCCCGAGCGTTTCCTTCCCGAAAACCGCGACAAGATCAATCGCTTCCAGTATCTCCCCTTCGGAGCCGGCCCGCGCGTCTGCATCGGTGCGACCTTTGCCCTGCAGGAGGCGGTGATCGCCCTTGCTGTCCTGATGCGCCGCTTCCGTTTCGACCTGACCGAGGCGACGCATCCCTGGCCGGTGCAGAGGCTGACGACCCAGCCGAGGGGCGGGCTGCCGATGAAGGTGTCGGCGCGGGCAACTTAGGACCTATACTTCGGTTCCGGCGACACCCCCCTCTGCCCTGCCGGGCATCTCCACCACAAGGGGGGAGATCGGCCAGACGCAAAGTCCCGCCCGACGGCAAGGTCACGGGTGCTGAAATTGCTGAATACTGTAGTCGACGCTCAGCACGTTTGGTCGCACGAGGCATTGCCGCTTGCCGATCTCCCCCCTTGTGGGGGAGATGCCCGGCAGGGCAGAGGGGGGTATCCGCATGTTCCGCTGAAGCTGTCGGACCTGATCCGTCCTCAAAGGTCGTTTTCACGCAATGGTCTTTCCCTAAGATATGTCCTATCAACGGGCAATTCCTCCTCGTTTTCTCCCTATGGACTGAGCAGAAATTGACCTCGCATCTTCTTCTCGGCATCGATACCGGCGGCACCTATACGGACGCCGTCCTTTTCAGCGAAGCAGCGGGTGTCGTCGCCAAGGCGAAGGCGCTGACGACGCGGCACGATCTCTCCGAAGGCATTTCCGGAGCGGTGGAAGCCGTCCTGGAAAAGGCCAACGTTCCGGTCTCGGCCATCAGCCTCGTCTCGCTCTCGACGACGCTCGCCACCAATGCGCTCGTCGAAGGCCAGGGCGGCCGCGCCGGGCTGGTGATGATCGGCTTTGGACCGGAGGATCTGAAGCGCGACGGCCTGCAGGAGGCGCTGGGGTCGGATCCGGTGATCTTTCTGCCGGGCGGCCACAACGTCCATGGCGGCGAGACGCCGCTCGACATGAGCGCACTAGACGCGGCGCTGCCGACGCTTGCCGCGGAGGTGTCGTCCTTCGCCATCGCCGGTTACTTTGCCGTCCGCAACCCGGATCATGAGAAGCGGGTGCGCGACCGCATCCGCGAAATCTCGCACCTGCCGGTTACCTGCAGCCATGAGCTCTCTTCCAAGCTCGGCGGTCCGCGGCGCGCGCTGACGACGCTCCTCAATGCCCGGCTGGTCTCGATGATCGACCGGCTGGTCGGCTCCTGCGAAGATTTCCTGAAGGCCCGCGGCATCGACGTGCCGATGATGGTGGTGCGCGGCGATGGCGCGCTGATCTCCGCTGCCGAGGCACGGCTGCGGCCGATCGAGACGATCCTCTCCGGGCCGGCCGCGAGCCTCGTCGGCGCGCGGTATCTGACCGGGCTCGAAAATGCCGTCGTCTCCGATATCGGCGGGACGACGACGGATGTCGCCGTGCTCGATGCCGGCCGTCCGAGGCTCGATGCAGACGGGGCCGTCGTCGGCGGCTTCCGCACCATGGTCGAGGCGGTTGCCATGCGCACCTATGGTCTCGGCGGCGACTCGGAGGTGAAGATCAACGACCGCGGCCTCAAGGCGAAGATCGATCTCGGTCCGCGCCGCTTCCTGCCCTTGAGCCTTGCGGCGGCGCTGCATGGCGATGCGGTGCTGGCGGTGCTCGACAGGCAGTTGCGTGCCACCCACGCCGGCCGCCATGACGGCCGACTTGCGGTCCGCACCGGCCTGCCCGACCATCTGGCGAGCGGCCTGCAGCCGCAGGAGCAGGCCCTTTACGACAGGATCGGCACGGTGCCGCTGGCGCTCGCCGACCTCATCGTCAGCACGCCGCAGAAGGCGACGCTCGACCGGCTCGTCGCCCGCGGGCTGGTGCATATCTGCGCCCTGACGCCCTCCGACGCGATGCACGTGCTCGGCAAGCAGTCGCAATGGAATGCCGAGGCGGCGCTGCTCGGACTGAAGATCGCCGCCCGGAGCAAGGACGGTTCGGGCCAGCCGATCGCCGGCTCCCCCGAAATGCTGGCGCGGCTGATCGTCGACCGGCTGACGCGGCAATCCTCGGAAGTGATTCTCCAGGCCTGCTTGCATGAGGACGGTGCCGGCGCCATCGACCCGGCCGTCTCGCTTGCCATCGATCGGGCGCTGAAGCGCGAGCCCGGCATCGTCCGCTTTTCGCTCGGTCTCGACCGGCCGCTCGTCGGTCTTGGGGCCTCGGCGCCGGTCTATTACCCGGCGATCGCCGGGATGCTGGCGACGGAAGCGGCCATCCCGGCTGAGGCCGATGTGGCGAATGCCGTCGGCGCCGTCGTCGGCCAGGTGCGCGCCACCGTCACCGTCTTCGTGACGACACCCGAGGAGGGTATCTTCATCGTCAACGGCGCCGGCGCGAGCGAACGCTTCATCGATCAGGACGAGGCGTTTGGCGTCGCCCGCCGCCGCGCCGCGACGATGGCGCTGGAGACGGCGCGCGCCAATGGCGCGGAGGAACCCGCCGCGACGGCCTGGGAGGAGATCGATGCCCCGGAGGTCGAGGGCGGCCGCAGGCTGGTCGAGGCGCGCTTCGTCGCTTCGGCGAGTGGCAGGCCGCGCATCGCGCATAGAGCGGGATGAGGAAAAGTGTGCGCGGGTTTTCCGCCCGCATCCCGCGCCTCAACTCATCTATCTTTTCCAATTTGGAAACAATTCTTCGCATCCTTGCGGAATTGACAAGGAACGAGTTGATGGGAGACTGTCCGCGCGCGTGAGCGGGATGGGTGAAAGCGGAAAACGCTTTCCCGCATGCATCCCGCTCCTATTTATTGGAATCGGGCAAAGAGCATTTCAGGAGCTGCCGAATGGACCGCGTTGAGAAACATGATCTGAAGATCGATGCGGGCCTTCACCGCTTCCTGGTCGATGAGGCGATGCCGGGTACCGGCGTCGACCCGGACCGTTTTTTTGCGGCCCTCTCGCACCTCGTTCACGAACTCGCGCCGAAGAACCGCGCCCTTCTCGCCAGGCGCGACGAGCTCCAGGCTAAGCTCGATGCCTGGTATCGCGAGCATGGCGCCCCGGTCGACCTCGACGCCTACCAGGCTTTCCTGAAGGAAATCGACTATCTCCTGCCGGAAGGACCGGATTTTTCCGTGTCGACCGCCAATGTCGATGCCGAGATCGCCACCATTGCCGGCCCACAGCTGGTCGTGCCGGTGATGAATGCCCGCTATTCGCTGAACGCCGCCAATGCGCGCTGGGGTTCGCTCTATGATGCGCTCTACGGCACCGACGCAATTCCCGATGCGGATGGGGCGACGCGCGGCAGAAGCTACAATCCGGCGCGCGGTGCCAAGGTCATCGCCTGGGCGAGGGACTTTCTCGACGCCAGCGTTCCGCTCGCCGAGGGCCGTTGGAGCGAGGTCGGTGGGCTGGCGATCGCTGGCGGTGCTCTCTCACTGATCTTGACGAGCGGTGCCAGGACGGCACTTCGCAATCCGGCTCAGTTCGTCGGCTATTCCGGCTCGGCCGAGGCGCCTTCGGAAATCGTCCTCAGCCAGAACAACCTTCACGTCGTGATCGTCCTCGATGCAACGACGCCGATCGGTGAGGCCGATGCCGCCGGCATTTCCGACATCATCCTCGAATCGGCGATCACCACGATCATGGACTGCGAGGATTCCGTTGCTGCGGTCGATGCCGAGGACAAGATCGTCGTCTATCGCAACTGGCTGGGGCTGATGAAGGGCGACCTCGAGGAAGAGGTCGCCAAGGGCGGCAGGACGTTCACGCGAAAGCTGAACGCCGACCGCGCCTTCACCGGGCCTGATGGCGAAACGCTGAGCTTGCCCGGCCGCTCGCTGATGCTGGTGCGCAATGTCGGCCACCTGATGACCAACCCGGCGATCCTCGACCGCGACGGGCGCGAGATCCCCGAAGGCCTGTTGGACGCCATGGTGACGGCGCTGATTGCGCTGCACGACATCGGCCCGAGCGGCCGGCGGGCAAATTCGCGCAGCGGCTCGATGTATGTGGTCAAGCCGAAGATGCATGGTCCCGAGGAAGTGGCCTTCGCCTGCGAGATCTTCGCGCGGGTCGAGGCGGCGCTCGGGCTGCCGGCCAATACGATCAAGATGGGCATCATGGACGAGGAACGGCGCACCACCGTCAACCTCAAGGAATGCATCCGCGCCGCCCGTGAGCGGGTCGTCTTCATCAATACGGGCTTCCTCGACCGCACCGGCGACGAGATCCACACCTCGATGGAAGCCGGCCCGATGATCCGCAAGGGCGACATGAAGCAGGCGGCCTGGATCGGCGCCTACGAAAACTGGAACGTCGATATCGGCCTCGAATGCGGACTTTCCGGCCACGCCCAGATCGGCAAGGGCATGTGGGCCATGCCGGACCTGATGGCCGCGATGCTGGAGCAGAAGATCGCCCACCCGAAGGCCGGTGCCAACACCGCTTGGGTTCCCTCGCCGACGGCGGCGACGCTGCATGCGACGCACTACCACCGGGTCAACGTCTCCGAGATACAGGCGGGTCTCAAAAGCCGGCCGCGCGCCAAGCTCGCCGATATTCTCTCGGTGCCCGTCGCGGCCCGGCCGAACTGGACGGAAGAAGAAATCCAGCGCGAACTCGACAACAACGCCCAGGGGATCCTCGGCTATGTCGTGCGCTGGGTCGACCAGGGCGTCGGCTGCTCCAAGGTGCCCGACATCAACAATGTCGGGCTGATGGAAGACCGCGCGACGCTGCGCATCTCTGCGCAGCACATGGCCAACTGGCTGCACCACGGCATAGTCAGCGAGGCGCAGATCGTCGAGACGATGAAGCGGATGGCGGACGTCGTCGACCAACAGAATGCCGATGACCCGAGCTACGCGCCGATGGCCGGCCGTTTTGACGAATCGATCGCCTTCCAGGCGGCGCTCGATCTGGTCCTCAAGGGGCGCGAACAGCCAAACGGCTATACCGAACCGGTGCTGCATCGCCGCCGTTTGGAGTTGAAGGCGAACCAACGGGCGTCGTGAGAATACTGTCTCCGTCCTCGCATGGCTCCTCATCCGCCTGCCGGCACGTTCTCCCCGCTTGCGGGGCGAAGGGCTGTGCCGCGCCGCCCAAGTCCCCTTCCCCGCCTGCGGGGAGAGGGTTAGTCCTCGGGTCAAGCCCCATGGGCGCTAACTTAGTTTCCGATGTGCGGTGGCGCGCCGCCTTCGCGGTGGCTCGCGCAGTCGATGGAGCAGCAGGGCGCGGGAAATCGCCCGGGTTGGCCCGTGCAGGACGGCGATAGCGATATTGGTGATCGCCAGGACGACGAGACGCCAGATCGGCAAAGTGGCTTGCTTCAGGCGGCCAGGGGGAGAGAGTCCGGCGCCTCGGGATCGAGGGCCGGCAGGTCGTCCTCAGCCAGGAGCGCGGCCAGCAAGGCGGTGTTGATCCACAGGCGGGCCAGATCGGGATCCTTGGCGCGCAGGTCTTCCAATCCCACCAGCGACTTCATGCGTTTGAAGGCCAGCTCGATCTGCCAACGCAGGCGATAGGTTGAGGCGAGCCGCTCGGGGGGCCAGTCGTCCGGTGCCAGCGACGTCAACAGCACCAGATAGCCGGCCATCTCGATGCCGGCCTGGCTGGGCGCGTAGCTTGCCTTGGCGGCCAAACGGCGCGCCGCGCGCCTGGCTTTCTCGGCCGCCTCGGGCGGCAGCGGAAAGATCACCACCCGCGCTGCCACTGCGAGCTTGGATTTGCCGTCCTGAACCTGCACCGAGCGATCGAGAACACGCTTTTGGTCCGCTTCGCGGCAGAGCGCCAGGCGGTCCAGCACTTGACCTTCGCTGTCCAGCAGGCGCGGATAGTTCGAAGGGGCGCGAACCAGGAAATCGGCCCCGGCCGCGACCGCCCGGGCCAGATCGGTCGCCCTGGCGTAGGCGCGGTCGGCGATGCGAAGCTCTCCGGGCTTGGCGCCGCGCGACAGCCGCTCGGCTTCATGGCGATCGGTGACCTCCACCGAACAGAGCTGCAGCCGCGAAAGGTCGAACACCGTGTGCACCATAAAGTAGTCCCGCTTCGGCCCGGGCGGCGCGACCACGGTGGCGTCGACCGCCATCATCCGCAGGCCGCCGGGCAACCCGGCAACGGCCTCCGGGCAGCGCTCGGCGAGCAGCAGCGAAACCAAGGAGCCCACCCAATCGGCACTGGCCTTCAGACGCTTGAGCATCGCCACGTCGGACATCGACGCAAGCCCCCGCTGCTCGGCCCAGGCGGCCAAGGTGCGAAGCGAAAACCGGCCAGCACATAGGCGAAACACAATCGTAACAGGTCGACAGCGCCGGCCACCTGCCGTTTACGCAGCAACGCGCCGGCCTCCCGCGCGCTCGCCTCCAACTCTGCCGCCGAGCCCAGTCGTCCGACCAGCTCGCCCCAATCCAACGCTTGCAAAGAATCGCTCATCAGCACGGTGAATCATGCACCGCCATCTCCGTCAAGCCTAAGTTAGCGCCTATGGGGTTAAACCCGAGGAGAGGGGCAGCCGAAGGCGCACCGTGAACGGCAAACGAAAGGGCCGCCGGCTTTCGAGCGGCGGCCCCTTCGTTTAGGCTCGAGCGTCGCTCAACTTTACTGCTGCACGACGACCCGCGCATTCCGACCCGGGCGAACCCGCGAATAAAGATCGATGATATCCTGGTTCATCAGGCGGATGCAGCCGGAGGACGCTGCGGTGCCGATCGAGGACCATTCCGGCGTGCCGTGCAGGCGGAAGAGCGTGTCCCTGCCTTCCTCGTTGAAGAGGTAGAGTGCCCGTGCGCCGAGCGGATTGCTGATGCCGGGGCCCATGCCCTCTTCGACATATTTGGCGACTTCCGGCTTGCGCTCGGCCATTTCCTTCGGCGGGTGCCAGGTCGGCCACTCCTGCTTCCAGGCGACATAGGCCTCGCCTTCCCAGGCGAACCCTGCCTTGCCGACGCCGATGCCGTAGCGCACTGCCTTGCCGCCCGGCAGAACGTAATAGAGGAAGCGATTCGGCGTGTTGACGACGATGGTGCCCGGCCGCTCCTTAGTGTCGTAATCGACGATCTGGCGGTGGAAGCGCTGGTCCAGGCGGTTGATCGGAACGGCCGGCAACGGATAGCCGTGGTCCTCGACGGCGCCATAATTGCCTGTAAAGATCTGATTCGTCGCGACTTTCTGGCCCTCGGGAGCGGAGCCTGCGGTGGACGTCGTTTGCGAGCAGCCGGCGATGAAGACAGTCGCCGCCAGACTGCACAAAATGAGAGCGTTGCGGAAGCGCATGGGGGTCTCGTAAAAGGGAATCAGGAAAATCGGGGGAAGGTGCCCGGCCGTCAGCTTATTTGCGATTGCAGTGCGCTGCGCAAGAGATCGCCGTGCCGCAATTTGGCCGAAATGTGCAAATTCCGTGACGATGGTTTTTTTGCAACAAGGGGATGTGACCGGGACGGGAGTGGGCGATGACGATCCTATCGATCCATGGCGACAATCCGCTCGCCGACGGGCGCCAGTCCGAGCGGGCGTTGAAGGTGCGCCGCGGCGTGCAGCGATTGTTCATGGAATTGCGTCATGCGGTGCTGCCGGAACTGACGCTTGCCAGCGGCCGGCGTGCCGACCTGATCTCGATATCCCCGAAGGGCGAGATCTGGATCGTCGAGATCAAGACGTCGATCGAGGACTTCCGCGTCGACCGCAAGTGGCCGGACTACCGGCTTCATTGCGACCGTCTGTTTTTCGCCACCCATGCGCAGGTACCGCTCGACATCTTCCCGGAGGAATGCGGGCTCATGCTCTCGGATGGCTATGAAGCGCACATGCTGCGCGAGGCGCCGGAGCATCGGCTGGCGCCGGCGACGCGAAAGTCGGTCACGCAGGCCTTTGCCCGTACGGCGGCGCAGCGCCTGATGCTCGCCGAATGGGCGGCGGAGCACAACGGTGAACTCGGCGAATCGATCCGCGATATCGTCGGCGGGAGCCGCGATGCGGCGGCCGAGCCGGATTGATTACTTCGGTGCGCGCTTCGCCAGGATGCGCTGCAGCGTGCGGCGGTGCATGTTGAGCCGCCGCGCCGTCTCCGAGACGTTGCGTTCGCACATTTCGTAGACGCGCTGGATGTGTTCCCAGCGCACGCGATCGGCCGACATCGGGTTTTCCGGCAGTTCGACGCGCTCGCCCTGGCGGCGCACGAGGGCGGCGAAGATCTCGTCGGCATCGGCCGGCTTGGCGAGATAGTCGAGCGCCCCCAGCTTCACCGCATTCACCGCCGTGGCGATGTTGCCATAGCCGGTCAGCACGATCATCCGCGTGTCGCCGCGCCGGCCGCGGATGGCCTCGATGACGTCGAGCCCGCTGCCGTCGCCGAGCCTCAGATCGATGACCGCGTGCTTGGGCGGGTTCGTCTTGGCCTTGGCGATGCCCTCGGCCACGGATTCGGCGATTTCGACCGTGAAGCCGCGGGCCTCCATGGCGCGCGCCAGGCGACGTAGAAAGGGGCCGTCGTCATCGACGATCAAAAGCGTTTTATCCGGTCCGATCAGTTCGGCATCAGCAGGGGTGGCGTGGGCACCCGTCGATTTTTCGGTCATTCTTTCAAATCCGGAGCCCACATTTGGGCAGTTGCGCTGAAATTATGTGGGTTTTCCTATTAAGTCTTCAATAAACTGCCAAAAATCATTTCGCCAGTTTCGTATCCATCAGGGCGCGCGGCCATTCGACGCTGACCCGGGCACCGGGACCATTTTCAAAGCGGAGCCGGGCGCCGGATCGCTCCAGCAGCGTTTTGGCGATGAAAAGTCCGAGCCCCAGCCCGCCGGCGCTGTCTTCCTTTTGCCGCCGCGTAACGTATGGTTCGCCGATTCTCGCGAGGATATCCGGCGAAAAGCCGTCGCCATCGTCCTCGATCGTCACCTTGACGCGTTCCGTGGTGTGTTCGACGGTCACCGTCACGGCCTCCCGCGCATAGTCGACGGCATTTTCGAGGAGATTTCCGAGGCCGTAGAGGATACCCGCATTGCGATTGCCGACGGGCTCGCTACCGCGGTCGCCTTTCTCGACGAGCTTGATCTGGATGCCGAATTCGCGATGTGGCGCCATCACCTCCTCGATCAGCGAGGAAAGCGGCAGGAGCCGCATATGCTCCTCGCTCTCGGAGGATAGCGTCGTCAGTCGCTTCAGGATGTCGCGGCAACGCTCGCTCTGGCTGCGCAGCAGATGGACGTCCTCGCCGAAGCGAGGGTCGTCGCCAAGCTCCCGCTCCATTTCCTTGGCAACGACGGTGATCGTGGCAAGCGGCGTGCCGAGTTCGTGGGCCGCCGCCGCCGCGAGCCCGTCGAGCTGCGACAGGTGCTTTTCGCGCTGGAGCACCAGTTCGGTCGCCGTCAGGGCCTCGGAGAGCTCGCTCGCCTCGAGCGACACACGATAGGTGTAGAAGGCGGCAAAGGCCGTCATCGAGACGATCGCGAACCAGACGCCGGCCGTCAGCACGCGCGGCATCAACAGGACGGTGCCGGGATACCAGGGCAGCGGAAAGGGCGAGAACGCCAGCGCCGTGACGCCGATCACCGCGAACACGGCGAGCACGATGCTGTGCGGCTTCGGCTGCGAGGCGGACGAGATGATGACCGGCACGCAAAGCAGCGGCGCAAACGGATTGGTGAGCCCGCCGGTGATGAAGAGGAGTGCGGTCAGTTGCGCGAGATCGAGACCGAGCAGGGCGAAGGCGGCCGGCGCAGTCAGGCGATGCGTCGGCGGGAAGCGAATGGTGAGAAAGAAATTGAGCAGTGCCAGGCTGGCAATCAGCAGCGAGCAGGAGACGAGCGGCAGGGGGAACTGCAGCCACAGCGCGGTGACGATGACCGCCACGGACTGGCCGCCGACCGCCAGCCAGCGCAGCCGCACCAGTGTCTGCAGCCTCAGGCTGCGATTGCTGTTGAGTTCGTTGTGGTCGAGTGTCATCGTCGCCATGCTGCCAATCTGTTCCCCTATGCGCCCGCCTCAAAAGTCTACTGCATGTTTCCTTAAATCGTAGCCGATTTAAGGACAAAAACATGCAGCAATTCAAAGTGCTACATCGTCCTTTGTGCGTCTGAAAAGACGCACGGCGCTGTAGCGCGTTCCGCGAATGATAAACCAGCTTTATGTGCCGCGCGGCTTGGCCCGCGTCGTCGGCATGGCGTTGGCCGGATCGTCCGGCCAGGGATGCTTGGGATAGCGGCCGCGCATGTCGGCTCTGACATCCTTCCAGGAGCCCGCCCAGAAGCCCGGCAGGTCGCGCGTCGTCTGGATTGGCCGCTGGCCGGGCGAGATCAGTTCGAGCAGCAGCGGCAGCCGTCCGTCGCCGACCGTCGGATGTGTCTTGAGCCCGAAGAGTTCCTGGACGCGAATGGAAAGCAGCGGTTCGTTGCCGTCGTAGTGGATCGGGTGACGCTGCCCGGTCGGCGCTTCGAAATGCGTCGGGGCGAGCTTGGCGAGATCGCGCTGCAGATCGTCCGGCACGAGCGACAGCAGGCCCTCGGTGAGATCGCGGCCCTTGATCCCGTCAATGCCGCCGGCATCGCCCTGAAAAGGAACGAACCATTCCTCGAGGCGGGCGAGGAGCGCCGCATCCGACATGTCCGGCCAGGGCTCGCCGATCGACCGGTGCAGAAAGCCGATGCGGTCGCGCAATTGATCCACGTCCTTCGGAAAAGGCACCGCAGCGAGCCCCAACTGGCGAATGCCGTCGGCGAGCGCCCGCGCGGCCGCCTCGCCGCGCGGCCGGGGCAGCGGCGCCTCTTCGAAGACGATCGCTCCAAGCCGCGTCACCCGGCGGGCTCTCACCTGGCGGCTCGCCCGGTCGAAGAAGCTTTGCTCTTCCGTGACGATCGCCTCAGGCATGTGCGCTTCGACCTCCGCCCTGGTGATCTCCGCCGCCGCCAGCACCCGCTGTGCCCCGGCTCGTCCCGTCAGGTCGGCGATCACCAGCATCCCTGCCGCCGCCAGTCGCTCGGTTTCCGGCACTTCCGCACCACGTCCGTTGGCCATGACGAAGCGGCCGCGGCCACCGCGCTGCAGCGCGATTCGATCGGGAAAGGCGTGCATCAGCAGCACCCCCGGCAGAGCACGCTCGCCCTTGGCCTGTGACGCAGTGAGGTCCGCCGCCATCCGCCTGGCAAGCCCGCGAGCCGCCTCCGCCCGGTCGCTGCGCTCGCTCCGGAAGCGGCGCAGCCGATCCTCGATGTCGAGGCTGCTGCCGCCGAGACCCTGCTCGGTGAGCATCACCGCGATCAGGCAGGCCTCCGCTGCCTGGCCCTCTTCTGCCGCCGACACGGCCATTGCCGCCAGCCTGACAGGCAGCGCCAGGTCGCGGATGATGCGCCCTCTCGGGGTCAACGCGCCATGTGCGTCGAGCGCCCCCAATTCGACGAGCAGGTCGCGCGCCTCGCGCAGCGTCGTTTCCGGCGGCAGGTCGATGAAGCTGAGTGACGATGGGTCGGCGACCCCCCAATGGGCAAGGTCGAGCAAAAGGCCGGAAAGGTCGCTGGCAAGGATCTGCGGCGGCGTGAAGGCGGTAAGCGCCGCCGTCTGGCCGGCGTGCCACAGCCGGATGGCGACGCCCGGCTCGGTTCGCCCGGCGCGGCCGGCGCGCTGGTCGGCCGAAGCCCGCGACACGCGCACGGTCTCGAGCCGGGTGATGCCGGTCGAGGCTTCGAACACCGGCAGCCGCTGCAGCCCGCTGTCGACGATGATGCGCACTCCGTCGATGGTGATCGACGTTTCGGCGATCGAGGTCGCCAGCACGATCTTGCGCGTGCCTTTCGGCGCCGGCCGGATCGCCGCGTCCTGATCCTTCTGGCTGAGATTGCCATAGAGCGGCACGATCATCGTGTTCTGGTCGAAACGCCCGGCGAGGCGCTCAGTCGTCCGGGTAATCTCGGCCTGGCCGGGCAGGAAGGCGAGGATCGAGCCCGCGTCGGACCGATGCGCCTCGATGATCGTCCGAACCACCGCATCCTCGACTCTTTCATCGCTGTTTCTGCTCTCGTATCGGACATCGACCGGATAGCTCCGCCCCTCGCTCTGAAGGACCGGCGCATCGCCGAGCAGGCCTGCGACGCGCTCGACGTCGAGCGTCGCCGACATGACGATGATCTTCAAATCGTCGCGCAGCGCCGATTGGACGTCCAGCGCCAGCGCCAGGCCGAAATCGGCGTCGAGCGATCGCTCGTGGAACTCGTCGAAAAGCACTGCCGACACGCCGGCGAGCTCCGGATCGTCGAGGATCATCCGGGTAAAAACGCCTTCGGTCACCACCTCGATCCGCGTCTTCGCCGAGACACGGTTGTCGAGCCGCATCCGGTATCCGACCGTCTCGCCGACCTTTTCCCCGAGCAATTCGGCCATCCGTCCGGCCGCAGCGCGCGCCGCCAGCCGGCGCGGCTCCAAGAGGATGATCTTGCCGCCGTTCAACCACGGCTGGTCGAGGAGGAACAGCGGCACCAGCGTCGTCTTGCCGGCCCCGGGCGGCGCGGACAGCACGACCGACGGAGAAGTTTCAAGCGCTTCGGCAAGTGCGGGCAGGATTTCGCGGACGGGCAGGGGCGGAAGCTCGACCGTCATGGCTTCTCCTCCTCGCCAATCCGGAGCACCCTGCCGCCCGCGGCCTCGGCATCGGCGCTGTCGTGGGTGACAAGGATGGCGGGCAGGCCCGCTGCCTTGGCTCTGGAAAAGACCAGTTCGCGAACTTGTTGCCTGAGGGTCGCGTCGAGTTTCGAAAAGGGCTCGTCCAGCAACAGGAAATGGGGTGCCGAGACGAGAACCCGCTGCAGCGCCACCCGCGCCTTCTGGCCGCCGGAGAGCGTTTCCGGGTCGCGGTCGAAAAAACCGCCGAGCCCGACCTCGTCGAGCGCCCGCTCGGCAAGGGCGTGTCGTGCCTTACGTCCTTTGATCGACGGCGGTATGGCAAAGACGATATTGCCGCCAATGGAAAGGTGGGGAAAGAGCAGCGGATCCTGGAACAGGATGCCGGCGTGGCGCCGGTTGGCCGGAATGTCCGTCACGTCTTCCTCGCCGATCAGCAGCCGCCCGCCGGCGTCGAAGGCCGGATCGAGGAATCCACCCGCGAAGGCGAGCAAGGCGGACTTTCCGGAGCCGGATGGACCCATGATCGTCAGCACCTCGCCCGGCATCACCTTTGCCGAAACGGCAAGCAGGGTCCGTTCCGCCAGCCGGATCGTCACGTCCGCCAGCGTCAGGGGTCTTGTCTCGGCGATGTCCAGCATTCACGTCCTCATTGCCCGGCGGTTGCGGAATAGCAACTGGGGGGCAAGTGAGGCAACGAGAAATGCGAGGAACGGCAGAGACGCCTGGACGAGCGCATAGACGCCGATCACCCGACGATCGCCGCCCGACGAAAGCGCCACCGCCTCGGTCGCGATCGTCGTCAGCCGCCCCGCCCCGATCAGCAACGTCGGAAGATAGAGGCCGACAGAGACCGAGAAGCCGACGGCAAAGGCGATGAGGCATGCCCGGAAAAGGAGCGGCAGGCGGACGGTCAGCAGGGTTTGCAACGCGGACTTGCCGAACCCGGCGGCGATCCTTTCGAAGCGCGGATCGAGCTCGCGCCAAGGTGCTGCGAGCGACAACAGCACATAAGGCAGGACGAACAGGAAATGCACCGCCAGCACGCTCCCAAATGCCGGCTTGAGACCCGCCGCGACGATCAGGATCTGCAGGCCGAAAACGAAACTGATCTCCGGCAGCAGCAAGGGCAGATAGAGCAGTCGATGGCCGGTTCCGTTTTCGCGGCGGCGGCCATTTCGATGAAGCAGCAGAACGGCAGAGAGCAGGGCGAGCGACGCCGATGTGAGTGCGAGTGTGATCGTCGTGCGCAGCGCTGGCCAGAGTTGCGGCAGCGTGCGCAGCCAGATTTGCGACGTGAGCTTTGTCGGCCAGGCATCTGGAAACGGCCAGAGTCCCGCGACCGACCAGACGCCGAGAGTTGCAATGCCGAGGAAGATGACAGCGGCGCAGGCCGCCATTGCGACAGCCGAGACGAACCGAGGCACGCCGTCGTTTCGCAGGCGTCGCCCTGAATGGGTCAGCCGGGCGAGGACAAAGCGCCCAATCCGTTCGATCACGAGCCAGGCCGTGACCGCCGCAAGGACGATGGCAAGCTGCAACAATGCGGCTGCCGAGGCGAGAAAACGTGCGCCGAGGTCATGATCATCCGCCCATTGCGCAATCCGCACCGGCAGCGTTGCCGGCAGTTGCGGCCCAAGGATGATGGCGACATCGACGACGGAGACCGAGTAGACGAGGACCGCGAAAACGGCCAGTCGGATCTGGCGGTAGAGGGCCGGCCAGACACTGATCAGAAAGCCGCTCAGGCGCCCATAGCCAAGCGCCGCGGTCAATTGCCTCGCTTGGCGAAGCGGGAGCTGCGGCAATGCGGCGAGCGCGATCAGGAAGAGGAAGGGAACTTCCTTGGTGATGAGCCCCGCGACCATCGAGACGGCGAGCGGGTCGTTCGGAAGGAGCCATTGCGGCGGCCGCATGAAGCCCGTCAGTTCCGGCGAAACCAGCCGAACGAGAAAGCCCGATGGTGCGACGAGGAACGCCAGCGCGAAGGCGGCGGCCGCATGCGGAACTGCCAGCAACGGGGACACCAGATGCTGGATACGCGAAAAGGCCGGCATCCCGGCAAAACCCGCCAGGAAGGTGCCGACGATCGCAACGGCAGCGCAGGTCGTGGCAAGGCCTGCCGCGAGGCCGGTGAGGCTGGAGCGCAGGATGTGCGGCTGGCCGGCAAGCTCGGCAAAATGGCCGAGCGTGACGCGCAGGCCGCCGAGCGCCGGCAAATATCCGAAAGCAGGCAGGATGACCCCCGCTATGCCGGCAAGAATCGGCAGTCCCAGGATGAGGGCAAGCAGCGTGTTCGTGGTAAGACCGCGCGATCCTGTCCTAATTGGCCGCGCCATATCGCCGGATCCATTCCGCCTCGATCTTGGTCATCCAGTCCGGATGCGGTTCGTCGAGCGCCGGTCCGAGCTCGTCGGGCTTTAGTGTCGCTATGCCGAGATCCAGATTTTCGAAGGCGGATCGATCCTCGGCCGAAAGCTTTGCCAGCGAAAGAACGGTTGGGTCGCCCCAGATCTTCGAATCCTGCTTGCGCAGCTGCGCTTCGGGCGAAAGCAGGAAATCGGCAAGGAGCAATGCGCCGGCCTTGGCTGTGGCGTTATAGGGGATGGCCAGAAAATGCGTATTGCCGAGCGTGCCGCCGGAAAAGACGAAGGAGCGCACCGTCTCCGGCAGCTCGCCATTGGCGATTGCGGAGGAGGCTTCCGCCGGGTTGAAGGCGAAGATGATGTCGAGCTCGCCGTCCGCGAGCTTCTGCTTCATGTCGGGATAGTTTTGCGGATAGGCCTTGCCCTGCCGCCACAAGAGCGGCGTCAGCTTGTCCAGATAGGCGAACAGGGGCGCGGCATCCGCCGAGAAGGTCGCCTCGTCGACCGGCCTTTGCAGCCTGCTCCTGTCGTCGATCAGCTCGATCAGCACTTGTTTCAGGAAGGACGTACCGGTGAAATCCGGCGGCTGCGGATAGGAGAAGCGGCCCGGATTGGCCTCGGCCCATTTCAGGAGGCTTGCGGCCGAATCGGGCAGATCGGCATTCCGCGTTCGCGCTGAATCATGGAAGAACACGAGCTTGGCGCCGCCCCACGGGCTTTCCAGTCCTTCGGTCGGAATGGTGAAATCCTTAAGTACCGTTGGCTTGGTCTCGTGATCGACATAGCGCCAGTTTGGCAGCTTCGTCGCCCAGTCGGGGCTGAAGAGAAGCCCGGCGTGCTTCATCGCCGCAAAATTCTCGCCGTTGATCCAGATCAGATCGACGGCCCCGCCGTCGTTCTTCCCTGCCGCCTTTTCCGCGACGACCGTCGCCACCGCTTTCGCCGTATCGTCGAGCTTTACGTGCACAACGTCGACCCCATAGCGGGACTTCATTTCTCCGCCCGCCCAGCGAATATAGGCGTTGATGTTCTCGGAGCCGCCCCAGGCGTTGAAATAGACCGTCTGGCCATTGCCTTCGGCGACGACGGCACCCCAATTGCCGGCGTCGGTGGCGGACGCTTGGCCCGCAAGACCAAGCGTCAGCATCGCCGCCAGGATGAGTTTTCCTGCCCGTCCGGTCATGTGGCGTTGCTCCTCCCGCCTTGTTGTCGGCCGAGGGTACGGCAAGGGCCTGTGGCGTCAATGCAGGCCGAACCGGGCCAACGTCACGTTTCGGTGAAGCACCCCGCGCGGCAAAACGAGTGCGCGCGTCTAAGCCTTGGACCGGTGCGCCTCGAAGGCGAGCACGGCGCCGGCGAGATCCTCGAGGGCGGCGCCGACCGATTTGAACAGCGTGATTTCGTCGGGCGCCGTGCGGCCGGCATGCGCGCCGCGGGCAAGCTCGAAGAGATCGGCACGGATTGCCGCTTCCGTGATGACGCCGGCCTTGAGCGGCTGGACGATGTCGCCGCCTTCCTTAAGTGCCCCGTCGCGTGTGTCGACGAAGATGCTGGCGCGGGCGACGGCACGATCGTCCGTTTCGCGCATCGTCGGCTTGAAGGCGCCGATCAGATCGAGATGGGCGCCGGGCTTCAGCCAGTCGCCGCGGATCAGCGGCTCGGAAGAGAGCGTCGCGCAGGAGATGATATCCGCCTCGCAGGCAGCCGCCTCGAGGTCCGTCGCGACCGAAACCGCGATGCCCTTGAGGTCGAGCTCCTTCGCGGTCGCCTCTGCCTTCCTCTGATCCCGTCCCCAGATTGCCACCTCGCGGATGGGACGGACCGAGGCGTGCGCCTCGATGACATTGGCCGAAAGCCGTCCGGTTCCGACCATTAGCAGTCGACTCGCATCTTCGCGCGCCAGATAACGCGCCGCGAGCGCCGAGGCAGCGGCGGTCCGCCGGGCCGTCAGTTCGCCGCCGTCGAGGATCGCCAGCAACTCGCCGGTCGCGCCTGAAGAAAGCAGGTAGCTGCCGTGGATCGCCGGCAGCCCGCGAGTCTGGTTGCCGGGGAAAACCGAAACCATCTTGACGCCGATATAGGCGCCCGGCTGCCAGGCCGGCATGAGGAGCAGCGTCGCATCCGCCTCGCCGGGGACCTCGACATCGTGATGATGGCGCACCGGCATGACGCACCCTTTTGCGAACATCTCGCCAAGCGCTTGGACGAGCCCGTCCCAGGGTAGAGCCACGCGTGTCTGAGCCGTATCCAGTACCAGCATCCCCGAATTCTCCTCTCTAAGATACGCCGACACTAGCAGCCTTTGGCGACCGCGGAAAAGCGGCTTCGACGGCGAGGATATCGCGCTCCGACGCGAGAATGCGCAAGACGGAACGATTTTACCAACCGGTCAACATTTTCGACGCTGATTTTAGGGGCGGTTCCCAATGCTCTTCCTGCCCGTTTAAAATACGTATGTGGAATCAGTTACTTGTCGTTTTTTGAAGTTTTTTCCAAGAACCCTGTTGACGTGTTGGAGGGTGCGGGTCTATAA
>NZ_AUTC01000137.1 GCF_001461695.1 Sinorhizobium fredii USDA 205 | reverse complement strand
ATGCCGGTCTCGATCTCCTCGAAGACAAAGGCCTGCTGCTCGTCGTCAATGGAAGGTGAGCCGAGCTTTTCCGAGCGCCGTCCGAACCGGGCCCGATCAAAGGCCTTCAGGATCTGCGTCAGCCGCTCAATGCGCTCATCGGCGTCGGCGTTTCGTGCCTTGAGATCGGCGACCTCGCTCTCCAAAGCATCGGCGCGCGCCGCCTTCTCGGCCATGGCAAGCACCATGGCTTTCAGCGTCTCTACGTCATCGGGGAGTTTGAGATCGGGCGGCGTCATCAGCCGACCAGAGCACAATTTGCTCCGGTTTTCCTGCCCTTTCAGGCCGCTGATTCACTTCGCCGCAGGGCTTTTACCCAACAATCTCCGGCGGCTTCACCGGCACAGCTCGAACCCTCTTCCAGTCCATGCCATCGACCAGTGCCAGCAGCTGCGCATGGTTGAGCTGAATCCGGTTGTGACCGATCCGCGGCCAGCAAAACTGCGCCTTCTCCAGCCGCTTGGCATAGAGACAAACCCCGGAGCCGTCCCACCAGACGATCTTGACCCGGTCCGCCCGTTTGGCTCGGAAGACGTAAAGCGCACCGTTGAACGGATCATTGCCGGCGTCACGCACCAGCGAAAGCAAACTGTCTGGCCCCTTGCGGAAGTCAACCGGATGGCTGGCCAGGAACACCTTCACGCCGGAGGGGATCATGCCGATCGCACCGCTCGGATCACCCGCTGCAAGTGCGCCTCGTTGACGTCAGCGCCGGCACGCACGATCACGTCGCCAATGACAATCTCGATCACCGCTTCGTCAGTGCGCGCCGCGACTACCTCGCACCGCGCCGATTCCGCGGAAACCCTCCGACCGCCTAAGGCCGCACGACGCCAGCCAAAGAGCTGCGACGGGTGGATGCCGATCCGATGCGCGACCGCCGAGACGCTCGCGCCTGGCTCCAATGCCTCAGCCACCGCCCGCGCCTTGAACTCATCCGACCAGCGCCGGCGAAGTTGCCGCGGCGCACCCTCAAGGCGGTCGGCGACTGCTTCGATCATATGGAAGGTTTTAGTTCCAGAACTAGGCGCAGACATAGAAGCTCACATCAGCTCACAACGTCCGCTACCGATATTCGAAGGCCCACCGGGTTCGCTAGATGGGGCCACCTTGTCGCTTACGGTCTTGTCGGATTACCTGCCAAGGTTGGGTTAACCGAACTCCGCTCGAACTAAACAGGTCGTCTCGGCTTATGTAAGCGCGATACCCATCAATCAAGCCAGCTGACCTCGCTCTGGTGATGGTTGCCTGTCCATGAGCAGAGGAGGCGGCAATAACTGCTGCAATTAGCACAATTGCAAGTTTCTTCATTGGAAGACCTCTCGCCTAATAGGATATCCTAAGTCGTGGCCGATTCCAATGCTTTGGCAGCAACAGATATTATCGCGAGGGCGGCGTCTGAAGGCTTAGTTTTTCAGCAGGTCGGCTCACGCCCCGCATGTTCGGCTCGCGCTTCGCACGGCAACTGAAACTTCCCGCGCCAGAGGCCAACACCTTTCGACCGTGCGGTCGCCTGAACCGCGGCGTAGCGACCATCGCTGTATCTTGCCCAATCGACAGCATTGCCACTTTCGACGAGCCAGCGATTGATCTCGCGGCCATCGGCGCGGAAGCAGATTCCCACGAAGCGGCCATATCGATCTCTCTCGACGAATTCGCAGCGCGTAGGGCGGGACACCGCGAGGAACTGGTCGAGCGTCATTGCTGCCTCTTTACCACAACGGTAGGTGACACCGTCGCCATCATTGCATGATTGCCAGCTTTCCGGCGCATCAACGCCATGCAGGCGAATGTGCTCGCCTCTGATTTCGATCGTGTCGCCGTCGATGACGGAGGCACGTCCGACAATCGCCTCGGCGGCAATCGCAGCGTTCCAGTGTAGGTTGACAACGAGCAGAATCGCGCCGGCACAGAGGACATCTGAAAACTTCATGGAGGTTCCTACAGAAGGGCGGCCTGTTCGACAGGCAGCAGCATCATCCGGTCGGCCTGGAACGGTCGCTGGAGAGCTCTCGCATCACTCCATTCTCCGTTCATCCACAGCTCGATTTCGGCAGGCTCTCTCAGGATGACAGGCATTGCTTTCGGGTGGATCGGTTTGACGACAGCGTTTGCCTCGCACGTGAGAAACGCAAACAGCTCGTGCTCACCGCGTCGCGGGTTTTTCATCGAGCCACGCTGGCCGGTCCACGGGGTCCAGATGCCAGCGAAGAGGGCGAGGGGCTGGCTTTCATCGAGTGCGAACCACCGAGCCGTTTTCTTCGGCTTCGTGTCCTCGTACTCGCAGAAGGCTGTCCACGGCACGATGCAGCGATATTCGGTCCCGGTCCAGCGACGCCAGTGAGGGGAGTCGAGGTTTCGGACATTCGTGACGCCATAGTCCGGCTTGCCGTTGGTGACGGTCGGCGGGGACGGCATGCCCCAGGTGAGATTGACCAGCTCGCGCTCGCCATCCCTGCTGTTGCGGATCACCGGACCAGACTTGTCAGGAAACACTTCGGTCGTCGGGTTCGCCCGGTTTGTCATGTCGCGGTGTGGCCTCGCCACCCGCCACAGCTCGTCAAACTCGACTTCGATACGATAGCGATTGCACATCCGTCCACTCCGAGTCGCGGTCGATCCTGCCGAGCCGCCAGCCATTGTTACCCTTGTTGTCGCACCGCGTGCAACGGAGCAGGGGCCTCAACTCGTCGAGCGTCGCGTCGCCAGCGATCTCCCAACGATTGACCCAGTTGTTGTGATCGCAGGCGGCGCACCGCGCGCCGAGAATTTGATTTTCTTCCAAATCAGCCAGGCGCAGGTGACCGATACCTTCTTCTGGATCGATCGCGTGTCTACCGGGGTCCAGATCAATGCTGCGGGCGTGCCTCATCGTTCGACTTCCACTCCGGCCGATGCTCGTAGCAGAACCACTTCGGTTCGCTGCGCCCAACGGCGAAGCCGAAGCTGCCCCACTTCTTGCAACCCGGCTGCTCGCACTAATGAATGCAAAGAACCGCATCGCTTCGCGCGTTTCCCGATATTCGTTCGTCACTCATCGCACGTTTCTTCGCGAAGCACCGCCGCCCGACGGGCGGCCATTGACCATGCCCAAATCTGTGGAACTTGCGCGCGGCTGTCATTGTTCTCTGTTTGTTCTTATACTATTTGGCGGCCATGGTCGAGACAATCGGTGAAGCTTTCAGCCTGGGATGGCAGCTAAAGGCGCGGTGCGCGTACGGCAATCGCGAGGGAATGAAGTCCGTTCGCCGATGCACCTGGAGCTATGATCTCGACATGCTGACGCTGGTGGCCACGCGCGGCCGAGACTTTCCGCTGTCGATGGTCGCCAGCCGTCTTCGATGTCCGCGGTGCGGCTCCCGGACAGTCACCGTCGTGTTCGTGCCGCCGACTGAGGGCGACAGGCGGCGAGGGGCGGCATAGGACCCGCGCCGCAGCGCCCGGGGTCAGCGGTATTCGGGGCCAGGTTTGTAAAAGACGTCGCCACTGAGATCGGCAATTTTCCCGTCCTCGGTCACCTGCCATGTTATTCTGGCATCCATCGGGAAAGCGCACCCTTTTTGGAGAAACTGGGCCAGACGATCACTCGGAACGTTCGGACAGGGTGAAACAACCCTGAATCCCATGGCTAACAGGTCTCGTTCTACAGGGGCCGCATCACTGCCGCCCGGAAAGCGCGCCTGCAAACGACTTGTAAGCTCCGGTGAATAGGCCTGTTGTTTGCCTTCGGGAAGGGCGCACGAGCCAGGACTCCATACCTCTCCTTCGCTGTCAGCCGTTAAATCGCGCAATAGCGGAGGCAAAGGCGGATAGCACTCCCCTGGCCAGCAACCTGAAGTGAGAGCGCAGATACCGATTAGGACCGCGCTCTTGGCGAACCCGCTCGGAGGCATCGATTTCTTGGGTTGCATGAGTTGATTCATCTGTCGAAGTTCTACGTCTGGGCGAGTGTGATTGGCCCGCGGCTCCCCGTCAATTCATTCCATGGGGCTAATGGACTCAACCGCTGATAAACGGCATCGTGCCGCTTGAGGGGGCGCAACATGGGGAATGTGGTCGACTTCGATCCGCGCAAGAAACGAAGTGGGCCTTCTCGGCCGCATCCGCGCTTTGAAAACGGTCAGCTTGCCGACTGGATTCCCGGCGTCGCTCTCGCGGCGGGTATCACTATCCTCGCCACAGCGATGCTCACGTCGCCGATGGCGTCCGGCATTGGATGCGATATCAAAGGCAATGTCAGCACTACCGGCGAGCGGATATTTCACGTTCCCGGCCAGGAATATTATCGCGAGACGATTGTCAGTCCATTACGCGGGGAACGTTGGTTCTGCTCTGAAGAGGCGGCGCGTGAAGCTGGGTGGCGAAAGGCCTATCGGTGAGGCGATTTCCCCTCCTGCGCGTTAATTGCCGAATGGCCAGAGCATCTTCGAAAAAGTCGTCAGACACGCCTCCGCCTGACCCAATGCCGAGCCGCGTCGATCCATGCTTGGCGATGCTCGTGGACAGGCCGCCGAAGGGGCCGGACTGGGCGTACGAGGTGAAATGGGACGGATACCGCCTCGGCATTTATATTGAGCCCACCCGGGTGCGGCTCATCACGCGTGGCGGCTACGACTGGACTACCCGCTTTCCGGCGATTGCGGGTGAGGCGCTGCAACTCGGATTGAAGAGCGGCATTCTCGACGGCGAAGCGGTCGTTCTCGATGAACAGGGGCGATCCGATTTCGGTATGCTTCAGCGCGCGCTCGGGCGTCGCCCGGCTGCGCACGAGCCCGGAGAGATCATTCTATTTGCCTTCGACCTTCTTTATCTCGACGGCCGCGACCTGCGCCGACTGCCCCTACGCGAGCGCCGACGCCTGCTCGAGCCCATTGTGGGTGGTCGTGAAAGTGCCATTCGCCTCTCGGAAGAGGTTCAGGCGGAAGGCGAGGAGTTTCTCCGCGTTGCTTGTGCGCACGGGCTGGAAGGCATCATCGCCAAGCATCGAGAGAGACCGTATCGTTCCGGCCGGACTGACTGGTGGCAGAAGATCACGTGCAGCCGCCGCGACAGCTTCGTTATCGTCGGATACGAGCCGTCAACACTGCCCGGTGCGGTCGGACGGCTGCTGTTGGCCGCGAAAAAGGGAGGCAGCCTCGTATACGTTGGTGGTTGTGGCACAGGCTGGACCCGCTCGGAATCGGTCGGGTTGCGGGAGCTGCTCGACAAGGTCGTGACCAACGAGCCGGCTGTGGCTCTCAAACGCAAGGGCGCGGTTTTCACGAAGCCGTTGCTCGTCGCCGAGGTCGAATATCGAGCATGGACCGAAGACGAAAAGCTCAGGCATCCCTCGTTCAAGGGAATCAGAGAGAGGGCGGACGACGCGTCGGTGTTCAATCTTTAATTGGTTGCTCAGGAGTGTTTGATGTCCCGACCTCTTTGGCCATCTTGAGGACAATCCTGTAGCGGGTCACCGCCCGTCTATTTCTCGCTGTGACAACTGACTTTCTGACCTCGTGTCCCATCGCCCGAACTTTCGTGAGACAGTTAAGATAAGGTCCATCGTTAACAGCCTTGACCTCCTCGGTCGTCGCCCCTTTGGTTCGAAGGTACAGCGTGATCGCCCGGTGCGTTTTCGTTCCTGGCTTAAACCCAAGCACCTCGGTGGCGATTTTCTCAAGTCTGGAAAGGCTGGTTTGAGGCTCGGACACCTGTCTCGTGGGGCGAAATTCCGCCCGGTTAGATAGGTCAGACTTGATTTCCGGATCAGTCAAACTTTCTGCGAGGCACTCGTATTTCATGACAGCGCGAGGTGTCATTGGCACTGAGACGCTGTTGGGATTGCTGAGCTCGTCAATCCTGCCAAAATAGGCACTGTACCGGGCGTTTTCGACATCGATCTGAATGCTCACCCAAGCAGGAACCGCCCGATACGACATTGCGGCTTTGCACACTTTGGTCGGATAGACGTTGTAGCCGCCGTTTAGGCGGCCGTTCTGTTGATACTTGTCACGCGCCTTCACACTTATGAAATATGGCATCCCATTGCGAATGGCAGTGAAGTCCCCGCCAGGGTGATTGGGGCGTCGCGCGTTTAGGTCTGTAATTTGCTCAAAACCTTTCTGAAGCAGCAGTGCTCTCGCTAATCTCTCGCCGAGATTACCGAGTCTTTTCCGTCTAGTCAGCATCTGCATACTCTTCCCGGAAACCGCGCGATCTGATCTCTGCTTCGCAGCGCGGCTCATCGGTTGCCTATTCCAATGCGGAAGGCAACCCCACAAGAACCGGACCGCGCGGGGGTTTCAATTTCGTCCAGCCGCCTTTGAACTTGGGAACCTTGCTGATCGGGAACCAGTGCTTCTTGTCCATCTCCTCGAGTTCGGAGACGTGCCAAAACGTCATCCAGGAAGGCGTGTCGCTGAGGGCGGTCGGCGGACGGAACTTCTCTTCGGGATGTCGGCCGTCATCATTCCATACCTGACCTACATACCATCCCCGCCATTTCACCATGTAGCTTGGTTGGGCCTCGGCACCCTCGTGAGAGGCGTAGATCAGAACGCGCACTGGGTTGCCATCCCTAAGCTCATCCACCTTGTTGAATACCTCGTAGCTGTTGGAACCGAAAGCGACCGATGCCTCCGTGGCCAGCACTTCCGTACTGGATTCAAGGTGAACCAAAGGCACAGGGGCGAGAATGGCGAAAGGCTGCGGTTCCGGCATGATATGCTCCCGAAGTGAGGTTGCGAGACGCAATCATTACGTTGGTTTGTTAGAGCAACTAAGACCAAAAAACCAATGCTAGATGTAATACGGGTCCCGCGCCTCAGGTTGTTGAAGGCGGTGACACGCCTCCCAGAATCGTGATCCCCTACCAGCTCGCTCGTTGTTGCTTAAAGAGAGTAACACGTCACCCAATTTGCATCAAAAAGGTATCGTTGCCCCAGGTACATTCATCAATCATCCTGAAAGACATGAGCGGGGATCGTTGCCAGTTTGTGAACATTTTCCGCAACGAAGAGCGCATCTTTAAGGGTTGGAACAGGCACGTCGAGGGTCCGATTTCTTAGCATAAAGACGAAGTAAAGCTCATTTTCTGCCGTTTGCACGGGTCTCCGGACATGGACAATTAGTGTCTCCGGAAAGTAGTTGAAAGACCTCAGCGATCCATCGTCTGCTATGTCGATTTTCCGTTGAACGAAACCCTGGACGAACGGTGCCCGAGCCGCTGCACGGCCTTCCAGCGGCCGGTTCCGTCGTTCCGCCAACGCTTCGAGTTCTAGTCGAGCCTCCTCGACATCGTGGGTAAACCGCGTAACCGCAGTTCCGGAAAGGTGGCCAAAAAAGTATGTGGTGTCTTCGTATTCGAAGTAAGCAATGTACATCCTGAGTTCTCCCTTATCGGCAGTCGTACCCGCGACGTTTTGACGATAGGTAAATTGGCAGCTTTGAATTTGAGGACTCGGCCAACGAAGGGGTATTCCGCGGTCCTTGGATAGCTCCGAGATCGCCGAGATTGCGATGGTTGCGTAAAAATAGACTCCGCACCCGTGAGTTATCTCAAGCCAAGGAGGAAAAGTTGCGTTAAAAATCGCCCGCTCGGAATCAGCTTGAACGGCTGCTTTGGATATAGGCGAAATGGGGAGCAGAACTTGGATACCGCGACAACGGCTACTCAGACCTCCACCGACCTATTGCCTGGCACGTTCGTACGCGTTCGCTCCAAAAGCTGGGTCGTTGAGCAAAGCGGTAATATTGGGCCGATACCGTTCTTGGATTTGATCTCCGTAGAGGACGACGCACAAGGCGAAGTGCTTCGGGTTAACCTCGAGTCGGAGGTCGACCGACAGGTGATCGATCCGAACGACTGGTCGTCCCTGTTCCAGACAACGTTCGAGGGACCCGAGCGTCTTGGTGCTTTTTTGCGGGCAACCGAATGGCGAACCGCATCTGCCGCGGATCGCAAACTGTTTCAGGCTCCGTTTCGCGCGGGTATTCGCCTGGACGCTTACCAGCTTCTGCCCTTGGCGAAGGCACTGGACCTGCCTCGCGTCAATCTCTTAATCGCTGATGACGTTGGCCTTGGAAAAACGGTCGAGGCTGGGCTGATTGTCCGCGAGCTTCTTCTCAGGCGTCGGGTCGAAATCGTCGTCGTCGCGGCCCCGGCATCCATGCTGCTTCAGTGGCAGGATGAACTTTCACAGAAGTTCGGCCTGGATTTCACCATCGTGGACCGTGAATACCTGCTCGAGACTCGCCGCACTCGTGGCTTCTCGGCGAATCCCTGGAGCGTCGGTTCTCGGTTCCTCGTTTCACACAGTGTGCTTTCGGACGAAACTTACATGTCCGGACTGCGTGACCTTCTTGGTGAGTTCCGGGCCAGATCACTGTTCATCCTGGATGAAGCCCATCACGCGGCTCCGTCCTCCGGAACTGTATGGGCGACCGAGAGCCAAACCACCCGCGCAGTTCGGCAGATCGCGGGTCGTTTCGAACACCGCCTGTTTCTATCGGCGACGCCCCACAACGGACATTCCAACTCGTTCGCGACGCTTCTGGAAATCCTCGACCCTCAGCGCTTCACAAGGGGCATCAACGTCGAGGCGAAAGAGCTCGAGCCTGTTATGGTTCGTCGATTGAAAGAGGATTTGCGCTTGCTCGGGCAGCCATTCCCGGAGCGTATCGTCAAGCCGATCAAGATCGAAAACCTGCCCACCAACGCACCTGAGCTTAGCTTGGCAGTCATGCTGGATGAATATCGATCCTCCTCCAATGGTGGATCGCGTGCCCGGTTTCTGTTTGCCAATCTCCAGCAGCGACTGTTTTCGTCTATTGCGGCTTTCGACCGAACACTGCGCACCCATAGAAAGACGCTCAACCGAAAACGGGATGAAATAGCAAGTGGCGTAGACGAGACCATCGATCTGGCTGAGGACAACGATCTCATCGATCTGGCGACGGCCGAAGCTCGGTCAGAACTGGGTGACCTCAATGCCGCCGTTGCCCATGTCGATCGCATGCTCGCGATTTCCAGTGCAGCGAAGGACGAACCCGATGGGCGGATCGAGGCAATCCTGGACTGGGCAGAAGCGGAGATGCTCGATGGTGCACATCAATGGCGCGATCGTCGCCTCATCCTCTTCACGGAATGGGACGATACCCGCCGTTGGCTTGTCGAGCGATTGAAGGAAGGCCTACTCAAGCGAAGCCGCAACAAGATCGATGTTGACGGCCGTATCCTGGTATTCACCGGGCAGACTAGCCTCGAAGAGCGGGACCGCATCAAGATCGCCTTCAACGCGCCGTTCGACCAAGAGTCGGTTCGCATTCTGGTCTGTACCGACGCGGCCCGCGAAGGCCTGAACCTTCAAGCCCGATGCCACGATCTGATCCACGTCGACCTGCCTTGGAACCCGTCTCGCCTTGAGCAGCGGAATGGTCGAATAGACCGAAAGCTCCAGCCCTCGAAAACGGTGACCTGCAGTTACTTCTTCTACAGCCAGAGGGAGGAAGATCGGGTCCTCGACGCGTTGGTACGCAAGACCGAGACGATCCGGAAGGAGCTCGGCGCGTCAGGCGAGGTGTTGCGGCAAACCATCGAAACGCGCCTGTCGCGCGACGGCATTCGTCGTGAGGATGCCCTACGTCTCTCCGCTGAGATCGAAGCTCAGGATTCCAGGAACGTCTCGACCGCTGAGAAGGAACTCGGAGATGAGCAGGAAAAGCGGCTCGCACGCTTGAAGGAAGAGCAGGATCGGTTGCAGCGCCTGCTCGAACAGGCCCGCAAGCGCGTTGGCGTGGACGGAGCCGATATCAGACAGGTGGTCGAAATCGCCTTGAAAGACGATCAGGCTTCTTTGTCGCCCGGGCAATTCAGCGTTCCCGAAGCCGTGGCTCTTGATCCGCAGCATCCGGCATTCGTAAAGGACCGGAGCTGGGCAACGCTTTTTGATGAGCTGCGTCCCGGTCGTCCGGCACGTCCATCTGAGCGCGAGAGGTGGCGACACAGGACACCAGTTCGCGGGCTTGTCTTCGAGCCTCCTCACGTGAACGAGGGGGAGCCCGAGCCTCAGGACGTCGTGCAGCTCCATTTGGAACACCGCTTGGTCAAGCGTCTGATCTCCCGTTTCTCGTCTCAGGGATTCCGTTCCAATATCGGCAGGGTCACGGCCATCATCGGTCCTGGCGCACAGCCACGTGTCGTTTTGGTCGGACGCTTGTCGCTGTTCGGTCCCGGTGCGCGCCGTCTGCACGAGGAGATCATTCCGATCACGGCTGGGTGGCGGGATGTGCGCCGTGATGAGACGCCGCTGTCTCCATTCGCGGAAGCGGGCGAGGCGACGACCATCGCGCAGCTGGACGAGGCTTTGCGTGTAGGACGAACGCCAATCCAAAGCGTGATCGAGCGCCTGGAAAGGACGGTCGAGATCGATATCCGTGATCTTCGACCATACCTCGAAGCACGTGCCGAGGAGTCGGAAAGGACTGCTCTGTCGGAACTTGCTGAAAATGGTCGCCGCGAGGCGGAATCCATGGCCGATTTGCTCAGACGCCAGATTCAGAAGGTTCGCGAGGCGATGCGCGAGAAGAAGGCTCCTGACCAATTTGCGTTCGACTTCTCGACAGAGGAACAGCGGCAGCAATCCGAGAAGGAACTGCGGCAGTTCGAAGCCGACCGCCGTTCGTGGGATGAAAAGCTGGTCCGCCTACAAAACGATCTCGATAACGAACCCCAGAAGGTGAAGGAAGGCTACGAGGTGAAGGCGCGGCAGCTTGAACCTCTCGGTATTGTCTACCTCTGGCCCGTCACGAATTGAGTACTCCATGAACTTCTACGCACGTTCAGATGAAACGACGGAATGGCTGAATTATCTCCAGCCTGAGGGTTTGGTCGTTGGGCCGAATGTACTCCGGGACAAGGGACTGACGCCGATACGGCAGACGCCTCTGGATACCGAGGCGGTTGCCGAAGCGCTGGAACTGTCTCCGGATGCCAAGCGTGAGGACGACAAGTTTTTCATTCTCCGCAACCCCTGGGGCTTCCTTGAACGCATCCTCGGCTGGCCCCAGCGTCTGGTGACCGGTAGCCCATCGGGGCCTGCAGTCCCCGTCGACCTGACTCGGGTCGTTCCCGAGCATGAAACTTTGCTGACGCCGGACATGGCGGTGCTGTGGAACGATGTTTCGGAAGAGGGTGTCCCGGCGCAGTTGCTCCTCTCGATCCACCCGAGCCTCGATCCGGATGGACGAGGCCAATTCGGCGATAGCGAGTGGGAGGCGGGCCCGCATCAGCGGCTCGAACGCTTGCTGCGAGAAACTGGTGTCGGCGTCGGCGTTTTGATCGCGAGGAACACACTACGTCTGGTCTATGCGCCGCGTGGCGAAACGGCAGGCTGGATTTCATGGCCGCTGGCGGCGCTCGGTCGCGTCGAAGGTCGCCCGATGCTGTCAGGCCTCAAGCTCTGCCTCGGCCGCAATGCCCTGTTCACTGGCGCGCCGGACAAGCGGCTTCGTCCGGTTCTCAAGCAATCGCGCGAAGCGCAAAATGAGGTTTCAGAAAAGCTGTCAGGCCAGGTACTGGGAGCGCTGCACGAACTTCTTCGCGGAATCCATCGAGCCGATCCAGATCGAATCGAGCGTCTCGCTGAAACGGACTCGCACCATCTCTATGAGGGCCTTCTCACCTGCCTGATGCGGCTGGTCTTCCTGCTTTATGCCGAAGACCGCGACCTGCTTCCGTCTTCGTCCGACCCGCAGCTGAAGACGCTGTGGGAAGGCGCGTATTCGATCAAGTCGCTCTATGCGAAACTCCTGACGGACGAGGCGCTCAATCCGGATACGATGGACGAGCGCCGTGGCGGCTGGGGACAGCTGCTGGCGGTCTTCCGTATCATCCATGAAGGTCGTGGGGATTGGGTCGCCCGGCGCGGTGGTAAGCTGTTCGACCCGGATGTTTTCCCGTTCCTGGAAGGGCGGGACAAGGGCAGCGCAAAGAACGACGCCAAGGTTCTGCCGATCTCCGACGGCTGTATCTTGCGTATCCTGCATGGCCTGATGACGGTTGAAGCCCGCAACATGTCGGGCGAGAAAATCCGCGAGCGACTGTCCTACCGCTCGCTCGATGTCGAAAGCATCGGCTCTGTCTATGAAACCGTGATGGGTTTCACCGCCTTGCGGGCGAATGAACAGATGGCCGCGCTGAAGGACGAAAAAAAGCTGCCAACCTTCATCGGTCTCGACACGCTTCTGTCGCAGAAGCCGAATGATCGGCAGAAGTGGCTGAAGGATCGTGCCATCAAGCTCTCGGCAAAACAGGGCAAGGGCGTGAAGGAAGCGTCCGATGTGCCAGCGCTGCTAGAAGCCTTCGGTGGTCTGATCGATCTGCGAGCCTCGCCGGATGGTTCCGTCATCGGGGCGGGTACGCCCTATCTGCAGCCGACCGAGGAGCGTCGGCGTTCGGGTTCGCATTACACCCCGCGTTCGTTGACCGAGCCGATCGTGCGTCATGCGCTGGAGCCCGCCTTCGAGCGGATTGGCGAGAAGGCATCGCCTGAAGCGGTGCTGGCGCTGAAGGTCTGCGATCCGGCCTGCGGTTCCGGCGCATTCCTGGTAGAAGCCTGCCGCCAACTGGGCGCGCGGCTGGAGCAGGCCTGGAACATGCATGGCGCGGAAAAACCGACCATTCCGCCCGACGAGGACGAGGCGTTACATGCCCGGCGCTTGGTCGCCCAGAAATGCCTCTACGGTGTGGATCGCAATCCGATGGCGGTGGACCTTGCTCGCCTGTCGCTGTGGCTGGCGACTCTCGCGAGGGAACACGAGTTCACCTTCCTCGACCACGCGATCAAGAGCGGTGACAGCCTGGTGGGCCTTACCCGTCATGAGATCGAGGCTGCCAATTGGGACGCGTCCAAACCCGGTCTGCCTCTGTTCCGGGGCATGATCAAGGATGCGGTGGATCGTGCCCGCGAGGGACGTGAGGCCATTCGCAACGCACCCGACGACGTCACTCGCGCCGTGCAGGAATCGCGTTTCCGACGTGTCGAGACAGAGGTGGAACCGGCACGGATCGTGGGAGACGCTGTAATCTCAGCGTTCTTCGCTGCCGATAAGGCGAAAGCCCGGGAGACAGAGCGTGCCAAGGTGGAAAGCTGGATCAGCGGCCATCTTCAACCCCGTTGGGATGCGCTTGAGGAAAAAGCGAAAGCCTTTCGCACGGAGGAGGGGTGGCGGCCGTTCCATTGGGAGATCGAGTTCCCGGAAGTCTTTGGACGCGAGAATCCTGGGTTCGACGCCATTATCGGCAATCCGCCCTTTGCAGGCAAAAATACGATCAGTGCAGGGTCTGGTCCTGTATATCCTTCTTGGTTGCAGACTCTGCATCCAGGTGCACATGGCAATGCCGACCTTGTGGCACATTTTTTTAGACGTTCATTCTCTTTGGCGCGGGTAGGCGCTGCGATGGGGCTCATTGCTACGAACACCGTCGGTCAAGGGGACACTCGTGACTCTGGGCTAAGCCACATTGTGGCTCACGGCGGCACCGTTTTCCGAGCTATTCGAAGATATCGATGGCCTAATGCTGGTGCTGCGGTCGTAGTATCCATAGTCCACGTGATAAAAGGAGTTTCGGCGAAGTCCTGTTACATTGACGGAAAGTCAGTGCCGCGTATTTCCGCTTACCTCGTTCCCGGTCATCTCGATGAGAATCCCTATGTCCTGCAACAAAACCGCGGGATTGCTTTCAAGGGTACCGAAATTGGTGGAATTGGCTTCACATTCGACAGCTCTCATACCCGGGATGGGAGATCGAATGGTGACGAAGTCTACCAAGAACTCCGCGCGAAAAACCCAGACTATGATGAAGTCGTACGGCCTCTCATCGGCGGTGAAGAAATTAATTCTGAGCCGATTTGCACCGGGTTTAGAAGGGTGATCGACCTATCAGGTTTGACTTTAGAGGAGGCGCAGCTTCGATATCCAGATTTGATGGCCATAGTAAGAGATAAGGTTCTCCCCGAGCGTATCGGCAAAGGTGACGCAACCGAAAGAAACTGGTGGCTTTTTCGGCGATCGAGCGAAGCCCTTAGAATTAAACAAAGCAGAAGCAAGTATATAATAGTCTGCTCACAGACGAGCAAACATGTATGTTTCCTGGTCGCAAGCCCTGAACCTGTTTATTCGCATAAGGTTATTGTGTGGGTCGAAAGCGGCTTCGGCAGATTTTCTGTTCTCCAATCCAGAGTTCATGAGGTCTGGGCTCGTTTCTTTGGGTCCACAATGAAGGATGATCCTGTCTATGCCCCATCCGATTGTTTTGACACTTTCCCGTTACCAGATGAATGCGCTGCTTACGACAATTTGGCGCAGGTCGGAGAGAGTTATCACGGTGATAGAGCAGCGCTGATGGTCGCTTTCGGCGAGGGAATGACCAAAATATACAACCGTTTCCATGCCATAAGCGATCGTGAGGTTGAGGTGTCTAAACTTCGAGACCTACATGATGAAATGGATCGCGCGGTATTGTGCGCCTATGGCTGGCAGGACCTCGCCGACGAACTGCGCCCCGAGTTCCTGACCGAAGAGACGGAGGATGACCACACCTATCAGGGCCGTTATTTCTGGAATGCGGAAGGTCGTGATCGCGTGCTTTCCCGCCTTCTGGCCCTCAATGCCGAACGGCATGCCGAGGAAGTTCGAAATGGCGTTGCGCCTAAATCCTCAGCCAAGAGTGATGAGGAAGACGTCGAGGGGGAGTAAATACGCAAAATTAGGCCCCAGCCAGCCTGCAGCAACTGGGGATTGCTCTGCGATCTTAGGCTGGTAGGTTCGAGTTCAAAGCAGATTCGGGTGGGGACATGAGTGACGAGACGGACGGCGTAGCCCTTTTGTCCGATAGGTTGGCGGGATTGCCGAAGCCGGTATCGGCCGTCGAAGTTCGCGAGCGGTTGATGGACCTGTTGCGGCGCGATCTTGTCGGCGCGCATCCTGACCTTGATCCCGATCTGGATCGCGAAATTATTTCCGGCACCAGCCCCTCCACGTGGTATCTGACCGGCTTTCTCGCGCCGCGTCGTAAGGATAGCCGCGAGCGGCGAGCGGAGAAGATTCTCGGCAATGGCGCTGCCGATGAAGAGAAGGCGGAAGCCCAGCTCGACGCCTTGCGATCTGCCGAGGGCATGGAACAGGGCGCACCCGGCCCCGGTAACGCCGCCGATGACGGCGCGAGCGAACGGCCGCCCATGCGCTCCTTCGTGCCCTCCTCGCTGGGCCTGACCCTGCTTCTGCCGCGCTCGGCCAAGACGCTCGATGCGCGCGTGACCTGGGGCGATTACGTCACCGAGCCGCCGCTGGACAAGGCCGTGTTTCTGCCGGATGAGAGAGAGAAGGCGGCGCAAGCCGGTGAACAGCCGAAGGAACCGCCGAAAAGCTCGCTGGATTGGCGCAGGATTCCGCGCGAAGAGCGCCTGACGATCGATCTAGCCGCGATCCAGGAGGGCGTTCCGCAGCGCATCATCGTGCCAAATAGTGCCGCACCCCAAGTGCCTGGCGGTGGTCTCGAGCTTGTCGTCACGGTCCGCCCTGCACAGACCGCCGGCATTGACGGCATCCGCGACGATGTTCTGGCCGTGTCCGTCTTTCTGGTGAATGCCCGCCCAGAAACCTACCGTCGTTTCGGCGACATCGCCTTCTGCTTCCAGGCGCGGCTCGAACTGCATGTCCCCGAAGGCTTTGCCCCACGCGAAGATCGCGCGTCCTACGATGCGAGCGACCCTGACGAACGCCTTGCGGACCTGCACTACCGCGATGTCTGCTCCTTCGCTGTCGGCCACAACACGTCCGCCGACTGGTGTACCCCGGACGAGAACGGCCGGATCGTAACGGCCTTCACCAATCCCATTCCCTGCCAGGAAGTCGAAAAGCTCGGTGCCGACATTGACGTCCCCGGCGTCGAGCGGGGCATGGAAAAGCTTGAAGCCGCGGCGGCGGATGTGACGAGCTTGAAGGCGGCTCTATCCACCCTGCCGATCGAATACGCGAAATGGGCTGTCGAGCAAGACAAGGTCATCAGTGAGGTCAGGGGTGCTCGTCGGCAGGAAGTGGCGCAGGAATGCTTGCGGAACATCCGTGAGGCCTGCCGCCGGATCGAAGGTGGAATCGCGCGGCTGGTGAACGACCCGACCAGCCGCGAAGCCTTCCTGATCATGAACAAGGTCATGGCGCGCTCGAACCGTCAGCGTGCCGCTGCCGACAACAAGAAGCCGCTGGCGGAGCAACGGTCACCAACCTGGCGCTTGTTCCAGCTCGCCTTCATTCTTCTGAACCTCGAAGGACTAGCTGACCCCAGTCACGAGGATCGGCCGATCGTCGATCTACTGTTCTTCCCCACCGGCGGCGGTAAGACCGAAGCCTATCTCGGTCTCGCCGCCTTCGCCATTGCGCGCCGTCGCCTGGCCAATCCCGGTCTGGAGGGCGCGGGGCTCTCCGTTGTCATGCGCTATACACTGCGGCTTCTGACGCTCGACCAGTTGCAGCGCGCCGCGGGCCTTGTATGCGCGCTCGAACTGGAGCGGAAGGCCAATCCCGACCTCGGCACCTGGCCTATCGAAATCGGTCTGTGGGTTGGTGGAGGTGCAACTCCCAACGCGCTCGGCGATTCCAAGAACAAGAATCCCAGCACTGCAGTCGCCTGGTTGGACGATCATCGCGGACGCAACGGGCCAGCGCCGGCCCCCATGAAGAACTGCCCCTGGTGTGGTCAACGCTTCAACAAGGCCAGTTTCCAGATACATCCGCATCTGACCAAGCCGGAGCGCCTGGATATTCGGTGCGACAACTTGGATTGCGAATTCTCGGGTGTCGACCGCCTTCCGATCGTCGTCGTTGACGACGAGATTTATCGCCGTCTTCCTGCTTTCATGATTGCAACTGTTGACAAGTTCGCAAACATCCCTTGGGAAGGCAGGGCGGGCGCGTTCTTCGGCAATGTGGACCGCTCGGATCATACAGGTTTCTATGGTGCCGGGGAAAACGGCGGCACGCGTATGGCGCGCGAGCTACGCCCGATCGACCTGATCATCCAGGACGAATTGCATCTCATTTCCGGGCCACTGGGCACGATCGCCGGGCTTTACGAGACGGCATTCGACTTGCTCGCTTCCCGCCAGATCAACGGTGAGCGTCGTGGCCCCAAGATCGTCGCGTCCACGGCAACTGTTCGTCGGGCCGAATCTCAGATTAAGAACCTGTTCGGACGCTCGAAGACCGCAATTTTCCCGCCTCCGGGCATCAGCCGTCACGATTCCTTCTTTGCCAAGGTGGACAAGGTTTCTCCGTCACGCGTCTACGCGGGGATCGCATCGCCTGGACGCGGTCCGAAACTGGTTTACCTGCGCGCCTTACAGACAATACTCTCGGGCGCTGCTGCCCTCTCAACAGGGAAAGAAAACGATCCGGCCGATCCTTATCTGACGGCTCTTTGCTACTTCAATGCCCTTCGAGAGCTCGGGGGCGCACGTCGTATCGTCGAGGATGAGGTGCGGGCCCATCTCACCAGCTATGGCAGTAGCCGAGTGCGCAAGCAGCCTTCGGGCCAACCCTTCGCTGATCGTGTCCTGCGGGAAGTACAGGAACTGACGTCCCGTTACAGCACGGACCAGGTTTCGGAAGCGCGTACGCGTCTCGGCTATCCGGTATCGGATAAGAACGCTGTCGACGTCGCGCTTGCCACGAACATGATCTCGGTTGGTCTGGATATCAGCCGTCTGGGCTTGATGGTTGTGCAGGGGCAGCCGAAGACGGCGGCTGAATATATTCAGGCGACCTCGCGTGTTGGCCGCGAAGCATCCAAACCAGGACTTGTTGTTACGCTTCTCAACATCCACAAGCCGCGGGACCGAACGCACTACGAGCAATTTCGCGCCTTCCACATGAGCTTCTACCGTGCGGTCGAGGCGACGAGCGTCACGCCGTTTTCCCCGAGAGCGCTGGACAGGGCTCTGGCTGCGACCCTCGTTGCCGCGGCTCGCCATGTAGAACCGGACCTCAGTCAGAACGACTTCGTCACGCGATTGGGAGACAATCCCGCTGCTTATACCGCCGTTCGCAATATCATCGAAGACAAGATGCGCACCGCACATGTCGAGCAGGAGCTGGTCGATCGGTGCCTTGCCCGTCTTGATGAGTTGCGCGATGCCTGGATCGCGATAGCCGAAAGGCAGACGGAGAACGGGGATCGCTTCGTCTACGCAAAGGCAGAGCCGGTGCAACGGCTGCTTCAAGACACTCTGGGTTTACGCGGAAACAATTTCTTCGTGGCAGCTCGGTCGATGCGCGACACGGAACCGGTGGCCCTCCTAAAAATCAGAAGACCTGACGGACGCGTATTCGAGTAGCGAGAAGACCCATGGCAGACATTACGCAAAGCTTCAGTCAGTTGCTCCTGACTTATGGTCCAGGCGCTATGCTCGACCTCCCGGATCAGGCTGTCTCGTATCGGGGCTGCAGGGTTGGCGCTACGGCCCCAACATGAAGACAGTTGCTGAGGATCGCCTGATTGCCCTACTTCGCGATCAGCTCGGTGACAAACTCAGTCCGACTTTCTCGGGATTGCGCCACCCGCCTGAGCAGGATGAAGAGCGCCGAGATGATCGAGCTCCGGGCGTTGAAGTTCTGCTGTTTCCTAGCTGGTTCACTGTAGATGACGACGCGAGCGCATCGGGCGCTGACGGTGATCATTCATCGTCTGCTATCGAGAAGCGTCGGCGAATGGTCGAGTTCCACCATTTGACTGTTACCAAGGCTGGGAAGCTTTCCTACAGGGATGATCAGGGTAAGCGCCGAGAAGTAAACCCGATCCGTTTCGTGGCCGCCTGCACGAAAGGGCATCTGCAGGACATCAGCTGGAGGTTCTTGGTCCATCGCAACGGTGACCAGACGTGCCGAAAGCCAATGCACTGGGTGGAGCGGGGGGTGAGCTCAGACCCATCCGACATCTCTGTCCGCTGCACCTGCGGCTCAATGTTAACGATGGCTGACCTCTATAAGCCAAAGTTCCTGGGGACATGCCGCGCGGAAAGTCCATGGCTGCAGCCGCAACGCTTGCATGACGAGGAATGCGGCATTGATCTCAGACTCCTACCACGATCGGCAACCAACACCTATTTTGCACAGACCGTGACGGTGATCTCACTGACAAATTCCGATGACCGTGTACGCCAGACTGTTCAGGAACATCGGCCGACCATCGACTCCATCCGCGCGCTACCGAATTTCATCGACGTCCTGCGCAGCTTGCCTCACACGAAAGACGCTTTCTCGGAATTTTCGAACGAAGAGATTTTGCGTGCGCTCGATGACGAGACTGGTGAAGCAGCTACTACCTCAGCCAATCCGCGCATTGCGGAATTTGATATCTTGGCTTCCGGCACTCGCTTCATCGGACATGATGGACCGACGTCACATCTTTTTGCTGAGACCCTACCTCTCGCCGAGCTGGGCTTGAAACAGCCTTGGAGTGATTTCCTGGCTGGAGTTGTCAAGGTTCACCGGTTGCGGGAAGTCACTTGCCTATACGGCTTTACTCGTCTCGAGCCGCCACCGACGGCAGCTGAAAGTGAACTTGATGAAATCCAGCTTGCGGTTGACGGCGCTGACCTTGCGAGAAATGTCGAATGGCTTCCAGCTATCGAACAGTTCGGCGAGGGCATCTTCCTTCACGTAAATCCAGATTTCCTCAACCGGTGGCGCGGCGACGCTGCGGTAGGGGAACGTACGCTGGTCTTGAGAGAAGGCGAGGCGCGCGAGGCCGAAAAGTTTGGGCGACCACCTTCCCACTTAGGTGCAGCTTACTGGACCCTCCATTCGCTCTCGCATTCGTTCATGTCCGAACTCTCACTCGAGTGCGGCTATCCTTTGTCCTCTCTGAAAGAGCGCGTGTATTCCAGCGGCAGCGGTCAGGCAGATCGATTCGGCCTGTTGATCTACACCTCGACTGCAGGTGGCCAGGGCACCTTGGGCGGGCTGAGCGGAATGGCCCATCGAGTTGGCGAGTTGCTCTCGCGCGCGATGAAGCGGCTTGAGCTTTGCTCGAACGATCCGATTTGCGCCGAGCACTCCCCAAATGGGGAGCATGACGATCGTCATCTCCATGGGGCGGCATGTCACGCGTGTTTGCTTATCCCGGAAACCTCGTGCGAGGCGCGGAATAACCGGCTTGATCGCGGATTGCTCGTACCGACGGTTGTTGCCGCGCGATATGCCTGTTTTGAGGTCCTCTGAGGATGGCTGCTCGTCGCATTGCCTTCCACCGCGGTGGCGATCGCTATCAGCGACGAGCCGAGAATCCTCGCCCCCTTATTGTCTCTCTGAGAGCGTCGCATTGCTGTGCACAACGGACCCGGATTTTGGATGTTTGAAGCAAAACAGCTTCCTTTCCGTTGCGATATTTGAACTGATACAACGAAAGGATGGGCTTGGCAGTCCATTCAACAGCCAAGAATTGTCGGGCGGGGAGCGGGGAATGGCGACAAACTACCAAGGCAACATCGAACAAGTTGCGACCGAGACATTGGACGTATTTGACGCCATTGCGTCATCGGTCGAGTCACAGCTCACCGAAGCCTACTCGACCGGACCTGCCTCTCTTGCAAGCGTGAATACCTTCACCTCCGGCGAGGCGGTCAAATTGCTTGGCGAAATCGATGAGGCCCAGCGTCGCAGCCTGGAAGTACTTGCCCGAGAGCCAGCGATTGCACGAGTCGTTGCTCGGCACGCCGACGGCCGCCCTGTGATCTATTACATCTGCCGCGAGACGCCGGCCGCTAGTCCCGGTGAGGGCAAACGCCTCGCCGGTCGCAATTCGCCTGCAGGCAGACTTGCCTCCCTGGATGTCGGTGATGAGTACGAACTCCGCACACCAAAAGGCACCCAGGTTCTTGAGATCATCGAAAAGGCACTTCTCCACCCGCTACGGCGCAATGGCGAATGGGACTCACGGAATTCGGTACTGGAAGGCGAAACGTATGGTCCGGTCACGGTCGTATCGATGCGCGACATTCTGGCGCTTCAGGTCCGGCAGGACGACGACGGCCTGCTTGAAAGCATTCTTGCCGATGCTGAGAAGGCATCGATTCTCATCGAAGGCATCCGTCGCAGCGTGATTACCAAAATGGGGCTGAGAGACCAGCCCATTCTCGATCGCTATCAAGATGAAATCTTCCGTTTGCCGCTCAACAGTCAGCTCCTCATTATTGGCCCACCTGGGACGGGTAAGACGACAACTTTGATCAGGCGTCTCGGCCAGAAATTAGATCGTGAATTCCTGGATGAGGATGAGCGCAGGCTCGCAGACGGAAGCCGTTTCGAAAATGGTCCGGAACATCGCCACAGCTGGCTGATGTTCACACCTACCGATCTTCTAAAGCAGTATCTGAAGGAGGCGTTTGCCCGCGAAAACATTGCCGCACCCGATCAGAAGATTGCAACGTGGTCGCGCTTCCGGCTGGAGTTGGCGCGCAACCGGTTTCGCATTTTAAGGACCTCGGCAGGAGGCGGGCTGTTTGTCCTCAAGGAGAACGATCTACTTCTGCAACCCAGTATCGTTGATAATCAGAAGGATTGGTATGAAGATTTCTCGCGCTGGCAGACGAACGAATTCTGGGCTGAACTCGACGGTGCAGCCGAGCTACTCAGCAAGACTGCGGCGACTGAAACATCAAGACTAGGGACGCGGCTGGGTTCGACCGTCGCCGGTGCGCGTTCTATCGGCTTTGCGCGAGCGATGCTCGGGGTGACGGGTACCTCCGCCGAGGTCGAGCGGTTGCTTGAGGGACTCAAGCAGGAGACCGACGGTGCCATCAAACGCAGCCTCGTTCTGCAGGTGAACCGCAACCGGAGCTTCCTCGACGAATTTTCCTTGTTCCTTGACAGTCTGAGTTCGGCTGACGACGACTTGGACGATGCGGAAGGGGACGAGGAAGAGGAAATCCAGACACCGCGTACACGAAGCGCCGCTGCTGCTGCTGCATATACTCGGAATTTGCGGAGCCAAGCGCGAGCGCGGTTCTCGCGGCGGGTGCTGGGCAAGACTAGCCGAGCAGGGCGGATCGCTGAATGGATCGCGGACAGGACATTACCGGATGCAGACCTACGTCAGATTGGTGAGAGCCTGCAAACCCAAACCGAGCTTCGCAAGTTCGCCAACCCGGTAAGGCGGTACCTTAACGGAATCCCGGCGCGCTACCGGCGCTTTAGGCGCGCGCGACAGGCTGACGGTCTGTGGTACACGCAGGACCCGATCCCTCTCGGTGACGTCGGTCCGCTCGAAGTTGACCTCATGCTCCTTGGTACACTTAGGGGTGTGTCGGAATTGATTGGAGATCGGACTATCCGACGCACCATCGACGAACCAGTTTATTCGGTGCTCAAAGAATCTCAGCAACTCTTCAGGAATCAGATTATGGTCGATGAGGCGACGGACTTCTCGCCCATCCAGCTTGCATGCATGGGCGCTCTTGGCAGCCCAATGATCGAGTCGTTCTTTGCTTGTGGGGACTTCAACCAGCGTATCACTGCGTGGGGCAGCCGGTCTGCGGATGATATGCTGTGGGCTTTCCCTCAGATCGAGGTGCGGCCGATTCAGGTCACCTATCGTCACAGCCGCCAACTGAGTCATCTTGCAACTGAAATCGTACGACTATGCTCGGGCGAAACGGTGGACGTTGCTCTGCCGAAGAATATGGACAACGAGGGGGTGTCGCCGGTACTCGGTGTTGGACTTTCTGAGCGCCATAACATCGCCCGTTGGTTGGCTGATAGGATCAGAGAAATTGAGCGTTTTACAGAGCCATTGCCTTCGGTTGCGATTCTAGTCAACGACGAGGCGGAAGTCGGCCCGCTTGCCGACGAGCTACAGGCCGCACTTTCTGGTCAGAATTTAAATGTCGTTGCCTGCTACAAGGGACAGTTCGCTGGTCAGGAGAACGACATTCGAGTGTTCGATGTTGAGCACATCAAGGGCCTGGAGTTCGAGGCCGTTTTCTTCGTTGGAGTGGATAGCCTTGCATCTCTCCATCCGACTTTGTTTGATAAGTATCTGTATGTGGGAGCGACTCGGGCCGCGACATATCTCGGCCTGACTTGCGTGGGAAATAGTCTCCCGGAAAAAATAAAATCACTTGCCGCTGACTTCGCATACAACTGGTAATCTTACGGGTCCAGTCACGGTGATGTTGGATGCGGTAGCGGCAGCAACTTCTGTCAAATTTTTTGGCGATACCCATACCTGCCTAGCCACTTCGAAAAGAGCCGCTCCGCGCAGCTTAATGGTTTCCTCGTTCCATGTATCGAAACCGTTGAGCTCGCGGTTAAGGGCCAGGCTTGAATGCGATCGGACGGCGGGCATCTTGATTGAGAAGGGGCCGTTGGACACGGTCGCATTCAGCGACTGGGTAAGGAGAGTCAGATTGCCCAGTTTGTTAACTGCGCCATCTCGTTCGGCGGACCTCAACAGATACTCTGTATCGTCATCGGCCGCGTTCTCGTACCCGGCGATAGGCCAATTGTCGGTCCAACCCCGCGGCATGATGTGTTCGATCGAGAGCGCCGACTTGATTTCGATGTTCTCGTTTAGCTTGGTACGCTTCCGCTGTTCGATGATTTCGAAGAGGTAGCGAAGGCGCGGCTGTCGCTGCCCCTTGTACTGGTCGCGTCCGAGCCAAGCGTGACGCCACTCGGTGTCGCTCGGCCAACGATCGATATCCGATTCCCTGCTTGAAAGCGTCTCGACCAAGGCCTCGACTTTGTCGCCTTTTGCTTTCCGGATTCGATCCACGAGGCCCACGAACAGCCTGTTGTAGGCTTTCGTGGTCAGCCCACAGATGTCGCGGCGCAGTATGTAGCTTTCCAGCGCATGCAGAGCTTCAGGTAACCTGTCGCCGATGTCAGCCTCGGTGGCGAGGTATATGACAAGCGGCATGGCTGTCGACACGTCGAACGCATCGGCGAAGATGCCGAATCTTCCGAGAGGGTCGTTCTTGGACTGCTCGAACAGCTTCCTTTCGACTTCGGCGGTTGCCGTAATTGAAGATAGTTCTTCGGTCACGTCCTCGAACGGACGTATACTGAGAATCCAGCGCCTATAAGCCTCGAAGAGCGTCTCGACCGAGACGATGTCGGCTAGATGCATCGATAGGTGGTCCGTCAGCATCCAATCCAATCGGCTACTCGTCTGACGCCCACGGGAGGCACTCTGTGTCCAGAATGCCCGATCCAGCGGCAACCAGTGCTTTTTGTAGAGCTCGTCCACAATAAGTGAGCTCGCCTTCTGGCCCATGCCCTTGGCGCGCTGGAAGATGAAGTTTCGCATCAGATCACCCGCCGAGAGGTCGACGCCCCGGCTATTCAGGGTCTCGAAGATCGTTTGAGGATCATCGCCGCCCTCGAGCTCGATCGACACGACCGCGAGCCCGTCTTTGAGCGCCTCGAACAGGATGTCCATGGCATGCTCGTCGAAGTCGCTGTCGGGACTTACATGCGCCTCGATCTTCTCCCTGAAGTAGGCGTGCGCCGCGATGGCGAGCCTGACGAAGCCGTCCTCGTCCAGGGGCTTGTCGGCGATCTTGTCGAGATCGGCGTTCGCATCAACGAGCGAAACGAACGCCCTTCGGTCCAGAAGCGACGGCCATAGTTTGTAACGCTCGACAAGCGGGTTTTCCATCATGCCGCTGTTGAGCAGATATTTTGAGACTTCGTCGGCGTAAGTGGATTCAAATTTGGTCGCCACGTCTCGCAGTGCGGTGAGAAGCAACTGGAACGTTGTGAGCCGTTGCTGACCATCGATGATTTCAAAGGCTTGGACCTCCTTTCCGTAGGTCTTGACCTGGCTGATGACGATCGCACCCATGAAATGCGGAGATACAGAGGCCCGGTCCGTCTTTAGCCTCTCGGTCGCCCTCTCGATATCTTCCCACAGAAGCTCCAGCTGGGGCTTGGCTTTCCAGGCGTACTGCCGCTGATAAAGCGGTATCAAGTAACGCCTTTTGCCATCGAAGAGCTCGATGATGGATCGTGTGTAAGGTTTCATGATGGGGTTTTCCGGGTGGGAAGATTAGAGAATCAGCTCAACGTAATAAGGAATTCGCAGCTAACATCCTGAAAACGACGGCTAATGTCCATGACCCGTGTAAACAATCGAAAACCCAACTTGCGCTTGAGCTGAACGCCAAAATATAGTGTGCCGGAAGAGAGCATCGCAGGGGCAGTTTCTTGGACTCCATACCGCCGAAAGCCGTCGCGAACATCGCGCAGTCCATCAGCTATTACACGACGAAAACTTTTGACCGTTCCCTCTCGAAAGCGATCCGGGATGGCGGGCAGTGTCGTAAGAAGGCGGACAAGGTGAGGGTAATCCTTGGAAGCCTGCGGGACCCTGACCCATTCGCGGGCTTGTCGCCCACAAATCATGGCGAGTCCCGGATAGCGAATGCCGTCAAATACGATCTGGGCGACGGCTGGCGCTTGGTAACGCAGCAATATGACAAGGCATGCATTTTCCTTTTCGTCGGAGATCACGAGGACGTTGACAAATGGCTGAATGGCCAGAAGGGATTGAAAGTCGCGGTCCGAGACCTTCGAGCGGTGCTTGTCCCCGGTGCGGGTGAGGAAATCATCCATACCGGATGGCACCGGGCGGATCATCACGACGTAGCTCTCGCAGATCGACTTGATTCGGAGGCCATGGATCACGTGTTCGATGGCCTGCCCCGGAGCGTGGCGCGTCGGCTAGAGGCATTGGACGCGCGCTCGACAACCAAGGAGCTGGAAGCAATCCTTTCGGAGGTCGCCGAGCCGAAGCGCGAGTTCGTCTATAGCGTATTCAATCTTCTTCTCGCTGGAAATTACGATGGCGCTCAGGATCGGGTCGACTATGGCCTCGGACGGATCAGCGCTCTTGAGGAGGTTGATGACGTCGAACTTCTCGAAGTGAAGGACGGCGAAGACATCCGTCGGCTTCGACTGGGCTCAAAGGAATACGAAGACTGGCTGAGCTCATTCGAAAAGCGGTCGTCGTGGCAGGAATGGTTCCTCTACCTTCATCCGGAGCAGGAGAAGGTCGTCCAGGCTACCTATCCGGGAGGGGCCCAACTGTCCGGTGTTTCTGGGGCGGGAAAGACATGCGTGGCCGTACGCAGAGCGCTGCGGCTGGCGGAAACCGAGGGATCGCGCGTTCTGTTGTTGACTCTCAATCGAAGCTTGGCGGGACTGTTAACCCAACTGGTGGAGTCCTCGTGCGTCGACGAGGACGTACGCCGTCGTGTCGACGTGACGTCGTTCTTCGAATTGGCGCAACGTCTGCTGCACGAGTTCGAACCGGAAAACGACCGCCTTTATCTCGACGTCACGTGGAAGCATGACGAACATGTCGATCTGATATTTCGTGAATATTACCGCCAGTGGCTGAATAATTCGACGGCCAAGGTCCTGTTACCGCTGCATAAATCACTTACGGCGCGCGGGGTGAACGCCGAGACCTACATCCGCGAAGAATTTGACTGGATACGAAGCGCTGTCAAACCCGACGACCGGAAATCTTACCTCACTATCGAGCGAAAGGGCCGCAAGTTCGGAATCGTTTCGGACCGTAGAGCGGACGTACTTGACGGGTTGGCCGGATGGGAGCGCAAGATGCGCGACATCGGTGTTGTCGACTACCTGGGACTTACGGCAGCCTTGGCAAAGCACCTGCCATCGATCAAAGCGCGCTATACCAGCATCCTCGTCGACGAGGCGCAGGACTTCGGGACGACCGAGCTAAGTGTCGTGCGGCAGTTGGTTCAAGTGGGACCGAACGACATTTTTCTATGCGGTGACGTGGCGCAGACCATCCTGCCGAAACATCGCAGTCTCGTCGAAGCCGGGATCACGTCCGTCAGCCGCGAACGCATCCAGAAAAACTACAGGAACAGTCGCGAGATATTGAAAGCGGCATACGAGGTCCTGAGAAGGAACCTCAGCGAGGACATGCTCGACAGCGAGGACCTCGAGATTCTCGATCCCAAGTTCGCCAACTTCAGTGGCCACGTACCCATGGCGCTAGCGGCCGAGACGCTGGAAGAAGAGATCGTCTACGCGCGGACATACGCACAGACCGCGCTCGACGGGGGCGCACGGACGGTGTGCATCGCGTTCGCAGGCTTTTCCGCCAGGGACGTCAAGGTGTTCGCGGCGAAATGCGGCGTTACGGCTCTCGACGGTGCCTATGATCCAAGCAGCGACGCGCTCGTGTTCTGCGACCTCGAGCAGACGAAGGGATATGAGTTCGACGTGCTCATAATCCTGAACTGCCGGGACGGCGTGCTCCCGCCATTCGACGCTCCCGAAGAGGAGGCTTACAGGGCGTCCTGCAAGCTATATGTGGCTATGACCCGCGCGAAGCGAGAGCTAATCCTCTCGTTCCACGGGAAAGCCAGCCCATGGATCGAGGAGGTGAGCGACACCATTGGCTCCGATTTCTGGAAGGAGGTTGAAGTGCTGCCGGACGGCATCGAGCAAACGGTCCCCGAATGCTTGCCGGAAATGGAGCCGGACAAGGAGTATGACGATTTGGGTAAGCTGACCGGGCTGCAATTCGTATACTCCAATGCGGCGTTAAAGCTCTCGCTTGAGGCGCAGGACAAGCTGATCGAACTGGTAGACGGCAGGGGGCTACGCGCCGCGGGTAGCGGCGGCAGCGGTAGAAGGTTGCGCTGGCCGAATATTCAGTCCGCGCTCGCCGATCTCCAGGAAAGCAGGCGTAGCGATGTACAGTTCGGACCCGTCGTCGCAAGCGAGATTCGGAGTATAGGGGAAAGGCTAGGCTATCCGGTCGAACCGCGAGAGCGATTTTGACGCGAAACGCAAAGCACCGTCCAGTCATGCGGCTGGTAGCGCGCGTTCACAGAAATGTTTTTCTAACGTCGCCCCCTTCGGATCGAAAGGTGACGAGTTTGTCGAGTCTCCAATAGTGTTTTGCCGCGGTTGCCGCTGCCTCCGCCGGTCTTGATTTCAAAAAACCTCTCGCGACGGACCTCGTCGGGCGGGTCGTAGGAGGCTGTGTGGACTACCGCACGCGCGGAACCGTTGTTCTCCAGCGTCGGCAGCCGCAGCCTCGTTTTGTGCTGCAAATGAAGTCTACAATTTATTTGCGCTCGACAGGGAGTGTTGACAACAACGTTGCTCTATTTTTCAAGACATGGTTTTGCAACTCTGCGAATAGACCCCTCTTTGGGTCTATATATATTTAACGTAAGAGTAAACGTATGTTTTGTACCGGAGCCGACGTCCAGGAAGAGTTGTGAGATATTCTCTGTGGTGTTGACGTTACAGACGGAAAGAGCGTGAATTATACCCAATCGGCGCGATGCGAGATCGCGCGCGGATGAAAGCACACCGGAACCACCGAACGGCGGGAAGCCGACGACAAGGAGGTCGCGCCATGGAATTTCCGACGGGACTATACACGCTCAAGCAGGTTTGCGAGTTGCTCACACTGTCTAGGTGGACGATCCACCGGATGCGGTGCAGAGGAGAATTCGTGGTGGCGGTCGATCTAACCAGCGGGCGGATCGGCTTCCCAATTCCCGAAGTCCACGCCTGGAAGCTGAAGCGCGAGGAGGCGCGCGGTGGCCCCCGCCGGCAACGCGGGCTTATCCGATGCCGGCCCGTGCAACCCTGGAAGCTGAACCGCGGCCAGGCGCGCGGCGGCCCCCGCAGTCGGCGCGGGCTGGTCCCCGGACCTTGCCTGCTGGCTAGGGCCCGTACCGCCCGTCGCGCTCGAGCCTGCGAGTAGCTCGAGCGCGCCGCTTTCGATTGCCGCCACGATCGTTTCGAGCCGCTCGTCGAGCGGGCTCCCGGGCGTTTCCACCCATTCGCGCGACCAGGTGACGTCGAGCAGAGGGCTGTAGGCGGTCAGTTTCAATCTGCCGCTGGGCACCGGCATTTCCCTTGCCCAGGTCGGCCCGGTTGGAGCCGGACGATGGCGGGACTGGCGTATAGGGCCGAGCGAGCCGCTTTCGTTTTATCGGCAGCGACAGCGGCGCGCTGGTTTTCGGGCGTACACGGTCGAGTCGGCTCTCTTCCGGACCGTGTCGACCCGACTCCTTGCCCGCTGAAGCACAGGCGGGCGCTGGCCCGGGATAGACCGGACCGCACCGGAAAGGATCGCGTCCGCCGACGGCGGATCGCGGGATTCGGTTCGGCCCTTGCCTCCTCGGCCAGCGCCAGGGCGATAGAAGCGCGGCACCGGCACGGGTTCGTCATGGCGGGCAATCCACGGCCGCGGCCCGGAGGCTCCGGCGGTAGCATATCGAAGGCCGACGGAAGTCGCGAAACGAAGAAAGGGAACGTCGGATGGCAGGCGGGAAACGTTCGCGCCGGCGGGTGCCGGACAAACGACGGTTGAGAGCGAGGGACCCGCGCGGCTTCTTCAGCATGGAGGAGACTTGCGAAATCACCTCCCTGTCCAGGAGCACGATCAAGCGGATGGTCGAGAGGGAGACGTTTCCGGAATACCTTCCGCTGACGGACGACCCGAACGGCCGCAAGGGTTTCCGGGTTTTCGAGGTCCTCGAGTGGCTGGCCAACCGCGGTTGACGCCGCGCGGAGCCGGCGTCTATCCGGGCGGGACGCCCGCCTTGTCGAGCGCGAGGAAGAGCTCGTGCGCCCCTGCCTCCAATCCCCTGACGATCGTGTCGAGCGACAACGAAAAAAGCTTGCCCGGCGTTTCCGTCCATTGCCGCTGCCACGGAAGCCCGTAATACGGACTGTAGGCCACCAGCTTCAGCAGCCCGGTGGGAACGTTCCGGGTCTCGACCCAGGTCGGTGGGACGTAGTCGTCCTCGCGACCGTCGTCGGGGACATAGCGGCCGCCGCCGACGTACCGCATTCGCGCCGGCCTGCTCGTCTCCACGACGGCTAGACCGATCGGCACGCCGAAAACGGAGACGACGGTCGGACGGAGCGGGGACCACGACGGGAAAACGCCCTTGCCTCGCGCTGCCCCGACTTCGGCGGTGTCGATCGGTGTCCGGACGAACCCCCTGATCGCCGGCGCGATCGAGACGTGGTGGCCGTTCTCCGGTGATTCCAGCCGCTTGAACAGGTCGCTCGTGAACCGCAGGCACTTCTCGAGGCCGTCCTTCGAGCAGGCCATGTCGACCAGCCCCCTTCTTATGCGCGGCTTCAGATAGTATCCGTCGACGCCGGGTTCGGCGCGCCGCAACGCCTTCGCGGCGGGTTTGACGAGCTCGTGAAGGCGTCTGCTGTCCTGGAAATCCGCGAACGTCGGAGGTCCCTGCGGCTGCGGATTCCATCGCGTGAAGTGCGCGTGCTCTGTCGGGTCTCCTGGCTTCCAGCCATCCTTCACTCCGGGTGACGGCGGCGGCAGCGCCGGCTTCAGGCGGGCGCGCTCCGCCGGGCTCTTGGCCCAGTAGCCGCGGCCTGGGTGGGGTATCTCGAGCGCGTCGCAGATTCGGGCGAAGGAGACGTCCGAGACCCGCAACAGGAGTCCCGCCCTTCCGGCCGAAAGGGACCAGGCCAGTTCGTACAGCTCTTCCCTGGAAATTACGTGGGCATCCCTGCGGCTCGCCATGTCGGCCTCCCGTCGCGCGCTCGCCTACTCGGCGTTGTCCGGATCGTCCGCATGGAAGCCGGCGGCGGAACCGTCGATCACCCGGAACAGCCTGTCGGTGAATTGCCGCATCGCCTTCCGGCACTGCGGGATGAAACGGTCCTGGTTGTAGTCCTTCTTTTTCCGGTGCCCGATGACATAGTCCGCGATCTCCGGTGGAACGCCCAGCTGCGACATTCCCGTGCGGACCACCCGACGCAGGTCGTGCAGCCACCAACCGTCCATCGCCGATCCGGGCCGGAGTTTGCGGTACTCCTCCTCCACGCGCGCGCGGAAGTCGTCCATGTCGTACCCGGTGTAGGGGCTCTGGCCGTTCGTCACGCTGAAAATGCAGTCTCCCCAGCCCTCCGGCTGGCCCCGCCGCAGTTCCTCCAGCAACGCGATCGCCTCGTCGGTAAGGACGACATACAGGTCGAGGAGGTCGTCCCCGTGCTTCACGCGTTCCTTCGGGATGGTCCAGAGCCTTTTCTCGATGTCGATTTCCGACCAGCGGACGCCCTCGGCCTCGTCCCTGCGCCGTCCCCCCGCCAGCAGGACCAGCCTGTACAGCGGCCCGTCCGGATAGGACATCGCCAAAGACGCCCTCCAGTACGCCCGCAGCTCGGCCACGTCGAGTGTCCTCTCTCGCACCCCCCGTTCCAGCTGCATCACATCCGGAGTGACATCGGCGACGGGGTTGCTCGTCAGGCCGTAGCCTTGGTACCGGGCCGGGCCGTTAGCCCAGACGAAGAACCCCTTTATCAGGCCAAGGGCCTCCAGCGCCCGGCCGGGAACGCCCCTGCCGCGGATGTTTTCGATCAGCGAGCCCACGTCGGCTTTCGTGACGTCCGCTATCGCTTTGTCGATCCAGCCGTTGCGGTCCGGATCGAGGAATTCCGCGCTGAGGGCCGCGGCGTCCGCGGCGGCGTGGCGGTTGCGTTTCCGGTTGGGCAGCCAGGCGATGTAGTCCTCCATCACCGACCGGAAAGTCCTCCGCTCGTCCACGGCCGCCTCCCGCTCGCGCCGCTTGGTCTCCTGCCTCGGGTCCAGCCCGAGCTCGAGCAGCTGGTTCCAGTCGGCCGCGACCTCGCGGGCGCGGTCCAGCGTCGTTTTCGGAAACGTCCCGATCCTGAGGCGGGTGGGATCGCGCGCCCCGGGACACCGGACGATCAGCTCGAACACCTTGTGCCGTCGGCCGACCCGGAGGAACAGGTTCGGGGTCTTGCCGTCCGCATACTCGTCGCGATCGTGGCCCTTTCTCGGGCGAAGCTTCTTGATCCGCTCGGCGTCCAATGCGCGTGGTCTGGTCATGGCGGCACTCCTGATCGGGTCAACGGTTGGTCAACGAAGTGGCGGCCGGAGGGGTTTCCGGCGTCGGGACCAGGAAAGCGCCGGACGCCGTCGAACGCAACGATTTCAGCGGGTTCGAACCGTATGGTGACCATGGGCACTATCGGCCCTATGTGTTCCCGCGCCTCATAACCGCTTGGTTGGGGGTTCGAGTCCCTCCGGGCCCACCATTAAGATTCAATAATTTAGACGAAAATCTCTGGAAATGTTGCCCTATGCGCGCCAATTGGGGCAACGGGCGCGCACACGAAAAAATTCCTTTGACGGAGAACTATCCAAAACGATAATGCCGACGCGCATACGCCTCAGAAAGCACAGCTACAATGATCGAGAACGAGAGGTCAGCAAGGGTAGGGATCGGCTTCTATACAGCCGCCGACGCCGCGCGTTTGCTGAATATTCCCGTCCGTAGCATTCGTAGGTGGCTCGGCGGATACGATTACACCCATGAGGGTCAAACCCATCATGTGGAGCCGCTGTGGCAGTCACAACTGCCGCCTGATGACGGCGACGTCGAACTTGGGTTTCGCGACCTGATCGAACTACGTTTTGTTGGCGCTTTTCTCGAAGCTGGCCTCGGTCTGAAGACGATTCGGCATTGCCTGGCTTATGCGCGGGACTGTGTGAATGACGATCGGCCATTCTCGACCCGCCGATTTCAGACTGACGGCAAGACGATTTTTCTTGAGAGCGCGAACACAGGCGGCGACGAAAATCTTCTCGACCTGAAGAAGAAGCAGTACACGATAAAGTTGGCTATCGAGCGTACTTTCAAGGATCTCGATATCGATAATGATGCTGTAAGCAGATGGCGCCCTTATAAGGGCAAGTCATCGATCATAATCGATCCCGAACTTGTCTTTGGTCAGCCGACCACCGCAGAATACAACGTCCCAACTGTGGCACTCGCCCAAGCCGTGAAGGCGGAGGGATCGGACAAAGCCGTCGCGAAGCTATTTGAGGTCCCTCTTGCGATCGTCCGAGACGCGGTAGCGTTTGAGGAATCTCTGGCGGCGTGAAGGTTTTGTTCGACCACAATCTTTCACCGCGGCTTGCCCGGGGCCTTCAGGCGCTGATGGGTGATGAACACGAGATCGTTGCCTTGAGGGACAAGTTTTAGGCGAACATCAAGGACGTGGACCTGATAGGTGAGTTGTCGAAGCAAGGCGGGTGGGTGTTTATCTCCGGGGACCGTCGAATCACGCGAAATCGCGCTGAGAAGCAGGCTTTTCAAAGCTCCAAGATCGTCGGAATGTTTCTGTCGGCCGGCCTCTACAAATCCACCGTATTAAAGCAGGCCGAGCGGCTCATTGCGCTCTGGCCAGTTATCGAAACCGTCGCTGGAAACGTGTCAGGCGGATCTATGTTCGAATTGCCCATGAAGTCTTCGAAGCTGTCAGCTCTCAAATAGGAGGATATGCCTCGAGGAATTGAAGCGCCGTTTCCTCGGTGGTTGGCTATTTCCAATGTTCTATGCCGTCGAGAGCACGCCCCGTTTTGCTCACGGTGGCGGGGTGCAAATTGGCAGCAGGTACATTCATCGCGTCCACCTCAGCGACGTGGGCAGAAAGTTCATGAGGGCAGTGTCTGAGTGACAGGCTCCGTGGGCGTCAAGGCTGTTTCGATTCCTTGCGCGGCCGGCGCGGCCCTCCAGGCCTACTATCTTCCAAAGATTTCATGCGATGCCTGGTCTGTCTGACCGGGTTCTCGTGCAGGCAAGGCCGCTGCCTAACGCTCACCTAGCCGCGGTGCGAACGTCGCGCCGGAAATCCGAAGGCGGCATGCCGGCGATCTGGCGGAAGGCCTTGTTGAAGGCGCTGACCGACCCGAAGCCGCTATCCATCGCCACCTGCAGAACGCTGTCGTCGCCGTTGATCAGCATGGCCTGCGCCCGCGAAAGACGCAGCAGGGTCACGTATTTGATCAGCGTCATGCCGGTCGACTTGCGAAACAGGTTCATGGCGTATTTCGGATGCAATCCTGCTGCCGCGGCGATATCGACCGCATCGATCTCCTCGAGAAAGTTCGCAGCAATGAAATCACACATGCGCACGACACCGAACGAGGGCGAGATCGAAACGCTCTCGGCCTTGCATTCCATGTCGGTCGAAACGATCGTGTAAGGCTCCATGAACATGCGCTCGACGCGCAGCAGCAGTTCTTCTACGGCGTGCTGGGCCTTCGCTTCGTCTCCGGAACTTGCCCAGCTGCGCCAGCGCGGAAAGTTCCGGTCGTCGGCACAATCCGTCTCGGACGTCAGCATGGTAGCGCCGCCCATGAGCATTGCCGAGATTGCCGGCGGCAGCCGCATGCGGAAAAAATGCACCAGCGGAAGATGAGCGCCGGCATAGATTGAGTCGTCGGAGGATTCGTCCATCCTGTGCGGTTGTCCGCCCCAGAAGATGCACATCTGACCGGCGCCGAGCCGGAGATCATGGCCGGCCATGCGATAATGCACCGAGCCTCGCATCACGTAGTTTACTTCGACCTGTGCATGCCAATGGGCGCGCGGCATGGTCGGGGGATGGGCGTGGAAGAAATGCATCCGGGTCGGCATGCCCTCGATGCCGCAGGCACCCGGCTGGTAGACCGCTCGTTCGACAATCTTACTTTCCGCCAAATCCACATTCCCTTCGTACGAGACAGATTTTCGCCCAGCGGTAATGTGCCCCATATCCGCTGAAGAACTACAATTGAAAAGGCAGGGGTTTCAATGTGCTTCCAGCATTTCCCGCGCCTCTCGTCGCTGTCCCCATCAGCAACCCGCCGGCCTTTCCGCCAGACGCTGCTTCCGTTCGATGCCGATGGCAATCGTTTGAACTGATCAACCCATCACGTCCAAGACTGATCGAAAAGGATATCCCATGACCTCAGAACAACCGATCCGATGGGGTATCATCGGCCCCGGCACCATTGCGCGGACATTCGCTCAAGGTGTCGCTCATTCTGCTACAGGATGGCTTGCGGCCATCGCCACCCGCAATCCCGACAAGCGGGGCCTTGGCGAGGGTTTTCCGGGGGCGCGGATCGTCGAAGGTTACGACACGCTTCTCGGGGATCCGGAGATCGACGCGGTCTACATCGCCACCCCGCATCCCGGCCATGCCGAATGGGCGATCAAGGCGGTGCGCGCCGGCAAGCACGTGCTGGTCGAAAAGCCGATGGCGCTTTCAGCCTTCGAGGCACAGTCGATCTTCCATGAGGCGGCAAAGGCCCGTGTCTTCGCCGGCGAAGCCTATATGTACAGGTTTCATCCGCAGACTGGCCGTCTCGTAAAACTGGTGCGGGAAGGGACCATCGGCGACGTGCGGATCATCCGCTCCAGTTTCGGCTTCGATATGGGCCATTATCGTGCTGAACACCGCCTCTTTGCCAATGACCTCGCCGGCGGCGGCATTCTTGATGTCGGCGGATATCCGGTCTCGATGGTGCGCATGCTCGCCGGTGCTGTGGAGCAAAAGCCGTTCCTCGAACCGCTGTCGGTGTCCGGAGCTGCCCGCCTGGGGCCGTCCGGCGTCGACGAGTGGGCCTCGGCGGTTCTCAAGTTCCCGAACGACATCGTCGCGGAGGTGTCCTGCTCGATCATGGCTGAGCAGGACAACGTGCTGCGTATCATCGGCTCGAAGGGCCGCATCGAAGTGAAGGATTTCTGGTTCGCCTCCGGCACGGAAGGCGGGGTAGGGCGCATCGAAATCATCAGGGGCGATGGACAGCGCACCATCGAGGTCGAGGAGAAGCGCCATCTCTATTCGTTCGAGGTCGATGCGGTCGGCGAGGCGATCCGTTCCGGCCGCACCGAGTTCACCTTCCCCGGCATGAATGCGGAAGATACCCTCGCCAATCTGCGCGTCCTCGACCGCTGGCGCGCATCTGTCGGTCTCGAATACGCGATCGAGACGGCCGCGAGGCGGACCGTCAACATCGCGGGCGCCCCTGTCGTCGCCGGCAAGAGCCTGCCCAAGCGGCGGATTGCCGGCGTGGCCAAGCCGGTCTCCACCGTTTCGCTGGGCTTCGAGTTCTTCCCGAGTTTCGCCTCCGCCTCGCTGACGCTCGATGCCTTCTACGAGGCAGGAGGAAACGTGTTCGATACCGCGTTTGTCTATCGTGCCGGAAAGACCGAGAGCATTTTCGGCGACTGGCATACGAGCCGCAGGGTCAACCGCGAGGACATCGTCTTGATCGGCAAGGGCGCCCATTCGCCACTCTGCTATCCGGACGTCATTGCCAGACAATTGGATCAGTCGCTGGAGCGGCTGAAAACCGATTATGTCGATATCTACTTCATGCACCGCGACAATCCGGAAATCCCGGTCGGCGAATTCGTCGATGCCATGGACGACGAGGTCCGGCGCGGGCGGATCCGGGGTATTTTCGGTGGGTCGAACTGGACACGCGAACGCATGGACGAGGCCATCGTCTATGCCGAGAAAAACGGCAAGACCGCCCCGGCCGCTCTTTCCAACAACTTCTCGCTGGCGGAGATGCTCGATCCCATCTGGCCCGGCTGCGTCGCGGCGTCCGACGACCGCTGGAAAGACTGGCTGAAGAAGCGGCAGATTCCCAACTTCGCCTGGTCTAGCCAGGGAAGGGGCTTTTTCACCGACAGGGCAGGGCGCGGCAAACATGACGATGAGGAAATCGTCCGGGTCTGGTATTCCGACCGCAATTTCCGACGCCGCGACCGCGCCATCGAACTCGCCAAGAAGCGCGGCTGCAGCCCGATTCATATCGCGCTCGCCTATGTCATCGCCCAACCGTTTCCCGTCATTCCGCTGATCGGTCCGCGGACCGTGGCGGAGCTGGAAGACAGCCTCTCCGCCACTGAGATCACGCTCAGTCCGGAAGAGCTCAATTGGCTGGAAGGCTGATCGCCGGGGCTCCGGCAGGGTCGACGCAAGCGATCCCCAAGGTCGTCGCCGCCGGCTCCCCTCAGCTCTCCGTTGCGAGGGTCTCGGAACCTGCCGGGTGATTTAGACGATGCTTATCCATGGTTGTGTCGCGCAGTGCAGAGTGGAGACTTAAAGTTATGGTTAACCAAGAGTGGATAGGGTGCTGATATTCTCTCTCTAGGAATATCGTCATGAAACAAGCCCTCTTCGCAACGACTGCGATCTTGATTTCAGCAATGAGTGCTGAAGCTGCCGACATGGATGGGCCGCTGGTTGGTGGATTTGCCGACAGTGGCGCGTCGTATGAAGAAGCCTCATCTGCTGTAGCAAGTCCCGTGGTCGGCTACGTCGAGGGCGAGCTTCACGCCGGAAAGACGTCAGACTCCGATTTGGACAGCAAGGGCTGGGCTCTCCGCGGCGCAGTCAATTTCGACGCCGGCTCCGGCCTGAACCTCCAGGCTGACGGTGGATATGGCCAGACTTACGTCGATGACGCCGACTATGACAACGCCTATGGGGCAGCGCACGTCTACTATCGCCCAACCCAGGACTATGCATTGGGCGCATTCTTTCAAAGCTCGCGGCTCGGGACCGGTTTTGCGTCGGGGCTGGCAGGAGGAAGCGACGATGTCACCGACAATTCCGGTGGCATCGAAGCTGCCTACTTCGATGCCGTGGGTACCGCATACACTCAACTGGGTTACGGCAAGTCTGAAATCGTTGGCCTCGATGCCGACCATTATTTCGGAAAGATCGGCGCACGACTGTATCTTACCGACAACATGCGGATCGACGGCGAAGTCGGGCTTCACAACTTCGACTTCGACGTTGCCGATGCGAAGCTTGATCTGACGACAGCCTCGATCATCGGCAACTACCGTCCGGAGTTCATGCCCATCACGGTGTTCGCTGGATACCGCTTCGACCGAGCAAGCCTGGAAAGCGGTGGCATCGATTTCGAACCGGAAAATAGCCACACGCTGACAACGGGATTGCGCTACAACTTCGGCTCTTCGACGCTCAAGCAGGAAGAGCGCAGCGGTCCGGCCTGGACGACCACTACCCTCCTGCCGTAAGTGGTTTCCGCCTACGATCGGAACTGAGAACACGAAGGGCGTGCCAAAATCTGTGGCACACCTTTAGGGCGTATTGCTGCTTTCTGCTCGGGCCAGCACCGCGCTTCCTTCCGGCGACAATCATTCTTGTGAAAAATCCGAGACTAGGGCACAATTTGTGAACGCATCTGAAGTGCGGCGCTACCTCACATCTGGCCGTCTCGCGCCGAGTAACAGTTCGCGTGGGAGGGTCGGCGTCGATGGATCAGGGGTTCTTTCTTCTGTTCGCCGCGGTAGCTGTGATCACCGCCCTGATCGTGGTGCTGGCGCGCAATCCGGTCCACAGCGCCTTGGCCCTGATGGCCTGCTTCCTGCAGATTTCGGCCGTCTTCGTGCTGCTCGAGGCGCCCTTGCTCGCCGTCGTCCAGATCTTCGTCTATGTCGGCGCGATCATGGTGCTGTTCCTCTTCGTGATCATGATGATCGACGTGCGCGAAGCGGTGCTGCAGCGGTTCTTGCCGGGCGGCAACCTGCCGGCGCTGGTGCTGCTCGTCCTCCTCGGGGCAGAGATGCTCGTGCTGGTGCTGTCGAGCGACCGCTTTTCGGCGACCGAGCCTGCCGCCATGGGGGGCGGCGACCAGATCAGAGAGCTCAGCACGACGCTTTTCGCCGACTATCTCCTGCCGTTTGAGGTCGCCTCCGTCATCCTGCTCGCAGCGCTCGTCGGCGCCATTGTGCTGGCGCGAAAGGAGTCGGGCTGATGGTGCCGCTCTGGTGGCATATCTCGCTGGGCGTGGCCCTGTTCGTGATCGGGGCGGCGGGCGTGCTGCTGAGGCGAAATATTCTCGTCGTGCTGATGTCGCTGGAGCTGCTGCTCAACTCGGTCAATATCAATTTTATCGCTTTCGGGCGCTACTACGCCGATTTCCGCGGCCAGATCTTCGCGATCTTCGTGATCGCAATCACGGCCGCGGAAGTTGCCGTTGCGCTTGGCATCGTGGTTGCCCTCGTGCGGAACAAGTCCACCCTCAAGGTCGACGACGTGACCGTGATGAAAGGATAGCGGCTTGGACCCGGTGATCTCCATCCGGCCCCTCCTTGCCGTCGCCGTCGCGGGCCTGGCGGCCCTTGCAGTTCTCCTTCTCAACAAGCGCGAAAAATTGCGCGATCTCGTCTCGCCGCTCGCCGCGATCGTCATGTTCGCGATCGTCGCCTCGATGGCGCCGACGGTGCTTTCGGGCGGCACAGTCGAGTTGCGGCTGTTCGAGGTCCTGCCGGGGATCGACCTCGCTTTTAGGGTCGATGCGCTCGGCATGGTGTTTGCCACCGTCTCGTCGCTGCTGTGGATCGTGGCGGCGATCTATTCCATCGGCTACATGCGGCATTTGAAGGAGCATGCGCAGACCCGCTTCTTCGCCTGCTTCGCCACCAGCCTCGCGGCGGCCGTCGGCGGCGCCTTTGCCGCCAATCTGTTCACGCTGGTGATCTTCTACGAGGCGCTGAGCCTCGTCACCTATCCGCTGGTCTACCACCACGAGGATGAGGAGGGGTGGAGGGGCAGCCGCAAATACCTCGTCTATCTGATGGGCGCGTCGAAGAGCGTGCTCCTCGCGGCGCTGGCGCTGACCTATCACATCGCCGGCTCGCTCGACTTTATGCCCGGAGGGCTGCTGACGCAGGCCAATGCCTCGCCGGCACTGCTGGCGGTCGTCTATTTCTGTTATCTCTTCGGCTTCGCCAAGGCCGCGGTGATGCCGATGCATGCCTGGCTGCCTGCCGCGATGGTGGCGCCGACACCGGTCAGCGCGCTGCTGCATGCGGTAGCGGTCGTCAAGATGGGCGTGTTCTGCGTGCTCAGGGTGGTGTTTCACGTCTTCGGTCCCGGGCTGATGGGCGGTCTGGGGCTCGGCATCGCCACGGCCTATCTGGTCTCCTTCACGATCCTGATGGCGTCGATTTATGCGCTGACCCGGGACGACCTGAAGGCGCGGCTCGCCTATTCGACGGTCAGCCAGCTCTCCTATGTGGTGTTGGGCGCGGTTCTGCTCTCGCCGGTCGCGATGGTCGGCGGGATCATTCACATCGCGGCGCACGCCTTCTCCAAGATCACGCTGTTCTTCTGCGCCGGGTCGATCTATTGCGCCTCCGGCAAGCGCAACATCAGCGATATGGCCGGCATCGGCCGTAGGCTCCCCTGGACGATGGGGGCGTTCTTCGTCGCCTCGCTGAGCATGATCGGCGTGCCGCCGACCGCCGGCTTCGTCAGCAAGTGGTATCTGACGCTGGGTTCGGTCCAGGCGGGGGAGATGGCGTTCCTGATCGTGCTGCTTGCGAGCTCGGTCCTGAATGCCGCCTATTTCCTGCCGGTCAGCTATGTCGCGTTTTTCGGGGCGGGGGCGCCGGAAGGCCAGGCGACGGTCCGGGAAATTCCGCTGGTGACGGTGCCGCTGGTCGCGACCGCCATCCTCTCGGTGTTGATGGGCATCTTCCCCGGCTATTTCCTCGCTCTGGCGGAAGGAGTGGTCCGATGATCAAGAGAATCGTCGATTTCTTTGGCGACGAAGCCCATGCAAGGCAGCGGCGCCGGCTGTTCTATCTGGTGCTCGTCCTGATCGTCCTCGCCGACTTTGTCGTTCCCCGCGAACATGCCGAATATCTGTGGGAGCGCCTGCCTGGCTGGTCGGCCGTCTATGGCTTCGTTTCCTGCGTGCTGTTGATTTTCGTTTCCAAGTTCCTCGGCCATCAGGGCGGGCTCATGCGGCGCGAGGACTACTATGACTGAGTTCGTCCATCCCGCCCTGCTGTTCATTCTCGGCGCGGTGCCGATCCCCTTTCTCAATGGATCGATCCGCAAGGCCTATCTGCTGTTGATCCCCGTACTGGCGATCCTCGCCGTGCTCGCCATGCAGCCGGGAAGCTACGGCGCGGCGCAGTTCATCGGCCAGGACATTCTCATCGCCAAGGTCGACAAGCTGAGCATCGTCTTTGCCACCGTCTTCACCCTTATGGCGCTGATCGGCATGGTCTATGCGCTGCACCTGACCGAGGCCGGCCAACATGTGGCGGCGTTCGTCTATGTCGGCAGCGCGCTTGGCGTCGTGTTCGCCGGCGACTACCTGACCTTGTACCTGTTCTGGGAGGGCATGGCGTTTGCCTCTGCCTATCTGGTGTTCGCTCAGGGAGGCGAGAAGGCGATCCGCGCCGCTTTCCGCTACCTCATGGTGCATGTTACCGGCGGCGTCGTCCTGCTCGGCGGCATCGTCCTTCACGGGCTTGCCAGCGGCTCGCTTCTCTTCGGACCGATCGAAGCGGGGATGGGGCCTGGCGTCTATCTGATCCTTGCCGGCTTCATGCTCAATGCCGCCGTGCCGCCGCTCAATGCGTGGCTGACCGATGCCTATCCGGAAGCGACCGTCACCGGGGCGGTGTTCATGAGCGCCTTCACCACCAAGACGGCCGTTTACGTGCTGGCGCGGGCTTATCCGGGAACCGAGCTTCTGGTCTGGCTCGGTACCGCGATGGCGCTTTACGGCGTCGTCTACGCGGTGCTGGAGAACGACTGTCGGCGGCTGCTCGCCTATCACATCGTCAGCCAGGTGGGCTACATGGTGGCGGGCGTCGGCATCGGCAGCGAACTGGCCGTGAACGGCGCCACCAGCCATGCCTTCGCCCATATCCTCTACAAGGCGCTGCTGTTCATGGGAGCGGGGGCGGTGATCTACGTCACCGGGCGGCGCAAGCTCACCGAGCTCGGCGGGCTATACCGGACCATGCCGGTCACCGTGGCGCTCTACATGATCGGCGCCTTCGCGATCTCGGCATTTCCGTTCTTCTCGGGCTTCGTCACCAAATCGATGGTGGTCGCCGCCGCCGGCCAGGATCACCGCGCGCTGGTGATGCTGGCGCTGACGATGGCGTCGTCGGGGACGTTCCTGCACACCGGGCTCAAGCTCCCTTACTACATGTTCTTCGGCACGGACCGGGGGCTGGAGGCGCGGGAACCGCCCGGCAACATGCTGGTCGCGATGGCCATGGCGGCGACGCTTTGCGTTGCGATCGGGCTCTTCCCAGGGCCGCTCTACGCGCTTCTCCCCTATCCGATCGACTTCGAACCCTATACGGGCGCCCACATCACCGAGAGCCTCGGCGTGCTGATGCTCACAGCCCTCGGCTTCGTGATTTTCCTCAAGGCGCTCGACCCGGAGAACACCGTCAGCATCGACACCGACTGGTTCTACCGCAAGGGCGCGCGTGCCTTCATGTGGTTCGCCGAGCGACCGCTGGCGCGCTACGAGAAGGCAGTCAGCGACGTGTCGGAAACTGCGGTTCTGCCCTTCCTGCATGGTTCCGCGCGAGCGGGGCTCCGGCTCGACCTCCATGGCGTCGATGGCGCCGTAAACGGCGTTGCACGTTCGATCCTCGACGGCGGCGGGGTGCTGCGGCGGCTGCAGACCGGCGTCGTGACCCATTATGCTCTGGCGATGATTGCCGGTCTGATCGCGGCAATCGCCGTGTTCGCGGTCGTGTGGCAATAGGGGGTGCGATGACGATCCCGCTGCTCAGCCTCATCGTCTTCCTGCCCGTTGCCGGGGCGGCGGTGTTGATGTGTCTGTGCAATGACGACGCGGTGCGTTGGACAGCGCTCGGTTTCACCGTGGTCGACCTCGTGCTCGCGGTTGCGATGCTGGCCGCCTTCGACACGACGACCCACGAGATGCAGTTCACCGAAAAGCACCCCTGGGTGCCGGCGATCGGCATCACTTATACGCTCGGCGTCGACGGCATCAGCGCGCTCTTCGTATTCCTGACCGCGCTGCTCGGCTGGATCTGCGTACTTGCCTCGTGGGTGGCGATCGACCGCAAGGTCAAGGAATTCATGATCAGCCTGCTTTCCATGCAGGCGCTGATGCTCGGGGTGTTCTGCGCGCTCGACCTGTTCCTGTTCTATGTCTGCTGGGAAGCGATGCTGATCCCGATGTATCTGATCATCGGCGTCTGGGGCGGCGCGGGCCGGGTCTATGCGGCCTTCAAGTTCTTCCTCTACACGCTCGCCGGCAGCCTCGTGTTCCTGATCGGCGTCATCGTACTCTATTTCCACGGCGGCGAGACCTTCGACATCCTAGCGTTGACCGCGCAGGATTTGCCATTCGATGTCCAGTCCTGGCTGTTCTTCGCCTTCCTGATCGCCTTCGCGGTCAAGGTGCCGATGGTCCCGGTCCATACCTGGCTGCCGGACGCCCACGTCCAGGCGCCGACGGCGGGCAGCATCATCCTCGCCGGCGTGCTCCTGAAGATGGGCGCCTACGGGTTCCTGCGGTTCTCGCTGCCGATGCTGCCGGAGGCGTCGGTCTATTATTCGACGTTGATGCTGGCGCTTTCGGCACTCGCCATCGTCTATGGCGGCTTGCTCGCCCTGGCGCAGGACGATCTGAAAAAGCTGGTGGCCTATTCCAGCATAAGCCACATGGGCTTCGTGACGATGGGGATATTCGCGCTCAATCTCCGCGGCCTCGAAGGCGGCATCCTGCAGATGTTCAATCATGGCGTGACGACGGGCGCGCTGTTCCTGTTCGTCGGCGTGATCTACGAGCGGACCCATACGCGTAGTATTGCCGACTATGGCGGGCTGATGAAGGTGGCGCCGGTCTATACCGGGTTTCTCGCTCTGTTCACCCTGTCATCGATGGCGCTGCCGGGCACCAATTCGTTCGTCGGCGAGCTGCTGGTGCTGTCGGGCGGGTTTGCCGCCAATATGGCCGTCGGTACGGCGGCCGTTCTGGGGGCATTGCTGAGTGCAGCCTATCTGCTTGGCATGTATCGCAAGGTCGCACTCGGTCCGGCGAGCGTCGGCGCGCGGTACGAGATCCGCGACGTGAACGCCCGCGAGATGGCGGCGATCCTGCCGCTGGCGGTTTTCGTGCTCTGGGTCGGGTTCTATCCGAAACCCTTCCTCGACGTCATCGACGTCTCGGTGAAGAATTTGCTGACTGAGGTGCACGGCAAGGGGAGCGGACAATGACTGGCGCCGTGCTCCTCCAGTGGGTGCTGGCAAGCCTGCCCGAGATCATTGTGATCACCGGCGCCTGTATCCTGCTGATCCTCGGACAATTGATGCGGGCCGGGCAGGAACATTTGCTCGTCTCGGCTTCCGTCGCGATCGTGCTGATTGCCGCCCTGGCGACGCTCATGCTGGCGGGCGAGGTGAGGCCGGCCTATTCGGGCATGTTCGTTGCCGACCGCTTCGCGGTCTTCTTCAAGTTCGTCTTCTACCTGGCCACGGTGCTGACGTTCCTTCTTTCGCGGAAGTATGCCGATATCGAGGGGATCGGCAGCAGCGAATACTATGTGATGCTGCTCTTCGCGCTCTCGGGCATGATGATCATGGCCTCGGCGACCGATCTCCTGTCGATCTATGTGGGCCTCGAACTGATGGTGCTCTGCACCTATGTGCTGACCGGCTTCCTCCGGCATGAGCGGCGCTCGAACGAGGCGGCGCTGAAATACGTGATCCTTGGCGCGGTCTCGACGGGGATCTTCCTTTACGGCGTTTCCCTGGTCTACGGCCTCACTGGCACGACGCAACTGGATGCGATGGCCGCGGCGGTGAGCGGCGATCCGCTGGATCCGGGATTGCTGCTGGCGGTGGTGTTCATCGTCGCGGGGCTGGTCTTCAAGGTCGGCGCGGTGCCGTTCCACATGTGGGTGCCGGACGTCTATGAAGGAGCGCCGACGACGATCACCGCCTTCATGTCGGTAGGTCCGAAGGCGGCAGGATTCGCGGTGATCCTCCGGGTGTTCCTGAACCCGCTGGTTGCAGCCTCCGACGTGTGGATCATCGTCGCCGTCATTGCGGTGGTGACGATGGCACTCGGCAGTTTCGTGGCGCTGGTGCAGGATAATATCAAGCGGTTGCTCGCCTATTCCAGTATCGCCCATGCGGGGTTTGCCACCTTCGGCGTGGTGGCCGGCGGGGCGGACGGGGTCGCCAGCGTGATGCTCTATCTGCTGATCTACGCCTTCATGAATCTCGGCATTTTCGGCGCCGTCATCATGATGCGGAATGGCGATTTCTCCGGCGAGGTCATCGAAGACTATGCCGGCTTCGCCAAGTCGCATCCGGGACTGGCGCTTCTGATGCTCATCTATCTGTTTTCGCTCGCCGGCATCCCGCCGACGGCCGGGTTCTTCGCCAAATTCTACGTGCTGGTCGCGCTCGTCGAGCAAGGTTTCGTCGTGCTGGCGGTGATCGCGGTGCTGCTGAGCGCCGTCGCCGCCTATTTCTACATCCGCATCGTCATGGTGATCTACATGCGCGAGCCGGAGAGGGCGTTCGAACCGGCGCTGACGCCCTTGGTCCGCGCCACACTCTTCTGCACCGCCGCCGGCACCATCGGAATCGGCCTGTTTCCGGCGTGGTTTCTGAGGCTTGCTCAACAGTCGGCGTTTGGCGGTTGATTTATTTGCAATGGTCCGCTCGACGGAATAGACTGCAAGTTCAAGAAAGAATTGCCCAATTCGCTTTTCAGGGCACCCGCGTTACCGACCCGAAGAAGGGTTGGGACCGAGGAAAGCCCTCGTTGGACGGGGCGCTGCGATATGACTGCGATCGAATTCTTGCCGGTTCTTGTCATGATCGCCGGAGTTGTTCTGGTGGTCGGGGCGACTCTGTTTGTCTCATCGCTGCTGCGCCCGTCCAATCCCTACCCCGAAAAGAACATGCCCTATGAGTGCGGCATGGATCCGGCCGGCGAGGCTGCCGGGGGCCGTTTCAGGGTGCAGTTCTATATTCTCGCGATCCTGCTGGTCGTCTTCGATGTCGAGACGATGTTCCTGTTTCCCTGGGCCGTCGTCCTGAAGGAGATCGGACTGGTCGGCTTTATCGAGATGTTCGTGTTCATATCGCTGCTTCTCGTGGGTTTCGCCTACGCCTGGCTGAAAGGGGCGCTGGAATGGGAGGCGTAAACAATGCGTTCCGCGACAGCGTGCTGTTCACCACGGCCGAGAGCGTTATCAACTGGAGTCGCCAATCGGCGCTGTGGCCCGAGACCTTCGGAATTGCCTGCTGCGCCATCGAGATGATCTCGGCGGGGTGCGCCCGCTATGACCTCGACCGGTTCGGCGTGGTGTTCCGGCCGTCGCCCCGCCAGTCCGACGTGATGATCATCGCCGGCACCGTGACGCGGAAGTTCGCGCCCGTGGTGCGCCGGCTCTATGACCAGATGCCGGAGCCGCGCTGGGTCATCGCCATGGGCACCTGCGCCATCTCGGGCGGGGTCTACAACACCTATGCGGTGGTGCAGGGAGCCGAAACCTTCGTGCCGGTCGACGTCCACGTGCCCGGCTGCCCGCCGCGGCCCGAGGCGCTGATGCACGGTTTCCTGCTGCTTCAGGAGAAGATTAAAAAGTCCAGGGCGCTGGCCGGGACGCCATTGGACCGGATCGCCGCATCATGAGCGTCGAGGCGTCCGTCATCAGCACCCTCATCGCGGAACGTTTTGGAGAGGCAGTCGAGGAACTCCGCGTCTCGCATGGAGTTCATGCTTTCGCCGCGCCGCCGGACCGGATCGTCGAGCTTTGCCGATTCCTGAAGGAGCATCCGGCGCTGCGGTTCGATTTCCTGTCGGATATCTGCGGTGTCGATTATTACCCCGAGGCACCGCGCTACGAGGCGGTCTACCACCTCTACTCGCTGCCGAACAAATGGCGCATCCGGATCAAGTGCCGCCTCGGCGACCCGCCGCGGGTCCCCTCGGTGACGGGCGTTTGGCGGACCGCCAACTGGCATGAGCGCGAGGCCTGGGACATGTACGGGATCAGCTTCGAGGGACACCCAGACCTGCGCCGCATCTACATGTGGGAAGGCTTCGAAGGTTTCCCGCAGCGCAAGGATTTCCCGCTCCGCGGCTACAAGGACGACCTCAATCCGTTCGGCGCCGAAGGGCCGCCGCCGACCCAGCCGGACCTTGTCACCAACGACATTCCAACAGGAGTCCGCTCGACACCGGAAACGTGAGATGACCGAAGTCACTGAGCTCATGAGGCCGCAAGGCGAATCGCTCGACACCAAGGAGGTGCTCCTCAATCTCGGCCCGCAGCATCCGAGCACCCACGGGGTGCTGCGGCTCGTCCTCGAACTCGACGGCGAGTATGTCGCCCGCGTCGACCCGCATATCGGCTACCTGCACCGCGGTACCGAAAAGCTGGCCGAGAGCTTCACCTATACGCAGATATTTCCGCTCACCGACCGGCTCGACTATGTCTGTCCGCCTTCGAACAACCTGGCCTTCGCGCTGGCGGTGGAGAAGCTCCTGGGTATCGAAGCACCGATCCGCGCCCAATATATCCGCGTTATGATGGCCGAACTGGCGCGGATCTCCGGCCATCTCCTGATCACCGGCGCGCTGCCGATGGATCTCGGCGCCATGACTGCGCTGCTTTACGCCATGCGCGAGCGCGAAATGATCATGGACCTTCTTGAGATGATCACCGGCGCGCGAATGCACACCTCCTTCTGCCGGGTCGGCGGTGTGCGCGAGGATCTGCCCGAGGGTTTCCTCCCGAAGATCAGGGAATTCTGCGAGATCTTCCCGAACCGGATCCGCGACTACGAGCGGCTGCTAGAGGACAACCGGGTGTTTCTGAGCCGCACCCAGGGGATCGGCGTGATCTCCCCCGAGGACGGCATCGATCTGGGTCTCAGCGGTCCCAACCTTCGCGCTTCCGGCGTCGACTGGGACATCCGCCGCGATGAACCCTACGAGATCTACGATCGGCTCGACTTCAACGTCATTACTCGCGACGAGGGCGACTGCTACGCGCGCTGGCAGTGCCGGGTCGAGGAGATGCGCGAGAGCGTCCGGCTCATCGAGCAATGTCTCGAACAGATGCCCGAGGGGCCATTCCAGATCGACATGCCGACGATCGCCTTCCCGATGGACAAGGATCGCGTGCACTGCTCGATGGAGGCGCTGATCCAGCATTTCGACCTGTCGGCCTATGGCTTCAAGGTGCCGGAGGGCGAGGTCTACTCGGCGATCGAGGCGCCGAAGGGCGAACTCGGCTTCTACATCATCAGCGACGGATCGGAAAAGCCGTTCCGCATGAAGGTGCGGGCACCGTCCTTCGTCAACCTTCAGGCGCTCTTCGGGGTCACCAACGCCCGCTATCTGGCGGACATGATCGCCGTGCTCGGCAGCCTCGACCCAGTGATGGCGGAGGTGGACAAGTAGCAGGAGTTTTGGACGCGATGAGCATGCGCGAAAAGATCGAAGAAGCAGCGGCGCGGTATCCCGACCAGCGCTCGGCGATCATGCCCGCCCTGCTCATCGCGCAGAACGAACATGGTCACCTGCCCGGCCCGGTCTTGGAGGAGGTCGCCGACATTCTCGGTGTCGAGCGGATCTGGGTCTACGAACTGGCGACTTTCTACACGCTCTTTCATACCGAGCCGATCGGGATGTTCCACCTGCAGCTCTGCGACAACGTCTCCTGCATGCTCTGCGGATCCGATGCGCTGCTGAAGCATCTGGAAGCGCTGCTGGGGATCAGGAAGGGCGATACCACTCCCGACCGGCTGTTCACGCTTTCGACCGTCGAGTGCCTCGGCGCCTGCGAGATGGCTCCGGTTATGCAGGTCGGCGACGACTATCACGGCGAACTCGACATCGGGCGGATCGATGCGCTTCTGGCGAGGTTGCGGGCGGAGGCGGGCGAAGCGATCGGTGCCGGCCTCGCCGACGCAGCACCGCCGGGAGAATAGCGTGATGTTCGAACCGGTCCTCCTCAAGAATATCGATGCTCCGGATGGCCATCTGCTCTCCACCTACGAGGCCGGCGGCGGCTACCAGGCGCTGGCCAAGGTGCTGCGCGAGCACACGCCTGACGAAGTCGTCGATCTTGTCAAACAATCCAACCTGCGTGGTCGCGGCGGTGCCGGATTTCCGACGGGGATGAAATGGGGCTTCGTGCCGAAGCGCGCCGACAAGCCGAAATATCTCTGTTGCAACGCCGACGAGGGCGAGCCGGGAACCTTCAAGGACCGGATCATCATGGAGAGCGCCCCGCACCAACTCGTCGAGGGCCTGGCGGTCAGCGCCTACGCGATCGGGGCCGAAACCGCTTATGTCTACGTTCGCGGCGAATATGTGAAGGCCATTCGTCGCCTGGAGCAGGCGATCGCCGAGGCTCGCGAGAAGGGCTATCTCGGCGCTGGCGTCCTCGGATCGGATTTCAATTTCACCATCCATATTCACTGCGGCGCCGGCGCTTATATCTGCGGCGAGGAGACGGCGATGCTCGAGTCGCTCGAGGGCAAGCGGGCGCAGCCGCGACTGAAGCCGCCGTTTCCGGCCGTGGCCGGGCTCTATGCCAGCCCGACCGTGATCAACAATGTCGAGACGCTGGCTTGCGTGCCGCATATCGTCATGCGCGGGCCGCACTGGTTCCGGGCCATCGGTCCGGACAAGAGCCCAGGTCCGAAGCTCTACTGCGTGAGCGGGCAGGTTCGCAAACCCGGTCTCTACGAACTGCCGATGGGCATACCGCTACGCGAACTGGTGGAACACGCCGGCGGGCCGCTGCCGGGCCGCCGGATCAAGGCGGTGATCCCGGGCGGCGTCTCGGCTCCGGTCATCGCGGGGGATGGTCTCGACGTGGGCATGGACTTCGATTCGCTCGCCGCCGCCGGCTCGATGCTCGGTTCGGCCGGGGTGATCGTGATCGACGACTCGACCTGCATGGTCAAGGTCGCCACCCGGATCATCGAGTTCTTCCATCACGAATCCTGCGGCAAGTGCACGCCGTGCCGCGAAGGATTGAACTGGGTCGTGAAGGTGCTGCGCCGTATTGAATCCGGGGAAGGTGCCCCGGGCGACCTGGAGCAACTGGAGAAGCTCTGCAAGGGCATATTCGGCAACACGTTTTGTGCCTTGGGTGACGGCGCGGCGATGGGCTTGCGGGCCGCGCTTACGCATTTCCGCGATGAGTTCGTTGCCCATATCGAGGAGCGGAGGTGCCCCTTCCACTAATGAGTGAGCCGAGAACAGGCTGTGAGGAAATATGGTTAGGATCACGATCGACGCACAAACCCTGGAAGTTGAGGCTGGCTCGACGGTGCTTCAGGCAGCCCAGCGCCTGGGCATCGATATCCCGACCTTCTGCTATCTGAAGCGGCTGCCGCCGCTTGCGTCGTGCCGCATGTGCCTGGTCGAGATCGAGGGGCTGCGGCGGTTGCAGCCGTCCTGCGCCACCGCGGTCACCGACGGTATGGTCGTGCGGACGAACACGCCGCTGATCGACGAAACGCGCTCTTCCATGCTCGACATGCTGCTTGCCAACCATCCTCTCGACTGTCCGATCTGCGACAAGGGCGGCGAGTGCGAGCTGCAGGATATGGTGATGGCCTACGGGCCTCGGCGAAGCGAGTTCCGCGATCCCAAGCGCGTGTTCCACTCCCGGGACATTCGCCTCAGCCCGGTGATCATCATGAACGTCAACCGCTGCATCCAGTGCCAGCGTTGCGTCAGGATGTGCGAAGAGGTGGTTGGAGCCGTCGCCTTGGGTACCGTCGAAAAAGGCATGGATACTGCCGTCACCGGTTTCGAGGGGAGTCTTGCGAGTTGCGACCAGTGCGGCAATTGCGTCGAAGTCTGCCCGGTCGGCGCGCTGATGAGCTTTCCCTATCGCTACAAGGCGCGGCCCTGGGATCTCGCGGAGACCGACACGGTCTGCCCGCATTGCGGCACCGGCTGCCAGCTGACGGTCGGGGCGCGCAAGGGAGAGTTCATGCGGGTCCGCTCCAAGGAGGAGCACGGGGTCAATCGCGAAACGCTCTGCGTGCGGGGGCGTTTCGGCCTGGACTTTGTCGAGAGCCGAGACCGGATCAAGCGACCGATGATCCGTCGGGACGGCGTCCTGGTTCCGGTTTCCTGGGATGAAGCGGGTGACTACCTGCGTCGGCGTCTGGCGGCCGTCGAGAACAAGGCCGCGGGCGGGCTTGCATCGGCCCGCCTGACAAACGAGGTGCTCTATCAGTTCCAGAAGCTGATGCGGACGGTATTCCGGACCAACAACATCGATTGCTCGTCGCGCTGGTCCGCGCCCTTCGACGCGCTCGGGCCTCTGCTTGCAGGCTTCTACACGCGTGCTCCACTGCAGGAGGCAATCGGCAAGGATTGTGTGCTCGTGATCGGCGGCAATGTGACGGAGGAAAATCCGGTGACCGAATATCTGCTGCGCGACGCCGTGCGCCAGCGGCAGGCCGGATTGCACCTGCTTTCGGCTCGGCCATCGCGTCTCGACGCCGATGCCCGGTGGTGCTTCGCGTGCGACCGGGCGGAGAGGCGGCGAGCCTTGCAGAGGTGGTCGCTGGGCTCGCGGCAGCGGCTGACACCGTCGGCGCGGCAATCGGCGACCCGTCCGAGAAACCCGGCAGAGAAGATTCGGATCGCCTGGTCGCCGGCCTCAGGGACAGTCGCGGCGTCACAGTGCTTGTCAGCGTCGGCCTCCTCAGATCACCCGAAGCGCGCGCGCTGCTGCAGCAGGTCAGCAACCTGCTGCAGGCTCTCCGCATGCTCGGCAAGGATCCGGCAATGCAGTTCCTCTTCGACCGCGCCAACCAGATGGGCGCCTGGGACATGGGGGTCCTGCCGGTGGCTCTGCCAGGGCTACGGGCGGTCACCGACGATGCGGCGCGCGCGGCTCTCGAACGGGCGTGGGGCGCCGAAATCCCGTCTGAGCCTGGAGCGAATCTCGACGCCATTCTGGATCTCTGCATCGACGGGCGGATAGGCGCGCTCTACGTCGCCGGAACCGATCCGCTGATCGCCTATCCCGACAGGGATTTCGTAAAGCGGGCGCTTGGCGCCGCCGATCTTCTGATCGTGCAGGATACGTTCCTGACGGATACGGCGGGCCTGGCCGAGGTCGTGCTGCCCGCGGCGGGCTACGGCGAGGAAGCCGGCACATTCACCAACAATGAGGGCCGCATTCAGACGGTCCGCAAATTCCGCGAACCCGCCTTCGAGGCCAGAGGCAATCTGGAAATCTTCGAACTCGTCGCGGCACTCCGGCGCCAGGTGCTGAAGCCATCTATGCAAGGCGAAGTCTTCGACGAGATCGACCGGCTGGTCCCGGCCTATCAGGGATTGACACTGGACGGGCTTGGGGCCGACGGCGCCTTCACGCAGGCGGACCCGACACCACCTGCCAGCGGGTTCTACCCGGCGCCGCCGACCTTCGAGGTCCGCGACGGCCTCATGCTGGTCACCGGCGACTGCCTGTTCCACAACGGATATCTTTCCGAACGCTCGGAGATATTGAATACGGTCGCGGATGACCCCTATGTCGAGATGAACGCGCAGGAGGCTGCGCAACTTGGCGTTTCAGATGGCGATCAGGTGGTCGTGCGATCCGCTCAGGCCGAATTGACCGCAAAGCTCAAGGTCAACAGGCGCTTTCCGCGCGGTCTCGTGTTTGTTCCCGAAAACTACAGGGCTCTGCGCCTCAATGGCCTGATGCAGCGGGGTGAATATCCATGTCCGGTCGAGGTTCAAAAGGCGCATGCGACATTCGAGATCGGCGCCGATACCGCCCCGGCGGCGAACGGCGAGGATGTCGCCCCAGGAATGGCCGGCTCGCCCTGACCCCCGCCGCCGCTGATCTCGTCAGTGATAGTGGGTCCCGCGAATATAGTCGTGCAGGTCCTGCTCGGTGCGTTGCGCTTCGTCGAGCCGGTGCTTGACCACATCGCCGATGCTGACCACGCCGACAATGTCGTCACCCTCCATCACCAGAACATGGCGGGTTCGCCGTTGGGTCATGATCGCCATCACAAAGGGCAGCAGATCTTCCGTCGAACAGATCGCCACGCTGCGGTTCATGATGTCGGCAACCTGCATCATCGCCGCCTCGGCCCCGTATTCGGCCATCGCATTGCAGCAATCCCGTTCCGATAACGTGCCGAGGTACTCCCCGGCCGATTGGCTGACGACGACGAAGCCGATATTGTTGTCTCGAAACAGCCGCAGGACTTCCACCATTGGCTGTTCGGGAGCGACCGCGATGACTCCGACACCCTTGTTCTTCACGATTTCGCCGACAAACATCTGAGCCTCCTCTCCCACAGCACCGTGCGTCTTTCATCTGCAAATGGTCGCCGTAGCACTTTGAATTTCTGCATGGTTTCATCCTTCAATCGGTTCCGATCCAAGGAGATGCGGGGTGGCGCTCCGGTTTCAGAGCTGGCGTGCTCACCTTCGCCGGATGTTCCGCCACCAGTTGTAGCCCTGCCGCTCATCCGTCTCGACGAGCACGTCCTTCTGCGTGTTCAGGCGCGCAGCGACCACACCGCCGCCAGTCGCCGCCTTGCCAGGCTTTGCAAGCAGGTCATCGCGCCCGATCACCAGGTCACGCGAGGAAAAACTCGAAAATTCATATTGTTGGCCAAGCGCGATTGCGTCCGCCGGGCAGGCGTCCTCGCACAACCCGCAGAACAGGCAGCGGGCCGTGTCGATCTCGAATTTGGCCGGGCGCCGGTTGCCCTTCTCGTCCTCGTAGGGCACCACTTCGATGCAATAGCAGGGACAGATCCGCGCGCAGAGCTCGCAGGCCACGCACTTGATCTCCCCCTCTTCGTCGCGCTTCAGGAAATGGTGGCCGCGATAACGCGAATAGGGCAGCCATTTCTCCTTGTCCGGATACTGCATGGTCACGGATTTCGAGAACATGTAGCCGAAGGTCAGCGACAAGCCATTCGCCAGGTCGGCGAAGAACGTCCAGCCGATCCATGTGCCGATTGTGTCCCTTGCGCGCGACATCGCCGCCTCGCTCTACAGCGCCGTGCGTCTTCTCAGGCGCACAAAGGTCGCCGTAGCCCTTTGAATTGCTGCGTGTTTCTTCCTCGAATCGGCTTCGATCCAAGGAAACATGCAGTGGAGCCCGTTAAGGCCCTCAAGAGAAAGCAATTCCAGTAATAATTATGTTCGCCATCGACAGGGGAAGCAAGACTTTCCAACCGATCGCCATCAGCTGGTCGTAGCGATAACGGGGGAAAGTAAAGCGGAACCACATGAACAAATAGACGAAGAACGCCACCTTGAGGGCGAACCAGAGGAGTGGCGGCAAGGGGATCAGCACGCCGTTCCAGCCACCGAAGAACAGGATCACCGTCAGGACCGACACCAAAAGCATGACGACGTATTCACTGACCATGAAGAAGGCGAAGCGGATGCCGCTGTATTCGGTATGGAAGCCGGCCCCAAGATCGCCTTCCGCCTCCGACAGGTCGAAGGGGATGCGCTGCGCTTCGGCGAGCCCGGCGACGAAGAACACGAAGAACCCAATCGGCTGGTAGACGATGTTCCAGACATCTTCCTGGGCCCGGACGATCTCGAGCAGGCTCATCGACTGCGCCAGCATGACCACGCCGATCACTGCAAACCCCATCGGGATCTCGTAGCTGATCATCTGCGCGCAGGTCCTGAGGCTGCCGAGGACCGCATACTTGCTGTTCGCCGCCCAGCCGCCGAAAATGACGCCATAGACTTCCAGACCGATCACCGCGAAGACGAAGAGCAGCGCCACGTTCATGTTTGAGACGTAGAGCGTGATCTCGTTGCCGAGCACCGAGACAGACTCTCCGAACGGGATTGCCACGAACACCACAAAGGGCGGCGCGAGCGCCAGGATTGGCGCAAGCTTGAACAGGAAGCGGTCGGCCTCGGCCGGGATGTGGTCTTCCTTGGTCAGGAGCTTGATCCCGTCCGCCACCGGCTGCAGCAGCCCGTGCCAGCCAACGCGCATCGGTCCCATCCGCTGCTGCATGTGCCCGGCGATCTTGCGTTCGACCCAGGTCAGCGGCAAGGGCAGGAGCAAGAGCATCGCTATCAGCAACGCGACCTTGAGGATGATCAGGCCAATGGCGACGGCAAGCTCCATGATCCGCGGCTACTTCTTCGGGTTGAAAGGCGCGACGGGATTTTTCCTGACTATACACTAGCTTGGCACCCTCTGTCTTCGAGCTGGGAGGTGAACCGTCTCTTCAATTGGGGATGGCTGCGGTGAGAGGGCGGCGACCCTCCAAAAATTGCATCCGGGGCGGCTGAACACGGCTGCCCACCCGAAGGAGGCCCGGTCTGGATGGGCGTTTCGAATTGGGCCTCCGTACTTGCCCGGTAAATGCGTGAAGGCGCGGATTCGTTCCTGTCCGGCTTTCCTTCTCCACCCCTTAAATGAAACCAATGCCGCCGTCGTGAGTTTCCCCGACATGACAGTCACAAGCCAGGAGGAAATGGCATGGATTGGAATCACGTCGAAGGCAACTGGAAGCAGGCGAAGGGCAAGATCAAGGAACAGTGGGGCAGATTGACCGACGATGATCTTGACCAGATCGACGGCAAGCTCGATCAGCTCGAAGGCAAGATCCAGGAGCGCTATGGCATCGAAAAGGATCTCGTCAGACGGGATCTCGATGACTGGTACAATCGACAAACCTGGAATTGATCCCTCAACCTCTAGCCCCGCTCGCGCGGGGTCTTTTTTTGGTTTTCGCGTCGGGCGGCAGCGATGTTCCGGCATTGCAATGCGGCAAATGCGTGCAATGCATCGAAACGCAAACGAGAACCTTGTGTATCGCGCAAAGCCCCGAGTTGCATCGGTTCCGATTTTCAAGCATGTTTGAATTTAAGCAGCCAGCCATTCTTGCGCGGAGGCGAAAGGTGCTCAGCCAGCCCAATGCCATTGACGCTTTCGTCGGCCATCGTATCCGGCTGCGCCGCGAGGCGCTGGGGATGGACGAGAAAAATCTCGGCGCGGCGCTCGGTGTGCCGGTCGCACAGGTCCGGAGCTACGAACAGGGTGCACGCCGCGTCTGCGCGGCCCAGTTGCTGGCGATGGCCGACGTTCTGCAGGTGCATTTTACATTCTTCTTCGAGGAATCGCCGGCGTCGGCAGGAGGCGGGTTGCCGAAGACGATCGAGGCGGCGGATATCAGCAGGAAGACGGTGCTTCGATCGTGGACGGCTGGACGCCGCCGTATCGCCCGGCCTGCGCTCTGGGGCTGCCGAACCCTGGGCTTATCGGTCGGTTGAGGTGTTCGTGACGGGGGCCGGCTTTCACCTCAAGACCTTCGGGGAGTTGCTGCTGATCGATGGTGCCGGCGGCGCAGTCGCGTGTCCGGAGCGGGGGCTCCTGATTCTCGCCTATCTCTCGGCATCCGGGCAAAGGGTCGCCAGCCGCGACAAGCTCGCGACGATGATCTGGCCTGACAGGGAAAAAAGCGTCGCGTTCAAGAATCTGCGTTCGACGCTGTGGCGCATGCAGCACCTCGTCACGCCGGCGGGTGCGGTCCTGTCGGCCACGGAGACGGAGGTGGCGCTGGGGCCGATCTCCTGCGATGTCTCCGAGTTCGACGGCATAAACGGCTCGGAAGGGAGCTTCCGAAACGCCCTTTCACTCTGGCGCGATACGTTCCTGCCGTTGGCGGATCTGCCGCCCGGACGCTACGCGGACTGGGTGGCGGAGAAGCGACGCGGTTTTACGGAGGTGCTGCGGAGCGCGCTCATCAAAGCGGAGCAGGGATCCGCTGACCGGTCGACGCTGCGCGCGGCCTGCGCGCACCTTCTGGAGCTCGATCCGGCGGATGCCACCGTTCGCGAAATCCTGCAGCGCATTAGCTACGGCCCGTTGCTTAGCGTCAGAACCCCGGCCGCGGCCAAAGAGCAAGCGCAAGCAAGCGCGGCGCAATCCGCGCAGCTTGCGCGCGTCGCTCTTCTTCCGCCGGCTGCCTTCGGCAGCGACCCGATGCTCCACGCCGTCAGCGTGGCGGTGATCGAGGACATAACGATCGGGCTCTGTGCGTTGCGCTCGATGACCGTCGTCGCGCCCTATACGGCCGAGCGCATCCGCGAGGCGGCGGACAAGGCGGCGATCCTCGAGAGGCACGGCGTCACCTATGCACTTGATTGCCGCATGTCGGATCAAGGGCTCTTTACCCAGTTGATCTTCCTCCCCTCCGACCAGATCGTCTGGGCTGATCGCTTCCTGATCTCGCCCGCGGGCCTCCTCATGCAGCGTCAAGAGATCGCCTACCACGTCGCGCGCGCTGTCACCGAGCAAGTGGAGACGGGGCGGCCGGAGAATCTCGACTACCTGTCGCATCCGGAGGCCTACTATGCCTATCTCGGCGGGCTGAGGCATCTCTCGGGTCTAGGCCTGCCGGAAGTTCGCAGGGCGCGTCACGACTTCCGGGATGCGCTGAAGCACAGGCAGGATTTTGCGCCGGCGCTGAGCGGCATCGCGCGGACCTATGCGACCGAGTGGCTGTTGACGGCACGGGCCGACGGTGAACTCCTCACCTTGGCGGAGCGGCATGCCAGGCAAGCGATCGAGAGCAACGAGCGCTTGCCGACCGCTCACCGCGAAGTGGGGGTCGTGAAGCTCTATCAGGGCGATGTGGACGAGAGTCTGGCAGCGCTCGATCTGGCCGAACAATTGAGCCCGCAATATGCCGACGTGCTCTACAGCCACGCCGACACGCTCGTGCACGCCTCCCGCCCTCGCGAGGCCCTGGACAAGCTCGGCAAGGCCCTTGCGCTCAACCCGCTGGCGCCGGACGCCTATCTTTGGAGTGCAGCGGGGGCCAGCTATTTCCTCGGGGAATACGAACAGGCCATAGGCTTTGCCCAGGAAATGAAGGACAAGTCGCCGGCAGACAGGATCGTTGCCGCGAGCTGGGCAATGCTGGGTGATCGCAAGAAAGCTCGCCAGCACAGGATGCGGGCATTGAAGGCCAATCCGACTTTCGATGTCGACAAATGGCTTTCTGTCATTCCGTTCAAGGAACAGTGGCAGAAGGATCTTTACCGTGAGGGGCTGAAGAAGGCCGGTTTTTGATCGTGGGCAAGAGGGGAAACACTATGGCCAAAGTCGTTGTGATCGGGATCCCGGGAGAACCGGGTCTCTGGATGGTAGATCTTGGAAATGGAACCGTCAGGCAGCTCGATTCGGTGACGGGCGATCTGGCGATCGTCAATGGTTTTCGACAGTTGGGTAGCACCTTCGTCAACAACGTCGATCTCGCCATAGCAGTGACGTCGGTCGATGACGTTTTTGCAGGTCACGTGGACAGTTGATCCGCCACGACATCGGTGAGCGGCCGAGCTTGGTCAACGCTTATTCCGACCGGGTGTGCAGCCCGGGGGAAACGTTCGACCGAGTTCGTCCCTTGCTTGCCGCTTTCGGCGTGACGCGCGTTGCCAGGCATACAGGGCTCGACAAGGTCGGGATTCCGGTCTGGTGCGCCTACACGCCGAATTCGCGGTCGATCGTGGTTGCCCAGGGAAAGGGGCTGACGGACGCCGATGCCCGGACATCGGCGGTGATGGAGGCGCTGGAGCGCGCCGTCGCCGGCGAGCCCGCCGTCGAGAGTTTCGTTCACACGGCAGAAAAGCTGCGTGCCGTCGGTCGGGCCTTCGATCCGCTGAACGGGCTGATCGCCGCCGGCCGGGAGGATATCCGGCCGGATGAGGAAGTTGAATGGGTCCGCGGCGCCGATCTGGTCTCCGGCGGCGACGTTTTCGTGCCGCTTGAAGCGGTGCTTCTCGACCGCACGAGACCGTCGCGTTTCTGGATGTCGTCGGATGGGCTCGCGTCGGGCAATGTCATGGAGGAGGCGATCCTGCACGGCCTGCTGGAGCGGGTCGAACGCGATGCGCACGCTCTCTGGCGGGTCTCCGGTCAGGAAGCCCGGCACCGGGCGTGCGTTGCCCCTGAGGCTCTTGATGATCCGGCCCTCGACGGGCTCGTCGGCCGCATCAGGGCGGCCGAACTCGACTTGCGGCTTTTCGACATCACCAGCGACACCGGCATTCCGTGCTTCCTTGCATTTCTCGGCCCGCGCGGCACGGCGACTGCAGGCAATCTCCGCTTTGTCGAGGTGACGAGCGGGTGCGGGGCGCACCCTTGCGCCGTCCGGGCGGCGATCAGGGCGGTGACGGAGGCGGCGCAGTCACGGCTCACCTATATCGGCGGCGCCCGCGACGACGTCTACGCCGAGACCTTCAGGCGGGCATTGCCGGAATCGACGCGGCGCGCCTTTCTCGCAACGCCGCGACCCTTCACGACGCCGGTCGCCCGCACCGGCGTGCCCATCGAGGCATTGCTGAGCCACGCCATCTCCTGCGTGAAGAAGGCAGGCGTGCGGTCTGTCATCGCCGTTCCCCTGTCTCGCGGCGATCTGCCCTTCGCCGTCGTCAAGGTGCTGGTGGCGGACCTCGAGAACCCCGACGGCGAGCGAGCGCGTCGCTTCGGACCCCGCGCACTATCGAGGGCAATTTCGTCGTAAGACAGCGGCGCGCTCGAAGTGCCCTGTGCCAACGGGAACTGCGCCAGGGGGCGAAGGGGCGTAGTTTTCCTGAGCCCGGACTGGTGAATTCATCGCGCAACACCACTGATAGCTGTGCAACGCTCGTGCAACGCGCGCGAACGGGAAATTCATCTATAGTCCGTTGCGAGGGTAGTATACGCAATGGGGGTTCGAATGACTTATTCTGTCTCGGCAGCGACCGATCACGAAGCGGAATTTGCGAGCATTGCCAGAATGCTGGCCCATATTCGCGACAGTGCCCGCGCGTTGGACGCGCAAGCCCTGGAATATTGCATCGACATGGCGCTTCAGGCTGTCGCCACGGAACTGCGCGATCGGCGTGAATTCGCGGCCGCAGGAGCCGATCTGGCGGGCGGGTTTCGTCTGCTGCAGTGAACCTGACGCGGACGACGCCCACGGCACCGCACGTCCTTCAGACGCACAAAGGACGCGGAAGCATATTGAATCGCTGCCCGTTTCCTAAAATCGGTCCTGATTTGAGGAAACGCGCAGTGGCGTGGGGACTCGGCCGCCTGGCCGCCTAGACTAACGGTCGAGTTCCGGATAGACCCTGTCCAGGAAGCCCGGCCGAAGCTTTTCGCCGATCATGCAATCTGCCGCCGTTTCGCCAGCGGCGAGGCTGAGCGTGGGCGGAAGTGTCACCCCGCTCACCTCGAGAATCAGCTTCTGCCGGATCGCAATTGCGAAATCCTCCGCCTCGTGCACCGGAAGAACGAAGGAACCAGGCCCGCCGATCACGCACTCCGCATAGTACCGGTCCAGCGGGCCGGTCGACACGGAGGGACGGATCAGGATCGCAAGCCCATTGATGATGATGCCGCGTGATACCGCCTCGTTGCGGGCCGGGGCGACGGGAGGCCCGGTATTGTTGGGGCCGTCGCCGGAAATGTCGATGACGCGACGTGCGCCCGAAAAGGCATTGGTGTCGATCAGGCTCGTGCCAAAAATGATCGCATTTGAAATCGATGTGCCGCGCCGCGTTCCGATCGGCCGCGCTTCGATCCTGGCCGCGAAGGCTTCGGCATCCTCGGCACCTTCGACAACCTGCCAGGTGACGACCGAAGCCTCGTTGACCATGCCGGCCCATTCGAAATAGCCGATGGCAATGCGGCCGAGATATCCACCCTTGACGGCGTTGATGAACTCCGGGTGCCTGAGCGCCTGGACATAGCCGGACCGCTGCACCCGCGCTTCCTCCATGTCCATCGAGCCGGACATGTCGACAGCAAGAACCAGCTCCACATCGACATTCGGGGGCGTGGCGGCCGTCTGTATCGGGCTGCCACTGAGTGCCATGATCAACGCCAGCATGCTCAACATCGCATCCGCCAATCGTCATGATCTACTGCCCCGTCCCAAAAACGTGGGCTTCACGACAGAATGTATCACAGGATTGCAAATCGGCGACTGCCGCGGCCAGGCGCGATTGCAATATTATTTGATCGTGACGCCTGGGACAGGAGCAAACGCACACAATAGGCGCTCCGTGAGATAAGAGTGGCTCAATTCAAGATCTTCGCAGCGCTGCGACCGGGTTGCTGGACCCAATCTGGCCAAGGTCGTCAAACAGAACCTCGTCATGCTTCACTATCGGTCGAACACGGACATCGTTCTGATCGAGCGGCTGCAGCGAGCCGCCTTCGATTATTTCCTCGACTATTCCGATGCGCGGACGGGACTTGTCGCCGACACCTCGCGGGCGGGGTCGCCGTCGAGCATAGCGGCCACCGGCTTCGGGCTGTCTTGCTATCCGGTTGCCGTCGAACGCGGCTGGATAAGGCGGCCCGACGCGGCCCGCCGCGTGCTCACCGCCTTGCGTTTTCTCGCCGATAGCCGGCAGGCGAGCGACAGGCAGGCAACGGGACATCGCGGCTTCTACTATCATTTTCTGGACATGCGGACGGGCGAGCGCACCTGGAACAGCGAACTCTCTACCATCGACACGGCGCTGCTGCTGGCTGGCGCCCTTACGGCCGCGGCCTATTTCTGCGGGCGCGATCCGAACGAGGCGGAGATCCGGAGCCTTGCTGCGCGTCTCTATGAGCGGGCGGATTGGGCCTGGGCCCTCAACCGCGGAGACACGGTAGCGATGGGCTGGAGGCCTCCAGGACGTTTCCTGAAACACCGTTGGCGTGGTTACAGCGAGGCGTTGCTTCTTTACGTGCTGGCGCTCGGTTCGTCGAACCGCCCCGTCGCGCCGGAAACCTATGGCGCCTATTCGGCGGCGCACGAATGGCTGACGATCGACGGGGCGCCACATCTCCATGCCGGCGAGCTGTTCATTCACCTCTTTCCCCATGCATGGATCGACTTCCGTGGCATAGGCGACATGGGAATGCGTTCGGCAAGAAGCGACTATTTTGCGAATACCCGCCGGGCGATCGCTTTGCAGCGCGCTCATGCGGAAGAAAATCCTCACCGTTTTTTCGGCTATTGCCGCGATCTCTGGGGCTTCAGCGCCTGCCATGCGCCAAAGGGCTGGCTGAAGCTGCGTGACGGCCGGCGGCAGCAGCTTTTGGGCTATGCGGCGCGCGGCGCTCCCTTCGGCGCCGATGACGGGACCCTGGTTCCGTGGGCGCCGCTTGCGGGTCTGCCTTTCGCGCCGGATGATTGCCTGGACAGTCTTTCGCATCTGCTGGCGCATTATCCGGCCCTGCTTCGCGACGGCCGCTTGCCGGGCGGGTTCAATCCGAGCCTGCCGGGAGGCGGGCGCGAGGGCTGGGTCGATGACCGGATTGTCGGGCTTGACCAGGGGCTGGCAGTCATGATGATCGAGAACTGGAGAAGCGGCCTTGTTTGGGAAATCACACGCAGCATCCCGGCATTCAGCCGCGGGCTGAAAAGGGCAGGCTTCGAAGGTGGATGGCTACTGCCTGTTTCCTTAAATCGTAAGCGATTTACGGATCAAAACATGCAGTGATTCAAAGTGCTACAGCGACCTTAGTGCGTCTGAAAAGACGCACGGCGCTGTAGTGCCGGGCGTGGTCTGATGGATGAGAGAATGGGGCGGGGGCAGCATCAGGGGAACGCCGCGGACAGAGAGGCAGTGGCTGCGGTCGAATGGCTTGCGGCCGCCATGCCGGAAGTCGCCTGTTCGGTTGCGCCCCCCTGCGCAGACTTGGAATCGCCAAACGATTTCTGGTTGGGCTCCGCCAACCTCGAGACCTGCCTTGCCTATCAGGACCGCTTTGCGGCCGGCATGGACGACAAGATTAGGGCGGCGCATCTGATCGCCTTCTACAGCCACCAGTTCAGCCTTGCGGCAGGAGCAATCTATCTCGCCAGCGGCCTTGTCCCGAGCGTCTCGGGACTGCGTTTCGAAACCTATTTGCGTCCGTTCGACGGGCGACTCGCGGCCGGCCGCTTTCATTTCCTCGTCGAGCTTCCGCCGGGCGAAAATAAGCGGGGGCCGGGGGAGGCGGCCCGGAGCTTCCACGATGCCTTCGTTGTGCACCTGAAGCCGGTAATCGCTCTCGTGAAAAAGCGTTGCGGTCTGTCGGCCCGTGCACAATGGCGGCTAGCCGCTGACAGCCTCGCCGGGGCTTTCCTGGAAATCGGTCGCCGGCGCGGAGAGGAGGACACAGCAACCGAGCAGGCGCTGGCGATTGTCAAACGCGCTCACTCGCCGCTCGCGTCGCCCGAGCTTCACTTTGAGAAGATCATAGCGGAAGCTCCGCATTCCCGAACCTACCGGATGCGCGGTGGCTGCTGCCTCTATTACCGTACCGACGGCGGCGATTTTTGCGACACCTGCGTGCTGTTGGATCCGGAGGTCCGGCGGGAGAGGCTGAGAGCGCATCTGCTCGATCGCCGCCACTCCTCACTTTGAGGGACCAAGGTGAGGAGGAACCCGTGAACAATGCTAAAGCGCGCCGCGTGAATACGTATTCACGCGGCGCGCTTTAGGTTTTTGTTTTTATGCATGTCGTTATCCCAAAACCGCTGCGCACTTTTGGGCGACATGCATTAGTTTGCTTTCAGAAACCGGTCATTGATGAAACCGGAGACGATGCCGAGCACGATCCAGAAAGCGAGCGTCGTCGCGAGCGCGGCGACGGCGAATTCGGCGCCGAGCACGGCCGGCACGTTGCTGGAAATGTCGAGCGGCTGCGGCGCGCCGTAGAAGTGCGGAGCGGCGACAAGGACGAGACCCGCCAGCTTGGCGACGATTTCGCCACGGAGCGCCAACAGGTACAGACCGGCGGCCGAGAGCAGCACGGTCGCCCCCCACCAGAGCTGGCGGTCGCCGAGCTCGGCGGCCGGAAAGCCCGGCAGTTCCGGCGGCAGGCCGACGGCCGGAAGCAGGTGCACCGCGAGCCAGCCGAAGGCGCCCCAGAGCGCGCCATTGGCAAGCGTGATCGGATAACCGATCACCAGGCTGATGCCGGCAAGCAGCAGCGAAAAGCCGGCGCCGGTAACCAGATTGGCGGCGAGAGTGCCGGAGAAGCGGCTCATGCCGAACATGATGCCGCCTTCCTCGTGCTCTTCGCCCTCATGGGCGTAGGCGGGGGTGACCGGCGAAAGCGCGGCGAGCATCTCGCCCAGGGTGGGGGCGCCGTTCAGCGACGAATGCTGCTGATGATCCGCGGCCGCCGGCTGTTCGCCTGCAGCCGGTGCTTCGCCCTCGAATTCTTCCGCATGCAGGATGAGCGGCGTGACGCGCAATTCCTGGGCGCCGGTCATGAAGACGCCGGCAATCAGCCCGGCCACGACCGCGGCCAGAAGTGTCTTGACGATCATTGTCGATTTTCCTCAGCGGGCGCGGCCGCCTTGCGGCACTGCCGTCCCGGTTCCATGGACGCAAACCGGCGCCCGAAGTCGCGGGCACGTGCCAGAGGCACGACGCGCGCTCCGAGCACCGGAGGGTCGATTGTTTCGTCGATGTGGAACGCGGCACGCGTTCCATGGCTTCGCTTAGTGGCAGGGGAAGCCGTAGGAATGACGCGTGTCGTGTGCCGTGTCGTGCAGCACGGCGGAATTCGCCAGGCCTGCACCGAAGACGAGGAAGCCACCGATCATGAGGGCGATGATGCCCGCGGTCAGACGGTCGCTGAGGGAGAGCGGAATGCTCGAAACTGTAGACGTAGCCATGACAACCTCCGTGATGGCAATGGGATATTCCCCTTGGGCATTATGCCCGCATCGCTTGGCAGGTTTCCTGGCTCGCAGCGTCAGGTGCCCAGATCAGGCGCCAGAAATTTGCCTCGCCTTCCCAGATGCGAACCGCCCTCTCGCGGTTATCCAGTGGCTTCTTCCGGATCGCTCCGGAACGGCAGATTCACGCTGCTCTACAGTCGCGGGGTCGGCCGTGATTGAGATGCCCAGCTTGGGTCCATCCGTCACATTCCCGTTTACTCCCGAAACGCGTTCGCATTCCGGGAACCAACCGATCAGCGATGATTAGGTGCGGACACCGACGATGTCAATCGAGCCGCGGTGGAAAGTGCGGGAGGGTTTGCTGCTTCTGAGGGACCTCACCCCTCATGACGCAACCCTTGATGACTATGTCGCGACAGTCGGCTATCTGTTTGGTGGCGCCTGCGTGCAAGCGTGAAAGCTTGCAACCTGTGCCCCGCAAACTCGCTGCAAACCGGTGTCCGGAGTCCCGCGTGATGACTGCTTTCGTTCCTGCCTTGGCCTTCGCCGCCATTATTGGGTCCGGCCTGATGGCCGGCCTCTTCTTCGTCTTTTCGGTCTGCGTGATGCAGGCACTGTCGCGGCTGCCGCCCGAACAGGGGATCGCCGCCATGAATGCGATCAATGTGGTGATCCAGAACCCGCTATTCCTGATCGCCTTCATGGGAACGGCACTTCTCGGCCTGGCCCTCATCGTCGCCGCGTTCGTCGGGGGCGGGCAGGGGAGCTACCTGCTGGCGGCGGGCGGTATTGTCTACATCGTCGGGACGTTGATGGTGACGATCGTCTTCAATGTGCCGCTGAACAACGCGCTTGCTGCGGCCGGCGGTCAGACCGCGGTCGAACTCTGGCAGCAGCGCTACCTGACGGATTGGGTCTGGTGGAACCATGTCCGCACGCTCGCCTCGATCGGGTCGCTCTGCCTCTTCGTGCTCGGCTTCGCACGCAATTGAGGGCGCGATTCAGCGCCCGCGGTGGCAGCTTCGCGGTCGTTTTGCTCCACCGCGATCCGAACTATATGGAGACAGCGGGAATAGCCGCGGCTTCTCTTGTGAGACACATGGCTAGATCAGGAGGATCAAATGGCAGTCCGACGCATCGTGCCTAATCTTCAGGTGTCCGATCCGGAAGATGCGCGCCGTTTCTATGCCGACCTGCTCGGCCTCGAGATCGTCATGGACCATGGCTGGATCGTCACCTTCGCGGCGAAGGGCGGTTCGGCCATGCCGCAGGTCAGCTTCGCCACCGAAGGCGGATCGGGAACGCCGGTGCCGGTGCTCTCTATCGAGGTGGATGATGCGGACGAATTGTATCGGCGCGCAAAAGCCGCGGGAGTCGAGATCGTCTACGATATCACCGACGAACCATGGGGCGTGCGGCGCTTCTACCTGCGCGATCCATTCGGCAACATCGTCAATATCCTGTCGCATTGAGCGGGGCACGGGAGCCCCGCACAACCGATCAGCCCCGATCAAACGGTCGTCAGCGCGTTCGCGACGTCGGCGACGAGGTCGTCCGGATGCTCGATACCGATCGACAGGCGGATGGTGGATTCGAGCACGCCGATGCGGCGCCGCACCTCGATCGGCACGCCGGAGTGAGTCATCGCGGCCGGGTGGCTCGCCAGCGATTCCGTGCCACCAAGGCTGACGGCGAGCTTGAAGATCTGCAGCGCGTTCAGAAAACGGAAGGCGGCCTCCTGGCCGCCGGCGATGTCGAAGGAGAAAGTCGAGCCCGCGCCCGTGCATTGCCCGGCAAAAACACGGCCGACCGCCGAGGCTTCGTCGTGGAACGGCAAGTAATGGATTCCTTCGACCTTCGGATGATCGCGCAGGAACTCGGCGACGATGCGGGCGTTGTCGTTTGCCTTCTCCATCCGGACCGACAACGTTTCCAGCGAACGGCCGATCATCCAGCAGGAATGCGGGTCGAGCTGCGTGCCGATCGAGCCGCGAAGCGCCTTCACCTGCTTGATGAGCGCCTTGGAGCCGAGGACGGCGCCGGCGATCAGATCGGAATGGCCGCCGACATATTTGGTGAGCGAATAAAGCGATAGATCGGCGCCGTGCTCGATCGGGTGTTGGAAAACCGGGCCGAGCAGGGTGTTGTCGCAGGCGACGATCGGTCTTTGGCCCTGCCTCTCGCCGATCTTCTCGGCAATGCGGCGGATCATTGCGACGTCGACCAGGCTGTTGGTGGGATTGGCCGGCGTTTCGACGAGGACGGCGGCGACGCGGCCCTTGCTCATCGCCTCCTCGGCGGCGGCGCTGACGGCCGCTTCGTCAACGCCATCGGCAAAGCCGACGGCATGGATGCCGAGATTGAGGAAGGTCTTGGCGAGCAGCGTCTCGGTGCCGCCGTAAAGCGGCTGCGAATGCAGGATCGCATCGCCCGGCCGCACGAAGGCAAGCAACGTGGTGGCGATTGCCGACATGCCGGAGGAGAAGAGTGCGCCCGCTTCTGCGCGTTCATAGACGGCAAGGCGATCCTCGACGATCTCGCTGTTCGGATGATTGAAGCGGGAATAGACGAGCCCGGCGCCGACGCCTGCCGGCGGTTCGCGCCGACCCGAGACGAAATCGAAGAAGTCGCGGCCTTCCTCGGCGGAGTGGAATACGAAGGTCGAAGTCAGGAATATCGGTGGCTTGACCGCGCCTTCCGAAAGCTCGGGGTCGTAACCATAGTTCAGCATCAGCGTTTCGGGATGCAGTTTGTGGTTGCCGATATGGGTCTTCGACGGATGCGGCGCGGTCATGGTTTCTCTCCCTGGGCGCGAGCGGACTCGACTATCTGCCAATTTATATCAAACGACTGGACCGATCCTTGCTATTTGTGATCACTTCGATTTGATAGACGCAACTTTTTGCCGAGGTTTTTGCAATATGACGCAGAAAATTGCCGACGAGACGGATCGCCGCATTCTGAGGGAACTGATTTCCGACGCGCGGATCACCAATAACGAACTGGCGGAGCGTGTCGGACTGTCTCCCTCACCTTGCCTGCGGCGGCTCAGGCGCCTGGAGGAAACCGGCGTCATCCGAGGCTACACGGCGCTCGTCGACCCGGTCGTCGAAGGCTGGACGATGACCGCGATCGCCACCATTCGCCTCAGCCGCCAGCACGAGGACGAGATCGTCATGTTCGAGGAGGCGATCCGCGGCTGGGACGAAGTGCTCGAATGCCACCTCGTTACCGGTTCGCGCGACTATGTGCTGAAGGTGATGAGCGCCGGTCTCGATCACTATGAGCGCTTCATTAAGGAGAAAATCGCCCGGCTCAAATGCGTTGCTTCGATCGAGACGAGTTTCGTGATGAATACCATCAAGGAGCGGAGGATCTAATCTGGAGGTCGTCGATACGGTCGGGACGAATTTTTGCAACCCGTCAGACGGATACTGCTTGATCATGCGAAAGCCGGTCGCAATCCTCGGTTCAGCGGTTTTCTTCGTGGTCGTTCCCTGTGCGATCGCGGGACTGGTCCCATGGTGGATCACTCGCTGGCAGTTTCGCGACCCCTTTCTCGGCACATGGGTGACGCAGGCGGTCGGCGTCACCCTAATCGTCGCCGGGCTTCCAGGGCTGGTCGATTCGATCAGACGGTTCGCTGTGGAAGGGTTCGGCACGCCGGCGCCGGTTGCCCCGACGCAAATCCTGGTCGTCACCGGCTTCTACCGTCACGTGCGTAATCCGATGTATCTCTCGGTGCTGGCAATCATCCTGGGGCAGGGATTGCTATTCGGCGACTGGCGGCTCGTTGCCTATGGGGCGGCATTCTGGACGATATGCCATCTCTTCGTCATCGCCTACGAGGAGCCGACGCTGCACCACGCCTTCAGCGCCGAGTATGAAGCCTATCAGCGTAACGTGCCGCGCTGGCTCCCAAGGCTGACGCCGTGGCGGAAAGGTTGAGGCGCATCTTCGGGTTGCGCCGATTGACTGTACGAGAACGGGAGGCGACATTGCCGGCATGCGTCGTTCGTCTCGGTCGACTGGCGCAGCAACGGTGACACCGCCCGCAGAGGGGAGGCCCGCCATGGAACACCTTCAACAGACGGACCTGTCGAAGCCGATGCGGCCATTGCCGCGCTATCTGGCAAGCCTCTTGCGCTCCTTTTCGACGAGCGGACTTCTGGTCGGCGTCATCTTCTTTGCAGTGTCGCTGACGCCGAGCCTCATTCCTCGTCCCTATTTGATCCAGGCGGTGATTTCCGGCGCTTCGCTCGCCGCCGGCTACGCGATCGGTGCGTTCCTGCGGTGGCTCTGGTCGTTTTTTGAATTGCCCGAGCCGACGTCGCGACGGGCGCGCACGCTGAAGATCGCTGCCGCCATCGTCTGCATAGCGGCGGCGGCGGTATTTCTCTGGCAGGCGGCGGGGTGGCAGAATACCGTCCGCAACATCATGGGTCTCGAGCCGATCGAGAGCGCCGACCCGGTGAAACTCGGTCTCATAGCCATCGCCGTGTTCGTTTCTCTGGTGTTCCTGGCGCGGCTGTTCCGGCTGAATTTCCGTGTTGTTTCTCGTTGGCTCCAATATTTCCTGACGCGCCCCATCGCCAATGCGCTTGGCGGGCTCGTCGCCCTTGCGCTCTTCTGGTCTGTGACGAATGGCGTGATCTTCAAGTTCGCGCTTCGCGCGGCCGACAGTTCTTTCCAGCAACTCGACGCGCTGATCGATCCCGATGTCGCGCCCCCGACCGATCCCGTCAAGACCGGCAGCGCGGCGTCGCTTGTACACTGGGACGAGCTTGGCCGGCAGGGGCGGCAGTTCATCGCCTCGGGGCCGACGGGCGCCGATATCGGCGCTTTCTTCGGCGGCGCGGCGCCGGACCCGGTGCGTGTCTATGTCGGCCTGAACTCCGCCGAAACGGCGCGCGAGCGGGCGAAACTGGCGCTGGAGGAATTGAAACGCGCCGGGGGATTCGAGCGCAAGTCGTTGATCGTCGTCGTGCCGACCGGCACGGGCTGGATCGACCCGGAGGCGCTCGATCCGCTCGAATACCTGCTGCAAGGTGATGTCGCGAGCGTCGCGGTGCAGTATTCCTACCTCACGAGCTGGCTGTCGCTTCTCGTCGAGCCGGGTTACGGGGCTGATGCGGCCAACGCGCTCTTCGACGAGGTCTACGGTTATTGGACGAGGCTGCCAAAGGACCGGCGCCCGAAGCTCTATCTGCATGGCTTGAGTCTCGGGGCGATGAATTCGCAGGGGTCGGTCGATCTCTTCGACGTCATCAGCGATCCGTTCCAGGGCGCGCTCTGGAGCGGGCCGCCCTTTCAAAGCGGGCTGTGGGGTTCGGTGACGGCGGACCGCGTCGCAGGCTCGCCCGCCTGGCTGCCACGCTATCGGGACAGTTCCGTGATCCGCTTTACCAATCAGGAGAACGCGCTCGACATCCCCGGCGCGCATTGGGGCGCCATGCGGATCGTCTATCTGCAATATGCGAGCGACCCGGTGACCTTCTTCGACCCGCACGCCTTTTACCGCGAGCCGGACTGGATGAGGGCGCCGCGCGGACCCGATGTTTCTCCGGCGCTGAAGTGGTTTCCTGTCGTGACAGGGTTGCAGCTTCTCGCCGATATGGCGATGGCAACCACCTCGCCGATGGGCTACGGCCATGTCTATGCACCGGAACACTATATCGACGCCTGGTTGGCGGTTACCGATCCGCAGGGCGTAACGGCCGAGGATGCGGCGCGGCTGAAGGCCGACTTCAAGGGAAGGTTCTGAGCGGCACTACGGCGCAGCCAGGTTGGCGAGCAATCCATCCATGGCGGCAATAATCTTTCGGTGCTGGTGAGCGTGGCGGGTGCGGAGGCTCGTCGCAGCATAGATGGCCTGCGGAATGACGGGTGCGTCGGCGACCGTAGCAGCGACACCGTCGTTGGCAAGCCGATCGGCGGTGGCGCTCGTCACATAGGCTGCGCCGCCAAGCGAGCGCAGCAGACCGGTGATCGCCATGTTCTGCCCGGCGGCAAGCGAGGCGACCGAAAGGTGCGGCAGCGCCAGCCGGTGGGCGCGGTCGAAGGCGGGCGAGTAGCTGGAGCGGATATAGGTTTCGGGCTTCACACCGGCCATGTCGCGAGCCTCGGTGCTGACGAGCAGGTAATGCAGTTCGCCGATCCTTTCATAATGAAGGTCAGGCAGATAGTGCGGCGTGTAGAGAATTGCGAGGTCCAGTTCTCCGGCGGCGAGATCGCGGTTCATCTGGCTGGAGTAATCCGCCTCCATGTAGATTTCGGTCGCCGGCAGTTCGCGCCGGATGGCGGCCACCCATTCGCCGGCGAATGCATGCGCGAGGTCGTGCTGGATGCCGAGCCGCATCGAGCGCTCCAGAGCGCCGGCGCTCGCCACCGCGCGAGTTGCCTCATGCCACTGATTTTGCAGCGCTTTTGCATAATCCAGAAAGCGTAAGCCCGAGGCGGTTGGAACCGTGCCGCCCTTGTTGCGGGTGAAGAGCTTGCGGCTGAACTGCGCCTCGAGTGCCTTGATGCGATGGGAAACCGTCGACTGCGTGATGTTCAGCCGCTCGGCGGTGCGGTTGAAACTCCGTGTCTCCATCAGATCCAGAAAGGTCTCGATCAGGTCGACTTGCATCTTGGGGCCGCTCCTTACGCCTGCTGCAGTCAAATCTAATCGAAATGGTCGATCAATAAAGCCGAATCTCTCCGCTTGATGGCCTTGGTCCCGTCGTCAAATATCGCGACACAACAAGGGAATTCTGCATGTCGAATTTGCCGTCTCACGCGCGTGTCGTCATCATCGGTGGGGGAGCCGTCGGCGCTTCCTCGCTCTACCACCTTGCCAAGGCCGGTTGGACCGATTGCGTGCTTCTGGAGAAGAACGAATTGACCGCCGGATCCACCTGGCATGCGGCGGGTAACGTGCCGACCTTTTCCTCGTCCTGGTCGATTATGAACATGCAGCGCTATTCAGCCTCGCTCTATCGCGAGCTCGGCGCCCTGGTCGATTATCCGATGAACTACCACGTAACGGGCTCGATCCGCCTCGGCCATTCCAGGGAGCGCCTGCAGGAATTCAAGCGTGTCGTCGGCATGGGCCGCTACCAGGGCATGGACCTCGATATCCTGTCGCCGGAGGAGATGCGCAGCCGCTATCCGTTCCTCGAAACGCATGAGCTGACGGGTGCGCTCTATGATCCCTATGACGGCGACATTGACCCGGCGCAGCTCACCCAGGCGCTCGCCAAGGGCGCACGCGACATGGGTGCGAAGATCATCCGCTTCTGTCCGGTGACGGCGGTGCGGCGCGAGAACGACGCGTGGGTCATCACCACGCCGCAGGGCGAGATCCGCTGCGAATATGTCGTCAATGCCGCCGGCTACTATGCCCGCGAGGTCGGCAAGATGTTCGGCCGGGACGTGCCGATGATGGTGATGAGCCATCAATACATTCTCTTCGACGAGATCCCCGAGCTTGCCGCCTGGTCGAAGGAGGCGGGGCACAAGCTGCCGCTGCTCCGCGACGTCGATTCCTCCTACTATCTCCGGCAGGAGAAATACGGGATGAATCTCGGCCCCTACGAGCGGAACTGCCGGGCGCACTGGACGACGCCCGACGATCCGATGCCGGAGGATTTTTCGTTCCAGCTTTTCCCGGACGATCTCGAACGGCTGGAGTGGTATCTGAACGACGCCGTCGAGCGCGTGCCGATCCTCGCCACCGCGGGGCTGTCGCGCGTCATCAACGGCCCGATCCCCTATGCGCCGGACGGCAATCCGCTGATCGGGCCGATGCCGGGCGTGCCAAACGCCTTCGAGGCCTGCGTCTTCACCTTCGGCATCTGCCAGGCGGGTGGCGCCGGCAAGGTGCTCGCCGAATGGATCACCGAGGGCCAGACGGAATGGGACATGTGGTCCTGCGATCCGCGCCGCTACACCGACTATACCGACCAGGACTATTGCATCGCCAAGGGCAAGGAAATCTACGGCCACGAATATGCGATGCATTTCCCGAAACATTACTGGCCTGCCGGACGCAACAGGAAGCTGTCGCCGATCCATGACCGGATTGCCGCGCTCGGCGCGCAGTTCAAGCCCTATAACGGCTGGGAACGTGCGATGTGGTATGCGCAGCCCGGCGACGATACTTCGGAAGCGGCGGCGCAGACCTGGGGGCGCGAAGGGCCATGGGCGAAGCGGATCGAGGAGGAGTGCCTGGCCGTCCGCGATGCCGCCGGCATCCTCGACCTGCCGGGGTTCTCGCGCTTCCGGCTGAAGGGTGAGGGGGCGCGTGAATGGCTCTCCGGTCTCATCACCAGCCGGACGCCGAAGCCGGGGCGCATCGGGCTGGCCTATTTCGCCGACGACAAGGGGCGGATCGTCACGGAAATGTCGGTGATGGTGCTTGAGGAAGATTTCTTCTTCCTGATCACCGCAGCGACGGCGCAGTGGCACGATTTCGAATGGCTGCAAAAGCACCGCCCGGCCGGGGCCGTGTTCACGCTCGACGACGTGACCGCCAACTTTGCCTGCCAGATCCTGAGTGGGCCAAAATCGCGCGCAATTCTTGCGGAGGTCTCGGATGCCGATCTTTCGAAGGGCTGGTTGACGCATCAGACGGCGCAGATCGCCGGGCGCTATTGCCAGCTCGTGCGGGTTTCTTTCGCCGGCGAGCTCGGTTGGGAGATCCACGCCAAGATCGAGGATACGGCGGCTGTCTTCGATGCCGTCTGGGCGGCCGGGCAGAAACATGGGCTCAAACCCTTTGGCATGGAGGCACTCGACAGCCTGCGCATCGAAAAGGGCTACCGCGCCTGGAAAGGCGATCTTTCGACCGATTACACCGTCCTGCAGGGTGGGCTCGACCGCTTCGTCGACTGGTCGAAGCCGCGCTTCGAGGGCAAGGCGGCGCTGGAGCGCGAGAAGCAGCAGGGGGTGGCGAAGCGCTTCGTGACGCTGACGGTGGAGGCCGGCGAATGCGACGCGCCCTATATGTCGACGCTCTGGTCGGGCGGTGAGGTGGTCGGCGAGACGACCTCCGGAAACTGGGGCCATCGCGTCGGCAAGTCGATCGCACTCGGCATGCTGCGCGCCGATCTTGCGGTGCCCGGTCAAGAAATTGAAGTCGAGATTTTCGGCGACCGCTTCAAGGCGGTCGTTCAGCCCGATCAGCCGCTCTGGGATCCCTCGAATGAAAGACTGAAAGCATGACGAAGCCCATCCCTGAAAAGGCGCGCGTGGTGATCATCGGCGGCGGCGTTTCCGGCTGCTCTGTCGCCTATCATCTGTCGAAGCTCGGCTGGACCGACGTGGTGTTGCTCGAGCGCAAGCAATTGACCTCAGGCACTACCTGGCACGCGGCCGGACTGATCGGCCAGCTGCGCGCCTCGCAGAACATGACGCGGCTCGCGAAATATTCGGCCGACCTCTATGTCAAGCTGGAGGCCGAGACCGGCATTTCGACCGGCATGCGCCAGAACGGCTCGATTACCGTGGCGCTCACCGAGGAGCGTAAAGAGGAAATCTACCGACAGGCCTCGCTGGCGCGGGCCTTCAACGTCGATGTGCGCGAGATCACGCCGGACGAAGTCAAGGCGATGTATCCGCATCTCAACACCTCCGACGTCAAGGCGGCGGTTCACTTGCCGCTCGACGGCCAGTGCGATCCGGCCAACATTGCCATGGCGCTTGCCAAGGGCGCGCGGCAGAACGGCGCGACGATCATCGAAGGCGTCAAGGTTACGGCGGTCCTGAAAAAGGACGGCCGCGTCACCGGCGTTACCTGCGAACAGAACGGCGAGCGCTTCACGATCGAGACGGAGAACATCGTCAATTGCGCCGGCATGTGGGGCAGGGAATTGGCCCGCCAGTCCGGCGTCACCGTGCCGCTGCATGCCTGCGAGCATTTCTATATCGTCACTGAGGCGATCCCGGGCCTGAGCCGCCTGCCTGTGCTCCGCGTGCCGGACGAGTGCACTTATTACAAGGAAGATGCCGGCAAGATGCTGGTCGGCGCCTTCGAGCCGAAGGCCAAGCCCTGGGGCATGGAGGGCATTAGCGAGGACTTCTGCTTCGACCAGTTGCCGGAGGATTTCGACCATTTCGCCCCGATCCTCGAAATGGCGGTCAACCGCATGCCGATGCTGGAGACGGCGGGCATCCATACGTTCTTCAACGGTCCCGAGAGCTTCACGCCGGACGACCGCTACTATCTCGGCGAGGCGCCGGAACTCAAAGGTTACTGGGTTGCAGCCGGCTATAATTCGATCGGCATCGTCTCCTCCGGCGGTGCCGGGATGGCGCTGGCGCAATGGATGAACGATGGCGAGCCGCCTTTCGACCTCTGGGAGGTTGATATCCGCCGGGCGGAGCCTTTCCAGAAGAATCGCAGATATCTCAAGGAGCGTGTGTCGGAGACGCTTGGCCTTCTCTATGCCGATCACTTCCCCTATCGCCAGATGGCGACGGCGCGCGGCGTTCGCCGATCTCCCTTGCACGACCACCTGAAGGCCCGCGGCGCGGTCTTCGGCGAGGTGGCCGGCTGGGAACGCGCCAACTGGTTCGCGAATGAAGGCCAGGAACGCGAATATCGCTATTCCTGGAAGCGGCAGAATTGGTTCGAAAACCAGAAGGCCGCGCATCTGGCCGTGCGCGGCGGCGTCGGCCTGTTCGATATGACCTCCTTCGGCAAGATTCGGGTGGAAGGACGCGATGCGCTTGCCTTCCTGCAGCGGCTTTGCGCCAATGAGCTGAATGTCGAACCGGGCCGCATCGTCTATGCGCAGATGCTGAATGCCCGCGGAGGGATCGAGAGCGACCTAACCGTTACGCGACTTTCCGAGACCGCTTTCCTGCTCATCGTCCCTGGAGCAACTCTGCAGCGCGATCTTGCCTGGCTGCGCAAGCATCTCGGTGACGAGTTCGTCGTGATCACCGACGTGACCGCCGCCGAAAGCGTGCTTTGCGTGATGGGGCCGAAGGCGCGGGCGCTGATGCAGAAGGTCAGCCCGAACGATTTCTCCAATGAGGCGCATCCCTTCGGCACCGCGCGCGAGATCGAGGTTGGCATGGGTCTCGCCCGTGCGCACCGCGTCACCTATGTCGGCGAGCTTGGCTGGGAGCTCTATGTCTCCACCGACCAGGCAGCGCATGTCTTCGAGACGCTCGAGGCCGCAGGCGAGAGCGTCGGGCTCAAGCTTTGCGGAATCCATACGCTCGACAGTTGCCGCATCGAGAAGGCGTTCCGTCATTTCGGCCACGACATCACCGACGAGGACCACGTCCTTGAAGCGGGTCTCGGCTTTGCCGTGAAGCCGGAGAAGGGCGATTTCATCGGCCGCGAGGCCGTGCTCGCGAAGCAGAACAAGGGGCTGTCGCGCCGGCTGGTGCAGTTCCGGCTTGCTGATCCGGAGCCGCTGCTCTTCCACAACGAGGCGATCGTCCGCAACGGCGAGATCGTCGGGACGATCACGTCCGGCAATTACGGTCATCACCTCGGCGGGGCGATTGGGCTCGGTTACGTGACGTGCCGGGGCGAGAGCGCCGCGGACGTGCTGGCGTCGAGCTACGAGATCGAAATCGCCGGGACGCGGGTCAAGGCAGAGGCTTCGCTGAAGCCGATGTACGATCCGAAGGCGGAGCGGGTGCGGGCATAGGCATGTTCGATTGAACTACGCGAGAAATGACAGCGCCATTAGGAGATGATAATGGCTGACGAATGCGCAGTTGCGGTTTCGAGACGATCCGGGGGACGGGCGGCGCGGGTGGCGCTTCGCGCGGCTCCGCTTGCGGAAAACATCCGGCCGGTTCGCCCGGGGCTTCCAGGCGGCCAGTACAAACCACTGACCGAGGCGGGTGTCAGGCGCATCCACGAGGCGGCGCTTGATGCGCTGGAACAGATCGGCCTTGCCAACGCGCCGAAGTCCGGGATCGAGATCATGACCGGCGCCGGCGCGATCCTCGGCGACGACGGACGTATCCGCTTTCCTCGCGCGCTTGTCGAGGACATGCTCGCCATCGCCGCCCGCGACATCACCCTCTACGCCCGTGATCCGAAACAGGATCTCGAACTCAGCGGCACGCGGGTCCATTACGGCACGGCCGGAGCAGCCGTGCATGTCGTCGATGTCGAAAAGCGGGAATATCGCGAGTCCACGGCGAAGGATCTGCTCAACGCCGCCCGGCTCGTCCATCATCTCGACAATGTCCATTTCTTCCAGCGCGCCATGGTCTGCCGGGACGTTCCCGACAATTTCCTGATGGACATCAACACGCTTTATGCCTGCTGCGCCGGTACCACCAAGCATGTCGGCACCAGCTTTTCCGATCCGTCGCATGTCGAGGGCTGCTTCGATCTGATCCACATGATCGCTGGCAGCGAGGAGAAATGGCGGGCGCGGCCCTTCGTCTCGAATTCCAACTGCTTCGTCGTGCCGCCGATGAAGTTTGCGGAAGAGAGCTGCATCACCATGGAGAAGTGCATTCGTGGCGGCATGCCGATCCTGCTGCTCTCCGCCGGGCAGGCGGGCGCCACAGCCCCGGCGCCGCTGGCAACGGCGATCGTCCAGGCGGTCGCCGAATGCCTGGCCGGCGTCGTCTATGTCAACGCCATGTCTCCGGGGCATCCGGCCGTCTTCGGAACCTGGCCCTTCGTCTCGGATCTCAGGACCGGGGCGATGTCCGGCGGCTCCGGCGAGCAGGCGCTGCTGACGGCCGGTTGTGCGCAGATGCACCAGTTCTACCGCCTGCCAGGTGGCGCCGCCGCCGGCATCGCGGATGCGAAGCTGCCGGACATGCAGGCGGGTTGGGAACAGGCGATCTCCAACGTCATGGCGGGTCTCTCCGGCCTCAACATGGTTTATGAGGCGGTCGGCATGCATGCCTCGCTCCTCGGCTTCTGCCTGGAATCGCTGGTGCTCGGCGACGACTTGCTCGGCCAGGTGCAGCGCTGCATCCGCGGCATCGACGTGACCGAGGATTCGGTTTCGCTCGAAACCATGCGCTCCGTCTGCATCGACGGTCCCGGCCATTATCTCGGCCATCCCCAGACGCTCGGACTGATGCAGACCGAGTACATCTACCCGGCCGTCGCCGACCGCACGAGCCCGAAGGAATGGGTTGAGATCGGCCGGCCCGATCTCGTCGCCCGCGCCATCGAGCGGAAGAACCGCATTCTCGCCGAGGCGGCGCCGTCCGTCATTGCGCCGGAAATCGACCGCGCAATCCGGGAAAAATTCAGGATCTATTGCTGAAGGGAAGGGTTCAGAGCGGGATGAGGAAAAGTGTGTGCGGTTTTCCGCCCGCATCCCGCTTATCGTGATCTAGCTGCGCCGGTCGAAATGCGTCTTGAGCGTCACATGCGTTTGCACCGTGGCAACGCCTGGAATCGTGGCGATCTGTCGCCGGATCGTGTCGAGGTCATCGTTCGAGTCGCATTCGACGAGCAGCATCAGATCCGTCGCGCCGGCGAGCGACCAGCAACTGACGACGTGCGGCATGCCTGAAATGTGCGGCAAGACATGGTCGCAGTTCTTGCCGGGCTGGAAGGCGACGGCAACGAGGGCGCGCACCACGGGGGCCTTCGCTTCCACCCCGAGCCGGATCGTATAGCCGGCGATCGTGCCCTTGGTTTCCAGCCGTCGCAGCCGCTCATGCGTGGCACTGCGCGACAGGCCGGCATGGCGGGCGAGCGCCACCAGGCTCTGGCGGGAATCCTTACGCAACGCTGCCAGCAAAAGACGGTCCTTTTCGTCGAGTTCGGTCAATTCGTCGTCCTCGGCCGGCTGCGCCGGACGAATGTCTGGGCAGGACGGCATCATGCTCAATGAAACCGGACGATAGGGAAGTTACGTTCTTCGCACAACGAAGGAGCCCGCGTCATGAACAGCTTGAAACTTCCCGCAAACACCGTCCTGATCCCGATCGATATGCAGCGCGCCTTCGATGCACCGCCGTGGCCGCCGCGCTGGAATGAACGCGTCGATGAAAACGGGCTGGCGCTTCTGGCGGCGTGGCGCGCCGCAAAACGGCCGATCATTCATGTGCGGCACGACAGCGTCGTGGAAGGCTCGACGATGCGTCCGGGGCAGCCAGGCAACGCCTTTCGTCCCGGCTTCGACCCGTTGGAAGAGGAACAACTCGTCACCAAGAGCGTGAATGCGGCCTTCATCGGCACGGATCTCGACCTCAGGCTCCGCCGCCTCGGAGCCGATACCGTCGTGATGTTCGGCATCTCGACCGACATGTGCGTGTCGACCTCGGTGCGTGTCGGCGCCAATCTCGGCTATCGTGTGATCCTGGTGGAGGATGCCTGCGATTGTTTCGATTTGGCGGATGGCGCGGGCGCGGTGATCGCGGCGCGGGAAATCCACCGCGCGCATGTGGCGACGCTCAGGGCCGACTTTGCCGCGGTGGTGACCACAGAGGACATGCTGACCGCGCTGAGCGCGGTGAAGGCGGCATGATCATCGCGCCGTTGCGCCCTTCGCCTCGACGATGCGGTAGCTCCATTTGGGCGCCTTGGGCGCTTCGTCCTCCCGGAACTGGAAAGTGAGAAACGTCTCGAAGGGGCGGGTCTCACCGCCCGGGACACGCACCAGCACGAGCGCCGTGTCGTCGCCGATCCGAGTGCACCCGCTTTCCGGGCAATCCTCGAGCGTGACGGTCAGACGGAAATATTCAAGCGTGATTGACGAGGTGTTTCGGGCGGCTCCACGGAGGCGATAGCTGCGTTCTGCCTGGTTGCGCTCGAAGGCCAGATTCTCGAGATCGATGTCGGAAGGGGCGAGCCCGGCCGGGCGCGGGGCGGGTGCGGGTGCGGGCGAGTCCGGTGTGCTTTCGCTGAGCCAGATCAGAAAGGCGGCGGCGAGTCCCACCGCAACCGCAATGGAAAGGACCGGCTCCACCCAGCTACGGAAGCGGCCATAGCGGGCCGCGAGATACACGATCGCCAAGCCCAGGAATAACGCAATCACCCACAGCATAAAGACCCTCCTACAGCGGCGGCCGTCCAACAGGACGCGCGAGGGGTCGCTGTAGCGCTTTGAATTACTGCATGTTTTTTCCCTTAAATCGAATCCGATTTACATAGGCTCGCGCAAAGCGGGCAATTCCCGCCATCTGGCCGGCAGAAATCGATACGGGACGTCGTTAACCTCGGCACAACTTCACTTCTTCAGGCTGATCCAGTAGGCGCCCTCGAAGGGAACGGCCGCGAAGCGTTCGTTGATTTCGGCCAGGGTCCTGGCCGGATCGACATCGGCGAAGAGGTCCGGCCGCAGCCAGGCGGCGAAGGCTTCCGCGGCGACGATGTTCAGCGGAATGGCATTGAAGAAGTTCCACAGTCCGTGGACGCGGCCGTTGCGGACGGCCGCGATACTCTCCATTACCGGCGTGGCGACCACCTTTGCCAATGTCTGCTCGGCCTCTTCGCCACTGACCCCGGGGCCGATCGAAAAGCCGCTATATTTGCCGCCAGGCGACGAGGTGGCGATATAGACATCGGGGTTCTCGGCCATGATCGCTTCCGCATTCATCATGCCGCCCGGTCGTGGCAGTTTGCCTTCGGCGATGTTGCGGCTGCCGGTGAGGCTGATGAATTCACCGAGACCGCCGATGCCATAGGCCCAGCAGCAGCGATCCGCACCGGGAAAGGCTTCCATCAGGACGGTCGGTCCGGGCTCCGGGTGCTTGGCAACCCGGTCGTGGATGCGGGCAAGGCGTTCCTCGTAGAAGCGGGCGAATTCCTCGGCCTTTTCCTCTCGTTCGAAGATCTTGCCGAGCAGTCGCATGGTGTCGGGCGTGCGCGTGAGCACGTCGTCGTTGAAGTTCACGACGACCACTGGGACGCCGATCCCCGAGAGATAGTCGATGGCGCGCTGGCCGGCCTCGGTATCCGCCTGCCAATTGGCGAGGAGCGCCAGATCGGCTTTGAGCGTCAGGATCGTCTCGAAGGACAGGCCCGGTCCGCTGCCGTCGTCGATCAGCGGCACTTCGGCAAATCTCGGGAATTTGCGCCGGAAGCTTTCATAGATTTCCGGATTGTCGCCCTTCATATCGCCGGACCAACCGGCCAGCAGGCTCACCGGATCCGAGTGGATGAGCGAAAGGGCGATGAGATTGAAGCCGGTGCCGAGCAGCACCGCCTGGGGGCGCGAAGCTATCGTGACCTCGCGTCCTGCCGAATCGGTCACCGTCATCGGCCACTGCGCTTGCGCCCGGGCAGTGAAGGCGAGCAGGGCGATCAACAGCGTTGCGACGGTTCGAACGACGCGCGAAGGGATCTGAGACAAACTATTGGTTCCTTTGGCTCGGAAGGGCGCAGAGGCTGCCACAGCTCGCGATTCCGGGAAGAAGGTAGCGCAGGCAGCAGATCTTGCGCCGGCAGACGCCCCCCCCGTCCTCTTCCTCATGGCGCAGGCAGTCGAAGAAGGGATTGGGCGTGCCGTTCGGCATCAGGCGCAAGCCGGTCATCGCATCGGCCTGATCGCTCAAGGGTTCAGTTCCGGCGGTCCGCAGCGCGTAGTCGATGTAGACAGCGGCGTTGTTCCAGGCGAGCTTCGGCGCAATTCCGCCCACCGCCTTGAGATGGCCAATGACCTTGACGAGGTGCTCGTCCATCAACGGTTGAAGGACGGAGAAAATCTCCTGCCCGCCCTCATCGCGCCAGTCGCCGTGCGCCGCGACGCCGAAAGCACGAGGCAGGCCGTCGGCCGAAAGCGCCACGGTCATCTCGTCTAAGGTGACGGGCAGCATCTGGCGCTCCAGCGCCCAGGCGACGACATAGGGAATGCTGAGGCACGAGAAATAGAAGAGCGACCACATGGAGGCGACGGCGCGCCGGTCGCTGCCGTCGAACGTTGCCGCATAGGTGGAAAGCGCCTGCTCGAAGGCGCCAGAGGCGAAGAACTCGGTCAGCGGGATGCCATCGGCCAGATCGGCCGACAGCATCATCTTTTCGTTGCACCAGGCATGCGGACCGGCAAAGGCCGCCGACAGGACCTTTACCCTGCCTACTTCCGCCATGCTTTCATGCCCGCCGGTCGTCATGGTTGCTACCAGCTGTAGCGGAGCGAGCCGATGACGGCGCGGCCCTGGTCTCGATAGCAGAAGCCTGCCGAGCAAACCGCTTCGCGACGGTCGAATAGATTGGTGGCATTCACCTGCAGACGCAAACCTTCATATTTCTTGTCAAGGGCTGCAAAGTCGTAGTGAGCAGCGGCGTCGAACAGGACGCGAGACGAATTGCGCGTCGTGTTTTGGTCGTTGCCATAGCTGGACCCGAGGAAGCGTGCACCTGCCCCGAAGCCGAGACCATATCCCGGCCCATCCTCTGGCAGGGTATAGTACGCCCAGGCAGAGGCCATGTGGCGCGGCACGGATGAGACGTAGTTGCCGATCGTGTCCGCAGGGCCTTCGAGGATTTTTGCGTCGGTGTAGGTATAGGAGGCCACCAGCGACAGGCCGTTGTCGAGGCTGGTGTTCGCCTCGAACTCGAAGCCGCGGGAGCGCACCTTGCCGCGCTGCACCTGAATGTTCTCGGGCCCGGTGGGCAAGTCCACAACCTCGTAATAGAGGCTGTTGGTTTGGTCGATGTTAAAGAGAGCGGCGGTGATCAGTGTGTTGCTGTTCGGCAGGAGATATTTGACGCCGACTTCCTGCTGTTCGCTTTCCGTCGGCTTGAACGGCTGGTTCGTTTCTCTATTGATTCCGGCATTGGGCGAGAATGCCGTCGAGTAGCTGATATAGGGTGCCAGGCCGAAGTCGGTTTCGTAGGTCAGGCCGATACGGCCGGAAAATTCCTTGTCGTTCTGAGACACGGTGCTCACCGTGTCGCTGGCGAGATCGGTCGTGTCGGTATCGGTCGAAACCCAGTCATAACGTGCGCCACCGGTTAGCGTCCAGGCATCGTAGCGGACCTGGTCCTGTAGGTACGTGCCGAGCTGCCATTGATCCTGGACGACGCGGCTGCTGAAGTCGATCGCCGCAACCGGGCGACCTTGCGTCGGGTTGTTGGTGTCGAGCGGCGGGGAAACGCCTGTACCGGAGAGAGAGCGGAAACGCAATTTGGTGTAGTCGACGCCCGCGAGCAATGTGTGATCGAGCGCGCCGGTATCGAACTCGGCTACCAGTTGGTTGTCGATGACGAAGGCCGTCAACCGCTCGTCGAAGGTGCCCGCACTGCTGTCAAGCAGCGTCGGATCGTCGGCGTTCGGGCCGTAGGCGAAGGCCCAGTCGGTATCCGTATTCAGCGTGGAGATGCGCGCGTTCTGGCGGAACGTGAAGGTATCGTTGAGCCGATGCTCGAATTCGTAGCCCAGTCGGGCCTGTTTCTGCACCGAATCGTTGAAGTCGGGGTTGCCCGCGAAGATGTCCGTTACCTCACCGGTCGGGTCATTGTAGTAGGCCGCCGTGCCTCCGGTTTTGGTGCGCGAATATTCGCCGAGAACGGTCAGGCTCGTGTCTTCGTCCGGTTTCCAGGTGAAGGCTGGCGCGATATAGGCGCGGTCGTCCGGCACGCTCACCTGCTCGGTGTCGGAGTCACGCAGGAGCCCGGTCAGGCGGTAGTAGACCGGATCTGTTTCGTTGACCGGGCCGGAGAAATCGAACTGTCCCTGGTACCGGTTATCGGTGCCGTATTGCACTTGCAGTTCGTGCAGCGGCACTTCGGTCGGCCGCTTGGTGATGAGGTTGAAGAGACCTCCCGCGCCGGATGCGCCGTAGAGGGCGGAAGACGGACCGCGAAGAATGGAAACGCCTTCCAGGCCGTAAGGTTCGTTCTTGAAAATCGACGAGCTGGCAGCCGGTTGGCGGAGGTTGTCTCGGAAGATGCCCGTATAGGTCACATCGAAGCCGCGCACCGAAAAACTGTCGAAGCGCGGATCGAAGCCGAAGGCGTTTACGCGCGAACCTGGGGTGTAAGCCAGCACGTCGAGCAGCGTCTGCGGGTTGCGGTCCTTCAACTGCTGTTCGGTAACGGAAGAGATCGACTGCGGCGTTTGCAGGAAGGGCGTATCGACTTTTGCCCCGGTTGCGCTGCTCGTGCCGACATAGCCGTCGGCGGTGATCACGCCGCCGCTGCCGCCGTTCACAATCAGAGTTTCGAGGGCGGTCGAATCCCCATTGCCGGCGGTCTCCTGTTGAGCCTCTTGCGCCTGCGCGGTGGTGGCGAGGGCAAGGGCTGAGGTCCCGGCGAGGGCCGCGCGAATCAGCGGCAGGAGGCGGGTGGCGTGGCTGCGCATGCGATCGAACTTTCTGAACGGTAAGCGAAAATTAATAAGATGAGTTATTCACTCATGATTATTGCAGGTGCAAGCAGTATTTATGACTCTTAGAGTCATGTTTTGAAATTTGTGAGAAAAGTGCAACAGCGAGCATGCGTTGTGTCCCGATGCATGGAATGCAACCAGTCGGCAAACGCAAAGCTACAGGCAAAAGAAAGCCCTTCGGCCGTTTCTGCAATCGGCTGAAGGGCGAAGGCTTTTGTCTCGCCGGCGAGCCGCAAGGGGCGAAGGCGGCCGGCGGCTCGGATGAGGGTTCGATTGCCCGTTAGAGCCTTTCCTGGTTAAATTGAAGCATTCTGCCGGAGCAGGTTT
>NZ_AUTC01000136.1 GCF_001461695.1 Sinorhizobium fredii USDA 205 | reverse complement strand
CTGCGACATTTCGATTCACCCAGGCCGTTCCCCGGACAGCCCTGCGCGTGCGGGGAGAGGGCTAGGGTGAGGGGCAGTTCGCGCTGCGCCGCTTTTGGTGCCGAACGCATTCCAAAGTCACAGAAGAACCTTGAAACGACAAAGGCCCCGCATTGCTGCGAGGCCCTCGTATTTTGCTGTATCGCGTCCGAAAGATCAGCCGATCTTCTGCCCGGTCTTCGCCCAGTCGGCGAGGAACATTTCCAGGCCCTTGTCGGTCAGCGGGTGCTTGACGAGCGCCTTCAGCGTCGCCGGCGGCGCGGTGACGACGTCGGCGCCGATCAGGGCCGCTTCCTTGACGTGGTTGACGGTGCGGATCGAGGCGGCAAGGATTTCCGTCTCGTAGCCGTAATTGTCGAAGATCTGGCGGATCTCGCGGATCAGGTCCATGCCGTCGAAGGCGATGTCGTCGAGGCGGCCGATGAAGGGCGAGACGAAGGTCGCGCCGGCCTTGGCGGCAAGCAGCGCCTGGTTGGCGGAGAAGCAGAGGGTGACGTTCGTGTGGTGGCCATCCGAGGTCAGCGCCTTGCAGGCCTTCAAGCCGTCAAGGGTCAGCGGCAGCTTGATGCAGATATTGTCGGCGATCCTCGAAAGCGCGGCCGCTTCCTTCATCATCTCGCTATATTCGGTCGCCGTCACTTCGGCCGAAACCGGGCCCTCGACGATCGAGCAGATTTCCTTGGTGACTTCGACGATGTCGCGGCCCGACTTCAGGATCAGCGACGGGTTGGTGGTGACGCCGTCGAGCAGGCCGAGATCGTTCAGTTCCCGGATTTCCTTCACATCGGCGGTATCAACGAAAAATTTCATGGGAGTCTTCCTCTGGCACTCAGCCGTTCAGGCGCATATCCCTCAATGGAAAGTCCAAGGCGGAATCGCGCGCGTTGAAACTCGGGTGGAACCGTGACAAACCCTTGCTCCTGCAAGGCAGCGGTTCGCTGTGCAGTTTTCTTTAACTGAAAGCGGTGGCAAGGTCACGGCAAAATGACTCTTGATTCAACCGATTTATTCGGCGCTCTCTTCGACCGCCGCGTGGTGCCCGTTTTGGTGCCGATGCCGGCACTGAGGCCCTATTCCTATGCGGTGCCGGACGGCATGGCGGTCGAGCCGGGCTCGATCGTGCAGGTGCCGCTCGGGCCGCGGCTCGTCGTCGGCGTCGTCTGGGACGGCCTCGATGACGGTACGGTCGATCCGAAGAAGCTGAAGGAGATCGAGAAGGTCTTCGACTGCCCGCCGCTCACCCGCGACATGCGCGCCTTTCTCGATTGGGTGGCGTCCTATACGATTACGCCCCCCGGCCTGGTGGCCCGCATGGCGCTCCGCGCGCCGACCGCCTTCGATCCCGAGCCGATGGTCGAAGCCTTGCGGCTGACCGAGCGGCGGCCGGAACGGATGACCGCCGCACGCGAGCGGGTCCTTGCGACGGCGAGTGACGGCTTCTCCTGGACGCGCTCCGGCCTTGCCCATGCCGCCGGCGTCTCGTCCGGGGTGATCGACGGACTTGCCGCGCAAGGCGTGTTCGAGACGGTGTTCATGCCGCCGCCGCCGGTGGTCGCCGTGCCCGATCCGGATTTCGCCGCGCCGCGCCTCGAGGGTCCGCAGAAGGAGGCCGCCGCCGATCTGCTTGCGGCTGTCGAAGAAAGACAGTTCTCCGTCTCGCTGATCGACGGCGTCACCGGCTCCGGCAAGACCGAGGTCTATTTCGAGGCGGTCGCCGCGACGCTGAGAGCCGGCAAGCAGGTGCTGATCCTGTTGCCGGAGATCGCGCTGACGGCCAGTTTCCTGGAGCGCTTCCTGGACCGTTTCGGCGCCAAGCCGGCGGAATGGCATTCCGACCTCGCGCCGCGCATGCGGGAGAAAGTGTGGCGGCAGGTGACGACCGGCCAGGTGCGCGTCGTCGCCGGCGCCCGCTCGTCGCTTTTCCTGCCCTTCGAGGAACTCGGCCTGATCATCGTCGACGAGGAGCACGACCCTGCCTACAAGCAGGAGGACCGGGTCTTCTACAACGCCCGCGACATGGCGGTGGTGCGCGGCCGGATCAGCCACTTTCCGGTCGTGCTCGTCTCCGCAACGCCTTCCGTCGAGAGCCGGGTCAACGGCGAGGTCGGCCGTTACCGGCCGATCCACCTGCCGACCCGCTTCGGCGATGCGGCGCTGCCGCATCTCGGCGTCGTCGACATGCGTCGCCATCCGCCGGAGCGTGGCGGATTCCTCTCGCCGGTGCTCCTGAACCAGGTCGGCAAGGCGATCGGCCGCGGCGAGCAGGCGCTCTTGTTCCTGAACCGGCGCGGCTATGCGCCGCTGACGCTCTGCCGCGTCTGCGGTCACCGCTTCCAGTGCCCGGACTGCTCGAGCTGGCTCGTCGAGCACCGCTTTCGCGGCCAGATCCAGTGCCACCATTGCGGCTATTCGGAGCGCACCCCGGAAGCCTGCCCGGAATGCGGCACGCTCGATCACCTGGTCGCCTGCGGCCCGGGGGTCGAACGGATCGCCGAGGAGGTCGAGCGGCACTTTCCCGAAGCCCGCACCATCGTGCTTTCCTCCGACCTGATGGGCGTCAAGCGGCTGAGGCTGGAGCTCGAGGCGATCACCCGCGGCGAGGCGGACATCGTCATCGGCACGCAGCTCGTCGCCAAGGGCCACAATTTTCCGATGATGACGCTGGTCGGCATCGTCGATGCCGACCTCGGCCTTGCCAACGGCGATCCGCGCGCCGCCGAGCGGACATTTCAACTGCTGTCGCAGGTGACGGGGCGCGCCGGGCGAACGGGCCTGAAGAGCCTCGGCCTCCTGCAGACCTATCAGCCGCAGCACCCGGTGATGCAGGCGATCGTGTCGGGCGATTCGGACGCCTTCTACGACCGCGAGATCCACGAGCGGGAGAGGGCGGCGCTGCCGCCCTTCGGCCGGCTTGCCTCGATCATCGTCTCGGCCGATACGCGCGGCGATGCCGAGGGGCATGCGCGGGGCCTGCGCAACGCCGCGCCGCGGGTCGATGGCATTTCCGTCCTGGGGCCGGCGGAGGCGCCGCTGGCGCTGATCCGCGGCCGACACCGTTTCCGGCTGCTGGTACACGGGCGGCGCAACAGCGACATGCAGTCTTTTCTGAAGGCGATGATTGCCGCCGGGCCAAAGGAGCGCGGTTCGGTCACCGTGCAGCTCGACGTCGATCCGCAGAGTTTTCTGTGATCGGACGGCGCAGACTTGCGATGCTGCCGATTCACATCATCGCCGACATGCGCTAGACCAAACGGCACGCCGGCGGAGAATCGCTTCGCGGCACTTGCAACGAGATCGCCGCGGGGAAGGGCATGGAGTTCTATATTCCGACGGAAACCGGGGAGTTCCTGGCTTTTTGCGCGGCGGGCGCAGCGATGCTGATTGGTCTCGTCATGCTTTTTGCGCCGCGCCTTATCTTCCGCGCCGCCGGGATCGGCATCGCCGAAGGGCGTCGCGGCGGGCTGGCCGAGGCGCGCTCCACCATGGGCGGCATGCATGTGGGCCTCGGCCTCGGGGCCATCCTGCTCGCGCAGCCGATGGTCTATCTCGCCGTCGGCGCCGCCTTTGCGCTCGCGGCATTCGGCCGCATCTTGTCGATGATGAGCGACAACGGCGCGACGCTCTTCAACTGGGCTGCGCTTGTCGTCCAGTCGGCGCTTGCGATCCTGCCGCTCGCCTATGTTTTCGGGTTCATCTGACGGAGCCGGAACAGGGACAAATCCCGGCTCCGCCAATTTACGGCAAAATTCCGTCGAGCGGGGCGGTGTTATGCCGCATTCCTGCCGTTGGCGTGTTGCGAGTCCAAACATCCTATGCTAGACGAACCGCGAATTGCGGGGGAAGTGGGTCGGAAGGGCCTCGATATCCTGCGAATTATTGCAGCAAATTCAAGTAGTTAGACCAACGGTTCGCCGCTGCTGACGCTCTTGGATGATTTTGAGAGAAGCTTGTGCCCGTGGCCGACACATCCCAGCTTATTTCCGGTGTTGCAGAAAGATATGCGTCCTCGCTTTTCGAACTCGCCCTGGAGGCTGGTTCGGTCGAGGCGGTCGGTGCCGATCTCGATCGCGTCCAGGCGCTGATCGACGGCAGCGACGACCTGAAGCGTCTGGTCGTGAGCCCGGTCTTTTCCGCCGCCGACCAGTTCAAGGCCATTTCGGCGCTCGTCGAGAAGTTCGGCTTCTCCGGGCTCGTCGGCAACTTCCTCAAGGTCGTGGCGCGCAATCGCCGCCTCTTCGCGCTGCCAGGCAGCATCAAGGCGTTCCGCCTGATCGCCGCACGCCACCGCGGCGAAATCACTGCCGACGTCACGTCGGCCCATGCGCTGACAGCGGCGCAGGAAACCGAATTGAAGGCGACGCTGAAAGGCGTCACCGGCAAAGACGTGGCGGTCAACGTCACCGTCGACCCGTCTATTCTTGGAGGTCTGATCGTCAAGGTCGGGTCCCGCCAGATTGACACCTCCCTTCGCACCAAACTCTCTACCCTTAAGCTTGCACTGAAAGAGGTCGGCTGATGGATATCCGCGCCGCGGAAATTTCCGCAATTCTTAAAGATCAGATTAAAAATTTCGGCCAGGAAGCAGAAGTCTCCGAAGTCGGCCAGGTGCTCTCCGTCGGTGACGGTATCGCCCGTGTCTACGGCCTCGACAATGTCCAGGCAGGCGAGATGGTCGAATTCCCGGGCGGAATTCGCGGCATGGCGCTGAACCTCGAAGCCGACAATGTCGGTGTGGTTATCTTCGGCTCCGACCGCGACATCAAGGAAGGCGACACGGTCAAGCGGACCGGCGCCATCGTGGACGTTCCGGTCGGTCCGGAATTGCTCGGCCGCGTCGTCGACGCGCTCGGCAACCCGATCGACGGCAAGGGCCCGATCAACGCCAAGCAGCGCGCCCGCGTCGACGTCAAGGCGCCCGGCATCATTCCGCGCAAGTCGGTGCATGAGCCGATGTCGACCGGCCTCAAGGCCATTGACGCTCTCATTCCGGTCGGCCGCGGCCAGCGCGAGCTCGTCATCGGCGACCGCCAGACCGGCAAGACCGCGATCATTCTCGATACGATCCTCAACCAGAAGGCCATTCACGACAATGGTCCGGAAGGTGACAAGCTCTATTGCGTCTACGTCGCCATCGGCCAGAAGCGCTCGACGGTTGCGCAGTTCGTGAAGGTGCTCGAAGAGCGCGGTGCGCTGCAGTACTCGATCATCGTCGCCGCGACCGCTTCCGATCCGGCGCCGATGCAGTACCTCGCTCCGTTCGCTGGCTGCACGATGGGCGAATATTTCCGCGACAACGGCAAGCATGCCCTGATCGGCTATGACGACCTTTCGAAGCAGGCCGTCGCTTACCGACAGATGTCGCTGCTGCTGCGCCGCCCGCCGGGCCGCGAAGCCTATCCGGGCGACGTCTTCTACCTGCATTCGCGCCTGCTGGAGCGCGCTGCAAAGCTCAACGACGACAATGGCGCCGGCTCGTTGACGGCTCTGCCGGTCATCGAAACGCAGGGCAACGACGTGTCCGCGTTCATTCCGACCAACGTGATCTCGATCACCGACGGCCAGATCTTCCTTGAAACCGACCTGTTCTACCAGGGTATCCGTCCGGCCGTTAACGTCGGTCTGTCGGTTTCGCGCGTCGGTTCCGCCGCACAGATCAAGGCGATGAAGCAGGTTGCCGGCTCGATCAAGGGCGAACTCGCGCAGTATCGCGAGATGGCGGCCTTCGCTCAGTTCGGCTCGGATCTCGACGCCGCGACGCAGCGCTTGCTCAACCGCGGTGCCCGCCTGACCGAACTCCTGAAGCAGCCGCAGTTCTCGCCGCTGAAGACGGAAGAGCAGGTTGCGGTGATCTTCGCCGGCGTCAACGGCTACCTCGACAAGCTGCCCGTCAACCAGGTCGGCAAGTTCGAGCAGGGCCTGCTTTCCTATCTGCGTTCGGAAGGCAAGGAACTGCTGGAAGCCATCCGCAAGGAAAAGGCGATCTCGGACGACATCAAAGGCAAGCTCAAGGCCGCAATCGACAGCTTCGCCAAGTCTTTCGCCTGAGCGGATTTCAGTTAGGACGGACAACGGATGCCTTCACTTAAGGATCTGAAGAACCGGATCGCCTCCGTCAAGGCGACGCAGAAGATCACCAAGGCGATGAAGATGGTCGCCGCGGCGAAGCTTCGGCGTGCGCAGGAGGCGGCCGAGGCCGCCCGGCCCTATTCGCAGCGCATGGCTGCCGTTCTCGCCAATATCGCCCAGGCGGTTGGCGCGGACGACAGCGTGCCACAGCTGATGACGGGCACCGGCAGGGACAACACCCATCTGCTGATCGTCTGCACGGCCGAGCGCGGCCTCTGCGGCGGCTTCAACTCGCAGATCGCCCGCTTTGCCCGCGATCACGTGCGCAAGTTGCTCGCCCAGGGCAAGACGGTCAAGATCATCTGCGTCGGCAAGAAGGGCTTCGATATCCTGCGGCGGGAATTCGCGTCGTTGATCATCGATCGCGTCGATCTGCGCGAGGTCAAGAAGATCGGCTTCGAGAACGCCGACCGGGTCGGTCACAAGGTTATCGAACTCTTCGAAAAGGGCGAGTTCGACGTCTGCACCTTGTTCTATTCCGAGTTCAAGTCCGTCATTTCGCAGATTCCGACCGCCCAGCAGCTTATCCCTGCATCGGCCGGCGCGGTTGCTGCCGAGGCCGACAGCGCGTCGGCGATCTACGAATACGAACCGGACGCTGCGGCCATCCTCACAGATCTTATTCCGCGCAACATCTCCGTCCAGATCTTCCGGGCCCTGCTCGAGAATGTCGCCGGCGAAATGGGCGCCAAGATGAGTGCCATGGACAATGCGACGCGCAATGCCGGTGACATGATCAACAAGCTGACGCTCAACTACAACCGTCAGCGGCAGGCGCAGATCACCAAGGAACTCATTGAAATCATCTCTGGCGCGGAAGCGCTCTAAGGTTACGAGAAGAGGGTAAGAATTATGGCTAAGGCAGCTACCCCCAAAGAAACCGCAGCGGCGAAGAAGCCCGCTGCTCCGAAGAAGGCAGCTACCGCCAAGACAGCCGCTGTTACGGCTACGGGTGCTGTCGGCCGCGTGACGCAGGTTATCGGCGCCGTTGTCGACGTCGCATTCGAAGAAGGCCAGCTCCCGCAGATCCTGAACGCGCTGGAGACCGACAACAAGGGCAACCGCCTGGTTCTCGAAGTCGCACAGCATCTCGGCGAAAATTCCGTCCGTACGATCGCCATGGACTCGACCGAAGGTCTGGTTCGCGGCCAGTCGGTGACCGACACGGGCAGCCCGATCTCGGTTCCGGTCGGCAAGGAAACGCTCGGCCGCATCATGAACGTCATCGGCGAGCCGGTTGACGAAGCCGGCCCGCTCAAGACCTCGGCCCGCCGTGCGATCCACCAGGACGCTCCCTCCTACGTCGAACAGTCGACGGAAGCGCAGATCCTCGTCACCGGCATCAAGGTCGTCGACCTGCTTGCGCCTTACGCAAAGGGCGGCAAGATCGGTCTCTTCGGTGGCGCGGGCGTCGGCAAGACCGTTCTGATCATGGAACTGATCAACAACGTCGCCAAGGCGCACGGTGGTTATTCGGTCTTCGCCGGTGTGGGTGAACGTACCCGCGAAGGCAACGACCTTTATCACGAAATGATCGAATCGGGCGTGAACAAGCACGGCGGCGGCGAAGGCTCCAAGGCCGCTCTCGTCTACGGCCAGATGAACGAACCGCCGGGCGCGCGTGCTCGCGTTGCTCTGACCGGCCTGACGGTTGCCGAACAGTTCCGTGACGAAGGTCAGGACGTTCTCTTCTTCGTCGACAACATCTTCCGCTTCACCCAGGCGGGTTCGGAAGTGTCGGCTCTGCTCGGCCGTATTCCTTCAGCCGTGGGCTATCAGCCGACGCTCGCGACCGACATGGGCCAGATGCAGGAACGCATCACCACCACCACCAAGGGCTCGATTACCTCGGTTCAGGCGATCTACGTTCCGGCCGACGACTTGACCGACCCGGCGCCGGCAACCTCGTTCGCCCACCTTGATGCAACGACCGTTCTGTCGCGCTCGATCGCCGAAAAGGGCATCTACCCGGCCGTGGACCCGCTCGACTCGACGTCGCGCATGCTCGACCCGATGATCGTCGGCGAAGAGCACTACGAAGTGTCGCGCAAGGTGCAGTCGACCCTGCAGCGCTACAAGGCGCTCCAGGACATCATCGCCATCCTCGGCATGGACGAGCTTTCCGAAGAGGACAAGCTGGCTGTTGCCCGCGCCCGCAAGATCGAGCGCTTCCTGTCGCAGCCGTTCTTCGTCGCGGAAGTCTTCACCGGTTCGCCGGGCAAGCTGGTCGCTCTCGAAGACACGATCAAGGGCTTCAAGGGCCTCGTCAACGGCGAGTACGACCACCTGCCGGAAGCCGCCTTCTACATGGTCGGCTCCATCGAGGAAGCCATCGAGAAGGCCAAGAAGCTGGCTGCCGAAGCCGCTTGATGAGCGATGCTCTAAATCAGTTCTGCTGCGACACCCTGAGGGAGGTCGCGGCAGAACTTCCCGAACCAGCAGAGCCAACTGTCTACATTTCGGAAGACGGTGTGCTGATGATGGTCGTAGGGATAGTCCAAACCGAGGAAGGGCTCGGTTATATGGATCATGCGGTCATGCACTGCCCGTTTTGCGGAACCAAGTTGCAGGACCCTGAAGCCATCGCTGAAAAGGTAAGTCACTAATGGCCGACAGTTTCAATTTCGAGCTTGTTTCCCCGGAGCGCCTGCTGCTTTCCGCCCAGGTGACCGAAGTCGTCATCCCGGCAACCGAGGGCGAGATGACCGTTATGGCCAACCACGCCCCGACCATGACGACCATCAAGCCGGGTGTGGTCACGGTCAAGACGGCCGATGGCAAGTCCGAGCGTTTCGCCGTCTTCGGCGGCTTTGCCGACATCCTGCCGACCGGCTGCACGCTGCTCGCCGAATCGGCGGTTCATGTCGACGAACTCGATCGGACCGTGCTTGAGAATCGCATCGATGAGGCTCGTGCCGAGCTGGAAGGCGCGATTGACGAGAAGAAGACCCGCATCGAGCAGTTCATCGCCGAACTGACGCGGCTTGGGGAGATCGTCATCCCGGCCTGAAAGGGACATCCCGATAAGGGAAACGACTAACAACCATCAGACCCCGCTTCGCGCGGGGTTTTTTGTGTTTGCTGCATTCCGCCACTGCATGATTCCTTAAATCGGGATCGATTTAAGGATAAAATCATGCAGCATTTCAAAGTGCTACAGCGACCTTAGCGCGTCCGATTGGACGCGCGGCGCTGTAGGATGTCCGAGAGGCTGGTCGAGCAGATGGACCGCGATCGTCCGGACGTAAGCAGTTTTGCCCCTTACCCTAACCCTCTCCCCGCATGCGGGGCGAGGGGACTTGAACGGCGGCCATGGGTCTCCTCCGCCCGCTTGGTGGGAGAAGGTAGCCGGCAGGACGGATGAGTTCCACTTCGAGAAGGACGCCGGAGCAATAAATGCCCGAACGGCGTCCGGGCATTTTCCAAATCTACTGAAGCACGCCGAGCGGGCGTAAAGCTCAGCCCGCCGCCCGTTCCGCGTCGTGCTTCTGGGCGTAGTAGTGACCGAAGCGGTTGGCGAGGAAGGTCTCCAGCGCTATGTCTTCCTGTCGGACGAAGCCCGTGGTCGGGATCTTGCCTTCGGCGAGCAGGTCGAGGACGGCGCAGATGCTGCCGGCCGTGGTGATCTGGATGCCGCTCTGCATGCGTCCCGCAACGACGCCGCTATAGACCTTGTTGGCATAGGTTTCCTGGATGAGCCGGCCCTGGCGGAAGCCGGAAACGGTGACGAAAATCACCACCACGTCCTGGGTCGTGGTTGGCAGGGCGTTTTCGAGAATGTCCTTCAGGACCTCGCGGCGATGACGCAGGCCGAGGTCGTTCAGGAGCGCCTTGAAGATCGCGGCGTGACCGGGATAGCGGATCGTCTTGTAGTTCAGCGTGCGGACCTTGCCCTTCAGCGTTTCGCAAAGCGTGCCGAGGCCGCCGGACGTGTTGAAGGCTTCGTAGGTGACGCCGTCGAGCGAGAATTCCTCGCGTTCCTCCATCGCCGGAACCTCGATCAGCGAGCCTTCGACGATCGCCTCGCAAGGCTCGATATACTCGTTGATGACGCCGTCGGTGCTCCAGGTGAGATTGTAGTTGAGGGCATTCGACGGGTACTGCGGCAGCGCGCCGACCCGCATGCGAACGCTTTCGAGCGTATCGAAATGCCTGGTCAGATCATTGGCGACGATCGAGATGAAGCCGGGTGCGAGGCCGCATTGCGGGATGAAGGCGGTCTTCGCATGTGCCGCAATGTCCTTGACCTGGCGGGTCGATTCGACGTCTTCCGTCAGGTCGAGATAGTGGATCTCCGCCTCGGCGGCGGCTTCGGCAATCGCAACCGTCAGGTGGAACGGTGCGGCGCTGAGGACCGCGAACTTGCCGGTCAGCAGTCCGACGAGGGCCTCCTTGTCGGCGATGTCGATGGCAGCCGTCGAAATCGCCTCATGGGTTTCGACCTGCTGCAATTGCTCGGCACTGCGGTCTGCGATGCAGACGCGATAGTCGCCGGTATGGGCCAGCATGCGGGCGATTGTCGAGCCGATCTTGCCGGCGCCGATGACAACGATGTCTTTCATACTTCTTATCCCCGGGGGTATGAGCCTCTTCAGCAGCTATTTTCCTGCGAAGGCATGTTGATTTGAAGCGCCGATATGGATAAATCGCAGTCTAATAATCGGCATTTCGCCAATGAAGGTCGACGATATGCAAGTCACCGACAAGGATCGTGAACTTCTTGCCATCCTCAGCGAGAACGCCCGCCTGCCGACGGCGACGATCGCGCGGCGGCTCGGCGTCTCGCGCACCACCGTGCAGGCGCGCATCGAGCGACTCGAGCGCGAGGGGGTGATCGCCGGCTATGGCGTGCGGCTTGCCGAGAGCTACGAAAAGGGGCTGGTGCAGGCGCATGTGCTGATCACCATCGCGCCGCGGGCGCTGAGCCGCGTCACGCCCGAACTGACCGCGATCCGTGAGATCCGCACGTTGCACTCCGTCAGCGGCAGCTTCGATCTGATCGCCATCGTCGCGGCGGCATCGATCAGCGAATTGGATCTGCTGATCGATCGCATCGGCGAGATCTCGGGCGTCGAAAAGACGCTGTCATCGATCATCCTGTCGACGCGCATCGACCGCTGACGCGGTGGGCCTTCAGCGCAATTCGGCTGCAGGTGACCTGTTCCACGCACTTGGGCCACGAACGACGGAATCGATCGAGCCATCCCCGGGTGCAAGCCATTTCTCACGGTCGAAATAGAACTCGGCAATGCTTTTCGGTCTGGTGCGCGCCGCCTGATTGGCAAGGAAATTGTAGCGGGGCGTGTCGCCCGATTCCCGTTTGAACTGGATGCGGCTGCCGAAACGCTTGAGATCGAATTCGCCGAGCGCCTGTATCTTCAGCGTGACGCTCTCGCTGTCGGCCCAGTGAACCTCGTTCAGAAAGACCGAGGCGGCCGTCGCCGCGGCACTCGTGACAGCCTGGGTGTCTTCGGCATGCTCGATGTTGAGCTTGACGCGGAACGAGGTGATTTCATCCGCGTCGCTGCCTTTGACCAAGATGAAAATCGACGAGCCCTTCTCGACGCCCGGGCGGGCAAAAGGAACGAGCGAGGAACATTCCCAGCGGCCGCTCTCGGCCGATTTCCATTCGAGCTCGCGGAAGCCGGCCCCCCGCAGGCCCTCGCACAAAGCGCGCGGGTCGCTGCGGATCTCGCGGATGAATTGTTGCTCGGGCGTCTGCAGGTTCTCGAATGTCCTGGCCGGCAGCAGCGCCTTCGGCGGCTCCGGCTTCTTGGGACGCGAGCGGACGGGCTCGGGCGCCGGCACCGGCGCGGCTTGAGGAAGCAGATCTTGCAACCCCATCGCCGCCGCCAACTGTTTCAGATTGCGCTGTTCGTTGGCAAGCAGCACGGTCGCCAGGATGGCGGTGAAGATCAGCGCCACGGCGGTCAGGAAGAAAGCGGCGCCCGAACGGCCGTTCTGCTTCTTCTCCATGCCCCGTTGCTCCGCCTCGGGACCGTGTACGGCGCTCGCCGCCACCGTCCCGCACCTGATAAAGATGGCGCACAATACGGGATCATGCCACCGGCGTCCAAGAGGCATCGTGCACGGAAGGGGCGCAGTTAGGATCACGGAAGAATCCCTCCCCACAAGGGGGAGGGGGTTGGGGAGGAGACTTTAATTCGACCTGCGACTCTATTCGACGCGGGTGCGATGCGCTTCGATTCGCGCCGTCCGCCAGGTGGACCAGGCGAAGGCGACGAGAAAGATCGCTGTCATCAGGAGGACGATGGTCGGGGCGGGGGCGCTGTCGATGAAGAAGGATAGGTAAACGCCCGAGAACGAAGCGAGGACCGCAACGGAGACCGCGACGATCAGCATGCCGCCAAATGTCCGCGTCACCAGAAAGGCGATCGCGCCGGGGGCGATCAGCATGGCGATCGCGAGGATCAGTCCGACGGCTTTCAGCGCGCCGACGATCGTCAACGACAGAATGGCGAGCAGCCCGTAATGCAGCCAGCCGACCGGCAAGCCGACGGCGCGCGCCTGGGCCGGGTCGAAGGCGTGCAGCAGCAGGTCGCGCCATTTGAGGGAAAGGATGCCCCCGGCGAAAACGGCGATGATACCGGTTTCGAGGATATCGCCCCAGCCGATGCCGAGCATGTCGCCGAAGAGGATGTGGTCGAGATGCACGTCACTCTGGATCTTGGTGTAGAGCACCAGGCCGAGGCCGAACATGCCGGAAAAGACGACGCCCATCACCGTATCCTGCTTGATGCGGCTGTTTTCCTTGAGATAGCCGGTCAAGAGGGCGCAGCACATGCCGGCGGCAAAGGCGCCGACGGCAAGCGGTAGGCCGACGATGTAGGAGATGACGACGCCCGGGAAAACCGCGTGCGAGATCGCGTCGCCCATCAGCGACCAGCCCTTCAGCACCAGGAAGCAGGAGAGCATGGCCGTCGGGACGGCGACGAGGACCGAGATCAGCAGCGCGTTGCGCATGAACTCGAACTCGAAGACGGCGGTGAGCATGTCGAAAGACATCATCGGGCAACCTCCAACGCCTCGGCCGCGCGGCGGCGGGCGGCGATCAGCCCGTGTTTCGGGGCCAGCACGAAGGCGAGCAGGAAGATCAACGTCTGCAGCACGATGATGATGCCGCCGGTGGCGCCGTCGAGGAAATAGCTCGCATAGGCGCCGAAGAAGCTCGTGGCCGCGCCGATGGCGATGCTGATGATGATCAGGCGCGGGAAGCGGTCGGTGAGCAGATAGGCAGTCGCGCCCGGCGTCACGACCATGGCGATGACGAGAAAGGCGCCGACGGTCTGCAGCGCGGCCACCGTGCAGGCCGAAAGCAGGGTGAAGAACAGCACCTTCAGGAAGGTCGTATGGATGCCGATCGAGCGGGCATGGCTCTCGTCGAAGAAGGTCACCATCAGGTCCTTCCATTTCGCCGAGAGGATCAGCAGCGAGACGATGCCGATAAGGGCGAGCTGCAGCGTGTCGGCCGGGGTGATGGCGAGGATGTTGCCGAGCACGATCGTCTGGATGTTCACCGACGTCGGCGACAGCGACACCATGAACAGGCCGAGGCCGAAGAAGGAGGTGAAGATCAGGCCGATGATCGTATCCTCCTTCAACCGCGTCCGCTGGTTCAGGAACAGCATGGCGGCGGCGGCGAGCCCGCCGGAGAAGAAGGCGCCGAGCGAGAATGGGAGGCCGAGCATATAGGCGCCGGCGACGCCGGGGACGATCGCATGGGACAGTGCGTCGCCGATCAGCGACCAACCCTTCAGCATCAGATAGGCCGACAGGAAGGCGCAGACGGCGCCGACCAGCGCGCTGACCCACATGGCGTTCAGCATGTAGCCATAGGTGAAGGGTTCGGCGAGCAGGGCGATCATTCGCTGTCCGCCTCGGTCTCGAGCTTGGCCGGCTGCGTCACCATTTTTCCCTTCGCGCCGTACATGACAAGCGGTCGCTCGTCATCGGTGATGACGGAAAGCTGGCGGGGATCGGCATCGTCGTGCAGGCTGTCGCCGCCGAGTACGAAGTGACGCAGCACGCCGCCGAAGGCGAGTTCGAGATTGTCGCGGGTGAAGGTGGTCTCGGTCGGACCGTAGGCGAGAACGGTGTTCTTCAGGAGCACGGTGCGGTCGCAGAATTCCGGCACGCTGCCGAGATTGTGCGTGGAGACGAGCATCACGCGTCCCTCGTCGCGAAGCGCGAGGAGCAGGCGGATGATCGCGTCTTCGGTCTTGACGTCGACGCCGGTGAAGGGCTCGTCGAGCAGGATGACGCGGCCGTCCTGGGCGAGCGCCCGGGCAAGGAAGACGCGCTTCTTCTGGCCGCCGGAAAGCTCGCCGATCTGGCGCTTGCGGAAATCGCTCATGCCGACCCGCGCCAGCGCCGCCTCGACCGCCTCATGGTCGGCCCGCTTCGGGATGCGCAGCATGTTCATGTGGCCGTAACGGCCCATCATCACCACATCCTCGACGAGGACGGGAAAATTCCAGTCGACCTCCTCGGCCTGTGGGACATAGGCGACGAGATTCTTCTTCAGTGCCTGCGGCACGGTGAGGCCGAGGACCGAGATATCGCCTTTCGCCAACCGGACGAAGCCCATGATGGCCTTGAACAGCGTCGACTTGCCGCTGCCATTGACGCCGACCAGCGCGGCGATCGTGCCGGTCGGAATCTCGAAGGAGGCATCATGCAGGGCGCGGTGGCCGTTGCGATAGGTGACGGTGGCATTGTGGACGCGAATGCCGCTGCTCTCGTCCAGAGGGCCCGGTCGCGGGGTCGGCCGGGCCTTTACCTGAAGGTTCATTGCGAAAGACCTTTCGCGATCGTTTCGGACGTGACACGCAGGAGATCGATATAGGTCGGGACCGGTCCGTCGGCCTCGCTCAAGGAATCGACATAGAGCACGCCGCCATATTTGACACCCGTCTCGCGTGCCACCTGCATGGCCGGATCTGGCGAGATGGTGCTCTCGGAGAACACCACCGGAATGTGGTTGGCCCTCACCGCGTCGATCACCTTGCGCACCTGCTGCGGCGTGCCCTGCTGGTCGGCGTTGATCGGCCAGAGATAGAGCTCCTTCAGGCCGAAATCCCGCGTGAGATAGCTGAAGGCGCCCTCGCTGGAGACCAGCCAGCGCTTTTCCGCCGGGATCTTGTCGAGTTCGGCCCTGATCGGCGCGATGGTCGCCTCGATCTTCTTCTTATAGGCCTCGGCATTCGCCTTGTAGGCCTCGGCGTTCTCCGGGTCGAATTTCACGAAGGCGTCGCGGATGTTGTCGACATAGATCATCGCCGCCGACGGCGACATCCAGGCATGCGGGTTCGGCTTGCCCGTATAGGGGCCTTCGGCGATGCCCATCGGCTCGACGCCTTCGGAGACGACGACGCCCGGAATGTCGTCGAAGTTCTGGAAGAATTTCTCGAACCAGAGCTCGAGGTTGAGGCCGTTCCAGAGGATCAATTGGGCATCATGCGCCTTCAGGATGTCGCGCGGGGTCGGCTGGTAGTTGTGGATTTCGGCGCCGGGCTTGGTGATGGATTCGACGATCGCCGCATCGCCGGCAACATTCTGCGCCATGTCGGCAATGACCGTGAAAGTGGTAACCGCCTTGAATTTTTCCGCTGCCGCCGCGCCGGACAGGAGGGAAAAGGCAGCCATTGCCGTTGCTGCCGCCAGAATCATGCGCCGCGTCCGATCGATCATCCATCGCTCCTCAATCTTGAACCGGCCCAATGCCTAGGCGAATGGCCTGCATAAGTCAATGCACATGAGAACCATTTGCAACTAGCTATTTTCAAAGCCAACGCCCTTGGCTAGTGTCGCCGCATGAGCCAGAGCAAGAATAGGATCGTCGAACTGGAAGGAATCCTTCGTGACGGGGGGGTGCGCGTCACCCGCCAACGCGCCGCGATCCTCAAGATTCTGGCCGAGGCGGAAGACCACCCGGATGCGAGCGAACTGCATCGGCGCGCCAAGGAAATCGACGCGACGGTGTCGCTCTCGACCGTTTACCGGACTTTATCGGCGCTGGAGCAACAGGGAGTCGTGCAGCGGCATGCTTTCGAGAATGCCACCGCCCGATTCGAGACGGCCGACGCTCCGCATCATGACCATCTGATCGATATCGAAACCGGCGCGGTGATCGAGTTCCGCTCCGACAAGATCGAGCAGTTGCAGGCGGAAATCGCCGCCGAGCTCGGGTACGACCTGGTGCGCCACCGGCTGGAGCTCTATTGCCGGAAGCGCAAGGATTGATCGGGATGTCTCCGTCTTCGCCGGAGAATAAGCCGCGAAGGCGGCCTAGTTCAGCGGGATGGCGTTGTCCGCCTTGCCGGCCTGATAGGCGGCGGAGAGATCGGCATATTTACGGCCGATCGCATCGGCCCGCTGTTGAAGCGGAGCGCGGTCGGGCTCGGGAAGGGCGGCAATCAGATCGTGGATCGACTGGCCCTTCCAGAAGGCGTTCGTCCTGTTGTAGCCGCCGGGTTCCAGCGTAAACACCTCCTTGAGGATCTTCAGGTCGTGCGGGATCGAAAAGGCGTCGCGCGAATCCTCGTGGCTGAAGAAATAGTAGAAATTGTCGAAGCCCGCCCAGGTGATCGCCGAAAGGCACATGGAGCAGGGTTCGTGCGTCGACAGGAAGATGAGGTCGCGCGAATCCGGGCGTTCCAGGCCTGCCATTTCGTAAAACCGCTTCAAGGTATGGACCTCGCCGTGCCAGAGCGGGTTCTCGGTTTCATTGTTGGTCTCGACGAGGACCAGCGACAAGTCCGATTTCCTGATGAGGGCGGCGCCGAAGATCTTGTTGCCGGCCGCGACGCCGGCTTCCGTCGCGGGGATGATGCCGTGCTCCATCGTCGTCAGTAGGGCGTCGAGCAGCCCGAGCATTTCGTGTTGTTGTGCCATGATCGTTCCTTTGTTGTTGCGTCCGCGTCGCTGCGCCGGCCCGAGAGCGGTCGTGACCGTTCCCGGGCGCAAGCGAGATTCGTTGCGGCAGTTTGGGACTAGTGCGCTTCTGAGGCGATCACCGGCACCTCAAGGCCCTTCGCGTCGTAGAGCTTGCCGTTGAGGAAATAGTCGCCATCGTGCAGCCGCGCGATGTCCTGGTAGCGGAGCGTCCGCTCCGTCCCTGCGACAAATACCGATTGCTGGTCGGAGTTTCCGGCGGTCAGGTGGTTGAAGATCAGGTTGAGGCTGATCGCCATCAAGGCGGCGGAACTGATGCCGGAATGGAAGATCGTCGCAAACCAGGCCGGGAAGTGCTCATAGAAGTCCGGGGAGGCGATCGGGATCATGCCGAAGCCGATCGAGGTGGCGACGATAACGAGATTCATGTTGTTGTTGTAGTCGACCTTCGAGAGGGTGCGGATGCCGCTCGCCGCGACCGTGCCGAAGAGCACGATGCCGGCGCCACCGAGCACGGCACTCGGAACCGCCGCCACGATGCGGCCCATGACCGGCAGCAAGCCGAGCGCCACGAGGAACAGGCCGCCGGTCGCCACCACGTAGCGGCTCTTGACGCCGGTGACCGCCACCAACCCGACATTCTGGGCAAAGGCGCTTTGGGTGAAGGAGCCGAAGATCGGCGCGATGAGACTGGAGAGCATGTCGGCTCTCAGCCCATCGCCGAGCCGGCGCGAATCCACTTTCGTTTCGATGATTTCGCCGACCGCAAGGATATCCGCCGAGGTCTCGACCAGCGTCACCATGATGACGATGAACATCGACACGATCGCGGCAATCTCGAAGGTCGGATAGCCGAAGTGGAAGACCGTCGGAAGGGCGAAGAAGGGCCCTTCGGTCACCTGCGAGAAATCGGCCATTCCGGTGAAATAGGCGACGCCGGTGCCGATGATCAGCGCGAGCAGGATCGACAGCCGCGAGATCGCGGAGCTGCCGAGCTTGCTCAGCAAAAGTACGATGACGAGCGTCACTGCGGCGAGCTGGATATTGGCCGGGCTGCCGAAATCCGGCGCCTGGCTATTGCCGCCCATCGCCCAGCGTGCCGCGACCGGCATCAGCGTCAAGCCGATCGTCGTGATCACGATGCCCGTGACGAGCGGTGGGAAGAACCGGGTGACCCGCGAAAAGATCGGCGTGATCAGAAGGCCGACCAGTGACGCGGCCATGACCGCGCCGAGCACCGACTGCATGCCGCCATTGCCGGAAATGGCAATCATTGTCGCGACGCCGGAAAACGAAACACCCTGGACCAGCGGCAACCGGCTCCCGAAGAACGGCAGGCCGAGCGTCTGCAGGATGGTGGCGAGACCGCCGGCGAAAAGGGATGCGGTGACAAGCAGGCCGATCTCGCCGGAACTCAGGCCCGCCGCCTGGCCCAGGATCAGCGGCACGGCAACGATACCACCATACATTGTCAGCACGTGCTGCAGGCCATAGGCCAGGTTGGCGCCGATGCCGAGCTTTTCATCTTCCGGGCGCGATTGCGCCACGGTTTCCTCTGGGCTGTTTGCCAAGGTAATCTCCTCCAATACCTTTGCGTGTATGCCCACCTCCTCCTACGACGTGGGCGGCAAACTATGGCATTGGCTGTGGAGCCTGACTTTATCGAAAAAAGGGAAACAGTTTTCGGTTGTACGGCGGTAATGCTCTCGGTCAGCTCTTGTGGGCCGAACAGGGTGCGGTTTGCGGCCGCAAGGAAAGAGAAAACCGGGGCTGTTGCCAGCCCCGGCGCCGCATCTCCTGATACTGTACCGCCGCCCGACGGAACGGGCGGCGATATTGCAGACTTAGTTGGTCTGCCAGCTCTTGACCAGTTCGTCGTAATTGACGGTGACCGGCTTGTCCTTTTCGTTCTCGACCTTCAACTGCGGAGCGAGGTTGCCGGCCTTGACGGCTTCCGCGTTCCAGTATTCGAGATCGTGCTCCTCGGCGAGCTTCGGACCGATATCGCCCTGGATGCCGGCGCGTTCGAGGCGCTGCAGCACCTTCTCCTGCTCGGCGCAAAGCGAGTCCATGGCTTCCTGCGCGGTCTTGGCGCCGGAAGAAGCGTCACCGATCGCCTGCCACCACAGCTGTGCCAGCTTCGGATAGTCAGGCACGTTCGTGCCGGTCGGCGACCATTGCAGGCGGGCCGGCGAACGGTAGAACTCGATCAGGCCGCCGAGCTTCGGTGCGCGCTCGGTGAAGCTCGGATGGTCGAGGGTCGACTGGCGGATGAAGGTGAGGCCGACATGGCTCTTCTTCACGTCGATCGTCTTCGAGGTGACGAACTGCGCATAGAGCCAGGCCGCCTTGGCGCGATCGTCCGGCGTCGACTTCAGCAGCGTCCAGGAACCGGCGTCCTGATAGCCGAGCTTCATGCCGTCCTTCCAGTAGACACCGTGCGGCGAGGGGGCCATGCGCCACTTCGGCGTGCCGTCGGCGTTGACGACCGGCAGACCATCCTTGACCATGTCGGCGGTAAAGGCCGTGTACCAGAACATCTGCTGGGCGATCGCCCCCTGGGCCGGAACCGGACCGGATTCGGAGAAGGTCATGCCCTGGGCTTCCGGCGGGGCGTAGCTCTTCAGCCAAGTCAGATACTTGTCGATCGAATAGACCGCAGCCGGGCCGTTGGTGTCGCCGCCGCGTGCGACGCAGGAACCGACCGGACGCGAGTTCTCGTCGACCTTGATGCCCCATTCGTCGACCGGGCGGCCGTTCGGGATGCCCTTGTCGCCGTTGCCGGCCATCGACAGCCAGGCGTCGGTGAAGCGCCAGCCGAGCGACGGGTCCTTCTTGCCGTAGTCCATGTGGCCATAGACCTTCTTGCCGTCGATCTCGCGGCCGTTGAAGAACTCGGCGATGTCCTCATAGGCCGACCAGTTGACCGGAACGCCGAGGTCGTAGCCGTACTTGGCCTTGAACTCTTCCTGGATCTTCGGGTCGTTGAACCAGTCGTAGCGGAACCAATAGAGGTTGGCGAACTGCTGGTCGGGAAGCTGGTAGAGCTTGCCGTCCGGAGCGGTGGTAAAGGACTTGCCGATGAAGTCGTCGATGTCGAGGTTCGGGTTGGTGACGTCCTTGCCTTCGTTGGCCATCCAGTCGGTCAGGTTGCGGGCTTGCTGGTAGCGCCAATGGGTGCCGATCAGGTCGGAATCGTTGATGTAGGCGTCATAGACGTTTTCGCCCGACTGCATCTGCGTCTGCAGCTTTTCGACGACGTCGCCTTCGCCGATCAGGTCGTGGGTGATCTTGATGCCGGTGATGTCGGAGAAGGCCTTGGCCAGGGTCTTCGCTTCATATTCATGCGTGGTGATCGTCTCGGAAACGACCTTGATCTCCATGCCGGCGAAGGGCTTCGCCGCATCGACGAACCATTGCATTTCCGCTTCCTGTGAAGCGCGGTCGAGCGCGGAGAGATCGCCGATTTCCTTGTCGAGGAACTGCTTCGCCTCGTCCATGCCGGCGAAGGCCGAGCCGGTAAGTGCCAGCAGCATGGCCGCCGTCGTTGTCATAAGATGCCGTCGCATTAATTCCTCCCTTTGGGTTTTGCGATTGCGTTTTCTTGCAGTTTCGAGGGGCGCCCCTCGCAGGACGCCCCTCGTTCCGGTGCCTCAGACGTAGCGGAACACGGCGATGGCGTAGATCACCGAGAGGGCGAGCGCCCACCAGAGATTTGCGCCGACCAGCCCCAGCCAGGCGAGGTGAATGAATGCGCTTCCGAGCAGCGACACGAACAGCCGGTCGCCGCGGGTCGTCTCGAAGCGCAGGACGCCGACGCGCGGATTGCCGCCGGGCGAGACATACTCCCAGACGCCCATGCCGACCAGCATCAGCGCGATCGCCAGGAAGAACAGCGCCGTCGGCAGCGTCCAAGCCATCCATGAAAAGTCCATAGAAATCTCCTCAGACGCGACCCAGGGCGAAGCCCTTGGCGATGTAATTGCGGACGAAATAGATGACGAGCGCGCCCGGGATGATGGTCAGCACGCCGGCGGCGGCAAGCACACCCCAGTCGAGACCGGAGGCCGAAACCGTGCGCGTCATCGTCGCGGCAATCGGCTTGGCGTCCGTCGTCGTCAGCGTGCGGGCGATCAGCAGTTCGACCCAGGAGAACATGAAGCAGAAGAAGGCGGCGACACCGATGCCGGAGGCGATCAGCGGCACGAAGATCTTCACGAAGAAGCGCGGGAAGGAGTAGCCGTCGATATAGGCGGTCTCGTCGATCTCCTTCGGTACGCCGGACATGAAGCCTTCGAGGATCCAGACGGCGAGCGGCACGTTGAACAGGCAGTGGGCGATCGCGACGGCGATATGCTGTCGATCAGGCCGAAGGCGGAATAGAGCTGGAAGAAGGGCAGCGCGAAAACTGCCGGCGGCGCCATCCGGTTGGTCAAGAGCCAGAAGAACAGGTGCTTGTCGCCGAGGAAGCGGTAGCGCGAGAAGGCGTAGGCGGCCGGCAGCGCCACGGTCACCGAGATCAGCGTGTTCAAGACGACGTAGGTGATCGAGTTGATGTAGCCGTTGTACCACGAGGGATCGGTGAAGATCACCGCGTAGTTACGGAGCGTGGGGTTCTGCGGCCAGAGCGAGAACGTGCTGAGAATCTCGCTGGTCTCCTTGAAGCTCATATTGACGAGCCAGTAGATCGGCAGCAGCAGGAAGACGATGTAGATCGTCGGCACCAGCCAGGAGAGGCGTTGCGAAAGCGGTTGCTTGTTGGTCATCATTTTGCTCCTCCCTCCTTTCTCAGCCTTGCGCGTCGCTGGTGGTCATCACGGTGTAGAAGATCCACGACAAGAGCAGGATGATGAGGAAGTAGATGATCGAGAGGGCTGCGGCCGGACCGAGGTCGAACTGGCCGATTGCCATCTTGACGAGATCGATCGACAGGAAGGTCGTCGAGTTGCCCGGGCCGCCGCCGGTGACGACGAAAGGCTCCGTGTAGATCATGAAACTGTCCATGAAGCGCAGCAGGAAGGCGATCAGGAGGACGCGTTTCATCTTCGGGAGCTGGATGTAGCGGAACACCGACCAGCGCGATGCGCCGTCGATCTTGGCGGCCTGGTAGTAGGCGTCGGGGATCGAGACGAGACCGGCATAGCAGAGCAGCACGACGAGGCTCGTCCAGTGCCAGACATCCATGACGATCAGCGTCACCCAGGCGTCGAGCGGGTTCTGCACGTAATTATAATTGATACCGAGCGCGGCGAGCGTGCGTCCGAGCAGGCCGATGTCGACGCGGCCGAAGACCTGCCAGATGGTGCCGACGACGTTCCACGGGATCAACAGCGGCAGCGCCATCAGCACGAGGCAGATCGGCACGCCGATGCCCTTCTTCGGCATGTTCAGCGCGATGACGATGCCGAGCGGGATTTCGATCGCCAGGATGATCGCCGAGAAGATCAGGTTGCGGGTGAGTGCGTCCCAGAAGCGGTCGGATTCGAGCACGTCCATGAACCAGTCGGTGCCGGCCCAGAAGAACTCGTTGTTGCCGAAGGTGTCCTGCACCGAATAGTTGACGACGGTCATCAGCGGAATCACCGCCGAGAAGGCGACGAGCACCAGAACCGGCAGGACCATGAACCAGGCCTTGTTGTTCCAGGTCTTTTCCATGTCAGGCCTCCTCGCCGACGCGCCAGGAATCGGCGTAGATATTGATGGCCTTCGGGTCGAAGGTGACGCGCGGCTCGGCCGGGATCTCGCCGTCTTCGTCGACGATGATCGAGATCGGCCGGTCGGCGAAGCGGGCGCGGACGATCTTGTGACGGCCGATGTCCTCGACCTTGGTGATCGCCACCGGCATGCCGTCGCGGCCGAGCGAGATGAATTCCGGGCGGATGCCGAGCTCCGTCTTGGCGCCGGCATTGACCTTCGGCTGGAAATTGAGGGCGATGCTTTGGTCACCCACGGCTGCCGTGTTGCCGGCGATCTCGGCCGGCAGGACGTTCATGCCCGGAGAGCCGATGAAGTAGCCGACGAAGGTGTGGCGCGGTCGCTCGAAGAGCTCGGCGGGCGTGCCGATCTGGACGATCTGGCCGTCATACATGACGACGACCTTGTCGGCGAAGGTCAGCGCCTCGGTCTGGTCGTGCGTGACATAGACCATGGTGAAGCCGAACTGCTTGTGGAGCCGCTTGATCTGCGAGCGCAGCACCCATTTCATCTCGGGATCGATGACGGTGAGCGGCTCGTCGAACAGGATGGCGCTGACATCGGAGCGCACCAGGCCGCGGCCGAGCGAGATCTTCTGCTTCTGGTCGGCCGTCAGCCCCCGCGCCGTCTTCTTCGCCCAGCCGCCAAGGCCGGTCATCTCGATGATCTCCTTGACGCGGCGGTCGACTTCGGCTTCCGGCACATGCCGGTTGCGCAGCGGAAAGGCGAGGTTGTCGTAGACGGTCATGGTGTCGTAAATGACCGGAAACTGGAACACCTGGGCGATGTTGCGGTGCTGCGTCGTCAGATGCGTCACGTCGGTGCCGTCGAACAGGATGCGGCCTTCCGACGGGTTGATCAGCCCCGAAATGATGTTGAGCAGCGTGGTCTTGCCGCAGCCCGATGGGCCGAGCAGCGCATAGGCGCCGCCGTCGTTCCATTCGTGGTGGACTTCCTTCAGCGCGTAGTCGGCTTCCGACTTCGGCTTGGCGCCATAGGCGTGGCGGATGTGTTCGAGATTGATGCGTGCCATGGTTTCCTCCCAGCGCCTCCCTACGCGGTCCCGCCGATCGCCCGGCCATCAGGCCCGAAGGCCATCAGGTGGCGGGTGTCGACGAACACATCGAGGGTCGCGTCCGGTTCGATGTCGTGAATGCCGCGCGCCAGCATGACCCAGCGCGCATCGGCGAAGCCGACGTGAATGAAGCTTTCCGACCCGGCGATCTCGGAAATGGCCGTCTTGACGGTGAGCGGGTTGCCGCTTGCCTCGGGTCGGTCGAAAGAGATGTGGTGCGGCTGGAAGGCGACCATGCAGGGTCCGTCGGAAACCGCCGCCAGATGCGCGGGAACGGAAAGGACCGGCTTACCTTCGAGCGTGAAATCCGATCCCGCTTTCACCAGCTCGATCGTGTTGAGCGGCGGATCGGCGAAGGTGCGGGCGGTAATGATGTCGACCGGACGGCGGTAGACGTCGATGGTGCGGCCGAATTGGGTGATGCGGCCTTCGCTCAACGAGGCGGTATTGCCGCCGAGGAGCAGCGCCTCCGAGGGTTCGGTCGTCGCGTAGACGAAGATGGCGCCCGAGGCGGCGAAGATCTTCGGCAGTTCCTCGCGCAGTTCCTCGCGCAGCTTGTAGTCGAGGTTGGCGAGCGGTTCGTCGAGCAGCACCAGGTCGGCATTCTTGACGATGGCGCGGGCAAGCGCGGTGCGCTGCTGCTGGCCGCCGGAGAGATTGAGCGGCGTGCGGTCGAGATAAGGTGTCAGCTTCAGGAGTTCTGCGGCCTTGCGGACTTCGCGGTCGATCGTGGCGTTGTCGGCCCCCTTGATACGCATCGGCGAGGCGATGTTGTCGTAGACCGTCATCGCCGGATAGTTGATGAACTGCTGATAGACCATCGCAACGGAACGCCGCTGCACGGGCAGGCCGGTGACGTCGGCGCCGTCGAAATGGAGCGAACCGGAGGCTGGCTTGTCGAGGCCGGCCATCAGCCGCATCAGCGACGTCTTGCCGGAGAGTGTCGGGCCGAGCAGCACGTTCAGCGACCCCCGCTCCAGCACAAGGTCGGTCGGGTGGATATGCGTCTCCCCGCCCACGACCTTGGTTATGTTCTTCATTTCAAGCATTGAATTCTCCGGTGTTCCACCCAGCCATCGGCAGTTTCAATCGCGGATCAGAGCGGGATGAGCGCTCCAACTCTTACTATGCGGCGGCGTTGACGGCGCCGCGCATGTAGTCCTCCAATTCCGCGGCCGCCGCCGGCGTCAGCTTCAATCCCAGTTTCGTGCGGCGCCAGAGCACGTCCTCGGCGCGGCGCGCCCATTCCTGCCCGATCAGCCAGTCGACTTCGACCTCGTAGAGATCGGCGCCGAAATGTTTTCCAAGATCGGCCTCGCTTGCGGCGTGTCCGAGAAGTTTTGACGTCAGCGTGCCGTAGAGCCGGACCAGCCGGCGGGCGTGCGACATCGTGAGAAAAGGGTAGCGCGCCTTCAGCTTGTCGACCTCGGCGTCATAGCCGGACGCCGCAAAGTCGCCGCCCGGCAGGCGCGATGCGGCGGTCCACTTGCTGCCCTTGGCGCCGATCGCCTCGCCGACCTTTTCGAGTGCCGATTCCGCGAGCCGCCGATAAGTCGTCAGCTTGCCGCCGAAGACATTGAGGAGCGGCGCCTGGCCGTTCTGCCCTTCGAGCCGCAGGACATAGTCGCGGGTCGCCTCCTGCGCCTTGCTGGCGCCGTCGTCATAGAGCGGCCGCACCGCCGAATAGGTCCAGACGATATCGTCCGTGGTGACCGGATCGCTGAAATATTCGCTTGCCGATTTGCAGAGATAGCCGACCTCGGCATCGCTGATACGGACGTCCGCGGGGTCGGCGGTGAAATCCCGGTCGGTGGTGCCGATCAGGGTGAAATCGTTTTGGTAAGGGATGGCGAACATGATCCGCCCGTCCGGATTCTGGAAGAAATAGGCGCGCGGATCGTCGAATTTCTTCTTCACGACGATATGGCTGCCCTGGACGAGGCGGACATTGCGAACATCGTTCTTGCCGAGCGTATCGGCGAGCACGCGGTCGACCCAGGGGCCGGTGGCGTTGACGAGCAGGCGGGCGCGAACGGTTTCGCGTACCCCGGTCCCGGTGTCCTCGGTTTCGATCGCCCAGTGACTGTTTTCGCGCCGTGCCGAAACGACCCGTGTGCGGGCCATGATCCGTGCGCCGCGGTCGGCGGCGTCGCGGGCGTTCAGCACCACCAGCCGGGCGTCGTCGACCCAGCCGTCGGAATATTCGAAGGCCTTGGTGAAGAGACGCTTCAGTGGCGCGCCCGCCGGGTCGCGGGTCATGTCCAGCGTGCTCGTCGCCGGCAACAGCTTGCGCCCGCCGATATGGTCGTAGAGGAAGAGCCCAAGACGGATCAGCCAGGCCGGCCGCGGGCCGCCTTTGTGATAGGGCAGTACGAAGCGCATCGGCCAGATGACGTGCGGCGCCATCGCCCAGAGCACCTCGCGCTCCATCAGCGCCTCGCGCACCAGCCGGAATTCGTAATGCTCGAGATACCGCAGGCCGCCATGGATGAGCTTGGTGGAGCCGGAGGAGGTGCCCGAAGCGAAATCGTCCATTTCGGCGAGCGCGACCGAATATCCCCGGCCGACCGCATCACGCGCAATGCCGCATCCGTTGATGCCGCCGCCTATGACAAAGACGTCGAAGATTGCCTGCTCTGACACCGTGATTTCCCCTCCACTTTTCGCAATGCACAAATTGATGCAATCGCGAAAGTGAAGGCAGTTAAAACGAAAACATTTCGAATGTCAAACGAATGTTTCCCGAATCTCCCGGGGCCCGTTTGGCTGGCATCAAGCCTCGGTCTCGACCAGTTTGACACCTTGCTCCGAACAGATTTTGCGAACGTTTTCAACGATGCATCGGTCGGTGATGAAGGTCTGGACCTGGGAAATGTGGCCGATCCTGACCGGTGCTGTGCGTTCGAACTTCGTCGAATCGGAAACCAGGATGACGTGGCGCGCATTGGCGATGATCGCTTGCGCGACTTTCACTTCGCGATAATCGAAATCGAGAAGCGCCCCGTCGTGGTCGATCGCGGAAGCGCCGATGACGGCGAAATCGACCTTGAACTGCCGGATGAAGTCGACCGCTGCTTCGCCGACGATGCCGCCGTCCGAGCCGCGCACCACCCCGCCTGCGATCACCACTTCGATCGAGGGAAAGACGCGCAACCGATTGGCGACGTTTATATTATTGGTGATGACCATCAATTCCTTGTGGTCGAGCAACGCCTCGCCGACCGCTTCGGTGGTGGTGCCGATATTGATGAACAGCGAGGCGTTGTCGGGGATGAGAGCGGCGGCGGCACGGCCGATCGCCTGCTTTTCCGGAGCGGCAATCTGGCGGCGGGCATCGTATTTCACGTTCTCCTTGCCGCTCGGGAAGATCGCGCCGCCGTGAATGCGGTTGAGCACCCGGGCATCGCAGAGGTCGTTCAGATCCTTGCGGATGGTTTGCGGCGTCACCGAAAAACGCTGGGCGAGTTCCTCGACGAGCACCCGGCCCTCGGCCTTGGCCAGTTCCAGGATCTCCTCTTGCCGTCCGGTGAGATACATGCTTCGCTCCCTCTGCTTTCGTTTTCTTTCATAATAGGCAAAAACGAAAGCCGCGCAATTTCAGAATCGGCGATTGGTTGCAGATTCGATCTTCGATGCCGCAATCGCCGATACCACCGTTGCAATCCATTGTTGGATGCGCCAGCGTGGTTTTTCCAGTGGGAGGAAGGGAAGTCGATGTATCATCCGGCCTTGTTCAAAGGCATGAATGTGGTGGTGACCGGTGCCGGTCGCGGTATCGGTCTCGAAGTCGCGCGGCAGTTCCTCGATTGCGGCGCGAGGGTGCTGGTCCATGTTGGCCGGACGACTCCCGGCACGCGTCCCGATTTTCTCGACTTGGTGGCGGCTGAGGGCAGGGCATTCCTCTCGGCGGCGGATTTTCTCGCCGCCGGCGGCGTTGAGACGCTTGCGACAGCCTCGACGTGCTGGTCAACAATGCCGGCACCATGGTCGGTCGCTTTCCGGCGGCGGAATTGAGCGACGACGCGTACCGGACGATCATCCAGCTCAACCAGACCTCGGTCGTCGAGATGACCCGGGCGATGCTGCCGCTGTTGCTGAAGGGCACGCATCCGGCCATCGTCAACACGGTGTCGATCTCGGCGCGCTCCGGCGGCAGCGCCGGCTCGTCAATCTATTCGGCCACCAAGGCCTTCGTCGCCACCTATTCCAAGGCACTGGCGCGCGAACTGGCGCCGGAAGGGATACGCGTCAATTGCGTTTCGCCCGGCACGATCACCACCGATTTCCACGAGCGCTACTCGACGCCCGACAAGCTCGAGGCGACGCGCAAGTCGATCCCGCTCGGGCGGCTTGGGACCGCCGAGGATTGCGCGCCCGCCTATCTCTTCCTCGCCTCCCATGCGCTTTCCGGCTATATCACCGGCCAGGTGCTGGAGGTGAATGGTGGGCAACTGATCTGCTGAGGCCCCAGAGTAACCGACGAGCAATGTTCGACAAGCAATGATCGACAAGTTGGAGTTCTTTCTCGCCCTCGCCCGCGAACGGCATTTCGGCCGTGCGGCGGAGGAATGCGGCGTGACGCAGCCGACGCTGTCGGCGGCAATTCGCCAGCTCGAGGACCAGCTCGGCGTCATCCTCGTCAATCGCGGCTCGCGCTTCCAGGGGCTGACGCCTGAAGGCCAGCGGGTGCTCGAATGGGCGCGGCGGATCGTCGGCGATACGCGTACCATGCGCGAAGAGATGCGCGCGGCGCGCAAGGGGCTTTCCGGCCATATCCGCCTTGCCGCCATACCGACGACGCTGTCGATGGTGCCGCTGATCACCGCACCCTTTCAGGAAAAGCACCCCGACGTTACCTTCTCGGTGCTGTCGACCACCTCCCTGCAGATCCTGGCGCTGCTCGAAAACCTCGAGATCGATGCGGGGCTGACCTATCTGGAGAACGAGCCGCTTGGCCGCGTCACCAGCGTGCCGCTGCAGATCGAGCAATATCACCTGGTTACCGCCGTCGGAACACCGCTCTCGGATCGCGAAAGCGTGACCTGGAAAGAGGTTAGCAATATTCGGCTTTGTCTATTGACGGCCGATATGCAGAACCGGCGCATCATCAATCAGCATTTTGCCGAAGCCGGCGCGGTGGCGACCCCGACGCTCGAATCGAACTCGATGATCGTGCTCTTCTCCCACGTCCGGACCGGAAGATGGGCAAGCATCATGCCTTATAACGTCGCGAAATCTTTCGGCTTTCACGAAAATATCCGGATGATTCCGATCATCGAACCGGACGTGCGCCACACGGTCGGCCTGGTGGCGACCTATCGTGAGCCGTTTACGCCATTGGTCTCGGCATTGCTGCACGAGGCACGCATGCTCAGCGAGCGCAACGCCGCTTGATAGATTTTTTCTATCGACCAACGGAACAGCATTATTGACCCTTCTGGCCTTAAGCGCGAAGCTTGTTGCCTGTGCAGGGGCCGAAGGAGCTCCGACCTCTGCGGATAGGCGTATGAAGACATCCGGTGCGGGAGTGGTCGAGCATGGCTCTGATCGCGGCGCGCCACGAGCCGGGAGGGCTCTTCGCGTGAATACTCATTTGGCGGGTGCAGACGTGGCCGAGCGGACGCTGGCGATTGTCGGCGAACTCAAGGGGCTGGAAGGCCCGCTTCTGCCGATCCTGCACGAGATCCAGGACGAGTTCGGCTATGTTCCTGAGGCGTGCCTGCCGGTGCTTGCCCGCGAACTCAATCTGTCGCGCGCCGAAGTCTATGGCGTCGTCACTTTCTATCACGATTTCCGCGAACACCCGGCAGGTCGACACGTACTGAAACTCTGTCGCGCCGAAGCCTGTCAGTCGATGGGCGGCGACCGGCTTGCCGAGCGCGCCAAGGCCCTGCTCGGCATCGATTTCCACGAGACGACGCCGGACGGGGCCGTCACGCTCGAGCCGGTCTACTGTCTGGGACTCTGTTCCTGCTCGCCGTCGGCGATGCTCGACGGCGAGGTGCATGCGCGGCTTGACGACACGGAACTCGAAGCGCTGGTCGCGGAGGCACGCCGATGACCGTGAAGATCTACATCCCGCGTGATGCCGCAGCGATTGCGCTTGGCGCCGAAAAGGTGGCGACGGCGATGGCCGAGGCGATCGCCGCCCGTGGCGTCGACGCTGCCATTATCCGCAACGGCTCGCGCGGCATGCACTGGCTGGAGCCGCTCGTCGAAGTCGAAACGGCCGAGGGCCGCATCGCCTACGGTCCTGTGAAGGCGCGCGATGTCGCCTCGCTCCTCGATGCCGGGCTCGTCTCGGGCGGCGCGCATCCGCTCTGTCTCGGCAAGACCGAGGAGATACCGTTCCTCAAGAACCAGACTCGCCTGACCTTCGCTCGCTGCGGCGTCACCGATCCCCTGTCGCTCGACGACTATCGCGGCCATGGCGGACTGCGCGGCCTTGAGAAGGCCGTCTCCATGGCGCCGGCGGCGATCGTCGCCGAGGTCACCGAAAGCGGCCTGCGCGGCCGCGGCGGCGCCGGCTTCCCGACCGGCATCAAGTGGAAGACCGTTCTCGAAGCCCAAGGCGCACAGAAATACATCGTCTGTAATGCGGACGAGGGCGACAGCGGTACCTTTGCCGACCGGATGATCATGGAGGGCGATCCCTTCGTGCTGATCGAGGGCATGGCGATCGCCGGCATCGCCACCGGCGCGACCAAGGGCTATGTCTATACCCGCTCCGAATATCCGCATGCCATTGCCGCGATGAGCGCCGCGATCGAGATCGCCCGCGCCGCCGGCGTGCTCGGCCAATCCGTGCTCGGATCGGCGCATGCCTTCGACATGGAAGTCAGGACCGGCGCCGGCGCCTATGTCTGCGGCGAGGAGACCTCGCTTTTGAACAGCCTCGAGGGCAAGCGCGGGCTGGTGCGCGCCAAGCCGCCGCTGCCGGCGCATAAGGGTCTGTTCGACTGTCCGACCGTCATCAACAACGTCATCTCGCTCGCCTCGGTGCCGGTCATCATGGACAAGGGCGCCGCCTTCTACCGCGATTTCGGCATGGGGCGGTCGCGCGGCACGATCCCGATCCAGATCGCCGGCAACGTCAAGCATGGCGGGCTTTTCGAAACGGCCTTCGGCCTGACGCTCGGCGAGATCGTCGACGCGATCGGCGGCGGCACGGCGAGCGCCCGGCCGGTCAAGGCGGTGCAGGTCGGCGGTCCGCTCGGCGCCTATTTCCCGCGGGCGCTGTTCGACACGCCCTTCGACTATGAGGCCTTCGCTGCAAGGGACGGGTTGATCGGCCATGCCGGCATCGTCGTCTTCGACGACACCGCCGATATGCTGAAGCAGGCGCGCTTCGCCATGGAATTCTGCGCCGTCGAGAGCTGCGGCAAGTGCACCCCCTGCCGCATCGGCTCGATGCGCGGCGTCGAGGTGGCGGACAAGATCGCGGCCGGCATCGAGCCGGAAAAGAACCGCGAACTGCTTACCGATCTTTGCAATACGATGAAGTTCGGCTCGCTCTGCGCGCTCGGCGGCTTCACGCCCTATCCGGTGATGAGCGCGATGACGCACTTCCCGGAGGATTTCTCGCCGGCGCCGATAGCGGAGGCTGCGGAATGATGGCGGCGGCGCACACCCCCCTCTGGCCTGCCGGCCATCTCCCCCACAAGGGGGGAGAACACATGCGGCACGCCCTGTGTGCCCATCGGAACGCTAGACACGCGCTGACCGTTTTGTCGGATCGGACGGCTTGCCGCGGGTCGATCTCCCTCCTTGTGGGGGAGATGGCCGGCAGGCCAGAGGGGGGTAAGTCCGCCCCCTTGAACGTATCTTCTCAGGAGGCCCGTTAATGTCTCTCATTCATGAAATCGACTACGGCACTCCTGCTTCGAAATCCGAAAAGCTGGTGACGCTGACGATCGACGGGCGCGAGATCACCGTGCCGGAAGGCACCTCGATCATGCGCGCGGCGATGGAAGCCGGCGTCGAGGTGCCGAAGCTCTGCGCCTCCGACATGATGGAGGCCTTCGGCTCCTGCCGGCTCTGTCTCGTCGAGATCGAGGGCCGCGCCGGCATGCCGGCCTCCTGCACGACGCCGGTGGCAGCGGGCATCAGTGTTTCGACGCAGACGCAGCGGCTCAAGGATGTCCGCCGCGGCGTCATGGAGCTCTATATCTCCGACCATCCGCTCGACTGCCTGACCTGCGCCGCCAACGGCGATTGCGAGCTGCAGGACATGGCCGGTGCCGTCGGTTTGCGCGATGTGCGCTACGGCTATGACGGCGCCAATCACGTCAAGGCGCGCAACAACGGCGAAATCAATCGCCAATGGGCGCCGAAGGACGAATCCAATCCCTATTTCACCTTCGATCCGGCGAAATGCATCGTTTGCTCGCGCTGCGTGCGGGCCTGCGAGGAAGTGCAGGGCACCTTCGCGCTGACGATCAGCGGCCGCGGCTTCGACTCCAAGGTTTCGGCAGGGATGAACGAGGATTTCGTCTCCTCCGAGTGCGTCTCCTGCGGCGCCTGCGTGCAGGCCTGCCCGACGGCGACGCTGACGGAAAAATCGGTGATCGAGATCGGCCAGCCCGAGCATTCGGTCGTCACCACCTGTGCCTATTGCGGCGTCGGCTGCTCCTTCAAGGCGGAGATGCGCGGCGAGGAGCTGGTGCGCATGGTGCCGTGGAAGGACGGCCAGGCGAACCGCGGCCACTCCTGCGTCAAGGGCCGTTTCGCCTATGGCTATTCGAGCCACAAGGATCGCATTCTCAACCCGATGGTCCGCGAGAAGATCACCGATCCCTGGCGCGAAGTGACCTGGGAGGAGGCTTTCGCCCATGTCGCCTCGGAGTTCCGCCGCATTCAGTATCAGTACGGCCGCGATTCGGTCGGCGGCATCACTTCGTCGCGCTGCACCAACGAGGAAACCTATCTGGTGCAGAAGCTGGTGCGCGCCGGCTTCGGCAACAACAATGTCGACACCTGCGCCCGCGTCTGCCATTCGCCGACCGGCTACGGCCTCAACCAGACTTTCGGCACCTCGGCCGGCACGCAGAATTTCGACAGCGTCGAGCATACGGATGTCGCGATCATCATCGGCGCCAACCCGACCGATGGCCATCCGGTCTTCGCCTCGCGGCTGAAGAAGCGACTGCGTGAGGGCGCCAAGCTGATCGTCATCGACCCGCGCCGGATCGACCTCGTCCGCTCGGCCCATGTCGAAGCGTCCTACCACTTGCCGATCAAGCCCGGTACCAACGTCGCCATTCTGACGTCGCTGGCGCACGTCATCGTCACCGAAGGCCTTGCCAACGAAGCCTTCATCCGCGAGCGCTGCGACTGGTCGGAATATGAGGATTGGGCGGCCTTCGTGGCAGAGCCCTATCACAGTCCGGAAGCGACCGAGGCCTATACCGGCGTTCCGGCCGAACTGGTGCGCGGCGCTGCTCGCCTTTACGCGACCGGCGGCAATGGCGCTATCTATTACGGCCTCGGCGTCACCGAGCACAGCCAGGGCTCGACCACCGTCATGGCGATCGCCAACCTCGCCATGGTCACCGGCAACATCGGCCGGCCGGGCGTCGGCGTCAATCCGCTGCGCGGCCAGAACAACGTGCAGGGCTCCTGCGACATGGGCTCGTTCCCGCACGAACTGCCCGGCTACCGCCACATCTCCGACGATGCGACGCGCGAGATCTTCGAGAAGCTCTGGGGTGTGACGCTCAGCAACGAGCCGGGCCTGCGCATCCCGAACATGCTGGACGCGGCGGTCGACGGCACCTTCAAGGCGCTCTACATCCAGGGCGAGGACATCCTGCAATCCGACCCGGACACGAAGCATGTTGCCGCCGGCCTTGCGGCGATGGAATGCGTCGTGGTGCAGGATCTCTTCCTCAACGAGACGGCCAACTATGCGCATGTCTTCCTGCCGGGCTCGACCTTCCTGGAAAAGGACGGAACCTTCACCAATGCCGAGCGGCGCATCAATCGCGTTCGCCGTGTGATGCGCCCGAAGAACGGCTATGCCGACTGGGAGGTCACGCAGACGCTCGCCCAGGCCATGGGGCTCGACTGGAACTATGGTCATCCGTCCGAGATCATGGACGAGATCGCCGCGACGACGCCGAGCTTCGCCATGGTCTCCTATGACTATCTCGACAAGATGGGCTCCGTGCAGTGGCCGTGCAACGAGAAGGCGCCGCTCGGCTCGCCGATCATGCATGTCGACGGCTTCGTGCGCGGCAAGGGCAAGTTCATCCGCACCGAATATGTGGCGACCGACGAGAAGACCGGACCGCGCTTCCCGCTGCTCTTGACCACCGGCCGCATCCTCAGCCACTACAATGTCGGCGCCCAGACACGTCGTACCGACAATGTCGTCTGGCACCCGGAAGACCGGCTGGAAATCCATCCGCACGATGCGGAGCAGCGCGGCATCCGTGACGGCGACTGGATCCGGCTCGCCAGCCGCTCGGGCGAGACGACGCTCAGATCACTGATCACCGACCGCGTCGCGCCGGGCGTCGTCTATACCACCTTCCATCACCCGACGACCCAGGCCAACGTCATCACCACGGACTTCTCCGACTGGGCGACGAATTGCCCGGAATACAAGGTGACGGCGGTGCAGGTCTCGCCTTCGAACGGCCCTTCCGACTGGCAGGTCGACTATGACGAGCAGGCCCGACAGTCGCGGCGGATCGCCGGCAAGCTGGAGGCGGCGGAGTAGGGGGCGGAATGGCAGGCAAACGACTTCCGTCCTCTCCCACGACCGTCACGGTCGGCCCGGCCGACAGGACCCGTTTCAGCACAACGGCGAAGGTTCCGGAAAAGGCGCGTCGCGCGGGCGTGCTCGTCCCGCAATCGCGCGTCGTGCCGGAGGAGACACCGATCGCCTTGACCTATGGCGGGTCGACGCATGCCGTGATGATGGCGACGCCCGCCGATGTCGAGGACTTCGCCGTCGGCTTCAGCCTGACGGAAGGCATTATCACGGACCCGGATCAGATCGAGACGGTCGATGTCGTCGCCGAGGACAAGGGTATCGACCTGCAGATCAGCCTCCGGGACGAGCAGAACGATGCTCTGCGCTTGCGCCGCCGCCATATGGCCGGTCCCGTCGGCTGCGGCCTTTGCGGCATCGAGTCGATCGACCAGGCGGTGCGAGCGACACCGGATGTTTCCGGTTCGCCCCTGAGACTTTCCGAACAGGATGTCGTTCAGGCGGTCGGCTTGCTCAACGGCCAGCAGCCCCTGCACCTTGAGACGCGCGCCGTGCATGGTGCGGCCTTCTACGTGCCGGGGAGGGGGCTGATCGCGGTTCGCGAGGACGTCGGTCGACACAATGCGCTCGACAAGCTCACCGGTGCCGCCGCGCGGGCCGGCTTCAAGGGCGCGCAAGGCGCAGTCGTCGTCACCTCGCGGGTCTCCGTCGAGATGGTGCAGAAGACGGCGATTGCCGGAAGCCCGGTCATCATTGCCATCTCGGCGCCGACGGCGCTTGCGATCCGCACGGCGGAGGAAGCCGGCATGACGCTAATCGCGCTGGTGCGCGGCGACGAATTCGAAATCTTCACCCATGCCGAGCGCATAGAACGGGATGAGGAAAAGTGTGCGCGCTTTTCCGCCCGCATTCCGCGCTGATACACAATAGAGAGCGGAGCAGTCGCCGATGTCGCCTGAAAATCCCAACGCCAAGCTGATCTACATGGCGAACCAGATCGCCACCTTCTTCCAGAGCCAGCCGGCGGAAGTGGCGGCGCAGGGCGTGGCAACGCATATCAACAAATACTGGGAGCCCCGCATGCGCCGCAAGCTGTTCGAGCATATCGATCACGGCGGCGAGGGATTGAACCCGCTGGTGCTCGAAGCCGCTCCGAAGATCCGCCGCCCGGAAGCGGCGTAATCGCAGATCGAAAAACCCCTCCCCAACCCCTCCCCACAAGGGGAGGGGCTCCCCTGCCGCACCGCCCTTCATGTCCGATCGACCTTTCAATCGGAAGCGAAGGTCGGAAATGGCAGGCGACCGAAGCGGGCGCCGAGCCCCTCCCCCTTGTGGGAGGGGTTGGGGAGGGCTTTCTTGAGTAGTCTTCACCTCACCTCTGAAAGCAGTCGGGGGAAGGTGACCCGCCGTGTCACCTTCTCCTTCTCTAAGCGCGGGGTTTGGGGGGTGCGCTCAGAAATTCTGTCAGCCTTCGCCGGCACGACCGCGAGGTTTCGCTTCTGGGCGCCTCTGGTCGCCTTTGCATGATGGGGCCGGGCCGGTGAAGCGGGCGCATCGGCGCGCAATTCGGTCGGACCGCCGTTGAATTCCTGACCGATGCGGAATTGCCGAAGAAGGCCGTAGAGAGCCTCTGCCTCGCGCGACATGGCGTGGCTTGCCGCGGTGCTTTCCTCGACCATGGCGGCGTTCTGCTGTGTCGCCTGATCCATCGCGTTGACCGACTGATTGATCTCCCTGAGGCCCGTCGCCTGTTCCCGCGCCGCTTCGACGATCGCCGAGACGTTGAGGTTGATGTCCTGAACCTGGACGAGGATCTGCTCCAGTGCGGCGCCCGTTTGTCCGACAAGCGAGACGCCGTTGCGGACATGCTCGCCGGAAGCGGTGATCAGCGCCTTGATATCCTTCGCGGCGCTTGCCGAACGCTGGGCGAGCTCCCGCACCTCCGTCGCCACGACCGCGAAACCCTTGCCCGCTTCGCCGGCGCGGGCCGCCTCGACGCCGGCATTGAGCGCCAGCAGATTGGTCTGGAAGGCAATATCGTCGATCACGCCGATGATGTTGCTGATCTCGCGCGATGATTGCTCGATCTGATCCATCGCACCGATGGCATTCCGGACGACGAGCTTCGAATGTTCGGCCCCGTCCTTCGTCTTGGCGACGAGGTGGCCGGCCTCCTCCGCCCGGCGGCTCGAATCGGCGACTGTGGTGGTGATCTCGTCGAGTGCTGCGGCCGTTTCCTCGACGGATGCGGCCTGCTGTTCTGTACGCTTCGACAGATCGTCGGCGGCGGACCTGATCTCGCGTGCCCCGCCGGCAATCGCTCCGGCATTTTCCCCGACCGTCTGCATGGCGCGACAGAGGCGGGCGATCGCCTCGTTGAAGTCATTGCGCACCGCCTCCATGCTCGGCACGAAAGGCGTGTCCAGCGTCCGTGTCAGGTCGCCTTCCGCCAGCGAACGCAAGCCGGCGCCGAGCGTATTGATCGCCGCCATGCGTTCGCTCACGTCGGTCGCGAACTTGACCACCTTGTAGACCTTGCCGTTGGGGTCGCGGATCGGGTTGTAGGCGGCCTGGATCCAGATTTCCTTGCCGCCCTTTCCATAGCGGACGAATTCGCCCGCGATGAATTCGCCCTGGGCAAGCCGTCTCCAGAAATCGCTATAGTCGGCCGTGCGGGCGTAGTTCGGCTCGCAGAACATGCTGTGATGGCGCGTCTCGATCTCCGAGAGACGATAGCCGAGGGCGCTGCAGAAATTCTCGTTGGCGGTGATGATTTCCCCGGCCGGGGTGAATTCGATCACCGCTTGGGAGCGGGAGATCGCATCAAGCTTGCCCGCGTCTTCCGTGGCTTTGAGTTTTGCGGCGGTGATGTCGGTGGCGAACTTGACGACCTTATAGGGCCTGCCGTTGCGAAAGACCGGATTGTAGGTCGCCTGAATCCATATTTCCCGCCCGCCCTTGGTCACGCGCTTATAGGCGTTGCTGTCGAACTCGCCGCGGCCCAAACGGGCCCAGAACTCGCGATATTCGGGCGTTGCGGCATAGTCGGCAGGGCAGAAGATGCGATGGTGCTGGCCGACAATCTCGTAAAGGCCGTAGCCAAGGGCTTTGCAGAAATTCTCGTTTGCGGTGAGGATATTTCCGGTGAGGTCGAACTGGATGATCGCCTGCGATTTCGACAATGCCGCGATGATGTGGTTTGAATCCGAACGCTTCGCAAAAGAAACATGGTTGCTCTCCAAACTCGTTTCGCTTGCTAAATCGAAGTCAATACGGGGTGAGATCGTGATCGCCAGGCATGCGGACGGGGTCGCCATTCGCTGCCGGGAACAGAATAGAATGTCATGTGTCGACTGTCTGGTCGGCCGCGCGGTCCCGCACAGGTCAGCGCTTGATTTATTGAGAAGATCTCGGAAAGCTTGGGCTTCATGCCTGCGGCCGTTTATACAATCTACGTTAGATTTTTTGAGTTAATGCAAAATTAAAATAGTAATTATCATATATCAGTTGTAGAAAATTGCAGTCGCATCAAAAGTTGTATTGCCTGCTCCGGTTTTATACCGGCCGTTGCCGGTACGCCCAACGCAGACCGCCCGAACGAAAAACGCCGCCTCGCGGGCAGCGAGACGGCCTTGATCGGCTGGAGGTGCCGAATGTCAGGCGGCGAGCTCTTCCACCTCGCGCTCCTTGAACATGCGAGCGAGGTTGAGGAAGCAGATCATTCCGTTCTCGTTGGCGATGATGCCTTCAGCAAAGCTCTTGTCGAAGGAGGCGGTGACTTCCGGCACCGGCTGCACCTGGCTGCCTTGCACCGTCAGGATGTCGGAGACGCGGTCGACGACGAGGCCGATCACCATGTTGTGGACTTCCGCGACGACGATGGCGCTGCGCTCGTTGGCGACGGTCGATTTCATGCCGAGTTTGTGGGCGAGGTCGATGATCGGGATAACCGTGCCGCGCAGGTTCATGACGCCGATCACTTCCGGCGGCGAATGTGGGATCGGCGTCGAAGGCGCCCAGCCGCGGATCTCGCGGATCGTCGTCGTCTTGACGCAGAATTCCTGATCGTGGAGGCGGAACGCGATGATCTCCAGCGTCTCGCCGTCAAATCCAGCCGTTTTCAACGTGCCTGTCATTTGAAGCTCCTTCCGGCTTCCCGTCGGCGCCCGCGAGGCGCGACTTCGTAATGGGACCGCCGACGACATCCGGCGCGGCGCAAGCCGCATCATGCGCGGGGAGCCCGCCTTGCGCTTTGGCGGCATACTAGGCCGGGATTCGTTAAGACTTGCTTTTTCGTTTTCTGAAAGCCGGCATCCTACTGCATGTGTCCTTAAATCGACCTCGATTTAAGGACAAAGACATGCAGCAATTCAAAGTGCTACAGCGACCTTTGCGCGCCTGATAGGCGCGCGGCGCTTTAGTCCGTGGTACGGGCGCGGCTCAGGTGGAAGCAAGCACCGCCGCGAATTGCTCGAGGGCCCAGTCGACCTCAGTCGCGGTGATGACGAGTGGTGGGGCGATGCGGATCGTGTCGCCGTGGGTGTCCTTGGCAAGGATGCCGCGCGCCTTCAGCGCCTCGCAATATTTGCGGGCGCCACCGGCTTCCGGCACGAGCTCCACGGCGAGCATCAGGCCGCGGCCGCGGACTTCCTTGATGATGTTGGAGCGAATGTCCGTCAGCCCCTTCATGAAGCGCTCGCCCATCAGCGCCGAATTTTCGATCATGCCCTCTTCGGTCAGCACCTTCAGCGCCGCCCTGGCGATCGCGCAGGCGAGCGGGTTGCCGCCGAAGGTGGATCCGTGCTGGCCGGGTTTCAGGACGCCGAGGACCTCCGAGTTCGAAAGCACCGCCGAGACCGGGTAAAAGCCGCCCGAAAGCGCCTTGCCGATCAGCGTCACATCCGCTTCGATGCCCTCGTGCTCTTCCGCGAGCAGCTTGCCGGTGCGGCCGAGACCGGTCTGGATCTCGTCGAGGACAAGCGTGATGCCGTGCTTCGTGCAGAGCTCGCGCACTGCTGCGAAATAGCCGGCGGGCGGCACAATCACGCCGGCCTCGCCCTGGATCGGCTCGACCAGGAAGGCGACGGTGTTCTCGCTGATCGCGGCACGGAAGGCATCGATGTCGCCGAAGGGGACGATCTTGAAGCCGGGCGCGAAAGGCCCGAAGCCGTCATGCGAGTCGGGATCGGTCGAAAAACCGACAATGCCGATGGTGCGGCCATGGAAATTGTTGGAGCAGACGATGATCTCCGCCTGGTCGGCGGCGACGCCCTTGACCTCATATCCCCATTTGCGGACCGCCTTTATCGCCGTCTCGACCGCCTCGGCGCCGGAATTCATTGGCAGCACCTTGTGCGAGCCGGTGAGGGCGGCGACCTCCTCGTAGAACAGAGCGAGCTGGTCGTTGCGGAAGGCGCGCGAGGTGAGCGTCAGCTTCTGCGCCTGCTCCATCATCGCCTTGAAGATCATCGGGTGGCAATGGCCCTGGTTGACGGCCGAATAGGCCGACAGACAGTCCAGATAGCGGTTGCCCTCGATGTCCCAGACGAAGACGCCTTCGCCGCGCGTCAGCACGACGTCGAGCGGCTTGTAGTTGTGGGCGCCGAGCAGATGTTCGGTCTCGATCAGGGCTGCCGTGGTCTTCATCAATCGCTCTCCGCTATGCTTGCGCGCCGCCGCCTCGGCGGCGGCGCGGATCGGACCATTCTCAGGCGCTCCGGGTCGGACGGTCAAGGATGCGGCGGCCGAAGAGGCTTGCCGTCAACTCAACCAGGATGCGGGCGCTCTTGCCGCGGTCGTCGAGGAACGGGTTCAGTTCGACGACGTCGAGCGACGAGACGAGGCCGCTGTCGCAAAGCATCTCCATGATCAGGTGGGCCTCGCGGAAGGTGGCGCCGCCCGGCACGGTGGTGCCGACGCCCGGGGCAAATTCCGGATCCATGAAATCGACATCCAGGCTCACATGCAGCAAGCCGTTGGCGGCGCGCACCTCGTCGAGGATCTGACGCATGATATGGGCCATGCCGATCTCGTCGACGGCCCGCATGTCGTAGACATTGACGCCGTGCTCGGCGATCTCCTCGCGCTCGCGTGCGTCGACCGAACGGATGCCGACCTGGTAGACCCTTTTCGGGTCGACGAGCGGCCGGTCGGGGGAGAGGATGGGAGCGAATTCCGCCTCGCCGCAGAAGAAGGCGACCGGCATGCCGTGCATATTGCCGGATGGCGAGGTCGAGGGCGAGTTGAAGTCCGCATGGGCGTCGAGCCAGAGCACGAAGAGCGGCCGGTCGACCTCGTTCGCATAGCGCGCCATGCCGGAGACGCTGCCCATCGACAGGGCGTGGTCGCCGCCGAGAATGATCGGGAAATGCCCCTTGCGGGCCGTGTCGTGCACTGCATCGTTGAGTTCACGGGCGAAGGCGCCGACCATCTGCAGATTGTTCGCCCCCGCATGGTTTGCGAGGTCGCGGGCCGGCAGCGGTCGCAGGTCGCCCTCGTCGTGAACCGTATGGCCCAGGTCGGCAAGGACCGTATCGATACCGGCAATCCTCAGCGCCGTCGGGCCCATGGCCGCGCCGCGGCGCCCGGAACCTTCCTCGATGGGTGCGCCGATCAACGTGATGGTCTTCATATCCGCCTCTTCTCTCCGTTCGAATCCGTGGGGTCGGTGCGGATTATCGCCAAAAGCTGCGACAGCAAAAAGATGGAAAACTGCCGATTAGAAGGCTACGCTTCTCATATTGATAAGCCTCATTTAACAAAGTGACAGAGAATGGACGACCTCGACCAGGCCCTCATCAGCGCCCTTCGGCAAAATGCGCGAACCCCCGTCTCAACGCTTTCGGCCATGACCGGCGTCTCGCGCGCAACCGTCGCGGCGCGCATCGACCGGCTGGTGGCGAATGGAACGATTGCAGCCTTCACCATCCGGACCGGATCGGAAATTCCCGCCTCCGGGGTGCGCGCCGTCGTCTTGATCGAGGTTCACGGCAAGATGGCCGATCGCGTCGCCGAGCAGTTGCGCGGCCTGCCGCAGGTGAGGGCGCTGCACAGCACCAATGGGCGATGGGACTTCATCGCCGAACTCGAGGACCGCGACCTCGCCAGCTTCGACGAGACCTTGCGCCGCATCCGCCTGATCGACGGCATCACCGTCACGGAAACGAACATCCTGCTCAAGACCAGCAAATTGACCGGCGCTTTCTGATCGCTGCCGCTGCGGAAATGGGGACGCTTGAGGACAGTTTGTTCTTGCTTTGTTCCGTTGTTCGACTAAGATGTCTCGTCTCAGCGAACAAGGGAGGATGTCATGGCCATTTCCGGTGGCGGCGCAATGGCGCGACAGATCTGCATAAAACTGTTCGTCAGACACGGCGACGAGGAGCGGGCAATCGCCTTTTATCGCGACGTCTTCGGCGCCGAGCTCCTTCAGCGCCATGAATGGAGCGGCATCCTGACGAGCGCTGATCTTGGCATCGGCGCCTCGATCTTCCGGGTGGCCGGCGCCAATCCGCGCCGGGATGCCGAACCGCACCTCGGCGGGCCGCGCTCGCCGCATGCGCTCGGCACGACCGCGGCGATCCTCGAGCTGCATGTCGACGACGTCGATCGGGTGCTGGCCCGCGCGATGGGCGCCGGCGCCAGCCTGCGCAACGCCGTCGAGACTCTGCCGACGGGTGACCGCGTCGCTGCGCTCATCGATCCGTTCGGTCATATCTGGGCGCTGTTCATGGCGATCGACGAGAGCGATCTGGACGTCTTCGGGGTTGAGCGGAACGCGGCTTGAAGGAGGGTTGTGCTCCTGGCCCTAGACCCCTCCCCAACCCCTCCTCACAAGGGGGAGAGGCTTAGGATGCCGCGCCGCCTCCATTTATGTCTCAACGGTCCGCGAAAAGCGAGGGTGCTGGGGGCGCTACACGCTTCACCAACTCGTCCCTCGTACCACCAGAGCTATGAGCTTGCAGGCGTCACCGTCCTGCCCAACTCAAGGCACCGCAGTGGCCACGGTTTGAACCAGGCCTGAAGGGCGCGGCATATCCGCTAGAAAAACTCGTCCAACAGGCAGTAGTAAATGAGCTTTTCAGGATCTGGATTCGGCAAGCCGTATAGCTCGAGGAAGGGTCGAACCCAGTCTTGCCCCAGATTATAGGCGATGCTTCGGCAGGCGAGAGCAATGTCCTGATGGACGTCGGCGACGCCGATGCGGCTGCAGTCGATGAAGCCGGCGAAGCCGTCTTCGCGCGCGATGATGTTGGGCAAGCAGGCATCGCCATGCGTTACCACCAGTCGCTCACCTTTCGGCCTTCGCGCTTGAATTTCGCCGAAGAGGGTTGTCGCGGTCCTGCCCAGCCGCTCCTCATCGAAATCGGTCTCGTCGACGAGGCCTGCATCGAGCCGTGCTTTGGCGGCGGCAATGCGACTGTCGAGCCGGTGATCGAAGGGACAGCGGGTCGGATCCAGCCGGTGAAGCCGGCGGAGTGCCTCCGCGAGTACTGCAATGCGTCGGGCCGGCGCCTGTCTGGAGCTGGCAAGGTCGACGCCCTCTACCGCCTCCATCAGCAGCCAATGTCTGCCGGCATGAATCTCCTGTGCTTTGACGCGTGGACAGAGCAGTCCCTCCCCCGCGAGCCATCCCAGGCGCGCCGCCTCGTCGGCCAGTTCGCCAAAGGGACCTGCCTCTTCGTGTTTCAGGACGAGGCGCGCGCGACCGTCCGCCTTAAGCAGGAATACGGCCGACGCCGCTCGGCGGAAAATCGATGTCTTGGGCGTGCATGGCAGACTCAAGTTGATCCCGCAGGTGATTGCTCTCCTCGCCCCTGTGCAGGGAAGGGTCTTGGTGGGTGCTGCCTCGCCTAATACTCCCGCTCGAAGAAGATGCCGCCGGCGGCTGCGCCGTCGCCGGCGGCCTCGCCCTTCAGCTTCACGCCGCGGCCGACATCGAGATTGATGATCGCCTTGCTGGAGGCCGAGTCCGAGCCTTGCTGCAGCTCGAGATAGGTCCGGTCGTTGAGATACTTGCCGGCCCGCACCTGGGCGGCGCCACTTTCGTCGGTGGTGACGTCGAGGTCGTCGACGCCGAGCTTGTTGCGCAGGCCGTCGAGCAGCGACGTCGAGCTGCCGCCGGCAAGCTGGCTGACCGCCGAGGCGAGCTGGGCGATCTGGAAGGCCGACAGGTTGTTCAGCGACCGGTTGAAGATCAACTGCGCCAGGATCTCGTCCTGCGGCAGCGCCGGAGAGGAGGAGAAGGTCACCGTCGGGTTGTTGGCCGGCCCGGCGATGTTGACGGTGATGGTTGTCGAACCGGCGCTCGAGCTGGCGTCGAGATCGAGGGTCGGAACGAGGTCGCCGCCGAAACCGATATGGCCATCGGTGAAGGTCAGCCGCTTGCCGAGGATTTCGAGCCGGCCGCGCCGCATGTCGAAATCGCCGGAGACGATCGGCCGAACGGCGGTGCCGCGGATCGTCAGGTCGCCGCCGAGTTCGGCATCGATGCCGCGGCCGCGCACGAAGAACTGGCCGGGCGAGCGAACGGCGAGATCGAAGGCGATGACGCCGCTTGCGTTGACGCCGTTCGCACCACCGGACGTTTCCCTGCGCACATCGCGCGCCATCTGTTTGACCCCGGCCGGCGCGTTCCTGTGCTTGATGTCGATTGCCGAGAGCGAGGTCGGCAGTCTTTCCGGCACGGTGATCGCCGCCCTGCGGATCGTCAGTGCCCCGCCGAGCACCGGCGTCGCGACGAGCGGCCCTTTGAGCGTCAGGTCACCGGCAAGATTTGCGGTGAACAGGGTGCCGTCGACATAGGTGGCGTTGTTGAGGCGAATGCGGAGGTCGGCCGGGAAGTTGGAACCGGCAGCGATCCCCACCGTGCCGCTCGCCTCGATCGATCCGCCGCTGGCGAGATTGCCGGAAAGCCTGGTGATCGTCGCCTGTCTGCCGTCGAGCGTGACGTTGGCCGCAAGGTCATTGAGCGCGAGATTGCGCCGGACGTCGACGAGCCGGCCGCCGGTGGTCGAGACCGTCCCGGCGATCTGCGGCGCCCTGGCCGAACCGGAGAGGGAAAGATCGACCCTCGCCGAGCCGGTGAGGGTGAAGCCCTGCTCGGCCATGATGCCGGCAAGCAGCGCGAACGGCACATCGCCGGCGAATTTCATCGACATCGGCATGTTGCCGGCGACGTCGACCTGGCCGCCGCCCCGGAAGGAGAGGCCACCCGGTCCCGAGACGGTCGCGTCGAGTGTGACGCGGTTGTTGGCAAACCGCCCTTTCGCCGCGATTTGGAGCCCCGATACGCCGGCGCCGCGCGCAGCGGCAACCGACGCACCGCTCCATCTCAGATCGTAGTTGACGACCGGCGCGGCGGCGGTGCCGCTGAGATTGACGGTTCCATCGATCGTCCCTTCGGCGCCGAGCGTCGCCGCGAAGGTGTTGATCAGGGCGGCGGGCAAGGCATTGAGTTTTGCTGAAATGTCGAGCGTCGCGCCTGCGGTTCCGGCGACGGCAATCGTGCCTCTGGACGCCTGGATGGTCAGATCGCCAAGGCGCACGACACCATTCTCGATGGCGACGACCGTCGGCCTGGCGAGCCTCAGCGGCAATCGCCGCGGCGCTGCCGCGAAGGAAGCGAGGCGAATCTCGGTGCGTCCGCCGGCACTCGCCAGATCGCCCTTGGCGACAAGCGGCGCGCCGTCATATTGGCCAGCGATGTCGAAGCCCGTCCTGCCGCCTTGCTGGTCGAAGGTCAGCTTGAGGGCGGAGACGCGGTTTTGTCCCTGTGCGACGCTGTCGGCCCTGACGGTGCCGCGGATCGCCAGAGCGGCGATGTCGGCGATGCGGATATCGGCCACCGGCTTGGTGATCGTCAGCGCGTCGCGCTTGATGCTGCTGCCGTTCGCCTTGACCGATATGGAGGTGACTCCGTTCGCCGTTTTGATCGCCGCCGAGCCCGAAAGGTCGCCGGATGCCTTCTGGCCGGCCATGGCGGCGACCAGGCCGAGATCAGGCAGGTTGAAGTCGATGGTGCCGTTCGGCTTGAAATCCGCCGTCAGGTCGATCGCGCCGGTGACGCGGTTGTCGCCGATCTTCGCTTCGAGCGTCGGGATGGAGGCGCGGCCATCCGCTGACACGACTTCGGCCCGGACATCGATCGGCTGGCCGTCGAGCCCGCCGGTCGCGGTGAGTTTTGCCTGCGGGCTCCCCGGCTTGACGGTTGCGTCGGCGGTGACCATGAGGTCCGACAGCGAGCGGCCGGCAAGCCTTGCACCGCTCGAGGTCAGCTCTCCCTTGATGGCCAGCGCGTCAAGCGGGCCGGAAACGTCGGCGTTGAAGCCGGCCTTCCCCTCCGCGTCGGCAAGCAGCTTGCCGAGATCGGGCAGCGTGCCCTCGACATCGGCGGTCAGTTGACCTCCGGTGATGGTCGCCGAACCGCTGGCGTTGACCGTGCCGGACTGGATCTCAAGGGCGCTCAGCTTGACGCTGCCGTCGCCGCCGGTCTCGACGTTGCCGGACACAGCCACCGGTGCGTCGAATCTCGCTTGAAGGCCAGGCGGCAGAAAGTTCGGCTCGGCTCGGACGTCGAAGCTCGCCGTCGCCGTTTTCTCGGCGCGGGCGAGGCTGCCGGTGAGATTGCCGCGGAAACCGGGGCTCTCGATCGTCGTCGGGTCGAAGCTGATCGTCGCCTCCGAGACGGTGACCGTGCCCTTGGCGGTCAGATCCTGCGTGGCAAGCCCCCCCGATCGCAGCGAGGACATGGAGGCACCCCTCCAGGCGAGGTCGTAAACGACCACCGGCGCCAGCGCCTCGCCGTCTATGTCGATGGTGCCGGCAACGGTGCCCTCGGCGCCGAGTGCCGGCGCGAAGCTGTTGATGAGCACGGCAGGAAGGTCGTTCAGGTTCGCCCGGAGATCGAGCCGGTCGCCGGCCGTGCCGGAGATGGCGACGGTGCCGGTCGAAGCCTGGATGGTCAGGCCGTCGAGATGGGCCACGCCGTTTTCGATGGCGATCACGGTCGGCCCGGCGAGCTGCAACGGCAGGCGTCTCGGTACCGCTGCGGCGGAGGCGAGGCGGATCTCGGTGCGGCCGGCGTCGCTCGTCAGCTCGCCGGCTGCCTTGAGCGGCGCGCCGTCATAGAGACCCTCGGCCGAAAAACCGGTCCGGCTTCCCTGCTGTTCGAAAGCGAGGGTGAGGTCGGAAACCCGGTTTTCGCCCTGCGCAATGCTTTCCGCACTGACGCTGCCCTTGATAGCCAGTCTGGCAATGTCGGCGATGCCGAGATCGACGACCGGCTTGGCGATCGTCAGCGCGTCCCGCGCTACGTTGTTGCCATTGGCCTTGATCGCGACCGACGTGACGCCGTTCACGGTCTCAAGCGTTGCCGAACCGGCAAGGTCGCCGGAGGCCTGCTGGCCGGCCATGGCGGCGAGAAGCCCGAGGTCGGGGAGGTTGAAGTCGAACCTGCCGTTCGGCTTGAAATCGGCCGTCAGGTCGATCGTGCCGGTCAAGCTGTTGCCGCCGATTTTCGCTTCGAGCGCGGGAACGGAGGTAAGGCCGTCCTTCGAGACGACGTCGGCGCGAATGTCGATCGCCTGGCCGTCGAGGGTGCCGGTGGCGGTCAGCTTCGCTTCGGGGCTGCCGGGCGTCGCCGTCGCATCGGCATTGATGGTCAGATCGCTCAGGGTGCGTCCGGCAAGCGTCGCGCCGCTCGAGGTGATCTCCGCTTTGACGTCGAGCTTGGCCAAGGGGCCGGAGGCGGTCGCCTGGAAGGCGGCGCTACCCTTTGCGTCGGGCAAAAACCGGCCGAGATCCGGAATCGCGCCCTTCAGATCGGCAGTCAGCGTCTCGCCCGAAAGTGTAAGCGAGCCGGAGGCTTCGACGGCTTCGGATTTGATCTCAAGGCCGCTCACCTGAACGCTGCCGTCCTCTTCGGTGAGCAGATTGCCGGAGACGGCGATCGTCTTCTCGAACTTTTCGGCGAGCGCCGGCGGCAGCACGCCCGGAACGGCGAAGAGCTTGAACGCAGCATCGATCGCACCGACACGACGCTCGAGGCTGCCGGTGAGGGAGCCGCCGATGCCGGGGCTTTCGATCGTCAACGGGTCGAATCGGATATCGTCCGGCGCAATGGCGATCGTACCGGCAAGCTTCATGGGGGCCTTAATCGCCCGGTCGAGATCGGCGCTTGTGAAGCGCGTCTCGCCGATCTCCACCGCCGTCTTCAGCGACCCGGACTGCGTTTCGAGGTTGAAGGCGTCGCTTTGCGCCGAGAGCCGGATGGCACCGAGATTTCCCTGCGGCAGGCCGAGCGAGGCGATGTCGGCGGCGATGTCGAGAATTGCCGACTGGCCATCGCCGATCAGCGACAGGTTGGCGGTGTTGATACGCGCCTGCAGCTCGCCGTCCTTCAGCGGCCAGCCGAAATCGAAGGGGCCGCTCGTGCCGGCGAGGCTCGCCTGAAGATTGTTCTCGCCGCGGCTGTCGACCGTTCCCGAGGCGTTGAGCGTCAAGGCGCCGGTCGCAAGCTTGCCCGCTTCGATCCGGACCTTGCTCTTCCCGTCGAAGGCGGCCGTCAGGTCGATGCTGCTCGTTCCCTCGAAAAGTGGCCTGAAGGCGGCCGGCATCAGCTGGGCGAAAGCGCCGCCGCCGGTGAGTGCAAGATTGTGCATGCCATCGGCCGCCAGCACGTGGCGGCCTTCGAGGCGAAGAAGCTCGCTGCCGTCGAGCGAAGCTGTGCCGGAGCCGGTCCAGTCGGAAAGCGGCCCCTGTCCGGTGAGCCGGATATCGACCGAAGGTTCGCCCGGCAGCCGCAGCAGCTTGGCCACCAGCCCTCCCTTCGGTTCGGCAACCTCGGCCTCGAGCTTCAGCTCGTTGCCGGCCGGATTGAAGACGAGATCGGCGACGGCGCGTGCCTCCGGACGGTCGCGCTCGGCCGCATCGAAGGCGAGCGCGATGCTCGAATTGGTGGCGTCGACCTTGCCCCTGGCGGTCAGGAACTGATCCTTGCCGGCGATCGCCTTGCCGATGACGATCTCCTTGAGATCAAGGGCTTCAATCTTCACGTCCACCGGCAGGGCCAGGGTTCTTCGGACTTCCTTCGTCTCGGTGGAGGGGATCGGCAGCCGTTCGAGGCGGACGGAGCCTGCCGAAATGTGGCTTGCATCGAAGCGCATCGACAGAAGTTCGGCCGGCGTCCAGCTGACCGAAAGGTCGCGGACCTCCGCATAGATTCCCTCGCCGTCGAAGAGCGTCACCGTTCCGGCGGTGAAGTCGCCGGTCAGCAGCGCGCCCGGATCGGAGATGCGGACGATCTGGTCGGGCGTCGCCGCATATTTTTCGATCGCCCAGGCGACGACGCGCGCGCCGGGCACGGTGAAGCCGAGGAAGGCGACGAGGAGAAGCAGCGCGACGACGAGCACGCCGAGAAAGGCGAAGAAATAGCGCAGCGCTGATCGAAATGTGCCGATGACCTGATTCATGTCCTATCCATAGACCATGTTACGCCGCTCTGGAATCGGCAGGACGGAAGCGCATCGCGCTTGGACGGAATGCTATTCTACCACGACATCCCAGGCCCAGCCTCAGAAAGACTGGCCGATGCCGGCATAGATGCCGTATTCGGTGCCGCCCGGGTATTTCTTGAGCGGAACCGCGAAATCGAGACGGATGGGCCCGAAGGGCGTCGCATAGCGCAGGCCGATTCCGGCTCCGGCGCGTATGTCCGAGAAATCCGGTGTGGTGCCCGTCGATACGCTGCCGGCGTCGATGAAGGGCACGATGCCGATCGTGTCGGTGACCGCAATGCGGACCTCCAGCGATCCGTTCACATAGGATCGTCCGCCGGTCTCTTCGTTGTCGGCATTGCGCGGGCTGATCTCCTGGAAGGAATAGCCGCGCACCGAGCCGCCGCCGCCGAGGAAGAAGCGCCGGGTCGCCGGAATGTCGGAAAGCTCGTCGCCGCCGACAAGCACCCCGGCGCCAAGCTTGCCGGCCAGCACGAATCGGTTCTCGCTGCCGAGTGCATAATAGGTGGAGGCGGAGGTTTCGAAGGAGCTGAAGAAGGTCTGGCCCTCGATCTCGTAGCTCGGCTTCGCGTTGATCATCGCCCGGTAGCCTTCCGTGGCGTTCAGCTTGTCGTCGCGCGTGTCGCGGACATATTCGAGCGGGATCGCGGCGGTCAGATAGGAATTCGAGCCGAAGGCATCGTCGATATCGGCCCAGCCCAGCTCCGCCCCGACCGAGACAGTATCCTCGGGCGTAAGCTCGAAAGCGGCGCCGGCCGCGGCGGTGATCGTCTTGGCATTATAGGCATCCGGATCGACGATGGCTGCCTTGACGCTCGCCGTGAAGGTCGATGCCGGCCCGAAGGCGCCGGGCTTGGCAAAGAGAATGCCGGCCGAATAGTCGAGCCCGCCGACATCCGTGGTCTCGCCGATCCGGTCGACGGAGCCCTCGATCCGGAGCGACTCGGCCCGGCCGAAGAGATTGCGATGCCCCCAATAGCCCTGCAGGCCGAGGCCGTCGGTCGTCGAGACCTGGCCGCCAAAGCCGAAATAGCGGTGCTTGCCTTCGGAGACCTGGATGTTCATCGGGATTGTGCCGTCCGGCGCAAGCTGATCGGCCTCGACGATCGTGACGCTGGAAAAGACGTTCAGCGTCCGCAGCCGCTCGGCGGCCTTGCGGATATTTTCCGGCGAGTAGGGCCGGCCATGATTGAGCCGCGAATAGTCGCGGACAAAATTCGGGTCGACGGTCTTCGTACCGGTGACGGTGAGGTCGCCGACAGGCGCAACCGGTCCGGATTCGGCCCTGATCGTCACGTCGACCGTGGAGGTGGCATGGTCGGCGACAACGCTGCGCTCGGCGATCTTGGCGAGCGGCCGGCTCTGTTCCTTGAGATCGACGACGATCTGCTCGCCCGCCTTGATGATCAGCGTCGAGTCGGCGCGGGCGCCGCGCGTCAGATCATAGGTCGCCGGATCGAGCCCCGCGGCATCGCCCTCGAATTTTATCGCATCGAGCGTGAAGGCCGGCCCCGGTGCGACGCGCACCGTTACCGGCACGGCCTGGCCATCGGGGAAGGAAGGATCGGGCGGCAGGCTGTCGATGTCCTGGCCATTGATCAGGATCGTGATGGTGCCGCCGTAGCGGGCCTTCTCATAGAGTGCGGCGAGCAGCCGCTCCCGGTCGTCGCGCGCCTTGATCAGAAGGCCGAGGTCGCCGGAGACCGGTTTTTCCTGATCCTGGTTGAGCTGCGACGCATTTTCAAGCGCCTCGCGCAGCTCTTCGTCGTCCGTACCGGGCTCGAAGGTAAGCGTGTAGTTGACGGGGTCGAGAACCTGAACCTGCTCTTCGGCGCTCTCGAAAAAGCGCATGCCGAAGATCCGGATCGCATGGGCCTGGCCGACGAAAATCGGCCCGAGCGCCGTCGAGGCCGCAAGAGCGAGTGCTGTCGCCGCCTTCCAATACGCAGTACTCGAGTGTGGTGGAGACATCCTCCGCATCCCGTTTCAGGCGACTCCTTACTCACTACCTGCATGTGCGGCAATGGGCACTCTAGCAGGGCAAAGTTTTCCATTTGTTAACGATCAGGGACCGGCGCATCCACCCCCGGAGCGGCGATTCGGGTCGGATTTTCGGCAAAAAGGACTCGTTCTGTGGTGCTTCGGGCACAAGAGGGGCCGGGTGGCTCCGGCCCCAAGCGGCCATAGGCCCTCGTCCGGAATGCCCTAGAAATTTCGTGTTGCCTCCAATCCGGCCAACAAGTTTTGCTGGTGAGCCCGGCACTGGCGGTACGTGGAGTTGCGCTGAGGCGCTCAGTCTGCAAGGCTGACGGTATCGAAGGGCGGAGGATACAGCGATGAAGGGAGCGGATAGCCTTTGCGATACTCTCCTGGCCAACGATGTCAGGGTGTGTTTCGCAAATCCGGGGACGTCGGAAATGCACTTTGTTGCGGCGCTTGATCGCAAGCCGGAACTGCGTTGTGTTCTTGGCCTCTACGAAGGCGTCGTCACCGGAGCCGCAGATGGCTACGCGCGCATGACTGACCACCCCGCTGCCACATTGCTCCACACTGGACCAGGTTTGGCAAATGGTCTTGCCAATCTTCATAATGCCCGTCGCGCGCGCGTTCCGATGATAAATATCGTCGGCGATCATGCCTCCTACCATCTTCCGCTCGACGCTCCGCTCACCACCGACATCGAGAGCCTGGCCGCTCCCATGTCCAATTGGGTGCATCGTATCGGCGGTCCGGAAGATGTTGCGCTGTCCACCGAGGCCGCTTACCGCGCCGCGCTCTTGCCTCCAGGCATCGCGACGTTGATCCTGCCGGCCAATGCCGCGTGGGGCGAAGTCGTTCCCACGCGGCCGAACAGGGTAGTCCTCCCCGCGCCGGCTACGGTCAGCATTGATATCGTGCGAAAGGTCGCCGCAGCCATCCGCAACGCCCCCGGTCGGGTCGGAGTTCTTGTCAGCGGGGCCGCCGCACGCGAAGACTGCCTGTTGATCGCAGGACAAATCGCAGCGCATTGCGATGTACGCCTGTTCAGCGAGGTTTTGGTAGCAAGGATGGAGCGCGGTGCCGGGCGCGTCGCCCCGACTCGTATCCCCTATCCAATCGACGCCGCATTGGAATTGTTCGACGATATCGATGTGCTGGTGCTGGTTGGTGCTCCGGAGCCGGTCGCCTTCTTCGCCTATCCGGGCAAGCCCGGACGGCTCGTTCGCGACGGCTGCAAGGTGCTCACTCTGGCAAGGTACGGGGAAGATCTGAAAGGCGCGTTGGAAGCGCTCCGCGACGAACTGGGCGCAACTCGATCGCAGCTGCTCCCGCTTTCAAAAATTGCTTCCGAAGAGTCTATTCCCAAAGGAAAGCTGACCGACGACGCTATCGCCGTCATGATGGCCCGAAAACTTCCGGAGAATGCGGTCGTTTGCGATGAGGCTATCACCTCGGCTCGCCGGTTCTTTGCGTTGTCTGCAGGCGCCGCGCCGCATGACTATCTCATGACAACGGGCGGCGCGATCGGCGACGGCATTCCCTTGTCGATCGGAGCCGCGATCGCCTGCCCCGATCGGAAGGTTTTCAACCTGCAGGCGGATGGAAGCGCCATGTACACGGTGCAAGGTCTTTGGACGCAGGCGCGGGAGAATCTAGATGTGGTAACGATCATTTTCGCCAACCGCGCCTACGCCATCCTTCAGGCCGAAATGCAGAATGTCGGCGTCAAGGCGATTGGAACAAACGCGCGGCGAATGCTGGAGCTGGACGAACCACCGCTTGATTGGGTCTCAATCGCAAGAGGCATGGGGGTTGAGGCGGCACGTGCAAATTCCTGTGAGGAATTTGGTGATCTCCTCGACAGCGTTCTGTTGCGTCGCGGACCGTTTCTTGTCGAGGCGGTCATCTGACTTCGAGTTGGACGCGTCCGCTCTGGATGTTTGGAGAGCCATGAACGGTGAGAGCCGCGCTTCGGCTCCCTACGCAGCCTGCGGGCGCGAGTGACTGGTCTTCGCGGCGGTACGGGTGGTCGCGGACTCCCTCGGCCGACCTTCGCCGCCCGTCCCACCCGAACCGGTCTGGCTCAGGGCTTTGTCTTCGCGTCCTCGTCCCGGAACGCCGCCTCGCCGGCATCCGATACCTCGACCCACTTCTTGTCGGGCGCGGCACCTTCGACGTAGCTGTCGTGCCAGTTCCACCACTTGTAGGTCGGCGTCTGGGGGTAGCCCTCGGGCGAATCCTCCCAGACCTCCTGCCGGCCGAGCGGCGTGATGTCGAGGTAGTTCCAGGTGCTGCCCATCTGCTCGTCGCCGCGGTTGTTGAGGAAGTAGGTGCGGAACACGCGGTCGCCGTCGCGGTAGAACACGTTCGTGCCGTGCCACTCGTCGACGCCGAAGTCGGCATCGAAGCTGTCGGTGATGGTGAACCACGGCATCTCCCAGCCCATCCGCTTCTTCAGCCGGGCGATATCCGCCCGGGGCGCCCGCGAGACGAAGGCGAGGGTGGTGTCACGGGCATTCAGGTGGGCGAGGTGAGCGACCTGGTCGGCCACCATGGAGCAGCCCCGGCAGGCCTGGTCGGGCCAGCCGAACACGCCCGGCTCGAAGAAGGCGCGGTAGACGATCAACTGGCGCCGGCCGTCGAACAGGTCCGTGAAGCTGACCTTGCCCGCGGGCCCCTCGAACACGTAGTCCTTGGTAACCGCCATCCACGGCATGCGCCGGCGCTCGGCGGCAAGCGCATCACGGGCGCGAGTCTGGGCCTTTTCCTTGACGAGCAGCTCGTTGCGTGCCGCCTCCCACGCCTCGGTCGAGACAACCGGTGGCGTGTGCATGACGGCCTGTCCGTCTTTCCGTCCGTTCTCGGTTGGTATCGTCATGGCTTCGGAACCTCCAATCTTGTGCGAATTGCCGCGCCTCGCGGTCGAGGCGCAATTCGCTGCTGAATGCTTGGTCTTCGGGTAGCTTGGCACCGGAAAACCGATGGTGCGAGTAACAAGTGTGACGGTATTCCGGCGGCGTCGCTGTTTGCAGCCGTGACGCGTGCACAGACAATGGGATCGATGTCGTGATCTCCATCGATAAAATCTGCGATTTCTTGTCGATCCGGCGAGTTCGTCGTACAAAGTTAAACACTTAGGCCTTCCCTCCGTTCCACCTCTTTCCCGGACGGCTTCGACATGATTTCGAGGATCAAAAGTATCGAGGACGTGCGCACCCTGGCGGTCGCGATCGTCGAGACTATTCCCGAGCCTTTTGTCGTGCTCGACGACAAGCTCGGGGTAGTCATGGCCAGCCGTTCCTTTTATCGGACCTTCAACGTCGATCCCGCCGAGACGCTCAATCGGCCGCTTTACGCACTTGGCAATGGCCAGTGGGATATTCCCGTGCTGCGCAGCCTCCTTGGAACAGTCGTGGGCGAAAAGACGCCCATGGAGGATTTCGAGGTTGAGCACGACTTCCCCAATGTCGGCTCGAAGATCATGCTTCTCAGCGCGCGCAGCGTTCCCTTTGACGGCAGGAGAAACTCCACAATCCTGTTGGGCTTCGTCGATGTCACCGCGCGTCGGCTGGCGGAGCGCGAGAAAGACGAGCTCCACGCGCAAACCGAAGAATTGCTGCACCAGAAGAATGTTCTTCTTCAGGAGCTCCAGCATCGCGTCGCCAACAGCCTCCAGATCATTGCGAGCATTCTGATGCTCAAGGCGCGCGCGGTGAGTTCCGAAGAAACCAGACACCATCTGGAGGATGCGCGGCAGCGCGTGATGAGCGTCGCGGCGGTGCAGCAGCACCTGAACTCGTCCGCAGCCGTCGACAAGGTCGAGGTAGGTTCCTATCTGAGCAAGCTGTGCGAGAGCCTTGCTGGGTCAATGATTGGGGGGCGGGACCAAATCGGCGTAAAAGTGATTGCGGATCATGCAGAGGTGGATTCGGGCGCAGCGGTCAACATCGGTCTCATCGTAACGGAACTCCTCATCAACGCGATAAAACACGCCTTTCCAACGCCCCATCCCGATGCCCAGGTTCTCGTCACATACGAAGTCAACGCCGCCAATTGGCAGCTGACGGTGTCGGATAACGGTGTCGGTAAATCGGATCCGACGATGAGCCCAGGACTGGGAACCACGATCGTCAAGGCGCTTGTCGAGCAACTGGATGCCCAGCTCAAAACGAGCGCCGGCCCGAAGGGAACGACGATTGCAATCGCGCGAACGCGTGCGATCCCGAAGCGCCGGCCCACCTGATCTGACGCCGCGTCCGCTAGGATGCGCGGGCGCTGTAGTCGGTCGACATCCCTGGAAATCGAACTATCTTCGACTACCTGTCGTCTATCAGCGGAGGGAGTTCCATGGCCGACAAGTCGCCCAGCAAGCCGACGAAAGTCACCGTGAAGGTGGCCGAGCCGCGCCAGCCGGGCGTCAAGTCATCGGCCCGCAAGCCCGCCAATGCCGCGGCGAAGGAATTGCCGGCGGTGCGCAAAGCCGCGGCAACCAAGAGCAACGGCCCCGCGACGGCCGCGAATCCGACCCTTCTCTCAGGCGGCAATCCGCAGATCGCCAAGGGCTACGGCGACGCGCCCGTGCAGGCCTACATAGCGGCCATGCCGGGCTGGAAAAGCGAGGTCGGGCGACGCCTCGACGCGCTCATCGAGCGTACCGTCCCCGAGGTGCGCAAGGCGGTGAAATGGAACTCGCCGCTATACGGAGTGGAGGAGCAGAGCTGGTTCCTCGGCATCCATTGCTTCACGAAATACATCAAGGTGGCTTTCTTTCGCGGTGCGTCGCTCAGTCCTGTGCCGCCCGGCGAGTCGAAGCAGAAGGAGGTGCGCTATTTCCATATTCACGAGGACGATGAGCTCGACGAGGTTCAGTTCGCCGCCTGGGTGAAGCAAGCCAGCCAATTGCCCGGCGAACGAATGTGAGCGGCGAAGGCGAAGTGCGTGACGGCAACCATGAAAACAAACACGGAGAAGAGGATGAACGGCTCGAACGAAGGAGAAAACGCTCCTTCTCAACTGATCGATGCGAAAATCGAAGAGTTGAGCGATTGGCGGGGCGAAACGCTCGCTTGGGTACGGATGCTCATCAAGGAAGCCGACCATGAAGTGGTCGAGGAGTGGAAGTGGAGAGGCGTTCCGGTGTGGTCGCACGGTGGGATCATCTGCACCGGCGAAACCTATAAGAGTGTCGTCAAGCTGACCTTCGCCAAGGGCGCCTCGCTGGAAGACCCTTCGGGCCTCTTCAATTCCAGCCTTGAGGGCAACACCAGGCGGGCCATCGATATCCATGAGGGCGACAGGATCGATGAACAGGCGTTGAAGGCGCTCATTCGCGCCGCCGTGACCCTGAACCTGTCGGTAAGAGCCACTGGCCGCTCTCAGAAGAAAGCAAAGAGCGCCTGAGCACCTCATATGCAGCCGACCACTCGAGCTTGCGGCGCAGCGCCGCCCGGATCCCCGCCAGCCGCAAGGCGGCCGTTCACCGCCCCCCGCACACAGAAAAGCCCCGGATCGCTCCGGGGCCATTGGGTCGACGATTGCCGCGGCAATCAGCAGGCGTCGATGTAGCGGCGGCCGTAGCGATCGCGGTAGTAGCACTGGCCCGGCTGGTCGGTGACATGGCCGATGACGGCGCCCGAAACACCGCCGATGGCCGCGCCGACGGCGGCACCGCGCACGTCCCCGGTGATCGCGCCGCCGATGATCGCGCCCGACGCGGCGCCGATGCCGGCACCCTTTTCCGTCTGCGTGCAGCTTGCGACCGCCAGGGCGACCAGAACAAGTGCGATGGCTTTCTTCATGTAGTCCTCTCCGATCTCTACGGATGTCAGCCTATCGCTTCGTCCGTCTCATGAGTGATGGCGGCAAGACGCAACCCCGCGTCCTCCACTTGAACTTGCAATGCGGAAAATACCCCGCCGCCCAGGAAAGTCCACTGGAGGCGGCGCGATCGTCCGGCCGCAAGATAATGCGATCCTTCCTGAACAGAAGATGAAGGCGCAGTTTCCGGCGTTACATGCGATATCGGATTTTTTTGCCGTTCTGCGGCCGAGACGGTTGCGGCATTCGGAAAAAAGACAAATGATACAACGTCGCCAATCGGTCCGGGAGGAGCGGACCGCTGGCAGAGGGCATCGATATCAGGCGCGTACTTTCGGTCGCGTGAACATATCTCACCCGATTTGAAGCCGCGCTCGCGTTGGTACGGACCGACCCCGGAGGGAGCGAAATGGCGAAAATAACAATGACGGTCAATGGCCGCCAGGTGAGCGGCGTCTGTGAGGACCGGACGCTGCTGGTGCACTTTATCCGCGAAAACCTCGGACTGACCGGTACGCATGTCGGCTGCGACACATCGCAGTGCGGCGCCTGCGTCGTCCATATGGACGGTCAATCGGTGAAGAGCTGTTCCATCCTCGCTGCCCAGGCAGCAGGTTCGTCGGTCATCACCATCGAGGGGCTGGCGCAAAACGGCGAGCTCCATCCGGTGCAGGCCGCCTTCAAGGCGCATCACGGCCTGCAATGCGGCTTCTGCACGCCGGGCATGGTGATGACGGCGGTCGACATGATCCAGCGCCACGGCAGCGCTCTCGACGAGGCGACGGTGCGCGCCGAACTCGAAGGCAATATCTGTCGCTGCACCGGCTACCACAACATCGTCAAGGCGATCCTCGCCGCGGCCCACGAGATGGGCGGCGCGCGTCAGGCCGCGGAATGAGCGGCAAGCCGCTCGTATCATCCAGGATCTCGCTTGGTCTCGGGAGGAGATAGGCAATGGGCGTTGATGGCATCGGCGCGCGCGTGGCGCGCAAGGAAGACAGGCGGTTCCTGACGGGCAAGGGGCGCTACACGGACGACATGTCGGTGCCCGGCATGAAATATGCGGTCTTCGTGCGCAGTCCGCATGCGCATGCGACGATCGCCGGGATCGACGCGACGGCAGCCAGGGCGATGCCCGGCGTCATCGACGTGCTCGACGGCAGACAATTGCTGGCCGACGGCATCGGCAACCTGATCTGCGGCTGGATGATCCACTCCAAGGACGGCTCGCCGATGAAGATGGGCGCCTGGCGGCCGCTTGCCGACAAGACGGTGCGCTATGTGGGCGATGCCGTGGCGATCGTCGTAGCCGACAGTGTCGCCGAGGCGCGCGATGCGGCGGAAGCCGTCGTCGTCGACTACGACCCCCTGCCGGCCGTCACCGATCCGGTGCAGGCGCTCGCCGACGGGCAGCCGCAGCTTCACCCGGAAGCCTCGAACAATCTGGTGTTCGACTGGGAACTCGGCGATGGAGCTGCCGTCGACCGGGCGCTCGCCGCCGCGGCGCATGTGACGGAGTTGAAGATCTTCAACAACCGCCTGTCGCCCAATCCGATGGAACCGCGCGCCACGCTCGGGATCTACGATGCCGGCGACGAACATTACACCTGCTATACGACCAGCCAGAACCCGCATCTGGCGCGGCTGGTGATGAGCGCCTTCTACAATGTCGCGCCGGAAAACAAGCTGAGGGTGATCGCGCCCGACGTCGGCGGCGGCTTCGGCTCGAAGATCTACATCTATCCGGAGGAGATCGTCTGTCTCTGGGCCTCGAAGCGGACCGGCGTGCCGGTCAAATGGACGTCCGATCGGACAGAAGCCTTCCTGACCGACGCGCATGGCCGCGATCACGTCTCGACCGTGAAGATGGCCTTCGACGCCGGCAACCGGATCACCGCACTCAAGGTCGACACCATCGCCAATCTCGGCGCCTATATGTCGCTGTTTTCCTCCTGCGTGCCGACCTACCTCTATGCGACGCTGCTTTCCGGGCAATACGATATCCCGGCGATCCACGCCAATGTCCGCACCGTCTACACCAATACGGTGCCGGTCGACGCGTACCGCGGCGCGGGGCGTCCGGAGGCGACCTATCTTCTCGAACGGACCATGGAGACGGCGGCGCGCGAGCTCGGCCTTTCGCCGGCCGAGCTCCGGCGGACCAACTTCATCCGCTCCTTCCCGCATCAGACGCCGGTGATCATGAACTACGATGCCGGCGACTATGAAGCATCTCTCAACGCGGCGATGGCAGCGGCCGACTGGAACGGCTTTGCGGCCCGCAAGGCCGAGGCCGAGGGACGCGGAATGAAACGCGGCATCGGTATGAGCTGTTACATCGAGGCCTGCGGGCTCGCGCCGTCGGCAGCGGTCGGTTCGCTCGGCGCCGGGGTGGGCCTCTGGGAATCGGCCGAGGTCAAGGTCAACATGGTCGGCACGATCGAGGTGATGACCGGTTCGCATAGCCACGGCCAGGGACATGAGACGACCTTCGCCCAGCTCGTCGCCGACCGGCTCGGCCTGCCGATCGACAGCATCAACATCGTGCATGGCGACACCGACAAGGTGCAGATGGGCATGGGCACTTACGGCTCGCGCTCCGGTGCGGTCGGCATGTCAGCCGTCGCCAAGGCGCTCGACAAGGTCGAGGCGAAGGCGAAGAAAATCGCAGCGCATCTGATGGAGGCGGACGAAAGCGACATCGTCATCGAGGACGGCGTGCTGAAGGTCGCCGGCACCGACAAGTCGGTCCCCTGGTTCCAGATGGCGCTTGCCGCCTACACCGCCCACAATCTGCCACCGGGCCTCGAGCCGGGGCTGAAGGAGAGCGCGTTTTACGATCCGGCCAACTTCACCTTCCCGGCCGGCTGCTACATCTGCGAGGTGGAGGTCGATCCGGAGACCGGCCGGACGAAGGTCGTGCAGTTCGTCGCGGCAGACGATTTCGGCAACATCATCAATCCGATGATCGTCGAGGGGCAGGTGCATGGCGGCATCGCACAGGGCATCGGTCAGGCCCTGCTCGAGGGGGTCCGCTATGATGACAGCGGCCAATTGCTGACGGCGAGCTATCTGGACTACGCCATGCCGCGCGCCGACGACCTGCCGTCGTTCGTGGTGTCGACCTCCAACACGCCCTGTCCGAACAATCCGCTCGGCGTCAAGGGCTGTGGCGAGGCTGGCGCGATAGGTTCGCCACCGGCGCTGATCAACGCGATCACCGATGCGATCGGCAACAATCAGCTGACCATGCCGGCGACGGCGGAAAAGGTCTGGGCAGCCGCTCAAGCCGCCAACTGACCGGGAGGAATGAACATGTACCAGACGAACTATCACAGGGCCGCCTCGATCCAGGAAGCGGTGCAAATGATGGGCGCTGCGACGGAAGGCAAATATCTCTCCGGCGGCATGACGCTCATCCCGACGATGCGGCTGCGGCTCGCCGCGCCGAGCGATCTTGTCGACCTTCGCCGCATCGCCGAGCTGAAGGGGATCGCCGTCGACGGCCGGTCGGTCCGGATCGGCGCCGCGACGACGCATGAGGAGGTCGCCACCTCTTCCGCGTTGCGGGCCATCTGTCCCTCGATTTGCGGGCTTGCCGGTCACATCGGCGACCCCGCCGTGCGCCATATGGGGACCATCGGTGGCTCCATCGCCAACAACGACCCGGCGGCCGACTATCCGGCTGCCATGCTGGCGCTCGATGCGGTGATCGTCACCGACAGGCGTGAGATCAAGGCGGCCGCGTTCTTCACCGGCCTGTTCGAGACGGCATTGGAGGAGGGCGAGATCATCACCGCCGTCCGCTTCGATGCGCCGGCCAAGGCGGCCTACCAGAAGTTTCCCAATCCGGCCTCCCGTTACGCCATGGCCGGGGTCTTCGTTGCCCGGCGCGACAATGGTGATGTCCGGGTCGGGGTGACCGGGGCCGGCTCGAGCGGCGTCTTCCGCCATCCGGGCCTCGAGGCGGCGCTTTCCGCCAACTGGTCGCCGGATGCGGTGGCGAATGTGACGGTCGATGCATCGGATTTGCTGACAGACCTTCATGCCAGCGCGGCCTACCGCGCCAACCTCGTCAGGGTTATGACGAAGCGCGCCGTCGCGGCGGCCTAAGGGGCCTACTTAAGTCGTGAAAAAGGGCGGCTGCGGCCGTCCTTTGTGACAATTGCTTGACTTCGATCAAAGTTGAAGGGATTGAGTTGCGCTAGCTGTTTTGGAATAGTTCAAAACTAGGGGCCTTTTGCCGCAGGCGCAGGGGCCATTCCGGGGTTGACCCCTGGTCGCTTTGAAGGAAAAAGACGGCAAGGCACTGGAGTTGATGATGGATTTCGAGAGTTTCTTCAAGAACGAGCTGGACGGGCTGCACCAGGAAGGCCGCTACAGAGTTTTCGCCGATCTCGCCCGCCATCGCGGTGATTTCCCCAAGGCGACGCGCTACACGGCCGACGGAAGCCAGGAAGTCACGGTCTGGTGCTCGAACGATTATCTCGGCATGGGCCAGTCGCCGATCGTCACCGAAGCCATGAAGCGGGCGATCGACGAATGCGGCGCGGGCGCCGGCGGAACCCGCAACATCTCCGGCACCAACCATTACCACGTCCTGCTCGAGCGCGAGCTTGCCGACCTGCACGGCAAGGAATCGGCGCTGCTCTTCACCTCCGGCTATGTCTCCAACTGGGCCGCGCTTGGCACGCTCTGTTCGAAGATTCCTGGTGTCATCGTCTTCTCGGACGCCGGGAATCACGCTTCGATGATCGAGGGGATCCGTCATTCGAAATGCGAGCGCGTCATTTTCAAGCACAATTCGGTGGCCGATCTCGAATCGAAGCTGGCGGCGGCTGATCCGCGTGCGCCAAAAATCATCGCCTTTGAATCCGTTTATTCGATGGATGGCGACATCGCGCCGATCAAGGAATTCTGCGATCTCGCCGACAAATACGGGGCGATGACCTATCTCGACGAGGTGCATGCAGTCGGCATGTACGGTCCGCGCGGCGGCGGGATCGCCGAGCGCGAAGGGCTGATGCACCGCTTGACGGTGATCGAAGGCACGCTCGGCAAGGCCTTCGGCGTCATGGGCGGCTATATCACTGGTTCGGCGGCGCTCTGCGATTTCATCCGCTCCTTCGCCTCCGGCTTCATCTTCACGACCGCCTTGCCGCCGGCGCTGGCCGCCGGTGCGCTCGCCTCGATCCGGCATCTCAAGGAAAGCCAGCTCGAACGCTTCGCGCATCAGGAGCGCGTGCGGCGGCTGCGCTCGCTGCTCGACCAGCGCGGCATCCCTCACCTGGTCAATCCGAGCCATATCGTCCCGGTGATCGTTGGCGACGCGGCCAAGTGCAAGTGGATCTCCGACCTGCTGCTCGACCATTTCGGCGTCTATGTCCAGCCGATCAATTATCCGACGGTGCCGAAGAAGACCGAGCGCCTGCGCATCACGCCGACGCCGCTGCACTCGGATGCCGACATCGATCACCTGGTCGGCGCCCTGCATTCGCTGTGGTCGCGCTGCGCGCTGGCGAGGGCTGTCGCGTAAGCTTCGGCGAACCGAATTCTGTTTAGTGGATCAGCCCGGCAGCCGTCTGCCGGGCTTTTTCATCCGCCGCGAACACGTCGTCCATCGTCACGGCGGCCGGCAGGTCGGAGAGCCTGTCCATCACCTTCTCGACGATGTCCGCCATGGCAAGGAAGCCGATGCGGCCCTTGATGAAGGCCTCGAGCGCCGTCTCCTTGGCCCCGTTCAACACCGCACCCTGGCTGCCGCCAGCCTCCATCGCGCGTCGCGCCAGGCCGAGTGCCGGGAAGCGCGTCTCGTCCGGGGCCTCGAAATCGAGCCGGGCGAGCTTGGCGAAATCGAGCCGCTCGATCGGCAGCTCGCAGCGCTTCGGATAGGATAGCGCATAGCCGATCGCTGTCCGCATGTCGGGGCAGCCGAGCTGGGCGAGTACCGATCCGTCGCTGTAGCCGACCATCGAATGGATAACCGACTGCGGATGGACGATCACCTCGATCTGGTCGGGGCGCAGGCGGAAGAGATGGCGCGCCTCGATCATTTCCAGCGCCTTGTTGAACATCGAGGCGCTGTCGATCGAGATCTTCAGGCCCATCGACCAGTTCGGGTGGGCACGGGCGATGTCGGCCGTCACATGCCGCATCTCCTCGAGGGACTTGGTGCGGAACGGGCCGCCGGAGGCCGTCAGGACGATGCGCTCGACGGCGTGGCGCTGGTCGTTCTCCAGCACCTGGAAGATCGCGTTGTGCTCGCTGTCGACGGGCAGCAGCCGGCCTCCGCCCCTGGCGACTGCGTCGATGAACAGACTGCCGGCGGAAACCAGACATTCCTTGTTGGCAAGCGCGATATCGGCGCCGCGGCGGGCAGCCGCAAGCGTGGGGCCGAGCCCCGCATTGCCGACGATCGCCGCCATCAGCCAGCCGGCGTTCCGTTCGGCCGCCTCGATCAGGCCGCTCCGCCCGGCGGCTACCTCGATGCCGCTGCCGCCAAGCGCATCCTTGAGTTCGCCGTAGCGGTGTTCGTCGGCGGTTACCGCCAGTTCCGCACCCATCCGTCGCGCCTGGTCGGCGAGGAGCGGTATGTTGCCATTCCCCGTCAGGGCAGCGATTTCGAAACGGTCGCGCCCGCCGAGCCGCTCGATGACGTCGAGCGTGTTGGTTCCGATCGACCCGGTGGAGCCCAGTATCGTCAGACGGCGCTTGCTCTCGTCGCCGGATGCCATTGCCAAATCCCGTATTCTTCTCGTTCGAACGATTTAGATAGGCTCTACAGCCGAAACCCGCCGGCAACAAGCGAAGAAGCTGCCACTCTTCTCTGTGCGGCACCGCTAGAGTAAGAATCGATGCGGCGGCAACGCCGCGCCGATTTGCGTGAGGAGTTTCCGATGCTCAAAGCCCTGACAGCCGCGTCCTGTGCCTGCGTGATGATCGAGCTCGCCTCCATGCAATCGGTCGCCGCCGAAAACGTGCCGCCGGAACTGATCGGTTCCTGGCTCGCCGAGGACATCGGCGGCGGCGGGGTCATCGACGATCTGGAGACGGTTCTCGAGATTCACGAGGACGGTACCTATGGCGGGATGGGCGGCTGCAACATGTTCACCGGCGTCTTCAGCCTCTCGGAGAGAACGATCACCTTCGGCCCCACCGCCGCGGCGCGTACCTTGTGCGCCCCCGCCATCATGGAGCAGGAACAGAAGTTTCTAGACACGCTGAAAAACGAGCTCACCTGGAAAGTGGATGGCACGCGACTCACTCTGACAGGGTCGAATGACGCGCCCGTCATGCGCTTTGTGTCGGCGGAGTCGGCCTCCTCCGGGATCGCCGAGGTGACGCTGCGAATTCCCGGCGCCGGCGCGGCCGATCGTCAGAGGGTTCGTTACGACTGCGGTGGGGAGACGGTTGAAGCCGAATATATCAATGCCGGCTCCGTCTCACTCGTCACCTTCTCGATCGGCGGCCACTATATCGTCGCGTCGGGCGTGCTTTCCGGGTCTGGGGCAAGATATGCGGGCGACCGCTACATCTGGTGGACTGAGGGTGATGAGGCGACGCTCTTCGATGTCTCGAAGGGGGAGGAGGATCCCGGTATCCTATGCGAGAGGAGGGGATAAGCAACCCGACGGCTCGCCGTTCCGTTTCGGGTCGCTCCTCGTTTGCGAGCATTGCGCGTCACGCGCTTGGGCATCCCCCGTTTTCCAGCAGCATTGGCACTGTCGAAGGTTCCAGTACGAGAGATTGGCAGCGGATCACCGAAATGTGCTCACCAGCAGTGCCCGCAGATGCGGACACTGCCTACAGCGAAGGTGGGGGACTTGATTGTCGCTCCCGATCTATGGAAGCGATGTCTAAATAATTCGCCACGCGGAAAATTGTTCCGGAGCCCGGGTAAACACAGGGTTACGACGCCGACAGAGCGCATGGCCTTTCGTCCGCCGAAACCTTCCGAGAGCCCGGTGAATAATAGCGGGTCGAGGGTCCCCCGCCGGAACAATTGGCGGAAACCGATCATTATCCCCTCCGCTGCACAGAGGGACCCAGATCGAACGCGAAGGAGGGAGACATGAAGGAATCACATGCGATTTCCCGGCCGCAACGGGACGCCGACTATTCAGGGCGGCAGGCAGACTGCATCGCCGCCCTAAGGCCGGCTGTCGCGGACCTCGCTGCAGCCTCCCAGGAGAGAATCGTTGCGGCCATTGGCGGAGAAATGACCGGCGATCTGGTCGCTCTGGCGCACAGGGCCGAAGAGGCCGGCTGGAGCTTCAAAGAGGCGTCTGCTGCCATCGAAAGCCTGGCGCGCGAATACGAAGGGGCAAAAGGAGCCATCTTCGACTGAGCGGCTCAATCTTCGTACGGGGCGTGGCGTCATATCCAGCCAGCGGCAACGGCGTAGACAAGAGCGGTTGCCGCGAGCACAACGCCGGAGATCAGCAGCGACAATCCGAGCCGCGGTCTCGACGACTGGCCAGATTCGGCAGCGGCAAAGGGGCGCATCGCATCGCCGAACTCGGTCGCGACTTCAACTGGCTTGCCGTGCAGCTGCGCTACCCTCGCTTCTCGCGTTGCCTCGGGATCGAGCGGAGTTCCCGCCGCCTCGCCGTCGGTCTCGAGCGGTGCCGCCGCCGGGTCGAAGCCCGGCTTCTTGTCGCCGGTGCGGCCGCGCTGAATGTCCCCGCGCAGCTGGGCCGGATTGCTTGCCATTGCGGGCACCTTGGACATGCTTGCTCCTTTCTGCCGTAACAACCGGGTTGCACGGCGGACGTTCCGGCGTCGTCAGTCAGGCTTCGGCGTTTTCACCTCGCCAAAGCGCACTTCCTCGCGCGACAGGTTGTCGGAGATCGACTGCTCCTCTTCGTCATTCGGAAGCGCCTCGTCCGGGTCGACGTTCTGCTCGTCTCGGCTGCGCACCGGGCGTACCCGGCCTTGCACGACCGGCCGCACTTGCATGCTCCGCGGCGTGCCCGGCACCTCCTCCTCGTCAGGCAGAGCCGGGTTCCTGCGGGCCGGCCCGTTGGGGCTGTTGCGTGCCATGGTATCCTTCCTTCCTTGCCCACTGCATGCTTCCTTAAATCGTATTCGATATAGGAATAAAAACATGCAGCGATTCCAAGTGCTACAGCGACCTTTGTGCGTCTGAAAAGACGCACGGCGCTGTAGAGAGGAAAGCGGAGGCGGGCACTTTGTTCCCGCTTTTGCCAAGCCGGGCAGAGCCGAGCAGGTCCAGGGCCGGAGCGGAGACCCTGGGAACAATTCCAAGCTGTGACGATTGATAGTGGAAGCAGCAAAACCGCAGTTTTCTGATCGATTCACAACAATTGCCGGGAAGGTACGATGTCGAAAACCGTGACCGCAGCCGTGATCGTCGTCCTGGTGCTGGTCGCGGTGCTCTGGACGATCTTTCCGTTCGATGGTCCGGCCGAAGAGGGGCAGCCGGCACCGCATGCGATCGACCAGTCGGAATGACCTATCGAGGACGCTCGGCAGGACGTACTGAAGATTTACCGGCTGCGGCCGCTGGCCGAGCCCCAGGACCCGAACTGGCAAAACGCCAAGTCCCAGGGGGAGGTGGTTGTCGTCGCGCGTTCCAGCGGTGACGCCCGGATCGTCGCCTCGGAGGCTGAGCTCGATTTCCGCGAGATCGACGCAAAGCCGGCAGAAGGCGTGACCACCGACATGGCGAGCGCCTTTCGCAGCGAAAGGCTCTCTACGGTGATAGAGGAGGGGCCGGCACCGCCGGGCTCGGATCGCGGCGTGATTGCCGGCCGGATCACCGTCGACAATATTATTTCCACCGAGCTTTGAGGGTCGTCCGTCCGGGCAACTTGAAAATTATTGCTCTTCGAGAGGGCGCTTCTGGCCAAACGTCGGCGAACCGTCTCTGAGGAAGGAGCCGCGGTTCTCCCTGACCGCTTCGACCAGGAAATCGCGCACCGCCCTGACCCGCGGCATCGCTATCTGGTCGCGGTGGCAGATCAGCCAATAGGTGCGCTTCAGTTCGATCTCCTCCGGCAGCACGATCTCCAGGTTGGTCTCGTCCTTCGCCATGAAATAGGGCAGCACGCAAAGGCCAAGCCCCTGACGCGCCGCCTTCAATTGCGTCAGGATGCTGGAGCTCTGGAAATGGGCGCGCAGGCCGGGCTGAATCTCGCCGAGATAGTCGAGCCCGGGCGTGAAGATCATGTCCTCGATATAACCGACGAAGCGGTGCGAGCTCAGATCATTGCGCGTGCGGATCTTGGAGTGACGGGCCAAATAGCTTCGTGCGCCATAGACATGTAGGGTATAGGGAGTGAGGACCTCGGAATGGTACGGTCCGGCCTTGGGCGCGGCGAGCGCGACCGCGATATCCGCCTCCTTGCGCGACAACGACATGATCTGCTGGATCGCCACGAGTTCCAGCGAGATGTTCGGATAGCGGCCGGCGAATTCGGCAAGCCGGTCGGAAAGGAAGAAATTGCCGAAACCCTCGAGCGTGCTCAACCGCACGACGCCGCGCTGGGCGGTCATGCCGTCGCTGATGTCGAACTGGAGCTGTTCGGTTTCCCGCTCGATCCGCTCGGCCGTCTCGACGAAGCGCTGGCCCATCGTCGTCAGCACGTAGCCGCGCGGATTGCGCTCGAAAAGCTTGACCTTGAGGGCAAATTCCAGCCGGTCGATGCGGCGGGAAACGGTGGCATGGCTGGTTCTCAAGCGCCGCGCCGCGGTGGAAAGCTGGCCGGTGCGCGCCACCGCCAGAAAGAACTGCAGGTCGTCCCAGGTGAAATTTGGATTCATACCTCTCCCCTCTGTTCAAAAATGAACAGATGCTGTTTGCAATTTACGGTTTTGGCCGCTTGCTTCCAAGCGAAATTTTCCCGATGGTAGGCGCTGTGCCGACATCTGAGGAGCATGTCTGGCCAAATTTGAACAGAGCGACGCAAGGAAACGGCCGGGGCCTCGAAAGGCGACGGCCGGGCCCTATGTGTTTGCGCATGACGGCCCCGCATCGCCCTGAAAATCCTTTGGGAGGACCCATGAACAAGAAACTGATCGCTGCGCTTGCAATTCTGCTCGCCAGCAGCACCGCCGCCCTTGCCGACGCATCCGACGGCAAGGTCAAGATCGGCATTCTCAACGACCAGTCCGGCGTCTATGCGGATTTCGGCGGCAAGTTCTCCTATGAGGCGGCGCTGATGGCGGTCGAGGATTACGGCGGCAAGGTGCTCGGCGTACCGGTCGAGGTGGTGACCGCCGATCACCAGAACAAGCCCGACATCGCCTCCAACATCGCCCGGCAATGGTACGACACCGAGCAGGTCGACAGCATCATGGAGCTCACTACCTCTTCGGTGGCGCTCGCCGTCCAGGCGATCTCGAAGGAGAAGAAGAGGATCGATATCGTCACCGGGGCGGCGACGACGGAGCTTACCGGCAAGCAATGCAGCCCCTATGGCTTCCACTGGGCCTACGACACGCACTCGCTCGCGGTCGGTACCGGCGGTGCGCTGGTCAAGCAGGGCGGCGACAGCTGGTTTTTCCTGACCGCCGACTATGCCTTCGGCTATTCGCTGGAGGAGAACACCGCCAACTACGTCAAGGAAAACGGCGGCAAGGTGGTCGGCGCCGTCCGCCATCCGCTCGCCACCACCGATTTCTCGTCCTTCCTGCTGCAGGCGCAATCCTCCGGCGCCAAGGTGATCGGGCTTGCCAATGCCGGCCTCGACACCTCGAACGCCATCAAGCAGGCCGCCGAGTTCGGCATCGTCCAGGGCGGGCAACGCCTTGCGGCCCTCCTCTTCACGCTCGCCGAGGTCCATGGCCTCGGGCTCGAGGCCGCGCAAGGCCTGACGCTGACCGAGGGTTTCTACTGGAACCGCAACGAGGAAAGCGCCAAATTCGGCAAGCGTTTCATGGAGCGCACCGGCAAGATGCCGAACATGGTCCATGCCGGCACCTATTCCGCCGTCATGCAGTATCTGAAGGCGATCGAAAAGGCCGGCACCGACGACGCCGATGCGGTTTCCAAGGAACTGCATGCGATGCCGGTCAACGACGTCTTTGCTGAAAACGGGACGGTGGCGCCGAATGGCCGCATGATCCACGACATGTATCTGCTCGAGGTCAAGAAGCCGGAAGAGAGCAAGGAGCCCTGGGACTATTTCAAGGTTCTGGCGACCATTCCCGGCAAGGAGGCCTTCATCGATCCGGCCCAGAGCGGCTGCGACCTCGTCAAGTCCTGACCGGCGCCGAGCGATGAGCATCGCCGTGCCCTTGGAGAATGGAGCGCCGCGGGTGGTTCTGTCCGCCCGCGGTCTCCGCCGTGACTTCGGCGGCTTCACCGCCGTCAAGGACGTCGACCTCGATGTCCATCATGCCCGCGTGCATGCGCTGATCGGCCCGAACGGGGCCGGCAAGACCACCGTCTTCAACCTGTTGACCAAGTTCCTGCAGCCGACCCGCGGGACGATCACGCTGCTCGGCGAGGACATAACCAACACCGCGCCGGACAAGGTCGCCCGCCTGGGCCTCGTGCGCTCCTTCCAGATCTCGGCAGTGTTCCCGCACTTGACGGTCCTCGACAATGTCCGCGTCGCCCTGCAGCGGCCGAACCGGCTTGCGACGCAGTTCTGGAAGCCGCTGTCGGCGCTCGACGCCCTGAATGGCAAGGCCGAGCAGTTGATCCGCTCGGTGGGCCTCGACAAGGAGCGCAACGCGGCCGCCGCCGATCTTTCCTACGGCCGCAAGCGCGTCCTCGAGATCGCCACCACGCTGGCGCTCGACCCGAAGGTGCTGCTGCTCGACGAGCCGATGGCCGGCATGGGCCACGAGGATGTCGGCATGGTCGCCGAGATCATCCGCGAGGTGGCGCGCGAGCGCGCCGTGCTGATGGTCGAGCACAATCTCTCCGTCGTCGCCACGCTCTGTCATCACGTCACCGTGCTGCAGCGCGGCGAAATTCTGGCCGAGGGCGACTATGCCACCGTATCCGAGGATCCGCGGGTGCGCACCGCCTATATGGGCACGGAGGAGGCCTGAGATGAAACCGCTGCTGAAGGTCTCCGGCCTCAACGCCTGGTACGGCGAGAGCCATATTCTCCACGGCGTCGACATGACCGTCGGCGAGGGCGAAATGGTGACCCTGCTCGGTCGCAACGGCGTCGGCAAGACGACGACGCTCAGGGCGATCATGGGCATCGTGCGCGAGCGCAAGGGCGAGATCACCTTCGCCGGCGAGGACCTGATCCGCGTGCCGCTGCATCGCGTCGCGCACCGCGGCCTCGGCTTCATTCCCGAGGAGCGCGGCATCTTTTCGACGCTCTCCGTCTACGAGAACCTCTTGCTGCCGCCGGCCGTCGCTGAAGGCGGCATGACGATCGAGGAGATTTTCGAACTCTTTCCCAATCTGCACGAACGCCGCAACAGCCAGGGAACAAAACTTTCCGGCGGCGAACAGCAGATGCTGGCGATCGCCCGCATCCTGCGCACCGGCGCCAGGATGATGCTGCTCGACGAGCCGACCGAAGGCCTCGCCCCGGTCATCGTCCAGCGCATCGGCGAGGTGCTGAAGAAACTCAAGGAGCGCGGCATGACGGTCCTGCTGGTCGAGCAGAACTTCCGCTTCGCCAGCAAGGTCGCCGACCGCTTCTATCTCATGGACCATGGCAAGGTGGCGGGCGAGTTTCCGGTCTCGGAGCTTTCCGCACGCATGGACATGCTGCATGACGTGCTCGGGGTGTAAGTGATGACGATGATCTTCGGAATTCCGCTCCAGGCCTTTCTCGGACAACTCCTGATCGGCCTCATCAACGGCTCCTTCTACGCGCTTTTGAGCCTCGGCCTTGCCATCATCTTCGGCCTGCTGCGCGTCATCAACTTCGCCCACGGCGCCCAATACATGCTCGGCGCCTTCATCGCCTGGCTGCTGCTCGCGCATTTCGGCATCGGCTACTGGCCGGCCTTGATCCTCGCGCCGCTTCTCGTCGGCCTCATCGGGGCCGCCATCGAGCGCACCATGCTGAGGCGGCTCTATTCGCTGGACCCGCTCTACGGCCTGCTCTTCACCTTCGGCCTGGCGCTGACCGTCGAAGGCACGTTCCGCTATCTCTACGGCGCTTCCGGACAGCCCTATGCGACGCCGGCGCTTTTGACCGGCGGCGCCAATCTTGGCTTCATGTTCCTGCCCATCTATCGCGGCTGGGCGATCGTCTTCTCGCTGTTCATCTGCATCGGCACCTGGCTCGTCATCGAGAAGACCAAGCTCGGCTCGTATCTGCGTGCCGCCACCGAAAATCCGGTTCTGGTGCAATCCTTCGGCATCAACGTGCCCTTCCTGCTGACGCTGACCTATGGCCTGGGCGCGGCGCTCGCGGCACTTGCCGGCGTGCTCGCCGCTCCGATCTACCAGGTGTCGCCGCTGATGGGATCGAACATCATCATCGTCGTCTTCGCCGTGGTGGTCGTCGGCGGCATGGGTTCGATCATGGGGGCGATCGTCACCGGTTACCTGCTCGGCGTCGCCGAGGGCCTGACCAAGGTCTTCTATCCGGAGGCCTCCAATATCGTGATCTTCGTGATCATGGCCATCGTTCTCCTGCTGAGGCCTGCCGGCCTCTTCGGCCGGGATGCTTGATATGACGCTGACACTCGAACTTCAGAACCAGAAGGAACGCAGACCGATCGTCGCCCAGACGGTGTTTCTCGGCGCGGGTCTTGTCTTGCTGCTGCTGGCCCCTCTGTTCTTTTACCCCGTCTTCCTGATGAAGATTCTGTGCTTTGCACTCTTCGCCTGCGCCTTCAACCTGCTGCTCGGCTATACGGGGCTGCTCTCCTTCGGTCATGCGGCCTTCTTCGGCGGCGCGGCCTATTTCACCGCGCATGCCGTCAAGGAAGGGGGCCTGCCGGTCGAGTTCGGGCTTCTCGTCGGTGTCGCCGGCGCCGCCCTGCTCGGCGCGGTGATCGGCTTCTTCGCCATCCGCCGCCAGGGCATCTATTTCGCGATGATCACCCTGGCGCTGGCGCAGATGTTCTATTTTTTCTGCCTGCAGGCCGAGTTCACGCATGGCGAGGATGGCATCCAGTCGGTGCCGCGCGGCCATCTGTTCGGTTTCATCGACCTCTCGCAGTCCTCGAACATGTACTATTTCGTGCTGGCCGTCTTCGTCATCGGCATCGCCGTCATCTGGCGGATCATCAACTCGCCCTTCGGCATGATCCTGAAGTCGATCCGGGAAAACGAAACGCGGGCGATCTCGCTTGGCTATTCGGTGAGGAACTACAAGCTCGCCGCCTTCGTCATGTCGGCCGCATTGACCGGCCTGGCCGGGGGCTTGAAGGCCCTGGTTTTCCAGTTCGCGACGCTCACCGATGTCGGCTGGCAGATGTCGGGCGAGGTGATCCTGATGACGCTGCTCGGCGGTATCGGTACGCTGATCGGGCCGCTCTTCGGCGCCGCACTCGTCGTGACGCTGCAGAACTATCTGGCGACCTCGGAATTTCCGGTGACGATCATTACCGGCGTCGTCTTCATGGTCTGCGTGCTGCTGTTCCGCCGCGGCATCGTCGGCGAGTTCTACAACTCGCGCCTCGGCCGCAGGCTCGGCTTCGAACACCGGCACAAGTAGGCATATCGGTCCGCCACGCGACGGGCCCCGACATCAGAGAAAGCCCATGGAAACGTTCGACTATATCGTCGTCGGAGCGGGGAGCGCCGGCTGCGTCCTCGCCAACCGCCTTTCGGAGAATCCGGCGCATCGGGTGCTGCTGCTCGAGGCGGGCGGCAGCGACAATTATCACTGGATCCACATTCCGGTCGGCTATCTCTATTGCATCAACAATCCGCGCACCGACTGGTGTTTCACCACGGCCGCCGAAGAGGGACTCAACGGACGGTCGCTCTTCTATCCGCGCGGCAAGGTGCTCGGCGGCTGCTCTTCGATCAACGGCATGATCTACATGCGCGGCCAGGCGCGCGACTATGACCTGTGGCGTCAGCTCGGCTGCACCGGCTGGAGCTGGAACGACGTGCTGCCCTTCTTCAAGAAATCCGAGGACCACTATCGCGGCGCGAACGAGATGCACGGCGCGGGCGGCGAATGGCGGGTCGAGAAGGCGCGTGTCCGCTGGGCGGTGCTCGATGCCTTCCAGAAGGCAGCTGGCGAGGCGGGCATTCCCGAAACGGACGATTTCAACCGCGGCACCAATGAAGGCTCCGGCTATTTCGACGTCAACCAGCGCTCCGGCATCCGCTGGAACACCGCCAAGGCCTTCCTGAAGCCCGCCAGGCAGCGGCGCAACCTAACGATCCTGACCAAGGCGCATGTCCGCAAGCTGATCCTCGAAGGGGCGCGTGTCGTCGGCGTCGAGTTCCAGCATGACGGCGTGACGAAGCGCGCGCGAGCCGGCCGCGAGACGGTGCTTTCCGCCGGCGCCATAGGCTCGCCGCACATCCTCGAGCTCTCCGGGATCGGCCGCCCGGATGTCCTCCGCGCCAACGGCATCGAAGTGCACCACGAACTGCCCGGCGTCGGCGAGAACCTGCAGGATCACCTGCAGCTTCGCCTCGCCTACAAGGTCACCGGCGTTCCGACGCTGAACGAGAAGGCGACCTCGCTCATCGGCAAGGCGGCGATCGGCCTCGAATATCTCGTCCGCCGTTCCGGGCCGATGGCCATGGCGCCGAGCCAGCTTGGCATCTTCACCCGCTCGGGCCCCGAAAAGGAAACGCCGGACCTGCAGTATCACGTCCAGCCGGTGACGCTCGAAAAATTCGGAGAGCCGGTTCACCCTTTCCCGGCGATCACCGCCAGCGTCTGCAACTTGAGACCGGAAAGCCGCGGCTCGGTGCATCTGAAGGGGCCGGACTTTGCCGCCACGCCCGACATCCGACCGCGCTACCTGACGGCCGAGGCCGACCGCGACGTGGCCATGAAGTCGATCCGACTTACCCGTCGCATCGTTTCGCAGCCTTCCTTCGCCCGCTACCACCCGGCCGAATTCAAGCCCGGGCCGAGCTACGAGACAGACGACGAGCTGAAGCGCGCCGCCGGCGACATCGGCACGACGATCTTCCACCCCGTCGGCACTTGCCGCATGGGTGCCGACCCGGAGAGCGTCGTCGATCCCGAGCTTCGCCTGCGGGGCGTGGAGGGCCTGCGCGTCGCCGACGCCTCGATCATGCCGACGATCACCTCCGGCAACACCAATTCGCCGACCATCATGATCGCCGAAAAGGCCGCCACGATGATCCTCGCGGCAAACCGTCCCTAGACTATTCGGCCGCCTCGGTTTCCGGCATCGGCACATAGTTGAGGATCGGCGACAGCCAGCGCTCGACCTCGCGAACATTCATGCGTTTGCGTGTCGCATAGTCCTCGACCTGGTCGCGCTCGATCTTGGCGACGCCGAAATAGTAGGCGTCCGGATGGCCGATATAGAGGCCGGAGACGGAGGAGCCCGGCCACATGGCGTAACTTTCCGTCAGGCTGACGCCGATTGCCGCCTCTGCGTCGAGCAGCCGGAAGAGCGTTTCCTTTTCGGTATGGTCGGGCTGTGCCGGATAGCCCGGCGCCGGGCGGATCCCCGCATAAGGCTCGGCGATCAGTTCCTGTGGCGTGAAGGATTCGTCCGCCGCGTAGCCCCAGAGCTCCTTGCGGACATATTCGTGCATGCGCTCGGCAAAGGCCTCGGCGAAGCGGTCGGCGAGCGCCTTGACCAGGATCGAGGAGTAATCGTCGTTGGCGCGCTCGAAGCGCTCGGCGATCGCCACTTCCTCGATGCCGGCGGTCACCACGAAGCCGCCGAGATAGTCCGGCCTGCCGCTGTCAATCGGAGCGACGAAATCGGCGAGCGCGACGTTCGGCCGGCCGTCACGCTTGGCCAATTGCTGGCGGAGCGTGAAGAGAGTCGCAAGCTCCCGCTCGCGCGCCTCGTCGGTGAAGAGGCGGATGTCGTCTGCAACGCTGCCGGCCGGCCAGAAGCCGACCACCGCCGTCGGCGCGAACCATTTTTCCGCAATGATCTTGTCGAGCATCGCCTGTGCGTCGGCGAAGAGCTGCCGTGCGGCCGGCCCCTGATGCTCGTCGTCGAGAATGCGCGGATAGACGCCCTTCAGCTCCCAAGTCTGGAAGAAAGGCGTCCAGTCGATATAGCGGGCAAGCTCCGCCAGATCCCAGCTCTCGAAGACGCGCGTGCCCAGGAACGAGGGCGCCTTCGGCTGATGAGCGTCCCAGTCGAGTTTCGGCGCATTGGCGCGGGCCTGCGACAGCGGCAGGCGGCGCTTTTCCGCCTCGTTGCGCGCATGCGCGTCGGCAACCTTTAGATATTCGGCGCGGATCATCTCCTTGTAGCCGTCCCTCGCCTCTGGCGAGAGCAGGCTCGACACGACGCCGACGGCACGGCTGGCATCGGTGACATAGACGGTCTGGCCGAGGCTGTACCGCGGGTTGATCTTGACCGCTGTGTGCACACGGCTGGTCGTCGCCCCCCCGATCAGCAGCGGAATGTCGAAGCCTTCCCGTTCGAGTTCGGAGGCGACATGCACCATCTCGTCGAGCGAGGGGGTAATGAGGCCGGAGAGCCCGATCGCGTCGACCTTCTCTTGCCGCGCCATTTCGAGGATCTTCGCCGAGGGCACCATGACGCCGAGGTCGATGATCTCGTAGTTGTTGCAGGCGAGCACGACGCCGACGATGTTCTTGCCGATATCGTGCACGTCGCCTTTGACGGTCGCCATCAGGATCTTGCCCGCACTCTCGCGGGTCCCCGCGCCACCATTGGCAAGCCTTTCGGCCTCCATATGGGGCAGGAGGACGGCGACCGCCTGCTTCATCACGCGCGCCGACTTGACCACCTGCGGCAGGAACATCTTGCCCGCGCCGAAGAGGTCGCCGACCACGTTCATGCCGGCCATCAGCGGCCCTTCGATGACGTGCAGCGGGCGCTCGGCGGCAAGCCGCGCCTCTTCCGTGTCCGCCTCGATGAACTCGGTGATGCCGTTGACGAGCGCATGCTCGAGCCGTTTCGCAACCGGCCACTCGCGCCAGGCGAGGTCCTTCTCCTTGCCCTGCGAACCGCCCTGCCCACGATAGCGCTCGGCGATCTCCAGGAGGCGCTCGGTTGCATCCGGACTGCGGTTCAGCACCACGTCCTCGCAGGCCTCGCGAAGCTCCGTGTCGATCGCGTCGTAGACGGCGAGCTGGCCGGCATTGACGATGCCCATATCCATGCCCGCCTGGATCGCATGATAGAGGAAGACGGCGTGCATCGCCTCGCGCACCGGCTCGTTGCCGCGGAACGAGAAGGAGAGGTTCGACACCCCGCCCGAGACATGCACATGCGGCAGCGTGGCGATGATCTCGTGCGTCGCCTCGATGAAATCGACGCCGTAATTGTTGTGCTCTTCGATGCCGGTGGCGACCGCGAAGATGTTCGGGTCGAAGATGATGTCCTCCGGCGGGAAGCCGACCTCTTCGGTCAGCAGCCGATAGGCGCGCCGGCAGATCTCGACCTTGCGCGTCTTGCTGTCGGCCTGCCCCTTTTCGTCGAAGGCCATCACCACGACGGCGGCGCCATAGGCGCGCACCAACCGCGCGTGATGCAGGAACGCTTCCTCGCCCTCCTTGAGCGAGATCGAGTTCACCAGCGCCTTGCCCTGGACGCATTTGAGCCCGGCCTCGATGACTTCCCATTTGGAGGAATCTATCATCACCGGTACGCAGGCGATGTCCGGCTCGGAAGCGACGAGGTTCAGGAACTCGACCATGGCGCCGGTCGAATCGATCAGCCCCTCGTCCATGTTGATGTCGATGATCTGCGCGCCGTTGGCCACCTGATCGCGCGCGACGTCGAGTGCCGCGGCATAGTCGCCCGTGGTGATCAGCTTGCGGAATTTTGCCGAGCCGGTGACATTGGTGCGCTCGCCGACATTGACGAAGGGGATTTCGTCGGTGAGCGTGAAGGGTTCGAGGCCGGAGAGCCGCATGCGGCGTTCGATCTCCGGTATCTGGCGCGGCGGATACTTGCCGACCGCTTCGGCGATGGCGCGGATATGGGCCGGCGTCGAGCCGCAGCAGCCGCCGACGATGTTGACGAGGCCATCGCGGGCAAAGGCCTCGATCTGCGCTGCCATCGCCTCGGGGCTTTCGTCGTAGCGGCCGAATTCATTCGGCAGGCCGGCATTCGGATAGGCGCAGACAAGCGTGTCGGCGACGGTCGAAAGCTCGTCGATATGGGCGCGCATCGCATTGGCGCCGAGCGCGCAGTTGAGCCCGATGGTGAAGGGCGCCGCATGGCGCACCGAATACCAGAAGGCGGTCGGCGTCTGGCCGGAGAGGGTTCGGCCGGAAAGATCGGTGATCGTGCCGGAAATCATCACCGGCAGGTGGATTTTCTTCTCGGCGAAGACTTCCTGCGTCGCGAAAATCGCCGCCTTGGCATTCAGCGTGTCGAAGATCGTCTCGATCAGGATGATGTCGGCGCCGCCGTCGATGAGGCCGCGGAGCTGTTCGGCATAGGCAAGCCTCAGATCGTCGAAGCTGACGGCGCGATAGCCCGGATTGTTGACGTCGGGCGAGATCGAGGCAGTGCGGTTGGTCGGCCCGAGTGCGCCGGCCACGAAACGCCGCCGGCCATCCTCTGCTTCGGCGCGCTTCGCCGCCCGCCGCGCCAGCCGCGCGCCGTCGCGGTTCAGGTCATAGACCGTGTCCTCCATGCCATAGTCGGCCTGGGCGATCCGTGTCGAGGAGAAGGTGTTGGTTTCGAGAATGTCGGCGCCGGCAAGGGCGTAGCGGTAATGGATCTCCTCGATCGCCTTCGGCTGCGTGAGCGTCAGGAGGTCGTTGTTGCCCTGCTGATGGCAGGCGCAACCGCCGAAGCGCTCGCCGCGGAAATGGTCTTCGACGAAACCGAGCTGCTGGATCTCGGTGCCCATGGCGCCATCCATGATCAGGATGCGCTCGCTTGCTGCCTGCCGCAGGGCACGGAATATTTCCGAGCCGTCGGGCCTGGGGGAGAGATCTCCGAAGAGGGACGCGGCGGACATGGGAAATCTCCCGTTCTGAAAACGACAAATGCTTTGTCGATTAAGTCACATAAAGATATGTTTATGTCAACATACGATCCGATCACAATTTCACCGCGAGGCAAGAAAAAAGCCCGCCACAAGCGCGGCGGGCCGTTCGAAGGCGACGACGGGAGCCGATGTTCACAATCGCTTCAGGCAATCCTCGACTTCATAGATCGCGCAAATGATGTGATAGAAGCTGCTGGCCGGCGCGGGCTCGTCGACGAAGCTGCCATCCGCCTTCTGCTTGTCGCGCCAGAGCCCGCGGACCGGCGTTTCGAAAAACCGTTGCAGCGCCGCCGCGGCGCGCGACGCCGAAACGAGATAGCGTTGCCGCTCGCTGCCCTCCGAGAGCGCGGCGAAGCGGATCGCCGCCTTCAGCCATTCCGTCTGCGGCCAGAGCCGCGCCACCGGGTCGGCGACCGACAGGTCGTCGAAGAGCGTCATGATCGCCACGTCGCGCTTCGGGCAGACGCCGTGCGCTTCGCCGATCTCGAAAAGCCGCCGTGCCTTGACGATCGCTTCGGCGTTGCCGCGCCGTTCCGCCCAGCGCAAGAGCAGCCATGCCCATTCGAACTGGTGGCCGGGCTCGACGATGCGGCCCTTCTCGCCCGGAAAGGGTGTCCAGTCGCGGTCGAAGAATTCGCGCAGCACGCCTGTCTTTGCGTCGATGAAGCAATCCATTGCCAAATGGGCGATCTCGTCGGCGAGATTGGCCCAGGCGACCCGGTCGAACCCGTCGACCGCTTCGCTGGCGAGACAGGCCTCGAAGAGGTGCATATGCGGGTTGGAACCAAGCGGCAGGCGCGGCGGGTTGTCCTCCTCGAAGCCCGCGACCGGATGCTTGCAATGGGCTTCGAGCTTCTGCCTGAGATCGTTGCTGCGCTCGATCATCTCGGCCTTGCGCTCCGGAAGGACGTCGGCCAGATAGGCGAAGGCGAGCAGCGCGAAGGCCTGGTTATAAAGGTCGAAAGACGGATCGATGATCTCCCCGTCGGCCTTGGCGAGCGCACCGTAGAAGCCGCTCGACTGCCGGTAGACGCGATCGAAATAGGCAAGTCCGCCTTCCGCGACGCTGCGCCAGTCGCCTTGCCAGCCACGCCGTCCGGCTTCCGCGAAGCAATAGACCTGGCGGGGCTGGACGCGCGAGCGGCGATTGGCCCGCGTCGGCTCGCCGGCCATGTCGATCGTCTCGACGAAGCCGCCGCCGGCCGTGTCGAAACCCTTTTCGCGCCAGAGCGGCAGGGCGGCTTCCGCGAGCCAGCGGTCGAGCTGCGCCGCCTGCAATGCAATGTCCATCGGCCCGTCCGTCAATTCTCGAGTTTCAACGCGTCGTGATCGGCGCCGAGCACTTCGGCCAGCGCCTCGACGACGAGATTGTGGTCGTCGCGCTGCGGCAGTCCGGACACCGTGACGGCACCGATGCAGCCGGTTCCCTTCACGACGATCGGAAAGCTGCCGCCATGCGCGGCGAACTCGGCATCCGGCAGGCCAAGCTTCGCCTGCAGGTTGGTCTGCTGCTTGAGGAGACCGAGGCCGGTGGCGTAGCTGCTTCTGAACAGCCGGAACACCGTGTTGCGCTTGCGCCGCACCCAGTTCGGATTGTCCGGCGTCGCGCCATCGAGCGCCGCATAGAAGACCTGCATGGAGAACAGAGTGATGTCGATGACGACGCCGAGCTCGCGCTCGGCGGCCATACGGCGCAGCGTCGAGCCGAGCGTCCAGGCGGTGTCGAGGTCGAAGCGCTCGAATTGCAATTCCTGTTCCTGGAGCGCGATCCGGCGCAGATCATTGTCGATATTGTTCATGATGCCTCCGCTTGTCGTTATGGGGCCGGACGGATGGGAGTGAGGCGTGGGTGATACCCCCACTGGCCTGCCGGGCCATCTCCCCCACAAGGGGGAGAAAGGATGTGGCACAGTCTACGCATCCGCCGATGCGTTTCGCGCTTAGCAGCGTTGCGGCCGGGGCGAGGGGCATGCGGCCTGCAGTCTCCCCCTTGTGGGGGAGATGGCCGGCAGGCCAGAGGGGGAAAATGCGGCCGCAGCCGTGACTGGACACGCGCTATTCCTTCCACAGCCAGGCGGCACCGCGCACGCCGGAGCTGTCGCCGTGCACGGCCTTGCGGATCGGCGTCTCGAAACTGTCGCCGAACAAGTATCTGGTGATCAACTCCGGCAACTCGCCATAGATCTCGTCGACATTCGACATGCCGCCGCCGAGCACGAAAACATCCGGATCGACGATATTGGTCAACAGCGCGAGGCTGCGGGCGAGCCGGTCGACGAAGCGGTCGTAGACGCCGGTCGCGGCCGGATCGCCGGCCCGCTTCGCCTCGATGATGTCGCGGCCGCGGCGCTCGACGCCGGTCGTCAGGCGATAGTCGAGCTCGAGCCCGGTGCCGCAGGCATACATGTCGAGGCAGCCGAGCTTGCCGCACCAGCATTTGTGGCCGGGATATTCGTGCTTCGTCATCCACGGCAGCGGATAATGGCCGATCTCCGCCGCGACGCCCTGGTAGCCGGCATGCACCTTCCTGTCGATCGCCAGCCCGCCGCCATGCCCGGTGCCGACGATGATGCCGAAGACGACATGCGCATCCTTGCCGGCGCCGTCGACCGCCTCGGAGACCGCCAGGCAATTGGCGTCGTTGGCAAGCCGCACCTGACGACCAAGTGCGGCTTCGAGATCGCGCCCGAGCGGCTTGCCGTTGATGAGCACGGCGTTGGAGTTGCGCACGATGCCGGTGCGCGGATTGGGACTGCCCGGAATGCCGATGCCGATCGAGCCGCGCTCACCGGCCGTCTGCTCGGCGGCGGCGACGAGCTCGACCACGGCGCGGATGCACGCGTCATAGCCGCTGGTCGGGGTTGCAACACGGTGCCGGGCACGCGTCTCGCCATCGCGGTCGAGCGCGATGACTTCCATTTTGGTGCCGCCCCAATCGATTCCGATAAACATGTGCGGATAGGTCCCAGGATGGATTAGGGAACGGCGACATCGCCTCCGACCGCCGCCGGCCCCTGCTTAGCATTCACCCTGTCGGTGACGCTAGCCCCATGATTTCGCATCGACACATCCGACTTTTCGCAATCCGCCGGCCACGGGCGCAAAAACACTTGGCGAAATGGCCTTGCTTTTGTATGGGTCTATACCGAGTGGTCCCGTAGCTCAGCAGGATAGAGCACCAGATTCCTAATCTGGGGGTCGCGCGTTCGAATCGCGCCGGGATCACCAATCCCTCGTTTTCTCGGAAACAAGATCCGACAGCAATCAGACCTGACCTCGCCGGCCTCACCCTTTTGATCGTCTTGCCACTGTAACAATCGACGCCTACACTGCCTTTACTGTCCCTCTCGCCGCTGACCACGGATGTACTGGCAGCGGCGGGAGGCGGCGATAAAAGGTCGGGCCAAGCCCGGCCTTTTTGTTTGGGGACGCCTCGGCTCCTCGCCCCCGCTGCGGGATCCTTGCCCGGCGCCTCGCTGCTCCTTGACCTCGTGTTTCCGGTCCGCGTCTCTGTTTCCCTTGTCGCCGGCGCGGTTTCCGCCACGCGTTCCATCGGAGCTCTTGGGCGCCTTGCCGTCCTTCACATCGGTGGCCATTGCGTTCTCCTCGAAGATCTCGCAGCGGCAAACCGGCAAGGCGCAAAAAGCTTCCGCAAGGCGTGCCTTTCCCTCGTGCCCCTCAGTTCGATTCTTCCTGGAAAACACCTCGGAACCAAACCATGTCGGGCCGGTTTGGTTGGTCCAGAAAAAGAATCCCCGAGAGAGGAAAAACCATGAAAACCACGATCTTTGGCGTTGCAGTGCTCCTGAGCGCTGCCGCAATGCCGGCATTTGCGCAATCGGCGACCTCGGGCGGAAGCACACCGGCGATCGCCACGCCGGGTACCGAGAATCCGGAGGCGCCCGTCGCCGGCAAGAACAGTTTTACGGAAGACCAGGCGCGCGAGCGGATCGAGGAAGCCGGTTACGCCGAGGTCAAGGGGCTGAAGCTCGACGACCAGGGAATCTGGCGGGGAACGGCAACGAAAGACGGCAAGTCCGTCACTGTCGCTCTCGATTACCAGGGCAACGTCACCGCGCTCTAGGTCACGATGATTTCGGTCGGGAGAACGGGCGGAAATCTGCTCGCTCTACGCTCCGACGCTACAGAAAAGGAGAAGAAGATGAGAACTGTGGCAGGGCTTTTCGACGACTATCACGACGCTCGACAGGCAGTGAACGACCTCGAGGTCGCCGGCATTCCGTCGGAGGATATCAGCGTGGTCGCCAATAATGTCGGCGACCGCTACTCGGGCGAGAGTTCCGGAGCTGCCGAAGGCGCCGGCGTCGGCGCCGGGTTGGGCGCGGCCGGGGGCGGCGCGGTCGGTCTCCTCACCGGGCTGGGGCTGATGGCCATCCCCGGCGTCGGGCCGGTCGTCGCGGCCGGCTGGCTCGCATCGACAGCAGCGGGCGCGATCGCCGGAGCGGTGGCGGGTGCCGCCACTGGCGGCATCATCGGGTCGCTGACGGATTCGGGCATTCCGGACGAGGACGCGCATCTTTATGCCGAAGGTGTGCGGCGGGGTGGCACGCTGGTGGTGGCCAAGGTCGACGAGGCCCTGGTGCCGCAGGCCGATGCGATCCTCAGAAACCGCAACGCCGTCGACACGTCGGTTCGCCGACGGGCCTACACCGAAGAGGGCTGGACGCGTTTCGACGAGGCATCCGCACCCTACAGCCTCGATGAGGTTCAACGCGAGCAGGAACGCTACCGCCCACCGGCGCTGTAGCATTACCATCTACTGTCGGCGCAGCCGCTTGCGGCTGCGCCCGCGTCATCTTTCCCACCGGACTTCCGCATTGTCCGCCACGCCGCTGCGGAACCTAGCCGAGTTCTCGCGTGTTCTCGTAGGTGTTCCTTCGCAGGAGAGAAAGCATGCCATCGGCAATGCCCCCGAAGTCGAAGTCGCCGCGAACGACCCGCGCACCGCTCGCTCTGCCACAGCTCGTCGACGAGAAGGCCGAAGCCTTCGTCGCCGCCGCCATCGTGGAGCTCGTCAAATCCAAGATCCCGTTTCTGATCGCCGGCACCTTCGCCCTCAGTGCCTACACCGGCATTTCGAGGCCGACGAAGGATCTCGACGTCTTCTGCAAAGCCGGCGACTACACGCGAATTCTCAACTATTTCAAGTCGCGCGGCTACTCGGTGGAGATCGAGGACGAGCGGTGGCTGGGAAAGGTCTACAAGGGCAAGTTCTTCTTCGACGTCATCTTCGCCTCGCCGAACGGAACCATGCTCGTCAACGACGCGTGGTTCGAACACGCCCTGCCGGTCGAGATCAGCGCCTCGCCGGTGTCGATCGTCGCCCCCACGGAATTGGTCTGGTCCAAGTCTTTCATCCAGCTTCGCGAGCGCTACGACGGCGCCGACGTCGCCCACACGATCCTCAAAACCCACGACCGGATCGATTGGCGCCGGCTGCTCGAATATATGGAAGTGCACTGGGAGGTGCTGTTGATCCATCTCCTCAATTTCCGGTGGATCTATCCCTCGGAGCGCGACCGGGTGCCCTTGTGGCTGATGGACGAGCTCCTGAGCCGGCTGGCGGCGCAGCGCGATTTGCCGCTGCCCCAGACGAAGATCTGCCGCGGGCGGCTATATTCGCGGCGCGACTACGAGATCGACGTCACCGAGTGGGGGTTCGCCGACGTCGGCGGCGACCTCGAGATGCGGACAGGAAAATAGGGAGTTGTCACCATGGGCAAGCTGAAAGTAGCCGCGGTCGCAGACCTCCACATGAAAGAGGATGGTTCGGTCTCCTATACGGAACTGTTTTCGGAGATTTCCAAAGTCGCCGACGTGCTGGTGATCGCTGGCGACCTGACCGATCTCGGCAAGCCGGCCGAAGCGGAGCTTCTCGCCGCCGACCTGAAATACTGCACGGTCCCGGTGGTCGCGGTTCTCGGCAATCACGACCACCAATGTGATGCCGTCGAAGAGATCTCGTCGATCCTCATGAAGGCGGGTGTCCATCTGCTGGATGGGCAGGCGGTAGAGATCGCCGGCATCGGCTTTGCCGGCACGAAAGGGTTTGTCGGCGGCTTCGGCCGGCACATGCTGGGTTCTTTCGGCGAGACCGCCCTGAAAGCGATGGTATCGGCGACCGTCGACGAAGCGATGCGCCTCGAAAACGCCTTGCGCAAGACCAGCGCCCAGCACTCCGTCGTCGTGCTGCACTACGCACCGATCGCCGAGACGGTCGTGGGAGAACCGGAAGAGATCTATCCCTTCCTCGGCTCCTCGCGCTTCGCGGAAACCATCGACCGCTTCCGTGTCAGCGCCGTCGTCCATGGCCACGCTCACAAGGGTAGGTATAAGGGCACGACGCCGGGCGGCGCGCCCGTCTTCAACGTCGCCACCCATGTGGAGAAGCCGACCGGCCGGCCCTATGCCCTTCTGGAATTCTGATCCCTGATCGGCGCCCAGCCGACTTCAGGCGCGCCGCCAGCACAACCTTTGTGCGTCTGAAAAGACGCACGGCGCTGTAGGCTTCGCCGTCGAAATCGATCCGGCGCCGCATCCCGAATGGAACCTGACCCACCCGGCGGTGCGTTAGTCTTCGATCACCGCCTGAAGGGAAGGGCCACTCGATGCCGCTGCAAGTCACTTCCAATCCGGCCCGCCCTGCGGCGGCGATGCGTGTTCGGCCCGGCGCCGGGCGCAGCCGCAACGGGCGCGATCGGGTCCTAGGCGAGGTTCCGCCGAAGGGCAACGGGCTCGTCTATGTCAGCGATACCGAGCCGGGCATCAGGCGGCAGCGCTCCGGCAAGGGGTTCATCTACCGGCTGCCGGATGGTTCGATCCTGACCGATCCGGCCATCAGGGCCCGTATCGCGTCGCTCGGCCTGCCGCCCGCCTACGAGAACGTGTGGATCTGCCTGGACGAGAACGGACACCTGCAGGCGACCGGCTATGACGCGCGGGGTCGAAAGCAATATCGCTATCACACGGAGTGGCAAGCGCAGCGCAGCGGCGACAAATTCGCCCAGCTCCTTCCGTTCGCCAAGGCCCTGCCGAGGATCCGCCGCATGATCCGCCGGCACATGGAAGGAGGGGCGGACGACGCGCGCACAGTCCTCGCCGCGCTGGTCGCCTTGCTCGACGAGGTGCATCTGCGGACGGGAAGTCCCGCCTATGTCCAGGCGAATTCGACCTATGGCGCAACGACGCTTCTGAAGCGCCATTTGCGGCTGCTCAACGGCTGCATGGAACTGCGGTTCACCGCCAAGGGGGGCAAGCGGGTCCAGAGACGGCTGCGGCGCCCGAAGCTGCAGCGCCTGCTCGAGGACATCGCCGACCTGCCGGGACGGCAGCTCTTCGTGTGGCGGGACGACAACGATATCCTGCGCCCCGTTGAGTCGGGTCGTCTCAACCGCTACCTGGCGGAGGTCGCCGGCTTTTCCGTATCGGCCAAGACATTCCGGACCTGGGCGGGCAGCGTCGCCGCCTTCGCCGCCGCACGGGAAGCGATGGAAAAAGGCGAGCGCCCGACTGTCAGAAAGATGTGCGAGGCGGCCGCCGAGGTCCTCTGCAACACGCCGGCAATCTGTCGCAAGAGCTACATCCATCCGGATATCATAGGTCTCGCGGATACGGCCTGCGCGGCGACAGCCAAGCAGTTGCGCCGCCGCGGGCGGGCAAAGCCTGAACTTCGTGTGGAAGAGGCGCGCCTGCTGACTTTTCTTGGGCGCGCTGCCCGAACGGAGCCAAAGGCACCCGCCGCCATCAATGGTGTGACGGCGGGACCGAGCCCCACCCTCTGATCGGAACAAAGCCCGGCGAGCCCGAGTTTGGGAGCTGCGGCCGTCGTCGACGACCGGCCGAGAAACCGTTCGCACCAAATCCACAAGGAGGCCTGGACATGGAGAATTTCCCGCGCCCGCCGTTCGAGCGTCAGAGCCAACCCATGCCTGGAACCACAGAGCGCATGAACCCGCTCCCGGACCACGGGGAAAAAACCTACAAGGGATCGGGCCGGCTTCAGGGCAAGAAAGCCATCATCACCGGCGGCGACAGCGGCATTGGCCGGGCCGTGGCGATCGCCTATGCCCGAGAGGGCGCCGATGTGCTGATCTCCTACCTCAACGAACACGAGGACGCGAAGTCGACCAAGGCGCTCGTCGAAGAGGCGGGATGCAAAGGCGTCCTCGTTGCTGGCGATATCCAGAGCTCGGCGCATTGCAACCGAATTGTCGAGACAGCCATCAACGAACTCGGCGGTATCGACATCCTCGTCAACAACGCCGCCCATCAGGCCTCCTTCCCGGATATCGCGGACATCAGCGAGGAGGAGTGGGAGCTGACCTTCCGGGTGAACATCCATGCGATGTTCTATCTGACCCGCGCAGCGGTGCCGCATATGAAGCCCGGCAGTTCGATCATCAACACCGCCTCGATCAACGCGGATGCCCCAAATCCGATCCTGCTGGCCTATGCGACCACCAAGGGCGCGATCCAGAATTTCACCGCCGGCCTGGCGCAAATGCTTGCCGACAAGGGAATCCGCGCCAATGCGGTGGCGCCGGGCCCGATCTGGACGCCGCTGATCCCGTCGACCCTTCCGGAGGATTCGGTCGTGAATTTCGGCAAGCAGGTGCCGATGAAGCGGCCGGGACAACCGGTGGAACTCGCCTCGGCCTATGTCATGCTGGCAGATCCGCTGTCGAGCTACGTCTCCGGCGCGACGATCGCGGTGACTGGCGGCAAGCCGATATTGTAGCGCCGGCCGTCAGGAACGAGGTGGTGGGGGACGTGTCTTGTGATGATCATCCGCGTCAAGGCAGCGTTAACCATACAGGCAACATGCCCGAGGGGCCTTTACCCTGCGTGAACACCAGGAATGCGCCGTCGAACTTGAGCGTTTTTTCGGTGCACTTGAAATAATCCAACTAACTCAATGGTTTAGAAAATTCTATCATTTTTTCAAAAATGGCTGTTGACGTGTTGGAGGGTGCGGGTCTATAAGCCCGATCACTGACG
>NZ_AUTC01000135.1 GCF_001461695.1 Sinorhizobium fredii USDA 205 | reverse complement strand
CGGTGAAGGCTATTCCTGTGCGCATGCGCCACACTCGCATACGCACGCGCCAAAGGGAATCCCATACGGACTCTTATGTTAGGCGGAAACCACTAGCGCCTGACGGCAAGATACCGAGCGCCGCGCGTTGGAAATGATCGATCGCGAAGACAATAACGCAGTGCATCACGTATTAGTACGTGATGCACTGCGCCGCCAACGTCGTCTCCAAGGAGAAACTACTTGTTCCTCGTTCGTGGAAAGTCGATCACAGGTCAAGGCAGATGACACAACGTGGGGGCTTAAGCGCGAGAAAGAACCCGATCGCCTGGTCGACAATCAGGACTCGACAAGGTCGATTTGGATGGGATCGAGGAGCTCGCGAGCCGCGAGCCGAAGTCTTGGGAATTGAACGTCCAGGGAGAAAATCACCTCCGCGACGCCCATCATTTCGGTAGTAGATGCCCTCAAGCGCATCGCTCGGCGGGCGAACAACAACCCTGGCGGCACGTCGTCCTGAGCTGAAAGATGCCGCCGTGAGCAACGTCAGGTCCAATATCAACCGCGCTCGTCGGATGGTGACGGACGGATCTACGACAATTTCGCACTCGAACTGCAGGCACTCGAAAATAGCATCGAGAAGGGAGTCCGATTCCGCGACATGCCGTTCAGACTCCAGTCCGATCTGCGCCAAGCGCTTGCTGACTATCGCGCATTTATCGAGGAGACCTGGTCGCCGTCGGTGTAGGCACCGAAGCCGGCGAAAATGCCGAGCTTCCGGGTGCCGCCGAAGCGTCGCCGCCGGAAGCCGAAGGGTGTGTGCGCAAAGCGTGGTACCATGAAGGCGAAGAACGAGCGCAAGAAGGCGCGGCTTGAAGCGCAGCAGAAGCGGGATGAGGCACAGGAGCGGGAACGCAAAAGATGGCAGCAGGAAAGGGAGCGCGAGAAGCAGGCCGCGTGTGACGCCGCTGATTTTCTTCGCAAGCACCTTGGCGCTAATTTCGAAGCCTTCCGGTCCCTCATGGCAGAGGCAGACGCCTACGAATTTAAGAAGGCCGTCCGGCAAGCGAAGCCGCATAAGCGCCGTCTATCGTCGGCGCACGACTGGCGGGGCGGCAACCTCGCCAGTCAACTACAGGCCCACCGGGGAAGATTCAACAGGCTACTTTACGACTGTAGGGCCATCGCCTGTCGATTTCTCTACATCATCGCCGGAACGATAGTAGTTGAGGAAATTCCGCATTGCCGCCGCGCATCGCCTTCGCCACTTTGCGGTTTGAGTGAAGGCGGACTTATCCGCCAACCCAACACCATGTGCTCGCGCTGCATCCGTGAAAGCAGCGACAACTCGCTCGTTCGCTTCCGCATCGCGTTCCCATCGGTTTGCGACCTCACCGAGAAAATCGGAGAAATGATCCCTCGGGCTCATCGGCACGATTCCGGGGAGCGGGTCAAACAACACCTTAGCCCCGTCATCAAGCAACGCGCCCTTGCCCTCTCGACCATTTATCATTGCTGCAAATTTAATGAACTGCGCAGCGGCCAAGAGTGCCTCGTCGCCCGACATGTCCCAGAAGATCAGGGACATGTCGTTGTTGTAGTATTCACCTGACCGCTTCGTTGTCACGCCGTCAATGGTGATACTCGGCTGCGACTTCCCGCCCGACGTTACGCCACCCAACGACGCGCGGATTGTGCCTTTCAGAATGTCGGACTTCCCGCGAAGCGTTTTATACTGCTTTGCTTCATCCAGACCAGAGCGGGAGCCGTAGCCATAACCCGACCACATAAATCGCATGGTCGCCCCTAGATGTTCTTCAGGTTTTCGAGTTCGGGGAATGGATGATACTTCATCCCCGGCAGCCCGGCGGGTCCTGTCGAACACCTTATCATTGACGACCCGGACGGAAAGCGCCGACCGCCCGGCATAACCGCCCATGCGGTTCTTCGAGTTGAACTTGACGCACACCGCCTGAACCCTTTTATCCGGCGATGCGTCTACAACGCTCGAAATCTCGGCGTCCCGGACCGAATAGGGATCAACTAGATAGTCACGCGCAGCGCCAACGATAGCAGCCTTGAGAGCGGCGGAGGGCGGGCGCAGGGAAGCTTCGACCCGCGCGATCTCCTGACTAGTTAAGTTACACAGCCGGACAGGGCCAGTCCAGCGAGGGCGAGCATTAGCAGTTTGTTTTTCATGAGGTTCTTCATGTGTGCGAGGTTAGTGACGCGCAAACCCTAGTTGCGCCAATCACCCGTTGCAAGCGGATAGCGGTCGACCTTATGACGATTTGAACCGATCCCATAGGCGCACCAGATAGCGCCGTGGGCCGTTAACGTAGAAATCGAGGTCATTCCCGCATTCATGGCAGAGCAGCATATTTGTCTCCCATGGTTTGCCGTGGTCATAGTGGACCTCATAGGTGATTTCGCACCGCTTGCATTCAACAGTCTCGGGCACCCTGTTCTCCTTGCCGATTTTGGACAGGGCACAGATGGGGATAGCGTGCGAGTCGGGGAAGGCGCGGCATGATGTAGAACGATGCAAATTGGTGCAACGGCAAATAGCCCATGTGGAACGTCCACAAGACTGTAACACTTAGCCTTCGAAGGTTTCCTACGTAGCTGAATTTATTGCCGAAAAAGGTAGTGGGAGACATCGGGCGCGGATTCAGACAGCGCGAAAGCGCCCTAATACGCTTCGCCGACATCATCCTCGCCGAAAGCACCCTCCTTGTCTGCCAGTTCGAGCAGCGTCCTCTCGGCACTGGCGACGCGGTACGGCGTCTCGTCGGCACCGAGACGGCATTCGACGCCCCAAGGAAGATCGTGCCCGGGAAACCAGTTCAAGGCAAAGCCGCCCCAGCTCGTCGGCTGCCGCATGCGTTCGGACTGCGTGAGCTGACGGCAGTCGCGAGAGTGGACGGAACTCCACCCCCTGCCGATCGCCGACGACAGGCAGGTCAGGTGCGCGTTCGGGAACGCGGCGCAGAGAGCGGACCACTCGACTTGGGCGGCATACGAATCCAGAAGCTCGGCGTCGCGGCCGGTCGTCGTCCGGGATCGTCCGAGGAATTCTTGAGCACGTGCTGTCATGGCGTCTTTGACTCCGACCTCTCCGGCGCGGACGCGTTTCACCGTTCTCTCGGAGACGTCGAGCACGGCAGCAGCCTGCGGAGACGACAATCCTGCTCCGCCGGTGCGAGGCGACATGTGTTGTCCTGTTCAAAACCGAACACTTTCGTGCACCATGTTCCCCGCCTTGCCAAATCGTGCCTCATCCGTGGAGTGTCCGGCCCTGGTGACAATTGAACCGCTTTCGGCTACCAATTGGCTCGGGTGCTGGGGCGTTGTTATGCTTGTGGCGATTGGTTGGATTCGGGTTCGTGTGCGGAACAGCGGACCGGCGGTGCGATAAGTGTTCAAACGCATCCGTTCTGCTGCACGTCTGGCAGTCGCGGCGACAGCTCTCGCTGGTTCGCTGGCGGCTTTCTACTCGTCCCCATTCGCCGGCGCGCTGCCTCTGGCATTCGACCACGAGCCTGAAGCCATCACGCGATACAGGCTGCAGCGCCTCTCGACAGACGCACTCGTCAATGAGATCCGGGCGGCCGTGGACGCAGACGAATTTTCGGACGCCCAGGATCTCGTGAGGATCGGACTGGAGCTCGATCACCACATCCCGCCCGAAGTCGTTACCTCCACTGCCGAACCTATGGCTGACGTGGCATGGCGGAATTCGACTGGTTTTGCCAGAGGCTTTATCCACGGCCAGGTCGACTCCGTACCTAGCCTCATCGGTGCTGTCGCCGCCGACTATTTCGTAATCGGCGACGTTCGTGACACCTATAGGGAGGGCGGCAAGCTTCTCGCTGGCGACGACTATGACCGTTTCACTCTCGGTGCTTCCCTGTTTGGAATGGTGGTGACGCTCGCACCAGGCACCGGGCCAATCGATGTCGGAGCGTCCATCCTGAAGAACGCCAACAAGGCGGGCAAGATGAGCAGCAAGCTTGCAGCACGCCTTTTCCGTTCGGTGAACGACGCCGTCGACGTGTCAGTACTGAAGAAGGGCTTGGCCGCAATGCCAGCTCCGAAAGTCTCCTTCTCAGGCCTGCCGGGGCTGGCGGGCGCAATCTCGGAACTTTCTATCGAGGACGTCAGGAAGCTGGACTTCTCGAAGCTCGACGCTGCCGTTAAGGAAGCCTGGCCGGTCGACGTCTCCGCCGTCCGCAGGCAGTTCGACGGCGTGCTCAGGCCAGGAACTGTCGATGAACTTCGTGTCGCGGCATCGAGCATAGGCAGCATCCGAAGCGATGCCGGCATCCGCTCTGTGTTCAAGGTTCTCGAGCGCGCCGACAGTCCTGCCGAACTCGACCGTTTCAAGTCTCTCGCGAAAAGGATGGGAGATCGGACTGCCGGCACCATACGGCTGTTCGGGAAAGGAGCGATCTGGCTCGGAGACCTGATCTTCGAAATGGCCGCCGCAATCGTCTTCGCCATCGGGTGGTGTCTCGGTGCCGCATGGACCGCATCCACCTTCCTTTTGAACCTTCACCGACTTCTTCGATCCCATGTGCTGTGACAAATGTTCAAGTTAAAGTCGAAACGTTCTGGTCTGTCTGTTACCGCGGCCACTGTCGGCAGGACTGCCGCCGCTGGCTATGGCCTGTCGATGGGCCACGATCTGTGGAAGGCCACCAAGAAAGGCAAGGACGGACTATCGATTATCCTGGTTGTGCTCGGATCGCTCGTGCTGCCTGTTCTGGGAGGGCGGGAACTTGTCCGGGGACATGATCGAGGCTTTGCAGGAACACTGTTCAAGACGTTCCTCGGCAGCCTTTTTCTGGCGGCGGCTGGCTTCGCGTTGGCCTGGTTCGTCTTCTTTATCCTCATAGGCCTCCTGGCATCGCAGCCCAACGGACTCCCTGCACCATGGCAAGCGGTCCTTTGGCTTGCAGCCAGTGTGACGGCCGTCATGTGGTGCGTGGGTCTGTTGTGGGGCGCAATCGAGCGCCCGGCGAGGCTGAAGTCGATCGGCATTCAGCGGGCCAACGAGCAATTCCTCGAGAACCGGGGCTTCCGGACAACGGACGGAGACGACATCACCCATTTCGACCCTGACGGCCAGCCGCTCCGCTTCATCGAAGCTCACAGTGACCGGATCGTCTTCATGGCCGTGGGGAAGAGAGGGAAGCGGGGCTTTATCAATCTCGATGCCGAAGGCCGGATGACCTCGTACAGCGGCGTCATGTGAGAGGAGAACACGCGTGCAGTTGACGCCGTCCGCCCCGGACAACGGCTTCGCCAGCAGCGAACTTACTTCGTGAGGGCTTCGATCACCGCCTTCCGCATGTAGCTTCCGAGCAGAACTTCGGCTTCGTCGCCTTCTTCGCTGTCCAGGACAGATGTCGCGAGCGGAGCGTTATAGTTGACAATGCCCCATTCGGGAGCGCTCGGCTTCTTGGCGATCTGGAACTGGAACGTGTCTTGAGCCTGGTCGAGATAAGGATGCGAACCGTCGAGCCAATCGCAGCCGGCGTCGCCGTCTGCATTTTTTCACCAGCCATCCGTCTGTACCGTACAGTACGGCCTCTTATCAGCAGCTAAGTCTAGCCTCCCTGTTGGTGCGATGCCCTGCCCTTTTGAGTGAATTGACCGCGGGAAATTCCCTGCGAAGCTGTGGTCATTTGCGGGCGGAGGTTCTTATGGGCGAATGGTCGGAGGCGATGGGGGAAGGAATCATCTGCCCGAGGTGCTTCTGCCTCACAGCGGACGAGGAAGGCAACCGAATCAGTTGCACCTGTCCAGCCCCCGCCCTTGAGACCATCGCCCTCGAAGCCAGAAGTTCGGCGGCAGTCAGAGCACCCGATGCCTGCCAGCGATCCGCAGGTGAACGGGCCACGTGGAACGGGGCACCAGTTAGAGCGTAAGGGGCGAACCAATCCAAACCTATGCGCTATAGACCATGGCGTAGTGACCGGCGACGAAGGAGCAAGTTATGACAATCACAATCGAAAAACTGCAGAAAATGACTCCTGAGCAGCGCGCGAACCTCCACGAGAACGCCAGGAAGCGGCTCGACAATGGCGGGCGAGAAATAATCGAGCTGATTGAATCTTCCGGCCTGCCGCTCAGTTCCGGAGGCATGAGATTGTCCGACCCCGTGTACCAGAGAATGGAAGAGATCATCTGGTCCTCGGAAGGGAAGAAGGCTGCTGTTGCAACGACCGAGGCCGGGCTGCCAGCACTGGCCGGAGTTGAGCCGTTCATCGTCGCGAACCTTGGCGACCGCTATCATCCGCACAACGATGGAACCAAAAGTGCAGGTGGGATCGTGGGAGAACTCATGCGTTTTCTGGGTTACGAACTTGCCGGTCACGCGGACATGCCTGCAGGATCGGTAGCGAAAACTGCGGCCCTGTGGAAACCAAGGAAAGGGTAAACACTGCGGCATCAATCGCGCCTGCAAATGGCTGCCCGAATAACGACTTTTGGGGATCAGGGTTCGATCGATGCCCAGTCTCCGATCAGGGTCCAATTTCCGGGAGGTGGCGAAATATGGGCGGTTCCAGAATGGCGGGTGCCTTGTTCCGTGGTGGCGATCACGGTGTACGAAATGAAGAAATCCCCGGCGAGCTTGAGATTGTAGGCGTCCAGAAAGGTGCCCGTACCATCCTCGACAATTCCCAATGCGCGCACATGCGGCAGGGTGTCTTCGTGTGCTTCGTCGAAATCGATGAAACCGGCGTCGGAAGCAAAAACGCCGCTCAACCGTCTCCCCGTCGCATTCACCAGATAAACGGGAATTGTCTGGTTTATCCGCTGCTCTCCGAAGAAGAGGGCAACGCCGGCGGCCGGTGCGTTTAGGATGATGGTTTCCGGCCATCTGTATTTTTCGATCTGGTGGCTCCGCCAGTTCGATTGCAGAACGGGCAAGTCTAGCTGCGATGAAGGCTTCGATATGCCTTCCACTTCGCGGGGATGCACAATGGCTTTCATGGGGCCTCTGTCGTGAACTCAGGGGCGCGGCCCCTTCGATGGAAGATGGTCGCCCCCCTTATTCATTTCAGGCCTTCGAAAATTGCGCCCCGCCGCGAAGAAACTGCCGCTGTTACCGAAGTGCCACAGACTGGCGCGTCGGATTGCCGATGGCGCGTACGCGCCCCCCGAGCTGGCTTTCCAGCTTTTCCAGATGTTTGCGCCACACCGGATCGTCACGCTGGGCCTTGTCGAAGCCGAAGACGAGGATTGCCCGTACTCGGAGATGCGGCAAGCTTCTCCAAGGCATCCAGAAAGTCGGCACCGAGGGTTCGATGTGCGGTAACGGCGTCCATCATGCGCCAATCTCCCACCAGTTGCCGTCTTCCTTCCGGGTGACACGAGCCCCGAAATAATCCGGGAAACGGTCCGGTTCGAATGTGTGGATGGGAACCAGCATCTTCGGGGCGATGGCAGCCGCCAGTCGCTTCAAGTCGCCGATGCTGGCGTGTCCTGATGTGTGGGCATTTTCGAGCGGGATACCGCGTGCGGCGAACGCCTCGGAGATTTTGATGCCCTTGTCTTGACGCAGATAGCCTTCCCATTGCGACCAGACGGCAACCGCCCCCGTCAGGCAATCGGCCCGGTCGAGGTCGCCGAGCATCGCAGGCCGGAAGAGGAGCGCAGCCCTCCCAGCGAGTGCCTTGAGATCAGCGGGGAAGATGCGGTTCGACTTGTGCGGTTCCAGCAGATCGAAGCGTTCATCTTGCTTGATACGAACGCGCTGGTAATGCGGCAAATAGACGGCGACATTCGGCCAGTCCGATTGCGGAATGTTGGCATTGCCCGTCGCCCGCAGGATTTCCGCGGCATAGAGGTCGATAATCAGAGTCCGCCCGCTGCGTTTGCAGGCCCGATAGAGGCTGACCATCCGATCGATGTTCTGCGCCGATGCCGCGACCAGCGCCATGCCGTCGGTGCGCTGGAAAATATCGAACAGCTTGTCTTCGATCTCGGCTTCGGTGGGAAACCGTTGGTCGGCATCGAGTCGTCCGAGCGTCGAGCCCTCCATTAACAATACGTCGATATCGCGCGGCGGCTTGGCGATCAGCCGCTCGAACAGCGCACCTTTACGGCCGTGCGCCCGGAAGTCTCCTGAATAGAAGAGCCGTTTCCCTCCGGCTTCCACCTCCAGCGCATAAGCATCATATGCGGAGTGATCGACCAAATGCGGGATCACGGTGAAAGGGCCGAAAGTCAGGGGATTTCCGCTAAAAAACTCGATTGCCTGATGGGGAACATAGGGTTTCGGGAGGAATGGCTGCGCGGCCTTCATGATTCGGTGCGTCGCCGCTCCGAGGGCAACCGGAAGAGCGGGACTGGCCAGATGCGCCAATCCCCAATGATCCAAATGACCGTGGGACAGAACCAAGGCCAGCAGGTCGCTTCCGCCCTGCAAACCTTCGACCTGCGGATGGAGCTTTACATCGTCGGGATCGCCATTAAGCGGCAAGCCCAGGTCGAGCAGAATCCGCGCACCCTGCGCTTCCAATTCGATGCAGCTTCCGCCGATCTCCTTGGTTCCCCGATGTATTCTGACCCGCATTGCCCCTCCAAGATGCCGAAGCATCAACCATAGCGGGCACCATAGACACTCTCACGTGGCTATTGCCAGTGGTTTCTTAGGGGACTTACCTGCTGACCTCAATCGATGAAAACCGTCAGGCGCTCGTTGCATGAAATATACCCCTGTCGCGGGTGAAACGGGGCATTTCGCAAGAGAAGCTGACCGCTGATGCTGGCGTTGATCGCCCCTAACTTAGCGCGCTACAGCGGCAGACGGAAAATCGGAGAGTGGGCGCTCGTGGCGGAATTGCTTATGGTGCCAGATGAAGGCGCACCACCGCCGCAGCGGCTGAGAAGCGGAAGAAAAGCAAGCGCCGGCGAAGGGCGTGAACTAATCGATCTCATCACCCGAAACTTTTTTATCTTCGTATGCTTCGATTGGCCCGCTCAAGGGATTCTTGCGCTTCCATGTTTTACGGAGGAAATAATGGCTCACTTTTGGCGCGGCGATTTTTACGGGCAAAGCGACAACGTCTTGGGCGGTGCGCGGCTTATGGTGCTCGGCGAAGCCCATTACCATCACAGCGCTCCAATCGGCTCGGACATCCCGGAGATGACAAAGGATGTCGTAAATGCTTACGTTGAGGGACGGCTTGGCGCGAATGCCCAGTTTTTTAGGCGGGTGGAAAGGCTCGTCACGAAACGCCTAATTAGCGGGCTGACTCGTGATCAATCAGCCGCATTTTGGCATTCGGTGATTTTCAGCAATTACATTCCGGTTATTGCGGGAAACAAACCCGGCGACCGTCCGCCGGAGGGCCTGTGGAATGGGGCTGCTCCCCACGATTTCATCGAGAATGTTAAAAGGACCGAGGCCGAAATTGTCCTGGTATGCGGAACCGAGTTGTGGCGTCGCAAGCCGGTCCATAAGGCGATTTCTACGGCGTATAAGGCTGGCGGTCGTCATTACGAAGCGCATGAAATCAACTGGAGCCCGGAGTGGGGTGCCGTCGCCGCCCATATACCGCATCCGTCAGGTTCGCGGGGATGGTCCTATAAAAGATGTGTGCCGGTCGTTGATTATCTCTTCAACGTTCTGAACGAACGGCGGCTTGCCAAGGGTTTGCAGGCTCTGGTCGTTCATCCGGTGTTCGCATTTGCCAACGGTCAGTCGTCGCAGGAGTCTGCCGATGCAGTCTGACGTTTCCACCGCTGACTTGCACATGAACTTCGCGGAACTCTCGCGGCTTTACGAACTGCTGGATGAATATAGCCGAACCCTCACTGATCCGACCAATCGGCCGCTTAATGTCGTGATATTCGAGGCATTCCACCAGTGGGAAGTGCAGCAGATGAAAAAAATGGGCCAGTTTCGCTTTCCAGGCTTAAACCTGCCAACCGAAGAGATTGAATGGGTCTGGCTGAAATCAGGAATGTGGGTTGATTACCTGGATGAGGACGGCCGCCCTTGCGAGGAGTTCGGTCTTTACGGCTATGATGACAGCGAAGGTAACTTCGTCTTCGAGCCCGAGGTTCGGCCAATCCCCGATTATATCCAAAGCCTAGATGAAGCGTTGGACCTTAAAGGTAAGCTTTCGTTTGCGAAATTGCGCATTGTTGAGCTCGACGGAGATTTCCTCACGTTGTGGAGGGCGATACTCCTTGCCAAGGACGGCAACACTCTCGAGGACGAAGCCGCCACCCCATCAGTAGCTGTGCTGAAGGCGCTGCTGAAAGCACTGATCCAAAGCCCTGAAGAACTGAATAGGCCGAAGTTTGGTCCCTCCTATCGAGGCGGATGACGCGTTTGTCGTTATGGCCGGCGTAGAAGCTCCCCTGCCCGCAGAAGGCAGGGGCTGCCACATGTTGTTCTCGTATCGGATTTCCGGCTGACGACACCGGATGCGACGATGAAGCATGACCCCCACCGAATTGTCAGCGAGACAGCGAGACACCGAGGGGCTAGGCACCTTGACCTGATCGCGCTGGAAGAAGAAGTGCCCGTCAAATCCCTGCATGCTCACGACCCCTATCAATCTGTCGGTGTCGATCTTTCTGAAATGATCAGTAACAGGCTTACTGTCATAGACCATTGCCGCGTGACCTCGCTGCGGAAACGCAACATTCGCAACGAAGCGACTGGACCGCTCCGCACCCCCATCTTTCTGGCACAGAAATTTCGGTGTGTATGGTCATCTACAACCATTCCGATCGAGTTGACATCGGCCACTCGCGAAGGAAGCTAGCGGAACAAATTGATTGGGGTAATCGGTGCTTCGCAGTTCAACGATTGATCAATACTACGACACAGTCTGGTGCATCGCCGCGTCTCGATACGTGGGTGAGTATATGATTGGCTATACGCGGAGGCCGCTCAAAGACCGGCTCGCTGAATACAGCAAGATGCACGGGTACCAGTATATGGTCATCCTCCCGAATGGCCTTACGCTTGATAGCGCCATGCAGCTTGAGAAAATGCTGCAAGAGAGAATTAAGCAGGACCGCAAGCATACGCTCTTCAAAAAATACTGCCCATACCGCAGGGAGCAACGCTACTTTCCAAGTCAGGGTCCAGTCAGCGCCGCGCCGCACGACCCCGTTCACTCCGTGTACATGGCATGGTGGGACGCCAACTCGGAATGACTAGTCAAAATGCGGCCGACTCGCAAGTAAGAGCCCAGCCGCGTGATCTAAGATGAGTTGTTTCCTGCTTCCGTCCATCTGGCTCGACGTGAAAGCACTGGGACGTGGCCGATCTATTTGGTCGTCAAATAGTCTAGTTCTTCTTTCTCTTCGATTTGTTCGTGGCGATACTTCCGACCGTGGCGGCCTTAACTTTAACCATCTTCACGCCACCCTTTGTTTTGACCTTCCTCGTATGTGCCTTTTTAACGACTTTAGCGTTTAAGAATCCCATCCTATGCCCCCATGTTTGCAACCTAAGAGTGGCATTCGCGTTATAGATGTCAAGAGGCACAGAAAGCACGCCTACGACCATTCGCCCGCAGATGCTCGATCAGATGGGAGAACAGATTCCTAAGCGGCTTCGGTACACTCAACCCGCGTCCGCAATTGGCACCCCGTCGCCCGATCCGACACCCCTGAGAATGGATCTTGACAGGCAGGACGATTCGAAAGCACTTGTGGAAATCCTATTCTTTAAGACCTTGGGACATGTCGGCCCGGTGACAAAGGGTTTCAAACTGACAAGTATCTCGGTTGTCACTACAACCAACGATATTGCAGACAAGATCGCGGCCGATCACAGCCTGACCAAGACGCAGGGCAAGCGATCGTCGAGGCCGTCTTTGCCGCCATCACTGCGGCCGCGACTTCCGGTGCCGAGACATCGATTCCGGGCTTCGGTAAGTTCAAGGTCAAGGACACGCCGGAGCGAGAGGCACGCAATCCGGCGATGGGCGCCACAATCAAGGTCGCCGCCGCGAAGAAGCTGACCTTCGCGCCGGCAAAGACACTCAAGGACGCACTGAATAAGTAATTCGGTCGGAGAAGCCTTGCCTTTTCAAGGCTTCTCCGAGAACGACGACGATCCCTCCGAGGGGCATCCGGTCAGGTATCGCCCCCACCATGAGGCTGGATTCGATCTGATTGTTTTTGCTGACGAGTTCGAGATCCCACAGCAGCGGCCGCTGGATCCGTCGCAGCCAGATTTCCTGGACTCAGCTCCTGCGCGGAACCATAAGTCCAAACTCCAGCTAGAGACTTGCCCGTCGGCCCATGTGGAAGGGGTGCCTGGATTGGCGAGGTAGGTGCGTCAGGCCCAAAAGCGAACCGTCGACGACACATGGCAACACCTCGGCAGCCTCGTCTTCACAATCCACCGCGGCGAATGCAGCAACTACTTCGCCAACGCCGCATAGGCGTCCGTCAAAACCTGAAACGCTCTAAACACCGGTTGCGCTATTCGCTGCTAGCTATCTTCTAAGCGATCAAGGGAAGCGATCGAGGTCAAAGGCCACGTGAAATCGAACCGCCCCTCATAGAAGGTAAGCCTCATCCACTCGAGATCTTCCTCCCATTGGGAGATGGCAACCGCCAGAGCTGCGGGATCTCGACCCTTCGCGCTCTTAGCGAGGTTCGCAATCGTATTGGCCATCAGCCTCAGTCGACGCCCGCTGCCATTGAAGCCCCAAGTCGAAGACGGAAGTTGCTCTTCTGTGGGACCATCGATTAAGGAGCCGTCGAAGATTCCTGCAAGCATCCGCCGTCTCGATAGTGTTGATCCTCCTCGTGTGCGGCCGACATGGTAACCGATGCTTGCCAGAACGCCCTCAGTCGATCGCTGCTCGCGGGATCCCCCTGCGCTGGCGGTGCTGGCGGTAGTCGGCCACCTGAAGCTCTCGTCCGGCGATACGGTCGAAGCTACCGCTCCTCGCCTTTTCCTCTCGGCCCCGATTTCATCTAGCACGCGGATCGAGGCCGCCTTCATGTGCGGGTCCGACTCCTCGGAGGCGATACGGTGTGCATTGACCCACACTGTATAGAGCCGCGAGAGCGGCATGTCTGGAAGGGACTGAATCGTCTTATCCGCCGCACGCTTAGCCTTCTGCCTAAGCATCTCATCCTTGCTCAAAGCGGGCGCTGGCGGCGAAGGTGGGGCCTGAGGTTCAGACGCCTCGATCAGCGGCACATCTGCTGGAGAAAAACCCTTCGGTGGTGGGTCAATGTCCAGATTATCGACATCGAACTCGGCACGGCCTTCGAAGTATTCACGACCTTGATCGGTCAGCGTGATAGGCGTCTTTCTGACTCTCCAAACCAAGCCGTTGTTTATAAGATAAGACATCGCAGCGGTGTATCGGCTCATAAAGCGCTGGTTCGTCCCTGCAACGAGTGCAATTTCGATCTCGTCGGCTTCATATCCGAATGGAGCTGCCGTGATTATCTGGAGATCACGGTCCATCGGTTCGTATTTCCCGATAAAGTCGATTAGCACTGGCAGCAATTCGGCAGTTCGAGGAAGGGGTGGCAAATCCTTTCTACGTCGCGGCATGGAATGTGACCTCCCGAGGTGGTCCGGCACACGAATAGCCCTTACAGGAGAGCTCCGGCAAGCTGGCACAAGATTGCTTCACAACACAAGTGTCGGGTGCGCACGAACGAGGATGATGCCGAACGGGCGCTGCCGTCGGGCTAGGCCGCAGCGAGTCTGATTAGCCCCTCGGCGAATTGTGTTTGAAGCCGGATTGGCATTCTACCGGTCTGGTCGTGGTCGGAGGCGGCGAAGAAACCTCGTGACGCCTCGTAGGCATGGCCGAGCCAGACACTACGCTAGCGGCACAGCGGCCCGTTTGAAGGTTGTTCGAACCGATGACAGGATCTCCTCAGGTCAGGGCTTCGCCAATCGGTCCGCTGCCAAGCCGCGTCCATACCGGTGTCGCGATCTTGGTTCCCGGATTCAAGCATGTCGTCGAGGCACCAATCATGAACCTGACGGGATCAGAACTGGGATAAGTGTATAAGCGCGGCAAGCGCCCGCTAATTTGCTGCCGACGGCGAGGCGTCCCGCCTTCTGATGCGGATCTCGATGCGTCGCCGCGTTTCCACGTCTCCGGCCTGACCCCTCGTGAGCGTGTCGCCCGGCAGCACTAGCTGTGCGGCCGACAGCGGTAAGATCGTAACGCCCCCCAAGGCCTTATTGGCCCGAAGCACATTCGCAACCGAAATAGCTCTGGCAAGCCCGAGGCCGGAGTTGTCGGCAGGGATGAGTGCCGAGATCGGCTTCTTTCCCGCAACGACGTCTGTCGACATCTCGTCCATGTTCGAAACAGGACGTGAAATCGGCTGCTCGTCTGTGTGGCCTATGACCTCGATGATGTCGGCATCGTAGTTCTTGAGATTGTCGGCGATCTGGATTGGGATTGGCCCCTTAAGCTTGGATGCGAACCTCTCCGTCAGTTCAGCGCTTCCCGATCTGAAGTAGTTGTTGTTGGCCTCACTCAGGGTAATAATCGGCGGCCATTCGTGGGGCTTCCTCCCCTTCGGCACCTTCGCGAGCTCCCCCTCCGCCTTTGCGGCCCGATCCAGGGCCATGGCTAATGCTGCCTTCAGCCGCTTCTGCTCCTCGAGGGCAGCAGGCAGCGCCTTGTCAGCCGCGGCCATCGCCGCGACACGGTCCCTGAGCTTCTCGGGATCCCTGACGTCCAGCAGACGCTCCTGCAGCACCTCGACGCTCTTGAGAAGTTCATCGATGCTGTCTTTGCCGATGCCCCGCTTCTCGAGTTTTCTGACCGTGTCGCGGGCCAGGACAAGCTCGCGCCATTCATCGTCTATCATGCGCTTGTCCACGAGTGAGAGGTGGCTGCCCAATGCGGTCACCTTGGCCTCGAGATCATCGATCTCGCGGGCCTTCTCCGCGAGATCGCCCCGGAGCTGCTCGGCTTGCTCGATCGCCTGCCCTGCCTTCATCCGCTCGCTGACTATCATGGCGCCTGTGACGAGGAGCAGACAGAAAACAAGCAGGAGCATGGATTCCGCCATCGTGAACCCAAGGATGAGGCCGCGGCTATAGCCTTTATGCTCCAGATTGGCCGCGGTATCCGTGCTCATCGGCTCCACCAGGCCTTTTTCGGCTTATCCTCGCCGTCGCCATTCACGACCGGATGGGCGACGTTGGCCAAAGTGCTGGCTTCCGGAGTGCCCGGCGTGTTCTCCGATTGCTGATGACCATTGATACGTATCTCTGGCGGCTGGTTGGACAGCCTGCCCGCAACGAGATCCATCACCTGAGCCGTCTTATCAGCGGCTGTAGCGGACTTCTCCAGTGAAGCCGTGAGGTCGTCAATGCGTTTGGAGTAGCCATCGGAGACGGCCGACAGCTTGTCGGCCACGAGCTTGCTGCCGTCAGTGCTCGCCTTCACGGCATCCATCAGTTGACCAATCCTGTCGGAATTTTTCGAATGAACGTCGGTGGCCTCTTTGGTGGCTGCAAGCGTTTCATCGATCCTCTTCGTGAGCGCCGCCGTTGACTCCGTTGAGTCGACAGTCGCAGCCGCGACTTGCTCGAGCCGCTTGAGCATCTCGCCCAGAGCCTCAGCCGACTTGTTAGCGGTCGAATTGGCTTCATCCAACCTGCTTGCCAGGGCTGCGATGCTGGCATTCGTCTGCTTGAAGGGAGATATGGCGGCTAGAACGCGCTTCGCGGTTTCCCTCGTGCCAGCCGCGTTCTCGTTGATGGCCTTGCCCTGATCCTCGATGAGCGTCTGGAGTGCGGCAACGACCGGGTTGACGTCTATCTTGAGGACTTCATCGGGCGAGCGCGCCGAGGCATACTTCTCGATCACTCCATCCATCGCCAAGGCGAGCCTGTCAGCACGATCGCCGACCTGCCCGACCGAAGCGTTGAGCTTCTCGCTCATTTCCGCCACCGTCTGCGCATTGCGACGCGAAATTTCTTCTATGTGCTGGTGAGAGGCTTCTAGGATAGAGGCCAGTCTCTCGGAGGCCGCCTGGATGGTCAGCGTCGCCTGCAGCGACATGGCTTCGATGGCCGCACGGACAGCTTCGCCGTTCCGCTCCGCCTGGCGTGCGATCTCCTCGAACCCTTCCGAGAGCATCTGGTTGCTCGTCCGACGGTAGTCCGAGAACTCCATGGCCGAGGAGTCGAGTTCGGTCCTCACCCGCCGGGTCATCTCCGCCAGCTCGTGCCGGACCGCGCGCTCGATGTCCGCTGGATCGCGGCGCATCTGGTTGAAGAGTATCCGGAGTCCTATCCCGCCCATCGTTGAGATGATGGCGATGCCGAAGTTCCGCACGATTTCGTCGGTCGAGCCGCCGTTGAACTGGTAAAGTGAGACGCCGAGGCTCGTGAGCGTGAAGAGGAAACCCATGTAGTACAGGTTGTCGCCTGCCTGCTCGTTATGCAGCCTCAGTCCTGCTGCCGCGAAAGAGATTATGAAGTACAGGCACATCATGCCCAGCGGGATCATGGTGACCGTGGCGAGGTCCAAGCCATGTAGCTTGCCGAACCAGATCGTCAGGCACCCGCAGACGGTCATCACTATAAATACGATTGTCGGACCATGGACGCGCACGAACTGGCGAATGTCGAAACGTGCTTTCATCATTCGACTCCCGCCATACGCTCGTAGCCGATGAACTCACCGCCGTTTCCATCGACCCACCGCGTCCAAAATTCTGGCAGATCAGAAAGTGGCTTCGCCGTCTCTCTTTGGAAGACGAGAAGCTTCACGCCGATACCGTCAAGTGGCGTTCTGAACCTTGCCCGCGCTACGCTATTCTCGAACGCCTCGTAGTCCGCCCCAGACTTGTAGATGGAGAAACTGTCAGTGTGCTCGATCATGTCCGAAGCCACGTACAGGGTCTTGTTCTTGCCGTTTGCTTTCGGATCCGAGAAGCTCTCGATGACGATCCGCTGGACGCCAGCCATGATCGGCGAACTGTTGGCTTCGCCCGCTTCCCCGATGTGTTCTGCGATCTGTTTCAGCGGCTCCTCGAAAGCCTTCTTCCATCGTTCCTGGATCTTCTTCGGGTTCGTGGTCCAGGGATCTGCCGTTTCGCCGTCGCCCGGGTTGCAGCCTCTGAAGGTGCGCGCCAGCTTCCCCTCCTCTCCCGAAAGGGCGTAGACCTCGATCAGACCACCCGTTTCGACACCCGCTACGGCTTTCTGGAACTGCCGCTTGAGGTCGATCTTTGTGATTTCCTTGATCGGGTCGGTGACATCGAGGAGGACGGCGGTCACGGACGATGGTCCTTCCACCGGACAGTGGTCGCTGTCCAGCTTTGCGACCTTGTCCGCCTTCCACCAGAGCATGGCATAAGCGCCGACGGCCGAGACAATGAAAAGGGAGAGAACAACGATCCCAAACACTGCCAACCCGGAAGAGGAACCATGTGTCTTACGCCTGGGCCTTGCCATTGATCGTCTCCGGGAAAAGGGTGTCGAGCTGATGGTACGCATCGACGGCCATGGCGAATTCCTGGCCAATCTGTCGCATCTGTTCCTGGATATCCGCCTGGGCCGACTTGATGCCCTCGGCCAGATCCTGATCGCTCCAGTCCTCTCCAGTATTCGGCACGGCTTTGCGCCGTTCCATCATATACTGGGACGAGAAGTGTATCGGCTCCGGTTCCGTCCTCGTCTCCCGATTCGCCTCCCGGTACATCGTCAACAGCTTCCGAGCGGCGCTCTCCAGGTGGTTCTGATGTTCCGTGAAGAGATTGGCGATGCGGGTGCGGCTATCGATGATGGCAGCAGCTTCCCTACGCCGTTTCACGAGATCCCTGATGACCGTTTCCAATTTTAGATTGTGATCGTCGCGGATGCCCTGAAGCGTCTCGATCAGGTGGTTCTTGTGGTCGACGTAGCTCTTCCTTGCTGTGGCGTAGCGGAAATACACTCCAGCGTATCCGGGATACGGATCGCGGATGAGAAGCGCCTCGACCAGCGCCACTGTGGAGAAGACAAGTCCGGTGGCGAACAGTATCCAGGAGTCCATATCATCCATGGTGAACGGTGCATTCCGGAGCCGCCCCATCACGAGGGCGCCGACCTGCGTGAAGGTGTCCCCCGATGCCTCCCGGTAGTGGGCCATGACGAAGTTCAGACCAACCGCGACGAACAGCCATCCGCACACGCCCAGATACCCGACGAGGTTCCAGCCTCGTCGTCGATGGACCACGTTCGGAATGACGTACAACGCGAGCACGACAGTCGCCGCGACGTTCACGAATGCAAAGCCGAAGGCGACGCCGATGCCCCCAATCAGGCCCTGCTCGTTGCCTTCCGAGAGATAGATGCCGTTGACCACCGTTTCGATGATCAGGACTGCGGCGATCACCAGCCACTTGACGGCAGTGGAAATCGGACTCTTGATCCTGGCTACCCGTTTCAGTTCGTTGGCCTCCCTGAAGTCGGCCAGCTCTTCATCGGCCTCCTTCAGGCTCTTCCGAAGGCCGAACAGTTCGTCACGCCCGCTGGCCACTTCCGCTTTGAAATCCGTAAGACTCGATATGTTGGCTTGCCGGATCAGCCCAAAATGCGCGTTGAAGTCGAGGTTGCGCAGACGCGTCGCAAACCTGTGGAAATTATCCTCCAGTATCTGGTAGGACTCGTGGCGTTCGTTCTCGATATGCTCGATAACCGCCTGCTCCACATCGTCCGGAGCCTGCGACGCCTGGACGGGCCTGTTGTCCTTGCCATTTTCGGCCCCCTTGCGCGGGAGTTCCATGGTCTTTGCAAGCTTGTCGGGATCGAGCGGCGGGAAAGGATCCGTCGTAACACGGAAGTCGTGGTTGGATTCGCGAACGCTCTCGAAGAGACGGTTCAAAGCTTCAAAACGAGGTGCCATGTGGTCCGGTGCCGTTCATGTGGGGTTTCCAAACCTGGATTGCATTCGGGTCACCTGCCCCATGCGGGGGCGCGCCAGCCCGCGGCTACCGCATCCGCCTCGGAACAGAACCATCTCTCGCCCCGGCTGGGGTCGATCCTGGTCTTCGGATAGTCCTTCGACCAAGGAACGTGATAGATCTTGACGTTCTTACGGCTGATGTTTCCCTTGATGGGACAGCTTCCGTCCGGAACGCTCTGGACTGCTGCCTGCCAGTGGGCCTCGCGGTAGTCCCATGCCGTCTGGGTCGGGGCCTGCCAGATGCCGATCCCTCGCGAACGTGCGGCATCCTCCAACGGCACGTAGTCGGCCGTATACTTCCGGAATGCCCACGCCAGTCCGACCTCAACCATAGTAGCGTTGATCTCACGGCCGTCAGCCACGCAGACGGAGATCAGGCGGCCATAGCCATCGCTGCCGCGCGAGTCGCACGTGACGTGCTTGCCTGAGACTAGCTCTTCGATCTTTTCGATGGCTGCCCGGCCACATGACCAATCCAGCCCATCGCTGCCGCTGCAGGCTTGCCCGGCTTCCGGCGCATCGATGCCGTGGAGACGGTGGCGGAATCCGTCGACGTCGAGCGTATCCCCGTCGATGACGTGAACCGCGAAACCTGCCCGGGAACTGGCAGAAGAAAGAACGAGCACGATCGCCAGAAACGCAATAACTAGCTTCAAAAATAGGCCCCCGAATTCAGGGTTAAATTAATGCAACTTAAATTAGAGAACAATGACCCGTTAACTAAAATTTAACATAATGGTAAACAAGCAAGTGCGCTTCGCCACGTCTTTTGATTGATCCCCCATAACGCTTCGCCAGCGGCGCTCTCCGGCTCTATTGACATGCTGTATCGCTCGACGGATCGCCGCTGTCACCGTGGCGCTGCCAAGCAGAATTTGTCCCCCTAGCGGATCTCTCCAAGCTTGCGAGAAGATCTGAGATCAAACAGTAGGCTGCCCGATGAGCCTTTCGCCCTTTATCAGCGGCAATCAGCGGCAATCAGCGGCATGAGGTGGCGCGAAAGGTCGGGTTTGCCAGCCCTTTTTCGTTATAACCGCCTCGCTCTCCTCAACGAAGCTGCCACGAAACGCATCGCGGGTTCGATTTCCTCCACATCGTGCAGCCGTATTTCCTTATCATGCTGCCAGCCATTCGTCTTGGCATACTCAATGTGCCTAAGCATATGGAACGGGTCAGGAATCCCGCAATCAAACACTCGAACGAGCACACATTTTTTCTGGACTTTCACCTCTGCGAAGATCCGGCCGTAATGATAGCCGATGCGTTGCGCGGGTGTAGCACGTTCCTTCACTCTTCTATCTAGGTTCAGTATTCGCCCCCTGATGCTTAACAATACGGGGCGAATATGGGGTTCGGCATAGGCTATGTGGTCTTCTATTAGTCCCATGGCACTCAAACTCCAATTGTTGGCGTTACCGCTACCACCTGTTAGTGTCGCATTGGCGATCCTCGACCGCTCGGCGCACGGCGTCCTCGCGACCACGTTCGTACTTCTCCATGTAGAAGCGGATCAGAGGTTGTCGGCGACCTTCGTCCATGACAGCGAAAATGTTTCTGAATTGCCGCTCGACGGCTGATTTGCCTGTCGACGGTCCGCTGCGGCCACTGAGCCTCGATTCGACTAGATACACCAGCAATCCAACGAGGATCCAACAAGGAGGCTAAAACCGTTCCCGGGTCGGGGACGTCACTCAGCAAAGCCATGGACTACCTCAATCGCGAACAAAGCGCACTTTGTCTTGGCCAGCCAAGAGGACGCTTCGATAGCCCGCCTTGTGCGCAGCCTTATTCCCGTGCCGGGAATGTTCAGGTTTGTTGGAATTCGCCCAGAACGGCGGGCGCCTGTCACTCTTCGGCAACGCAGCGCCGATGAGAACTTCGGCCTCCTTGAACGTCAAGGCGATCATGGAGAGACCCGATTTAGCCAGCCGGTAAGTGAGCCCCTCATATTTCGACATCTGTCCCTCCGTGGTTTGTTCTCAGAATGTCCGAGAACGCAAATAAAGCAAATACCCCGTTGGGGTGGCGTCCCTAATCCTTGACCGTTTGCTGTGAGACGATTAATCCCCCGCGCGTAGGGGACGGCATGGCGATGACCCTCGATGACGACATTGAAGCGGCTCTCGCTGTAGCCTGCGAAGAATTGGAGATGACGCGCGAAGAGATGATTCGGGGGCTTGGATTCCGGAGGGCTTGAACTACGCGCAACCGACGCCGCGTGATGCAATCGACACGGATCGACGGTTAAGACATGGTCCTATCGCCGTTGGCAATGGATGTAGTGGCAATGGCTGCAGGAAGGCCGGGTTTGCCCCGGCCTTTTTGGTGCCCAATAAGCCCCCGCAGCGCTTCGCAGCGAACAGGCAGCGCGGAGGTAAAGAACTGGGGCATATCCGAACGAGGCGTTGCCGGGATTATGTGGCGACTGAAGTTAGGCGAGCAACCATATCTCAACAGCGCTTTGTCCGGCGTGGGTCAAGCGATAACTGAAACTTCCGCCGGAGCGAATCCTTTCTGCCAGAACCTCGATCGCCTTTTGCTTTCCTGACAAGTCCGAGAGGTCAACCTTCTGCTTGACCTGCCACGACAGGTCGCGGATCGCCGCGGGAGTTCTTCGGGCTGCCTCTTCCTGGCTGATCTTCACTCTTTGCGCGACCCCTTCGACCATGGCGGGATAAGCAACCCACTCTTGTTCGGGCGCTTCGAACAATACCTTGAGGACCGCCGTCTTGACTCCATCATTATCGGGATAGGACAGCGCCTCCACCAGTCTCTTCACCAGCCCGGTTGCGACACTCTGCCCCTGAATATCGCCGTTCAGCGAAAAGGGCAGGCCTGCTCTATACGCTTCGACTGCCTTCCGCGCGACGTCGGCTTCATCGATACTGTTGAGGAACACCGCAACAGGAATGTTCATTTGCCATCTCCTTAGCGATGCAGACGCGTGCTCGTGTGTTGCTTACTGGATAAGCGGTCACCAAGGAACTGTCAAGCGTGCTTAAGCGATGCTAGGGTCTCCACACATGCGGAACTCCTCGGCAATCCAACTGGGAGGCACCGCTAACCCAGCCAAGTCGCCGGGTCATCAATACGCAATACGGAAGGCGGCGGAAGAAACCGCGCTGTGCGTGTGTTTTCCAGGCGCCGGGAGATGCTCCCTGCTGCGTCGATGGAGCCTCGCCACGGTTTTTGCTCGCAGCCCCGGCAGCGAATCGGCTAGCCCGCATCCAAAACTGCTCACGGCATCGCAGCGAAATCGGAGCGGCGGTGGCCTTCAACCATTTTCCGGAGGGCCTCGGGTGCGAGTATCTCGACCTTGTCGCCCCATTGGTAGAGGTGCCAGGTCATTTCCACCCAGCCTGCCGCGTGAAAGCGTACAATCAAACTGCCGTCGTCTTGCAGCTCAAGTGTCTGGTGGGGGTGGAACCGGAACCCCGCCGCCCGTTCTGCTGCCTCGGGGACAAAACGCCAGATCACCTCACCATACTGCGCGGGGTCCTGCCAGACGCCAAAGGATTGGGCAGCATAATCCGCGATCGTAAACCCATCTTGCAGCGCGAAGCTCTCGTTGAGAGTCTCTGCCTCGTGGATCAAGTCGATGCGGAAGTTGCGCACTTCATCGGCCTTGGCGGCGTCACGGGCGGCGAGGTAGGTTCGATGGCCCAGCAGTACGCCATGCGGCTCAAGAATGCGTAGTGCCTGGTCCCTGTTGTAGCGCACGCGCAGGCGGAATGGCCCGCGGAGCGCCTCGATGATCGCATCGAGGACCATTGGAACCAGACTAACCCGGGGTCCCGGGCGGGTGACCTGCCCCATGGCGGTCAGGACAGCTTCGGCGTCCGCTTCGACCCGTGCCCGTGTGGGCACTCGCGCAAGCAGCCCATCACGCAGATCGGCCAACGCACGGGCGTGGCGCAACCTTCCTTCGGCTTCGGCTCCACGCACGGCGATTTCCAGTGCTTCTACCCCTGTCTCATGCCTCAGTTGCAGTCTGTCAAGTCCCGGATCGACCAGACGCCAGCGGCGCTTGCGGTCCTCGTCGTCGTTGGCCGAAACATTGCCGAAGGTCTCCTGTAGCGCATCGGTCATGCGCTGTGCCGTCCGATGGGACACACCGAATTCGGCGCAGATCTCTTCCAGGCTGATCCCGCCGCGTCGTGCCGCCGCCAGTTGGGCAAGGCGGATCAGATCCTGTGCCTTGGAAAAGGACATATGCCTCGCAACCTGTCAGAGTTTGTCACCCACGGAAGCTACACCACCATTGTGTGCTGTCGAGCCGATTCCTTGTGTCGTTATTAGCTGAATGACGCGTTGAAAGTACTGATAGGCACACCCGAACAATGAGAGGAAATCTATGAACGGACATGTGATCAGGATCGAACGGGTTTCCCCGCGCAAAGGCGCGGTGGAGGAACCAGAACTCACCACGAGGGGATACAGGCTGGGCGATCCTGCGCATGGCAGACGGAAGCATCACGCCGAGCACGCAGTCTATGTCAAGTCGCTGGACGATGCTGCTGTGCTGATCGGCAAGGGCTTTTCGCTGTGGATGGTAGCGGAGGGCAAGCGCGCATCGCTGATTGCGCCGTCGAGCCTGCGAATCGTACGGAGCGACAAGAGCGAGGCTCACTGAATGGTTTCCCGTGATCTTTCGGACTGAGCGATACCGCCAACCATCCGGCGCAATGCCGTATCCGACAGATATTGACACCCACGCGGATTATTGAAGAAGCTGCGACCCAATGAGACGATTCTGCCTTGGGTTGCGCTCATCTGGGATTGCAGGAGCCCATGCGGAAGTTTCGGGACAAAATCCTCTTTTCGGCGACCGACCTGATGCGTTTCATGGGATGTGACCATGCGACAACGCTGGAACTGATGCGGCTGAGGGGCGAAGGCCCCGAGCCGGGCGAGGACAGCGAGGATACTGTTCTCTTGCAGAAGCAGGGCGATGCTCATGAAGCGGCGCATCTTCAGCGGCTGAAGGCGAGCGGCAAGGGCGTCGTCGAGATCTCACGCAGTGATCTGGCCCGCGACGCCACACTGACCCACAAAGCCCTCGCCGACGGGGTCGACGTGGTGTTCCAGGGGGCGTTCCTTTCGGGCAACTGGGGCGGCTGGTCGGATTTCCTGGAGCGGGTCGAGCGTCCGTCAGCCATTGGCCCTTTCAGTTACGAGGTGGTCGACACCAAGCTGAAGCGCCGCCCGCATCCCAAGCACGTTCTGCAACTGGTTCTTTACTCCGACCTACTGACCGAAATTCAGGGCGTGGCGCCCGAATTCGCACATGTCGAACTCGGCACAGGCGAGCGCGCGACACTGAGGCTCACTGACTACGCTCACTACGCGCGGGCGGCGCGGGTCCGGCTCGAGGCCTTCGTGGCCGAGCCGCCTCCAACGCGCCCCATCCCTCGCGCCGATTGTGGCCTGTGCCGCTGGGCATCGCATTGCGAAAGCGTCTGGCAGGCCGAGGACAGCCTGTTTAACGTCGCCAACATCAGCCGCGGTCAGGTGAAGAAGCTCGAGGCGGCCGGGATCAGCACGATGGCGGTGCTGGCCGACCTCAACCGCCCTGTCCGCGGCATGGCGGAAAACACCCGCCTGCGCCTCGTCACCCAAGCGCGACTGCAACACGCCCGCAAGACGGGGGAGCCTGCCTTTGAGCTGCGCGCGCCCGAGCCCGGCAAGGGCTTCGGCCTGCTACCCGAGCCGCGCCCCGGCGATATCTTCTATGACATCGAGGGCGACCCACACTACGAGGGCGGCCTCGAATACCTCCACGGTGTCTGGTGCGACGGAGAATTCCGTGCGTTTTGGGCCCATGATCACAACGCCGAGGCGCGAGCGCTGTCCGATCTCCTCGCCTTCTTCCGGGCGCGGCTCGAGACTTATCCCGACGCGCGGATCTATCATTATGCCGCCTACGAGATCACCGCGCTTCGGCGGCTAACCACGAAATACGGGATCGGTGAGGCTTTCCTCGACCGCTTGCTGCGCGAGCGGCGCTTCGTCGACCTCTTCGCCGTCGTGCGCGGCGGGCTGATCGGATCCGAGGCCAACTATTCGATCAAGTCGATGGAGGCCTTCTACGGCCGCAAGCGCGAGGGTGAGGTCAAGACCGCGGGCGGTTCGGTCGTGGCCTATGAACGCTGGCGTGAGACGGGCGACCAGCACATCCTCGATGAGATCGAAGATTACAACCGCATTGATTGCATCTCGACAGAGGAACTGCGGGACTGGCTCGTTGGCATCCGGCCGGTAGGACCGTGGCCCGTGCTGGGCCAGGATGCAGGCTTCAAGGAGGCCGAGGAAGATGCGGAAACGCAGGCCCTGCGCGCGACCCTTACCACCTCCGGACTGGCCATGGATCGGCAGGAGATGCTGTTCAACCTCGGTCTTTTCCACAGGCGTGAGGTTAAGCCCGCGCAATGGGCAGTGTTCGACAGCGTCGGCAAGGATGAGGAGGACCTGATCGACGACCTGGACGCGCTGGCCGGACTCGAGGCCATTGGCCCCGCGAAACCTGTCAAGCGATCTTTCGCGCGCAGCTACCGTTTTCCGCCACAGGAAACCAAGCTGCGGCTTGGCAAGAAGGCGACCGTGCCGGTATTCGACGGACCGCCCGCGAGCGTCAGTATCGAGGTGCTAGACCGGAAGGCGCGGGAGATCACGGTGAAGGCCGGGCCGGGCAAGGATCATCTGCTGACCGACCGGCTGACGTTGCACCCGGATTGGCCGCTGGATACCGCCGTGATAGCGAGCGCCTTGCGCGACGTCATCGCCGACCAGTGCGGCCCGCGCGTCTACCGGGCTGTCGGCGACCTCCTATCACGCGCGGCCCCGCGACTAACCACCGGCCCCAGCGCTGACTTGCTCGGTGGCGCCGATCCGGTCGTCGGCACGGTGGCGGCCGTGGGTGCGATGGACGGAACCGTGCTGCCGATCCAGGGGCCACCCGGAACCGGTAAGACCTATGTAACCGCGCGAGCAATCCTGTCGCTGGTACGGCGCGGCGCGCGGGTCGGGGTGGCTTCTAACAGTCACGAGGCCATCCGCAATGTGTTGATGGGCTGCCTGAGCGCGCTCGAAGACGAGGATCTCCCGGTCATTCTTGATCTGGTCCACAAAGTCTCGGGCAGCGATGACGGCTACCAAGACGATTGCCCCATCCGCCGCACCACCGACAACGGCGAGGCGGCAGGTGGCGGACACGTGGTGGGCGGCACCGCTTTCTTTTTCGCCCGGGACGAGAATGTGCAGGCCTTCGACTGGCTCTTCCTGGATGAGGCCGGACAGGTCGGCCTTGCCAACATGGCCGCTATGGGACGGGCCGCGCGCAACATCGTGCTGGTGGGCGATCCCCGCCAGTTGCCGCAGGTCATTCAGGGCGCACATCCCGAGCCCGCTGACCTGTCCTGCCTCGAGTGGATGCTGGGCGACCACGCAACCGTGCCACCCGACCGGGGCATCTTTCTTCCCGTATCGCGCCGGATGCACCCGGATGTGTGCCGCTTCATCTCGGATCAGGTATATGAAGGGCGGCTGACCAACCATGCCGACACTGCACGGCAAGCCTTGACCGAGACGTCGTTCCCGGAGGCGGGGGCGTTCTGGGTGCCCGTGCCGCATGAGGGTAATGTGCAAATCTCTCCCGAAGAGGTCGCCGCCATCCAGACTGCAACCGACGATCTGCTCAAGGGTTCTTGGACGGACAAGGACGGCACCTGCCGCCCGATGCGCCAATCCGACATTGTCGTCGTTGCGCCCTACAACGCGCAAGTGAACGCCCTGCGCGATGCGCTGCGCGATGGCATTCGGGTCGGCACAGTGGACAAGTTCCAGGGACAAGAAGCGCCGGTCTGTCTCGTGTCGATGACCGCGTCTTCGATCGAGGAAACATCGCGCGGGATGGAATTTCTGTTCTCGCTGAACCGCATCAACGTGGCGGTCTCGCGCGCCAAGGGACTGGCGCTAGTCTTCGGCGCCCCGCGGTTGCGCGAGGCGAAATGCGACACGGTTGAGCAGATGCGGCTGGTGAATACGCTACATGCGTTGAGGAACATACAATGAGTAAGCTTACAGATACGCGTCGCCTTGTCTTTTATGACGCCGAAGGCGCGCCCTATCGCCCGGTCAGAGACGGTGGCAGTGGTCGATCGGTTTTCAAGATCAAGCCCAAGGGCGCGAGCAACCGCGCGGCAGATGCCATTCACACTGAGGAATGGCTTGAAGTTGCACGAGCCATGTTGATTGACGACCTTGCCGCTCGCTGCCAGGCGTTCGCTGGAGGGCAAGTGAACTACTTAAAGTTCGGTGCCGAGAAGCTTGTCCGCTACGAACTTGATCCAGAGCTCGCGGAGGCTTTGGGCATTCCAACGCACGGAACAGCGGGTGATGTCGCCGGTATCATCTCGCGTCATGCAGTCGAACGGGCGATGGATGCTTTTGACCAGTATCGCCTGAAGGGCGAAGGCGGAGGCATCTTCAGCCAATTTGGAAACCCGCGGGACTACTGGGTTCGATCCACGCGCGAACGCGAAGACCGCATATATCCGACCAAACCGCTCGTCGGCTACATCCTAAAGAAAACCGAACTGAATGGTGGTTGGGGCCAGAAAGCTGATGCGGCCGCGCAACTTCACAATGCGGGTCTCATCATCGTGGATAGTAGTGACAAACCTGTTTCGCCGCCCGAACACTACGATCACCTCATGCGCGGCGCCGACCGCATCAGGTTGTGCGCTCTGAACTACTACATCGAACCAGCCCGGGAACGAGGCGCGCCCAATGTTTCCATACGCGCCGGCGATCTCGCCGCAGCCATGGGGCTGCAGGATGCCTTTCCAAACATCTGCCAGGCGCTCGGTGGCGAGAAGTTTCAGCAGTTGGCCGGGGTGTCAGCTCCAACCTATACGGAGCCGAACCCCAGCAGCTCGACGATTTTCACCTACATACTTGGATCGCAAGCGGAGGCTGGCACCGTGGAAGAAGCAACAACGACATCAATGCCTTCGGTAACCAATCTGATCCTCTATGGACCACCAGGAACGGGTAAAACCTACGAGACAGCATGGGAGGCGGTTCGGCTTTGTCTGGGCGAGCAGGCCGCGGCCGCGCTCCAGGGTAATGAGAAGCGTGAGGCTTTGATGGCCGAGTACAGGCGCCTGGTGAGCGAGGAACGAATAGAATTCGTGACCTTCCACCAATCCATGTCCTACGAGGAATTCGTCGAAGGCCTGCGGCCGAGCACGGGCGACGATACCGGTGAAGGGCCGGAGGAAATCGACGTCGGCACAGGCTTCCGCCTGAAACCCCACGATGGTGTTTTCAAACGCGTAAGCGAGCGCGCCAGACTTGATCGAAGGCCTAGCGACACGTCGGGGCGACTGGACCGATCCGGCCGCGTGTTCAAGGTCGCACTCGGAAATCGGCAGGTCGAGGATGAACGTAAGAGGATCCGCTTTGGTCTGGACCACAATCTAATCCATGTCGGTTGGGGTGGAGACATCGACTGGTCAGACGAGCGCTTCGACGACTTCAAGGAGATCTTCTCAGAATGGCGGTCGAAGAAGGATCCTGAGGCAACCGGGCACGATGGGAACGTCGTGATCACGTTCTCGTTCAGATCAGACATGCAGGTGGGCGACTATGTGGTCGTTTCCGATGGTCGAGACCGGGTTCAGGCATTTGGCAGAGTGAGCGGCGAATATTACTACGATGCAGGCGCCTCGTTTCATCCGCACCGCCGTCTCGTGGAGTGGCTTTGGCGCGACGATGCCGGGACTGATCGCAGCCGGTTCTACCCGACCCCCTTCAGACGTCATGCCGTCTACAAGCTTAACCAGTCACTGATCGACTGGGACACCTTGGAAGCAATCGTTTTCGGTGATGGGGCACCTCGAGAAAGCGAGTCTGCGCGAGACCACGTCCTCATTATCGACGAGATCAATCGGGCAAATATATCGAAGGTCTTTGGCGAGCTGATCACGCTTCTGGAGCCTGATAAGCGGCTCGGGAAGCAGAATGAAATACGCGTGGTGTTGCCCTATTCGAAGAAACCGTTCGGCGTGCCGGCAAACCTCCACATCATCGGCACGATGAACACCGCAGACCGGTCGATTGCGCTGCTCGATACAGCGCTGCGCCGCCGTTTCGCATTCCGCGAGTTAATGCCCGACCCGTCAGTCCTCTCGACGAATGTGGGCGGGATCAACCTGCAGAAGCTCCTCACCACGATCAACGATCGCATCGAGTATATCTTCGACCGCGAGCATCAGATCGGGCACGCCTATTTCACCGGCTGCAAAACCCGCGACGATGTCGAAGAGATAATGCGTCACAAGATCATCCCGCTGCTGGCCGAGTATTTTTACGAGGACTGGTCCAAGGTTGCGGCCGTTCTCGGTGACACGGGACAAGGCCAGCCGCGCTTTCTCGAGGCACGGCGACTTGCCGCGCCTGCGGGCATCGCCGAGGATGATTTCGCCGGCGAAAAGCTGCGTTGGCGCGTGAACGGTCAGTTCGATTTCTCGGAGTTTGCGTCCTGATGCCATCCTACACCCTTCGCGAGTGGGAGGCGCTGCCCCATGGCGATGGGGAAGGCTCCATTGCGCCGGAACTTGCTGCTCGGCTGGTTGCGCTGGCCAAGACTTCGACTTTCGCTGGCCGCGGCGGTACCGGAGTACTAGAGGATAGACGGCACGAACTGCGGGCCCGCGGCGTGGTCGGTGTACTTACGGCGCAGGGCTGCAGTCTCGAGATCCTTCCAAAAATCGACGTCACACCGGACGCGGATCCCGAGCGCGAGAAAGCGGTCATTCGCAAGCGCCTTGTCCATATGCTCGCGGTGGCACTCAATCTGAAGATCGAGACAGGACGCATCACGGAACTTGACTGGCAGCGCGAAACGCTTCTCGAAATCCTGATCCGAATCTTTTGCGATAAGCTGACTGAGGCGGTCCGTCGCGGCATGCCACGTCGTTACGTCGGCCAAGAGGATGACCTGACAGCCCTGCGCGGCACGCTGGATCTTCCGCGTCAGTTCACGTGCCACGCGGCGAACCCCGGGCGTCTTGCCTGTCGCTTCGATGAGCTGTCGGAAGACATCGCGCTTAACCGCATCATGAAAGCGGCCGTCGGGCACCTGTCCAAAATGTCGCGCAGCGCAGCCAACCTGCAGCGTCTTCGTGAACTGGCGTTCGTTTATGCCGATATTGCGGAGGTACCGACACCGGCCCTGAACTGGGGGCAGGTTGTCATCGACCGGACAAACCGCGCGTGGCAGGAACTGTTCGGGATGGCACAACTGTTTCTTCGGAACCGGCACCAAACAACCAGTAGCGGTTCGGGGAAAGGTACCGCGTTGCTGTTCGAGATGAACGCGCTTTTCGAAGAGTATGTCGGCCGACTGGTTACGCGCGCCCTGGCCGGGACCGACTTCCAGGTGACGCTGCAAGGGGGGCGTCTTTTTTGCTTAACCTCCCTCGAGGACCAAAGCGCTGTGTTCCAGACTAAGCCCGATATCCTGATCTGTCGCGACCGACAGGTGGCTCATGTCATCGACACAAAATGGAAGCGGATATCCGCTCGGATCGATGATCCGAAGCAAGGCGTTTCCCAGTCAGATGTTTACCAGATGATGGCTTACGCCCACCTTTACAAAGCACCTCGGCTGACGCTGCTTTACCCTCATCACGAGGCACTCGGCGACGCCGAGGGGGTCCATGCGCGGTTTCATATATCAGGCCAGGAGACGCTACTTGAAACCGCAAGCGTTGATGTGAGCAATGGAAAGGATCTTGTCGTTCGTCTTAGAAAAGCGCTCTTTCCCGACACCCTGGAGAGCTTATCGCTCGTCAGTGAGTAGAGCTGCTTTGTTGATCCGCGGGCAAGTCCGTTTGGAAACGAAGATCGACACTTTCCTCGGCGCGCAGACTGCGATGAAGACGGAAATCGACGGCATGAAAGCAGACACCGCCGAGATCAAGTCGTGGCGGCGCGCGGCGAACGCCTACATTTCCAGGGCGGCAACCCGTCGCCGGATCCACATGGTTGTCGCAGCATGATGTCGCCCAGTACCTCGTGAAGCTGCCGCAGCCGGTGAGGATTGCAGGACGAAGCTCGCTGCAGTCCGGCGTCTGGTACAGCCTAAGTGATCAGTATTTCTCGAAACTTGGGTCTCCCAGGATCGAGGCAGCGCTCCTCAGCGCCTTCATCCTCATGTCAGCAGATGAAACGTCATCTGTAGAGATGTGCCCATTCTGAAGTTCCGAAATCATACGAACAAGGACGGCCATTGAGTCGCGGACAAGCTTCAAAACGGGCTCATCAGCCCAAAAGTCGGTGTGCTCTCGCGACCTCAACTCTCCATGCCATCTCGGATTTCGGTTGAACGCAACGGCCCCTTCCGCGTTCACCGGAACTCCATGAGCGATGTCGTGGCGGATCTTGAAAGCAGACTCGGCGGCCTTGCACCACGTCTCCAACATCATCCTGCCGTCGGCTTCGGGCAATGTAGCAGCATAAGCTGAGAGCGTCCGGATCCAATCAGATACTGGTTTTCCGTCTGTCTTAGGACGTTGTCCCTTCGGATCGATGTTGTTGATACGCCAGATGTACCGTTCGAGGTGATATTCGATCGCGGCGGCGAATACGATTATCCCGGCGATGTAATACGAGCTCTCGTGGGCAGGCCGAACCGCGCTTGCATCGCATCCGGATTGCCATAGACGAGGTGCGGTGGGGGTTTCTGAGACTTCATTCTCTCAATGCCGACACAACGGCGATGACGAATCCCAGGATTACGAAGACGACCAGAGCTGAGTAGAACTTCAGCTTTGACTTGTCGATCCGGACGACGATGATCTCGCGCTCGTGTGGCTTGCCGAGCGGCTGCGGCTCGAGAACAGTTTCTCGATAGCTTTCGACGAACGGCACCTGGCCTCGCTCAAGCCGATCCAGCCGCTCATCCAACTCTAGTCGCGGATCCATAGTCGCTCCCCAAGCCTGTCCCTTTAGCACGTTTAACACGACGACAGATGCAACCACAACGACTAAGGCCGGGATCACCTCCCAGCCTCTGTGGGTTTCAATATGTCTCCTCGTTCACTAAAATAGGCTACGCTGCCCGGCATTCTCGCGCTGTTCGATCTCGTCCAGGCTGCCTTCGCGGTGCCAGCCTTTCGCACCGGGGAACGCTGCCGGCCAGTAGTGCGTCTTCAAGCTGTCGGTTTTCTCATCCCACGTGTGCTTGACCCAGCGCGCTTTCGAGGCCTTTGGCTTCTCCGTCTGCGCTGCCATCGCCTCATCGTATGCGGCACGCTTCGCCGCTGCTTTTGCCGTTCTCGTCATTCGCCGCGCTTATTTGTGATCCAGTCAGCATCGATGATCTGCAGTCGCTCTACGAGGGCATGACGGTCTTCGTCTGTCAGCGAGCGAGTGGCTCCTGCCGCCCACGCATTGACGACCGACTCCCAATGGTGGTGATGACTGAACTCGTCGAATGATGTCCATGACGCGCCGCATGACCTGAAAATCTTGTTCGCCGTCGCTTCGACGGTTGCGTCTCTCATTACGCGCGCCATCGTCAAAAATCCTCCAGGTCGGCCATGGCCCTGCGCACGTCGGATTCGTATGGTCGGATTTCATCGCCGCCCTCCAGATCACGGCACGCCGCCTCCAGCTTGAGCACCTGCGACAGAGAAACCTGCAGCTTCCACGGCCCATATTCGGTCCTGTATTGCCAGAGGCTGTAGCGGCAGCAGTCTGCGATGCCGCATAGGAGCGCAGCCGCGTCTTCGACATCAGCGCCGAAAGCCTGGTAGATCCGCCTTGCCGACTTGCGCCAACGGCTCCGGATAGCTGCGCGGTCATCGATCGGCGGCAGCTTTTCCGTGAGCGGATCCGCCGACCATCCAACCCGCACCCAGCCGCCGCATTTGTCGGCAACTTCGAGCGCGCGGAGAGGATGAGGGTGACGGGCCTTGAGGAGTCCCCAGTTGTCCACCGCATGCCAGATCGGTACGCAATATAGGGGCTTGTCGTCGCCGGCAACCTCAGCACGATACGGGGCCGCAGCCGCGCGCCAGTACCCGTCGACGGCAATATCTCGGAGTCGGTCTAGTGTGGCCGCGGGAATCGTGCGGTGCGCAGCCGTGCCGTATCCGCGGCCATAGGCTGTCAGCGTCGTCGGCGACAGGCCAAGAGCGGCCGCCGCTTGCTCCTGCGAGATGCCGTGCGCGTCCAGGACGGACATGACATCGCGATAGTGCGCGGTGATCTCGCCGATCGTGAGGTGGTAGGTCGGCTGCACTTCCTGCGGCAGCTCGACGTCGATTTGTAGTTCCATTTCGGATTCTCTCTGTTGGTTTTGGTGCGTTCCCGCGGCCGTCGTTGTCATCTGGTGATTTTGGCTACCGCAACCTCCCGGAGGAAGGTTTCGGCTCCGGCCAATGGAGCCATCGTCAGGCGGCTTGTAGGGCGTGCCAGTCGAAACCGACCAATACGATCGGCTGACCGCCTTTATTGATGCTGAGGTGAACATATTCGCCTTCCCCGTCGAAGAGCGCCGGGGATCCAAAAATGGTCTTGCCCAGAGTTACGCGAGCGGGCAGTACGAAGTCCTGACTGTAGTCGCCGCGGAACTCGTTTGCGTCACCTCCGTCGAGCGACCAATCGTCAGCGACATTCGCGAAACCGGAATGCGTCTTGTAAAGTGTCACGGTAGTCATTTCAGATCTCCTTGTCTTAGCGCCTCAGTGCTGCTGATATGACAATGCTGTATCCGTCGGCCGATACAGGCAAGAGTGAAAATCCGAAAAATTTATTGTCAACAATTACTTAGGTTAACGACCTTCGGTTTTTCCGAGAAGTGTCAACGGATTTTTCCATGAGGTTTTCGGCCGTTTGTCGCTTTTGGCCGCCGGCGAAATCCTGCTCTCACGAACAAGGAGGTGTCGTCATGGAAAAGAAAAAGAAATCGGCTTGGAACTGGCTGAATCCGATGACTTGGATTGAGGCCGCATTCGCGCTGCTGGCAGCCATCTTCGCGCCGCTACTGCGGTGGCTCGGCATGCTCACGCCACCAAGCACCCAAGGATTCCAAAACATCCGGAAAGAAGACGTCGAAGACGCGAAGCAGCTCGCACAGGAACAGGAAGCCGCCGTCGATGCTATCACGCGCGAGATGTCTCCTGCGGAGATCGTCCGCGCATACGCCAAGGCCGACGTTGCCGGCCGCGCGACGATGGATCTGTCGGCGCTCGATTTCGGCCAGCAAGATTGGCTCCTGCGGCTATCCGACGAAGCTCTCAGCAAGCTAGCGATGTCAACGAAGGGCGGCTGCGCGCGTAGCCTCGAGCGGCGGGAGGTGCTGCCGAGCTACCCTAAGGCGGCTGCGGAAACAGAAGCGCCCGAGATCTATGCGATCCCGAGCGCAGAGGATGAAGAAGAGTGGAAGCGGCAGCAGATCGCGGCGTTGTTCCGGCAAGTCCAAAGGGAGCTATATCATGCCCCCGGAATTCCGAACCTGCAGCCGAAGCATACCCCCGCCACGCTGCACTGAAATCGAGTTGCTCCTGATATTGAAGCCGCCCGATAGCGATGTCGGACGGCTTTCTAGTTCGAAGCGCCGCAACGCTTCCCAAAGCTCGGGAATTTCGAACAATACATCCCCAAACTGCTTCACGAGGCCTTCGTCGGACAAGTCTGGGATCATGCTCATGCTGCAACTCCGCGGAGGCGGTCGATGTGTGCCTGGCGCTGCTCGAGAGCGGTGCGAAGACGGCGGACTTCTGCTTCAAGCGAAGCCACGTGGCGAACCGCACGCATAGCGACGCGGCCAAGATCGTCAGCGCGACCACGGGCTTCCGACACCTCGCATGCGTACTGGTAGGCTGCGCGGCGTTCGGCGCGCTCCTCGGCAGCCTGGCGACCAGCAGCGTGCGCGTCTGCCATAGAGGATACGATGCCGGCGGTCAGGAGACCGAGTTCCAAGCAGGCGCGGCCTGCGGGGTCGCGGGATGTGAAGATCGTCATACGCGGCACCTCCTGTTGATCACGGGAGGCGACGCTATACGGACCCTGACTCGCTGTGAGCCCCAATTCTGCCGGCGAGGTTAAGAGAGTGCGATCGCTATCGCTTGATCCTGCCCGTCACCCACGTATTGTCGCCCTTGTTGCCGCAAGCCGTGCACCGCAGCCGGGGCATGAGAGCCGCGATGACGGCGTGCTTACCGACGCGCCGCGCCAGCTCCCAGCGATCGACGAAACCCTTATGCGTGCACGCCGCGCACTTGCCGCCGAGGACATACCAGTCCTCGAGCTGCGAGAGCGTCATACGGTCGACATCATACGATTTGAAGACTGCGGCCGCCCCCTCCGCCCGAGCGGCCGCAGATGCTCCGGGAGAGGTAGATCCGGTGCTTTCTCGGCCGACATCTTGAAGCGACCGTTCAGATGGATCAGCACTTTGCCAGGTCGCTGCCGGATTGCCGCCTTCAGCGCCGCACAGCTTACCGAGTGGTCCGTGGATCTGGATATCGTCTCCAGCAGCTCGCCGCCAGCTTCGGGTGGATCGCTCCAGACCTCGACGCGATACAGATATTCCGTAGACCCGGCTCCCCTGCGGCTGCCTTCGCTGACGGTATATCCGGTGTCGGCGACTTCCTTGACGAGATCGATGCCTCGACGGTGTTTCATTGCTCTACGCGCTCGTATTGGGGCTTCCATCCCCGGGAGATGCCTTTAGACATCAGACTGCTCGCGATCCACAACTGGTCTCGCAGGAAATCGGCGTCGAGGAGCAGAGATCGGATGGCAGCAATCGCATCGCCATCGTGGGCTTTGAGCACAGACACGGCGAGGTCGACGGATTCGGTCGATTGGGTGCCGGCTTCTTCCGCTGCGATATGGAGGGCAAGCTGCTGGGACATAGGCGATCTCCATAGGAATGTTATACTAGTCAACGAATTTGTTCCTATTTTGTTCTCGCCCGTTCGCGAGTCAAGCCGAGTCTGAGAAGATAAGAAGATAGACAGGTCGCGGGGATGCTGCGAGCATGCGACGGTTGTCGACCGGAGACGCGGCGTCGGTCCTTGCATCTTCATATCTTCACCGTAAAGGTCATCGAAAATTAACTCTCGGGCAAGTCCCGTCGGCGATAGATACCTTCTCCATGCTTCGGGGTCGAAAGGAATGCACATGACGAGCTTGATGACGATCGGCTACGAAGGCTCAACGATCGATGATTTCGTCAAAACCCTCGAAGTCGCGGGTGTCGAGGTTCTAGTCGATGTCCGAGCGGTCACTGTCTCCCGGAAGAAAGGCTTTTCCAAAAACGGCCTTGCTGCGCGACTGGAGGAGCACGGAATCCGGTACATTCATGCCAAGGACCTTGGCGACCCCAAGCCGGGTCGAGAGGCCGCCCGTGCCGGCGACTTCGTGACATTCCGGAAAGTCTTCGGTGAGCATCTAGCGACGGAAGCAGCGCAACAGGCCGTTCGCGATGTTGCAGATGTTGCGAAGGCAAAATTGACCTGCCTGATGTGCTACGAGCGGGATCCTAGCACCTGTCATCGGCAGATTGTGGCGACTCAACTTAGAGATTATGACTTGATTTCTTTCGACTTATTCGTTGACAAGAAAGACAGGTATGAGCGCAACCCGGAAAAGCTGCCAGGTCACAATCCTAGTAAAGGCTCTGCCACGGCCGAGCACCGGGCACTCTGAGACGGTTTGCTGCGCCGGCATCACCGCTGACGGTGAATGGAAGCGGCTCTATCCCATCCGGTACCGGCATGGCGGAGAGACTTTCGGTCGTTGGGACAAGGTCGCATTCGACTACGTGCCTAATTCGCAGGACAAGCGGGCCGAAAGCTGCAAGGTGCTACAGGGCACCATCAAAAACATCGGGAAGTGTGCATCGGATGAGAAACGGCACCTGCTCGAACCGCTGATCACGCCAACAATGGAAGCCGCTGCCGAACTAGGTCGATCCCTGACCGCAATCCGCCCACAGCAGGTCCGCTTCATCCACCGCCCCAAACCTGCGACTGCCATACAGCAGGAGGCTGCAGCGTATGAGCGGTCTGCCCGGCAGGCGAATATGCTCGACCAGGAGGTTGAGCCGTTCGAACCCACGCCGCATATGCTCGCTTTCAGCTACACGGATCAGTCAGGCGTACGCCACACTCACCAGTGTGGCGACTGGGAGACGCATACCGCGTTCTGGAAGTGGCGCCAGTCCTACGGAGAGGCACGTACGCTTCAAATGCTGAAGGAGAAATACGAAGGCGAATACGTCGAGAAGGGTATCGTCTTCATCCTGGGGACGCTGGCGAAGCGCCCGAAGCAATGGACTCTTCTCGGTGTCGTCCGGCTCGACAAGGGAGCCTATCAGACCGGCTTTGCATTCTGAGCGCGAAGTCGAATCTTGCAGAAATACGTGCTCAGATTGGCTCGGTATCGTACCACCGCTGCTGTTCTAGGAATCAGTTCAGCCCAAATCTGTGGACAAACGCAGGCGCTCTCTGGGCTATGACGATTGGTATGGTGACGGTATGGCGGGTCGGAATGGCTCGAATTTAGAAGACTTTAGCTTCCTCTAATTCTCGTAAGTGGCTGATTTCCCTAGGGGAAAATGGTACGGTTGGGTGGTCTCGAACCACCGACCTCAGGTGCCACAAACCTGCGCTCTAACCAACTGAGCTACAACCGCACTCGGGGCGCGACCCCAAATCGCTTGGATGGTCGCGTTGGCGGCTCACATACGGTCACTTCAGCCGATATGCAAGCCTTAACTTGAGATTATCAAGCAAAAAGACCGGATGGCAAGCACCCGGTCCCTGCTGCATGTTTCCTTAAATCGTCGCCGATTCAAGGAAAAGAATATGCAGCAATTCAAAATGCTACAGCGCCGTGCGTCTGATAAGACGCACGGCGCTGTAGAGCAATTTTGAACGATCGCGGCTGGACCGATCAGGCTTTCTTGAAGGTGGAAACGACCTTTTCGGCGGCTTCCTTGCCGGGCTTGGCGACGTCCTCGGCGACCTTGCGGGTGGCTTCCTGCATCGTCTTCGCCTGCTCGACGGCCAGTTCAGCCTGCTTGCGGATAAAAGCGGTCTGCAGTTCGACGAGTTCGGACAGCGACTTCACGCCGAGCAGCGCTTCCATGTGCGAGAGGGAGTTCTCAGCATTGGTGCGCAGCGCGTTGATGGCCTTGAGGCCGAGCTCGACGGAGCCGGACTGGGCGCTTTCGAGCGTCGCTTCGACGGTCTTCGTTGCCTCTTCGGCGGCGGTCTTCATCTTGGCATAGGCGTCCTTCGACTGCGCGGCGCCCTTTTCGGCGAAATCGCGGAAGCTGTCGGTAAACTTGGCCGGGTCAAAGGAAAGGGCGAATGCGTCTTCGGTCTTCTTGGTAGCCATGGTATGCGCTCCTTGGTGTGGCCCTCTTCAGAGGCGCCTCAGTGGGTGATGACGGTCTTATAGTCGATATCTTTGTGCATTGCAACAAAATTGTGCAGTGCACAAATCCCATTAACCTTGCGCGGCGAAAGGCGGGGCGGAAAGGGAGCCGTCGCTGGACCCTCGCAGGAGCGCCGGGTATTAATAGAACGTTAACGCGATACCGCGTGTTCCTTGGATCGGAGACGATCAAGGAACTAAGCATGAAGGAATTCAAAGTGCTACGGCGACGTCCCTTGCGTCGGCGTATGGCACTGTAGAGACCCGTCAATAGGCCTGCCCATGCCCGCGAGACAGTATCCTTTCATCGACATTGCCGTGCATGCACGGGTGCGGGAGCATTTTGCCCGGGGGGATGCGGCGGTTCTCTTTTCGAAGGATCTGGCGCGCGTCCTGTGGGCAAACGACCAGGGCGCCAAGCTGTTCGGCGTCGCATCGGTCTACGATTTCATCGACAGCGCCTTGAGCGCCAACGATCTTTCTCTGCGCCAGTTGCGTGCTGCCGCAGAGCAGCTTGCCGCCGTTGGCGACCGTCGCCAGCTGTTGATCCGGATAGCGGCCGGCTTCCGCAGGCTGCCGCTCAACGCGACCGTGGAAATGATCCGCATCCGGCCGGGCGAGGAGGCCGTTCTCTTCACCGCCCCGCACAACGGCAAGGCGCTTTCGGCGGAAGAACGCGCCGCCGCGATGATCGCCGGGTTGGACGGACCGGACACGCACATGGCCGTGCTCGACGACGATGGCGACATCGTCGCCCGATCGCCCGGATTCGAGCATTTGGGGTTGTCGGGCGAGATCCGGCGGACGCTCGTCTCGGCGGTGGCGCGCGAAAAGGACCGGCTGATCAAGCGCCTCGTCGCGACCGAGAAGGGGCAATTGCCCGCCGCCATCGGCAAGATTTCCGATCACCCGGCCCTCCATCTTCTCTTTGCCGTGGAAACCACGCTCGAAGCGCCGGATGCCGGGGAAGCGACCGCGAAGGACGAGCCCGACGCGATCGACGCAGCAGCGCCGGAAGTCGAGACCGAGCAGCCTTCGCCGACCACACTGGACGAGCCTGTCGAAACACCGGTGCAAGGAGATGTTTCCGAAGCCGAGCCGACTACAGATCCAGCCGCGACCGATATGCCGGGCCTCGATGAAGAACAGGGCGGGGTTCTCCAGCCCAGCGACGAAGCGGCAGGACCGGCGCCAAGCGCCGAGGCCCCCGAGCCCGCGCCGGAAGTGGCAACATCAGATGCCGACAGTGCCGCGGCTGCGGCGTCGGGCTTTGCCTTCACGCCGGGCAGCCGGGCCGTCCGCTTCGTGTGGAAAATCGACGCGCAGGGACGCTTCAGCGAAATCTCCGAGGAATTCGCAGCCGCCGTCGGCCCGAAATCGGCCGACGTGGTCGGCCTGACCTTCGTCGAGCTTGCGGCTCGCTACGAGCTCGATCCCGACGACAAGATCAACGCGCTTCTGCATCGGCGCGACACTTGGTCCGGCAAGACCATCCTATGGCCGATCGAGGGGACGAGCCTCAAGGTGCCGGTCGATCTCGCAGCACTGCCGACCTATTCCCGTTCGCGCGAGTTCGACGGCTTTCGCGGCTTCGGCATCGTGAGGATCGCCGATGCGGTTGAAGACGAAAAAGCGAGTGGGCTGTCGCTCGGCCATACCGACACGCCCGGGCACAAGGACATGCCTGTCGAAGCACGGGCTGAGGACGCGCCTGGCGGACCGGACGCCGACCGAGATCAGACGGAAGCGGCGTCCCGCGCGTCCGACGGAACCGATTTCCCGCCGAGCGAGCCCGAACCGTCTTCGGCGGAGGACCCCTTTGCCGGCGAGCGGCCCGCCCTTCGCATTGTAGACACGCCGGCACGACAGCCTTCCGACAAGGTCATCGATCTCGACGAGCGCCGGCCAGGGGCTTCCGGGGTGCTGACGCGCGGCGAACAGGCGGCCTTCCGCGAGATCGCGCGGCAGCTTGGCGCCCATTTCGACGAGACGACGCCGCCGGCTGCGGCGGACGAGGAGGAGAAGCGTCCAGTTGACGCGGCGTCCCCGGCCGAAGCCGCTCCCGACATGGAAAGCCTGTCGCCGGAAGAGATTACTGCCGCGCGGCAGGAGGAGATGATGCCCGGGGCCGGCGACGAGGCGCCCCCTGCCCCGCGCGGCGGCGTCGGCATGAGCAGCGAAATCCTCGACCGGCTGCCCGTCGCCCTTATCATTCATCACGGCGACGAACTGCTGCACGCCAATCCAGAATTTCTGCGGCTGACCGGCTATCCGAAGCTCGAGGCCTTCCAGCAGGAGGGAGGGCTGGAAGCCCTCTTCGCCTATGGTACCGAATCCGGAGAGCGTGAGTCGGACGGGACGATGACCCTGGTGCGCGCCAATGGTCAGCTTGCACCGGTCAGCGCCCATCTCCATTCGATCCAGTGGGAGGGGAGAAGCGCACTGATGCTCGCCTTGGCTCCGGCAGCCGCGCGCGCCGCCGATACGCCTTCGGCCGGTGCGGACGCCTCGGCGGGAGGCGAAGCGCGGTTGCGGATGGAAATCGACGAGCTGCGCTCGATCCTCGAAACGGCCACCGACGGCGTGGTGGTCCTCGGGCACGACGGCGACGTTCGCACGATGAACCGCTCGGCAAGCGCGCTCTTCAACTATGACGAAGACGAGATGCGCGGAAAGCCGTTTGCCGCCCTCTTCGCCCATGAGAGCCAGAAGGCGGTGATCGACTACCTCCACGGCCTTTCCGGACATGGTGTGGCAAGCGTGCTCAACGATGGCCGGGAAGTGATCGGCCGAGAGGCGGGTGGCGGCTTCATTCCGCTGTTCATGACCATCGGGCGGCTCTCCTCCTCCAACGGCTATTGCGCCGTCATCCGCGACATCACCCAGTGGAAGCGGACCGAGGAGGAACTGCGCAACGCCAAACGCTCCGCCGAGACCGCGAACGCCCACAAGACCGAGTTTTTGGCAAGGGTGAGCCACGAGATCCGCACGCCGCTCAACGCCATCATCGGCTTTTCCGACATGATGGCGAGCGAGCATTTCGGGCCGATCGGCAATCCGCGCTACATCGAATATGCCGGCGACATCGGCCGGTCGGGTCGGCATGTGCTCGACATCGTCAACGACCTGCTCGACATCTCGAAGATCGAGGCGGGCGAGATGGAACTCGATTTCAGCGCCGTCGACCTCAACGACGCGGTTTCCGAAGCGGTATCGCTGGTGCAGCCGCAGGCCAACAGCCAACGCGTGATCATCCGCACCTCGCTCTCCGGCTCGGTGCCGGAGGTCGTGGCCGACGGCCGGTCGATCAAGCAGATTGCGCTCAACATCCTGGCGAACGCCATCCGCTTCACGCCGTCCGGCGGGCAGATCGTCGTGTCGACTTCCTACGAGACGAACGGCAGCGTCATCCTGCGGATCCGCGACACGGGAATCGGCATGACGCGCAACGAACTCGACCAGGCGATGAAGCCTTTCAGGCAGGTAACGACCGGCGGGCGCAAGCGTGGCGAGGGTACCGGCCTCGGCCTGCCGCTGACGAAGGCGATGGCCGAGGCGAACCGGGCTCAGTTCGGCATCAGCTCCGCGCCGAACGAGGGAACGCTGGTTGAAATATCCTTCCCGTCGCAACGCGTCTTGGCGAACTGAGGGCCGATGCTGTAAGGAAATGTTGACCTGCGGGAGCCAGTTTGACACCCGCCAACAGAACCTTGCCCCGGAACGGATCGTTTGCACTTCACCGCCAAAAGCCTCAAGCGACGCTATGCCAAGTCGGGCTCGGGCCTGACGCATCGGTTGCTCGCAAGCTGGTCCGGCCTCGCCTCGGCGGTCGTGCTGATGCCGATCGTCGCCATCGCGTGGCTTGCGGTCACCGGCGGCGGCGCGGACTGGCCGCACCTCATCGAGAACGTGATCCCCCGTGCGACCATGCGGACGCTGATGCTCATGGGGCTGACGGGAGCGGCGACGGCCGTCGTCGGCATCTTGACGGCGTGGCTGGTCGCGACTTGCGAATTTCCGCTGCGCCGCCTTCTCTCCGCCGCGCTCGTGCTGCCGCTCGCCATACCCGCCTATCTCGCGGCCTATGCCTTCGGCGAGCTCCTCACCTTCACCGGACCCGTCCAGGGGCTGATCCGGACGCTGTTCGGCTTTCAGACGAGCCGGGACTACTGGTTTCCGGACGTGCGCTCGCTGGGCGGCGCGGTGCTGGTAATGAGCTCGGTCCTCTATCCCTATATCTACCTTGCCTGCCGCTCGATGTTTCTCATGCAGGGCCGTGCGGCCGCGGATGTGGCGCGCACGCTGGGCGCCGGGCCGCTCAAGGTCTTCCTGAAAATCCAGATCCCGATGGCAAGGCCGGCTATCGTGATCGGCCTGACGCTTGTCGCCATGGAGACGATGAACGACATCGGCGCGGTCGAGTTTCTGGGCGTCCAGACCTTGACCTTCTCCATCTTCGACACTTGGCTCAACCGCGGCAGCCTTGCCGGTGCGGCGCAGATCGCCTGCATCATGCTGGTCTTCATCGTCGCGTTGATGATGGTCGAGCGCGCCGCGCGGCGCAGCCAGCGCTTCTCCAGCCAGAAGACGACCGCCGCGGTCCACGACGCGGCGCGCCTCGAGCTTTCCGGCTGGAAGAAATGGGCGGCAACGCTCGCGTGCCTCCTGCCGGTGCTCTCGGGATTCGCCGTTCCTTTCCTGATCCTAGGCAACTACGCGCTGAAGCGCCTCGACCATTTCCTGGCGCCGCGCCTCATCGACGCATTGCTGCACAGCGTCCTGGTTTCCAGCCTGACCGCACTTGCCGCCGTGTTCCTGGGCTTCGTTCTGGCCTATGCGGCCCGCACCGGCCGCTCGCCGATCACGGAAGTCGCCGGACGGCTCGCCTCGTTTGGCTATGGGGTGCCGGGCACGGTACTGGCGATCGGCGTGCTCTTTCCGCTCGCAGCCCTCGACAATGCCTTGGATGCGCGGATGCGCGAACTCTTCGGTATTTCCACGGGCCTCGTCCTCAGCGGCACGGGCTTTGCCATCGTCTATGCCTGCGCGGTGCGGTTTCTGACAATGGCCGAAGGGACATTGGAAGCCGGCTTTCACAAGCTCTCGCCGCATCTCGACATGGCTGCCCGGGCGCTCGGCCGCACCAGCGCCCAGACCTTGCGCTCGGTGCTTCTGCCGATGATGCGCCCGGCGGTGCTGACGTCGGCGCTGCTCGTCTTCATCGAGACGATGAAGGAGCTTTCCGCCACGATCATGCTGCGGCCGTTCAATTTCAATACGCTCGCCACGCTCGTCTACGAGGATGCGTCGCGCGCGAAGGTCGAGGATGCCTCGGTGGCCGCCATGATCATCGTCGTCGCAGGCATGATCCCGGTCATTCTGGTGTCGCGCTCGCTCGAAAGCCGCTCATAGGCTGCTGCATGTTTTCGTAAATCGTAGCCGATTTAAGGACAAAAACGTGCTACAGCGACCTTTGTGCGCCTGAAAAGGCGCACGGCGCTGTAGGGTTCATCCGGGCAAAAAAAGAGGCAGCTCGCGGCCGCCTCTGAAGTCATGCTAACCAACAAATGCTCGAGAACTCGGGACGTCATGTCTGTGACAGCATCGCTGCTGCGGCACCGGCACCTTGATGGACCGGCCTCCAGTTGGGCTCGACCATGCCCCGGCAAACGTAAACAAGACCTTACCGCCAGACCCGACAATTTTAGGGAATGGGCCGCAACTCGGCTTGCTTGGTTAATTCCGCAGGGGCGAACAGGTTAACGGATCGGCGATCCTCAGCTCTTCAGCGCATCCAGTCCTGCAAAGAGTTCGAGCGCCTCGGGATTTGCCAGTGCCTCCTTGTTCTTGACCGGACGCCCGTGCACCACGTCGCGCACCGCAAGCTCGACGATCTTGCCGGATTTGGTGCGCGGAATGTCGGCGACCGGGATGATCTTCGCCGGCACGTGCCGCGGCGAGGCGCCGGTGCGGATCCGCGCCTTGATCTCCTGTGACAGTTCCTCGGTCAGCACAACGCCGGGCGCCAGGCGCACGAAGAGGATCACCCGGACGTCGTCCTGCCAATCCTGGCCGATGCAGAGGGCCTCGGCGACCTCCGGCATTTGCTCGACCTGATTGTAGATTTCCGCCGTGCCGATGCGCACGCCACCCGGATTGAGTGTCGCGTCGGAGCGGCCGTGGATGATGATGCCGTCATGCGGCGTCCATTCGGCAAAATCGCCATGGCACCAGATATTGTCGAAGCGCTCGAAATAGGCGGTGCGATACTTGGTACCCTCGGGATCGTTCCAGAACATCACCGGCATCGACGGAAATGCCTTGGTGCAGACGAGCTCGCCCTTCTCGCCGCGCACCGGCTTGCCTTCGTCGTTCCAGACGTCGACGGCAAGACCGAGCCCCGGCCCCTGGATTTCGCCGCGCCAGACCGGCTTCAGCGGATTGCCGAGCACGAAACAGGAGACGATGTCCGTGCCGCCCGAGATCGAGGCGAGCTGCACGTCCGATTTGATCCCCTCATAGACGAAGGAGAAGCCTTCCGGCGACAGCGGCGAGCCGGTCGAGGTGAGGAGCCTGAGGGCTGAAAGATCGTGCGTCGTCGCCGGGGTGAGACCGCCCTTGCGCACCGCATCGATATATTTTGCCGAAGTACCGAAGACGGCGAAGCGTTCCGCGGCGGCGAAATCGAAGAGGACGTTGCCGTCCGGATAAAAAGGTGAGCCGTCATAGAGGCACAGGGTCGCGCCCACGGCCAGGCCGGAGGCCAGCCAATTCCACATCATCCAGCCGCAGGTGGTGAAGTAGAAGAGCCTGTCGCCCTGCTTCAGGCCGCAGTGGAAACGGTGTTCCTTGAGGTGCTGGAGAAGCGTTCCGCCGGCCGAATGAACAATGCATTTCGGCACGCCGGTGGTGCCGGAGGAAAACAGGATGTACAGCGGATGGCCGAACGGCAGGCGCTCGAATTCGAGCGGCTTGGCTTCGAACCCGGCGATGAAATCGGGAAGCGTCACGCCACCGTCGATTGCCGCCGCGAGCCCGGGACTGTCGCCCGCATAGGGGACGACAAGCGTCGGCACGCCGAGCGTCTTCGCAACGGCGCGCACCTTTGCGTCCACGTTCTGGCGCTTGCCGTTGTACCAGTAGCCATCGCAAACGACGAAAAGCTTCGGGCCGATCTGGCCGAAGCGGTCGAGAACGCCCTGCTCGCCGAAATCCGGGGAACAGGAGGACCAGATGGCGCCGACCGAGGCAGTGGCGAGCATCAGGGCGATCGTCTCCGGCAGGTTCGGCATCATCGCCGCGACACGGTCGCCGACGCCGATCCCTTGCGCCTTCAGCGCCTGCTGCAGGCGTGACACGAGGCTGCGCAACTCATCCCAGGAGAGCCGATAACGGACCTTGTCCTCGCCACGAAAGACCAGAGCGGCATCGCCACCACTCCCGCGCAGCAGATTTTCGGCAAAGTTGAGCTTGGCCTCCGGGAAGAAGCGGGCCTCCAGCATCCGCTCGCCGTTGATCAGCGCCTGGTCTCCGCGCTCGCCGATGACGCCGCAATGCTCCCATACGGCGGTCCAGAAATCGCCGCGCTCAGTCACGGACCATTGGTGAAAGGCATCGTAGTCGGAGAACCTGCGGCCGAAGCGCTCCTCGCACCAGGCCATGAACTCAGCCATCGGGCTCCGCGCAAGCGTCTCGGCATCAGGAACCCACAAAGGTCGATCTGTTTGCATGCGTTCCTCCACTCCTCTGGCCTTGTTCTATACCATGCTGCAACGCAAAATAAACAGCGTGGATGGCGGCACCGCCCTCGCGAAGACGACATTTCCATGTCAGTTGCATTTGCCCTCTTCAGGGCCTATCCAGACGGTTTCACCGAAGGCGACGCGACCCGACCGACATGACGAGATTGATCCGAAAACTATCGCGCGTCCTGAGGCTGCGTCTGCGCCGTCGCCACTTGGTCTGGTCTGCCGCAGTCGGCGTCCTTCTTGCCATCGGCTACAACGCCACGCTGCCCCTGCTCGTTTCGACAAGCGGCGTGCGCGCCACGATGGAGCGGACGCTCGACGGCTGGTCGGGCGGCAAGAGCAAGATCAATGGTGAACCGGAAATCCGGTTCTGGCCGGAGCTGCTGTTGACCCTGCCTTCGACGACGATCGAATCGATCGGCCCAGATCCCCGGCCGCTTGCCGAAATCGGCCGCATTACCGCATCGTTCAACCCGCTTTCGGCCCTTCTCGGCGACCCGACGCTCGAGGACATCAGCCTTGTCGATCCCGTCATCACGATCGAGCGCCGGGCTGACGGCACGACAAATTGGCAAACGCCGCATTGGCTCGCGCCGCCCGAGGCTCCCGTATCAGCTCGAGAAACCCCCTTCGGAGACATCGCCGTCGTCAATGGCCGGCTGCGCGTGCTCGACCGCACGGGCGGCGGCAACGACGTCGACATTGCCGGAATTTCCGGCACGATCAAATGGCCCTCCTTCGCCGAGCGATTGAGCGCGCAACTGTCGGCGCGGCTGCGTGGCGAGGAGGTTGCCTGGGCGATCGTCTGCGAGGACCCGCTCGCTCTTTTCGCGAGACGAAACGCCTCGCTCAAGACCTCGATCACATCGGCGCCCGTGACCTTCTCCTTCGAGGGCGTCGGCAATCTTTCATCCGTTCCCTTCGCGTCGGGTCATCTGCAGATGTCCGCAACCTCCCTGGCAACACTCGTTCAGTGGTACCAGGGCATGTCGACTGAGACGCTGCCTTCCGGCGGGCTTAGCATCGACACCAGAGTGACGACGGGCGAAAAGACGCTCAAGCTGGACGATCTGGCGTTCACGATGGGCGGCGCCAGCGCGACCGGCGTGTTGGATATCGCCCTGCAGGACGGCAAGGCGCCGAGCGTCGAGGGGACGCTCGCCTTCGATCGCATCGACCTCAACGGCGTTCCTGTCGCGGCGCTCACGCCGCTTGGCCGGGACGACCGTCTGTGGCGTCTGGTGGAGACCTTTGTCGGCGCCTGGCACACGGACATACGGCTGTCCTCTCAGGAGGTCCTCGCCGGTCCCTTGCACCTCACGGACGTGGCCGCAGGGGTGTTGATCGATGGGAAACGCGCTTCGCTAGACATCGGCGACAGCAATTACGCCAACGGCAGCCTCAGCGGCCGCGCCGTTCTCTCGGATCAAGGGCTGGAGCATGGCGGCCGGCTGCAGGCGCGCCTCAAGGACGCCGATTTCGCCGCGGTGCTCGGCAGCTTCGGCCTCGCCGGCCCGATCCCGGCCGGCCGGGGAATTCTCAGCATCGATATTGGAACCGAGCGCGCCGTCTGGGCAGCCGGTCCTGGAGACTTTTCGGGCAATCTCAGCTTTTCGCTGGCGAATGGCAGCATCGCCGGCTTCGACGCCCACGCCTTTGCCGATCTCGTTCGCAAGGGCGAGTTCTTTTCGCTTTCGCAAGCGAACGAGGCGAGCTTCGACTTCCAGTCCGCGAACATAAAGGCAAGCTTTGCCAACGGCACGGCGCGACTCGACCAAGCCGACTTCGTCGGCCCGTCAGGCCAGATATCGGTCGCCGGCGTCATCCCGTATCGCAATGGCAGCCTGGCGCTTGCCGGGACGCTCGAAACCGAGGCACCGAGCGGCAACCAACCGGTTCTCTTCTTCGTTGGCGGCTCATGGCCGAATGCGGTCATCTCGCCGCTTTCCGTGCTCGTCGATCCGAAATAGAGCGCGTCAGCCGATTGCCGCGATGGCGGCGCGCTCGTCCCTTTCACGATGCACCTCCCGCCGCTTGGTGACGATCGACGCGACGACGACGCCCAGCGCGACGATGCCGATCAGGATGGTGCAGATCGCATTGATCTCCGGCGTCACGCCGAGGCGCACCTGGCTGTAGATCTTCATCGGCAGCGTCGTCGCACCCGGCCCGGTGGTGAAGCTCGAGATGACGAGGTCGTCGAGCGACAGCGTGAAAGCCAGGACCCAACCTGAGAAAACCGCCGGCGCGATCACCGGCAGGGTGATGGCGAAGAAGGTCCTGACCGGGGTCGCGCCGAGATCGAGCGCCGCCTCCTCGATCGACTGGTCGAAGCTCAACAGGCGCGACTGCACCACGACCGCGACGAAACACATGGTGAAGGTGATGTGGGCGAGCGTGATCGTCCAGAAGCCGCGATCGAGCCCGATCGCCACGAACAGCAAGAGCAGCGACAGGCCGGTGATCACCTCCGGCATGACCAGCGGCGCATAGACCATGCCGGAGAAAAGCACACGGCCGCGGAAGCGCGAATAGCGCACCAGCGCGACTGCCGCCAAAGTGCCGAGAACGGTCGCGCAGGTGGCCGACAGCAGCCCGACGCGAATGGTCACCCAGGCGGCATCGAGGAGCCCCTGATTGTGCCAAAGCTGGCTGTACCACTTGGTCGAAAAACCGGCCCAGACGGTGACGAGTTTCGACTCGTTGAAAGAGAAGATCACCAGAAGCACGATCGGCAGGTAGAGAAAGCCAAAGCCGAGCACGACGGAGGCGACGTTGAAGCGGGACCATTTTTCCATGTCTTATTTGCCCTCGCTATCCGCCTTGGCCTGAACGTTCTGGAAATAGACGATCGGGATCACCAGGATCATAAGCAGGATGATCGCCACCGCCGACGACACCGGCCAGTCGCGGTTGGCATTGAACTCGCTCCAGAGCGTCTTGCCGATCATCAGTGTCTCCGATCCGCCGAGCAGGTCGGGAATGACGAATTCACCGACGGCCGGAATGAAGACGAGCAGGCAGCCCGCAACGACACCCGGCAGCGACAGCGGGAAGGTGACGCGCCAGAAGGCGCTGGTCGGCGTGCAGCCGAGGTCCTGCGCCGCCTCGATCAGCGAGTTATCCATTTTCTCCAGCGCCGAATAGATCGGCAGCACCATGAAGGGAAGATAGGAATAGACGATGCCGATATAGATCGCCGAGTTGGTGTTGAGGATGATCAGCGGCTGATCGATGATGCCGATCGTCGTCAGGAACTGATTGAGCAGCCCCTCCGGCTTCAGGATGGCGATCCAGGCATAGACGCGGATCAGGAAGCTCGTCCAAAACGGCAGGATCACCAGCATCAGCAGCGTCGGCCGGATCGAGCGCGGCGCCTTGGCCATGCCATAGGCGATCGGGAAGCCGATCAGCAGCGTCAGCAACGTCGAGATGGCGGCGATGACGAGGCTCGACACATAGGCGTTGAAATAGAGTGCGTCGTCGGTCAGCCAGACATAATTGTCGACGGAGAATTCGCGAGCTTTCTCCAGAATGCCGGCGAGCCCGCCCGCCAGATCGAAGACCGGCGTATAGGGCGGCATGGCAACCGCAGTCTGCGACAGCGAGATGCGGAAGACGATGAAGAAGGGGATGAGGAAGAAAAACAGGAGCCACGCATAGGGGACGATGATCACCAGCCGGCTGACGAGGGCTGAGGCAAGTTTCGCCATGGCTTCAATCCTTCAACACCACGCCCGCATCTTCGCCGAATGAGATCCAGATCTGCTGGTCGTAACCAAGCGGATCCTCGACGGCGCGCACGGCATTGAGCGACGACGCCTTGACGACCTTGCCGTCCTTGAGGCGGACATGGAAGACGGTCATGTCGCCGAGATAGCCGATATCCCAGATCTCGCCTTCGGCCGTATTGACCGGTGCGTGGTCGGGTGGCTGGCGACTGATCCTGATCTTCTCCGGACGAATGGCGACGGCAGCCTTTGCGCCGCTCGCGGGTTTTTCCGGCGAGGCCATGCGGAGCTGAATTCCGCTCGTCGTCTCGATCCGGAGGGAGCCTCCTTCGACCCCGATCACCGTGCCGTCGAACAGGTTCACGTCGCCGATGAAGTCGGCAACGAAACGCGAATTCGGCGCCTCGTAGATCTCGGCCGGCGTCGCCACCTGAACGACCTTGCCGTGGCTCATGACGGCGATGCGGTCGGCCATGGTCATCGCCTCTTCCTGGTCATGGGTGACAATGACGAAGGTGAGGCCGAGTTCCTGCTGCAGATCCATCAGTTCGAACTGGGTTTCCTCGCGCAGCTTCTTGTCGAGCGCGCCAAGCGGCTCGTCAAGCAACAGCACCTTGGGCCGCTTGGCGATGGAGCGGGCGAGCGCCACGCGCTGCCGCTGGCCGCCGGACAACTGATGCGGCCTGCGCTGGGCGAATTTCTCGAGCTTGACGAGCTTCAGCATCTGCGCCACCCGCTCGGCGATCTCGGGCTTCGGCATGCCGTCCTGCTTCAGCCCGAAGGCGATGTTGTTCTCGACCGTCATGTGCGGGAACAGCGCGTAGGACTGGAACATCATGTTGACGGGCCGCCGATAGGGCGGGATGCCGGCGAGATTCTGGCCGTCGAGGATGATCTCGCCGGAGGTCGGCTGCTCGAAGCCGGCGAGCATCCGCAGCAGGGTCGACTTGCCGCAACCGGACGCGCCGAGCAGTGCGAAGAACTCGCGCGTGTAGATATTCAGCGAAAGATCGTCGACGGCGGTAAAGTCGCCGAACTTCTTCGTGACGTTCTTGACGGAAATGAAGGGCTTGGAGGCGGGGTCCGCCCATGGTGCGAAAGAACGCCGGATACTACCGAGAGACTTCATCATTCAACCCCGAAAGCCACACTCGATGGACGCGGCGTCGCCGGCGCCCAACCGCTGCGAATTGAAACCGTTTCTGCAACCCGCTCTCAAGAAATTGCCCGGACCTGAGGTCCGGGCAATTGGTTTTTCGCTCTTACTGACCGGTGACGATCTTCGTCCACAGCCTAGTCAGCACCCTCTGCTCCTTCGCCTCGAACGGCGTCGTGGTAAAGAGCTTCTGCATCACTTCGTCCGACGGATAGATGGCCGTATCTTCGATCACTTCCTTGTCGAGGAATTGTTGCGAGGCCTTGTTGCCATTGGCGTAGAAAACGTAATTGGACGCCTTGGCGATGACCTCCGGCTTCATCATGTAGTTGATGAATTCGTGCGCCTCGGCGGCATGCGGCGCATCGGCCGGCATCGCCAGCATGTCGAACCACATCTGCGCCCCTTGCGCGGGGATCGAATAATCGACCGTCACACCCGCCTTCGCCTCGGCGGCACGGTCACGCGCCTGGAAGATATCCCCAGAAAATCCGACGGCCAGGCAGATGTCGCCGTTTGCCAGGGCATTGATATATTCCGACGAGTGGAACTTGCGGATATAGGGCCGGACCTTCATGAGCAGATCGGCAGCCTTTTCGAGATCCGCTTGCTTATGGCTGTCGGGGTCGAGACCGAGATAGGCAAGCGCCGAGGGCATGATATCGGTTGCCGAGTCGAGGAGGTGGATGCCGCAGTCCTTGAACTTCGCCGCTATCTCGGGATTGAAGATGACATCCCAGCCCGGCTTGGCGTCGGTGCCAAGAATTTCCTTCATCTTGTCGACATTGTAGCCGATGCCGGTGGTGCCCCACATATAGTCGACGGCATATTCGTTGCCCGGATCGTACTTGGCCGTACGCTCCATGATCACGTCCCACATGTTGGAGAGATTGGGCAGCTTCGATTTGTCGAGCTTCTGGAATACCCCTGCAGCGATCTGGCGCTGCAGGAAGCTCGCAGTCGGCACCACGACGTCGTAGCCGGAGCCGCCGGCAAGCAGTTTGGTTTCCAGGATTTCGTTGGAGTCGAAGACGTCATAGACGACCTTGATGCCGGTCTCCTTGGTGAAATCCTCGAGGAGGCTGTCGTCGATATAATCGGACCAGTTATAGACGTTGACGACCCGCTCCTGTGCGGAAGCGAGCATGGCCGACCCCGCCAGCATCGCGGCCGCCAAGGTTGCGACAATGAGTTTGGACATACAACTCCCCTTGTTTATGGCTCGAAACACGCCGCATGCATGCGCTGCGGTCGCGCCCTGTCTGTTGTTCGTTGCATGCCGCAAGTTAGGCATGTTTCTCCATAACCTCAAGCGCTTTCGCACCGGGCAAATCTGCCATCCCCGAGTCGATCGCGGTTTCCCAAGCACAAGCAAAATCCGGGGCTTATGCGGCTGTCCGCACTTCACCGGTACTCCCTCGGGCCGCCGCCATCCGGCGGCCGCAACAAGTCATCGCGAACGGTTTGCACGGCATTAAAAAGCCTGCTTGCGCACCCAGCCACTAACGGAAAATGTGGAGTTACAGAAGACAGTGATGCTTAACCGCTCGCAGCTCGAATATTGTGGGCGGTTCTCCTCGCCGAAATATCTTGGTGAAGCCCTTTGCGCACTCAACTGCTGCGCATTTTCGCGACGTCGCAACATCCGGTCGCAAGACCCTCGGTTTAATCGGGAGCTTTGCGACTACGGAAACGGGTCGTAGTTCATCCTGCCTAATCCTTCCTTCAGCTTTTTCGGCGTAGGCTGACGACGATTTTGTCACGGAAATGCGTATGCCGCTCGTACGACCTCTTACCCCTTCCTTTCGGTGACATGCAGATGGCTCACAAGGAAACGCAGTCAGCAAAAGTCTGCAATTCAATTGATGCCGAAATCGGGAGTTTCGCGACAGACTTCCTTGGCATGCCGATCTCAAGCACGTTGGATACGCGGGCAGCACTAGAATTATTGAGAAGTTGGAGAAATCGACGTCATGTTTGGCAAACGCAAAGTGCCGCCTGTGCCCGCCTTCGCCGTTCCAGTTTCCAACGGCCTTGTCGTCGACAGCAACCATATCGCCATTGATCTCGTCGCGACCGTCGTAGATTTCGTCAACTACCTCTTCGCCCACGGTCTCTATCGCTCGGAAGAATTACCGCTCCATCTTATGCAATTGTACCACGCAGATTTCTATGTCACCCAAGTGAACAATGGTGGGCACAGCCAGTTCATTCACAATTGCGGAGCACGGGCGCAAACCATCTTCATCAACGCCCAGGCTGGACTGTCAGCCATGGGAGCTATCCATCAGGCCGACCTGATACGGGAACTGGCCGTATGGGCTGCTGCCAATCCTGATAAAGCATCTGCGCAGACCGGCTTCGCCGGAGGCAGGGATCCCATGCTGGATCGTCTGGACACACTCTTTGCTGAGGTTCAAGCCAACGATCCTGCGACCCGTCGCGCTGCAGCCTGGATCAGAACGTGGCCAGATGTTAGGTTCACTGAACCCGCCGAGCTTCGAGCGGCTTGGAATCAGAGCGCCCTGACAAACCCAAAGCGCTCACATCGACTGTCAAAAGCTCGCGTCAAGGCATTTCAGCAGGCCCTCTCCGATAGTGTCCACCTCGCTATAGGGCTAACTGATCTTTGCGACGGAAATATTCCACGTTTAGGTTAGGGCTGGGCTTGCGGGCGGGGCTATTGGAAGTCGAATACGCTCAAGCCCGTCGCCATCTCGTCGAGGCCGAGCGGTCGGGTGACCGGCGGCTCGGCGCGTGCCAGACAGCCCTGTCGCTCGCAGAGGCGGCAGACCGGTCCGACGGCAATCGGGGGCAGGCGCGCCGCCCCATAGACCGTCTCCTGCGCGAAGCCGGCATCGCAACCGATCAGCACAGCGGTGCGCCTGACCCGCTCCTGGAAGCCAGCCTGGGGTCCCTCCACCGTCCGGGCGACCGTCAGGAACTCGCTACCATCCGGCATTTCCACCCGGTCGACAAGGATCTGCCCCGGCACGGCGAAGGCAGCATGGATGTTGAGCTTCGGGCAGGAGCCGCCGAAGCGGGCATGCGGAAAGCCCTGCGCCCCGGCGCGGCGCAGGCGATGGCCGGCATTGTCGATTTCCATCAGGAAGAACGGAATGCCGGCGGCGCCGGGCCGCTGCAATGACGTCAGTCGATTGGCCGCCTGTTCGAACGATACCTGGAAGCGGGCCCTGAGGGGATCGATATCGTATTTCGCCCGCAGGGACGCGGCATGGAAGGCCGCGTAGGGCATCATCAGCGCATGGGCGGCATAACGCGCCAGCTGGAAGCGGCCGATGCGGCGCGCCTCCGCGCTCGAGAAGGGGAACTGGCCGAGCTCCGCCATGATCGCCTCGTGACAGGCAATCGATGCGACCTCCATGGCGATTTCGAGCGTCTGGTCGAAGCTCGACAGCCGCTCGGAAATGAAAAGGCGCATCGAGTGGCGGTCGAAACGGCGGCGGAGATTCGGCATGACGTGGACCGGCAGCGTCCGTACGACAAGGCCGTGTTCCCTTTTCAGCCAAGCCTTCAGCGCTCCGGCAAGGTCGTCCCCAGGCGACAGGCTCGCATGGAACGCCTCCATGGCCTCTTCGATCCGGGCGAAATGGTTCGGCCGCGCCTCGAAGGTCTCGCGGACCTCGTCGATCGGCAGCCGCGTATCGGCAAGGCTCGCCATGTGCCCCTGCCCGGCAAGGAGCTCCGCCAGGTCCTTCAGGCGCGACGCCTGTTCGCGATAGGCACGATAGAGCTTGACGACGCCGCCCGACACATTCGGCGCCGCCTCGGCGACCTCGATCAGCTCCTGATCCCCCGGAAGCTCGCCGGCAAGCAGCGGATCGGCAAAGACCTCGCGCAACTGCGCAAGACTGCCGCCCGCCTCGCCCTGCAATTCTTCGAGATCGACCTTGTAGACCGAGGCGAGCTTGAGAAGAAGCTGCACCGTCAACGGTCGCTGGTTGCGCTCGATGAGGTTCAGGTAGGACGGCGAGATGCCGAGCGCCTCCGCCATGGCCGTCTGCGTCAGCTGAAGGCCGTTGCGGATCCGTCTGACGCGCGGTCCGGCGAAGATCTTGTTCTCGGCCACTTGTCACTCCCTTTACAGATTTTCCCCCAGAGTACTTTTGACAAGATTTACATCTTTACTGGCTCGCATTGTCAAACGCAAGACAAGCTAACCCCTTTTGGGCCTGCGGAAACGGAATAAATGTGGTCTGTTTATGCAGTGCAATGTAAAAACTGTCATATGAATTCACGAGCCGAAGCCGGCTAAGGCGAAAGCCACGGGCTTGCGGTTCCGGTGAGGGGATAGATGTATGACTGATTTTTACAAACTCGTTCCAGGCGCGCCGCCGGGCCGCGTCGACGGCATCGAAAGGCCCGGCTCCGCCGCCGTGTCGCTGGCGGTCACCGGCGGCCAGTCGTCGACCACAGTGACGAAAGAATTGACCGAGCACGATCAGTTCCGCCCGGCCGCACAATGAATGCAAGGCCGGGGGCGCGCCACATCCCTGCCCGTTGCGCGCCCCGGAAGCACCGAAATCTCGAACCGCAAGCGGCATGGGAAAATGGTTTCCCACCGCAACCGGCTCTAACCTTTGAAGGAGCACTCCCATGACAGTACAGACACGCGTCAAGGAACGGGCCGAGGAACAGTCGTCGGCCATGACCCCGGACCAGCAGGCGGCGATCCGCATGGTTGCCAACGACCTGCATCGCCTCAACCAATCGGTCATGAAGGCGGTCGAGGCCGGCGTCTCGGTCGAACTGGTGCGCTCGGCACGCCATCACGGCGGCGACGGCAACTGGGGCGACCTGTTGATCCCGGTCATCGTCACCCAGGGCCGGTCCTGATGGCGACGCTCGCGTCGGCCGCGGCCGTGCTCATGCTCTGCGCCGCGAACTGGCAAGAAATCCGGTACTGGGGGATGCAAACCCTGCAGGTTCGGATTTGTGAAAGGCCCCGTCTGCGCTGAGCGACTGAACCGAGAGGGCGCGTCGGCCGGCGAGGGCCGGCCGATCCGCCTAGCCGGTCAGGCAATGGTCCGGCGCGGCCGCTTGCCGGCGAAGAGATCCGCGTGGCTGCGCAGCAGCCGTGTCATCCGATCGACGACGGTGCGAATATCCCGCCGGTGGCGGTCGTCATTGTTCATGACGATCCATTGCCGATGCCGGAGCACCCCGATCTCCTCGCCGGACCTTTCCAGTTGAGGATCGAGATCGCCGACGAAACAGGGCAGTACCGCCGTGCCCGCCCCGGCGCGCCAGGTCGAGCAACGACCGGGGGCGGCCGACGGTCGCCACGATCCGCCCGGATGCGTTTTCGTGCGGCCAGCGCAGATAGGCCGACAGGGCATCCTCCTCGGCGACGGCGACCCAGCGATCCGATCCGCCGGCTGTGTTCTTCTGGCGATAGGCGGCATAGGCGACCTCGCCGACCGGCCGGGAAGCGAGATAGGTCTCCTCCGGCTCGAAGGCGCGAATGCCGATGTCGCTCTCCCGATAGGCGAGACTCGCCCGCGCCTCGCCGATCGACAGCGAAATGCCGAACATGTCGCGTTCGGTGCAGATCGCCGGGAAGTTTTCGGCGATCAGCCACGATCCCCAGGTGCCCGCCGCAATGCGGACGATCGTGGCGCCCTCGCCTTCCTTCTGCCAGCTCTCGACCTTGCGGGCCGCCGCCTCCATCTCCTGCAACTGCTCGAACAGGAAGCGGCCCTCGGCCGTCAGCGCATAGCCGGTCTGGCTGCGGACGAAGAGGACGCGCCCGGTGCGCTCCTCCAGTTCCAGCATCCGCCGGCCGATCGTGGCGGGGCTCAACCCCGTCGCCTGCGCCGCCCCGGTCAACCCGCCGCCGCGCGCCACGGTCATGAAACAGCGATAGACGTCCCAATCCATGTTTTTCATGGTTGAAAAACGTATGAGGAAATCGACTGTATGTAAAACGATTTCAGATGCATAAAAGAGGGGATGCCCAAGAGAGAAGGAGCATCACCATGGATATGATGGCAATGGCCGTGCTGTTCGACATGGCTTCCAGAAACCGCCGTTGGGACGAACAATTCGAGCCCCGATCGAGACGCCTACCGGAAACCTTAGCAGAACACACGTTTGCCGCACTCTTCCGCAAATCGCGGACGGCCGAGATGCGCGACGATTGCGAAGGCATCCCGCGCATGGCGCCTTAAATTCCCCCCCGCTCAGATCAAACGACGACGCCGCGCATCGAGGATGCGCGGCGTGCAGCTATCGGTCCTATGGCGAAGGGAGGAGCCGTTACGCGGCGCGATAAACCTGCCCGGTTCCGCTCTCCGGTTCCAGGCGGAATTGCTCGACCAACATCATCAGCGTATCGGCCTGGGTTGCCAGGGCGCGGCTGGTGGCCGTCGCCTCCTCGACCATCGAGGCGTTCTGCTGGGTCATCTGGTCCATCTGGTTGACGGAGCCGTTGACCTCATGCAGCGCCGTCGCCTGGTCGCGGCTTGCGGTGGCGATCATCTCGACATGCTGGCTGACGGTGACGATCTGCGCGCTGATCGAAGCGAGCACAGCGCCGGTTTCCTTGACGAGCAGCGAGCCGGAGCTGACCTCGTCCGTCGACTTGTTGATCAGCCCCTTGATTTCCCGCGCGGCCTCGGCCGAGCGCTGCGCCAGTTCGCGAACCTCCTGGGCGACAACCGCAAAGCCCTTGCCCGCCTCGCCGGCGCGCGCCGCCTCGATGCCGGCATTCAAGGCGAGCAGGTTGGTCTGGAAGGCGATGTCGTCGATCACCTCGATGATCTGTTCGATCTGGCGCGAAGCATCCTCGATGCGGCCCATCGCGGCGATGGCATTGGCGACCACGGTGGCCGAGCTATCGGCGCTCCGCTTGGTCTCGGAAACCGACTGGTTCGCCTCGTGGGCGCGCTCCGCCGAGGAGCGCACCGTCGCGGTGATCTGGTCGACTGCGGCTGCCGTCTGTTCGAGCGAGGCGGCCTGCGCCTCCGTTCGCCGTGACAGCGCATCGGCGGAATGGTGCATGTTGGCGCCGCTCTGCTGGATCGCCTGAGCATTCCCACGGATCTGCGCCAGCGTATCCTGCAGGCGGATGAGCGAACCGTTGAAGTCCTGCCGCAGTTGCTCCAGGCGCCCGTGGAAGGGCACCTCGATCTGCTGGGAAAGATCGCCCTGGGAGAGCCGCCCGAGGCCGGCTGCAAGTTCGCTGACGGCGAGATCGATCTGCCGGTCGAGCTCGCGCTTGTCCGCATCGTTGCGGTTGCGCTCGGCCTCGGAACGGGCGCGCTCTTCGGCGCTCTCGGCCTCGATGCGCACCTTCGAAAGGGCATTCTCCTTGAAGACGCCGAGCGCCCGCGCCATGTCGCCGATTTCGTCGCGCCGCGCATCGCCATCGATCGCCGTATCGAGCATGCCGTCGGCGAGCCGGCGCATGGCCGCGGTGATCTGTCCGATCGGCCGCTTCAGCGTCAGCGTCAGCGCGATCCCTGCGAGCAGCGCGATAATCACGCCGGCCACCGTGGCGGCGACGGAAATCTGGTTGGCTTCCTCCCGCTCCGTACCGGCGGCAACCTTCTGCTGTTCGGCAAAGCCGGTAAGGTCGTTCCAGATCTCGTTGATCGATGCGCCGGCAGCGTTGAATTCCGCCGTCCGCTTGTCGGTGATCTCGACCAGCGAAACGCCATCCTTCTTCATCGCGTCGATGATCGGCACGACCACTTCCGCCGTTGCATCGAAGAAGCTCAGGTCCTTCGCTATACCACGCAGGGTCGTGAGGTTGGCCTGGACGGCCAGGAACTTATCGAGAAGCTTCTGGCGATTCTCCTCGGTGGAGTTGCCGAGGAAGGCGGCTGTGGCGATCTGAATCTCGGTGATCGAGACGGACAGCCGGCGCGTGGCGGTCAGAACGGACTCCGTCGCGGCAATCTTGCTGTCGAGCTCGGCGAAGATTTGCGTCGCCTCGCGCATCTTTCCGACCGAAGCAGCCTCCAGTCGGAAGCTGGCATTGCGGAATCGATCGACGAATTTCGCAAGGCCGCCAAGGGTTTCCGGGGCTGCCGGCGCCTTGATCAGCGCGCCGATTCCGCCAGCAGCCGAATTGACCGTCTCAGCCAGGGACTTTTCGCCCTTGGGCAGGAGCGTGAAGATGTCGCGCTGCGTGCGGCTGATCCTCGGGAAGAGCTCCTGCGCGACCTTCACCTTTTCCTCGACCGTTATGGCCTTGCTGACTTCCGTGGCGAATTCCGTGTAGAAACGGCTGGCGCGCATGAGCTTTTCGGCATTGCGCAGCATCGTCTTCGCCGCGTTCTCGTCCTTGCGGACGGCGTATTGCAGCCGGTTCGTCTCATCACTGATCTTCACCTGCTCCGCAGCCAACTTCTCAAGGTTAGCCTTCGTCGCCGCGCGCAGCTTCTGTTCGCCCTCATGCAGCGTCCAGAGTCCGTCGATGCGCGCCTCGATGTCGTTCGTGGCGGCGATCGCGGCGGCCAGCTCCGTTTCACCGCTTGCGCCTGCGACCTGCGCGGCCGTGTCAGCCAGGACCTGCTCCTGCGCGACGATCGTGTCCAGAACCGCCTTTCGGCTCTCCTCGGTGGTCTCGTGCAGGAACTGATTCATCCCGGCATAGACATCCTTGAAGCCGCTCAGCGTCTGCAGCACGCTGTTCGAGATCTCCATGCGGCCCTGCAGCAGGCCAGAGGCATAGAGGCCGGTGATACCGACCGCCGTGATGCTGACGACGAACGGCAGGATGAAGAACAGAACCTTCGTCTGGATCTTGAAGCGGGCAAGAATCCTGTCAATGAGCATGGAAAACACCTTGGCTCCCAGCGCGCGTTTGGCCTCCCCCAATGGCGCCAAGCGTCCGAACAGAACGCTGAGGCGCCACCCGATGCGCAAACAGGCTGATGTTTTTCGGAAGTCATGCGGCGCACACCGCCAATCCGTCGGCAATCATTGCGGAACCCCACCGCTTCACGCGGCAGATCCTGACGGACTCTCGTCTTCGCCATATTCGTTTTGAACGATTAAGATTTTTATAAGCGCGGCGCTCACCGGAGGGCGATATTGCCGGAGCGTTCCAGACCGGCACCGGGACGCCTGCGCTCCCATTGGCGGCAGCGGCGCGCGAAGTACATCCGATCGAGGAGGAGACGTCAGATGGAGGAGAAAATTGCGAGAGCGGCGGTCGCGAAAAGCGCGATGGTTGCGGCGAAAGCGATCAGTTCGCCCTGAGGACGAGTTGCATCGGCGCGGGCGATGGCAATGGCATGGGGACGGCGACGTTTGTAAGTCATGGCATCCTGTCCTTTCTCCTACAGCGCCGTGCGTCTTATCAGACGCGCAAAGGTCGCCGTGGCACTTTGAACTGCTGCATGGTGCCACCATCCTGCGGATGAGGAAAGGCCATGAATTGGAAACAGTCTGGTCTCTGTTTCGGGACCGTTCCGCCAGTCCTCTGCCGGCCGTGGAGCCATGCAAAGCAGGTTCGACTATTTCCCTTAAGAATGGCTGAAGACGCAAATCACCATTTTTGCCCAGGCGTTACACGTCTTGACCCGCAGCGAAGCCGGAAGCCCAGGCCCATTGAAAATTATAGCCGCCCAGCCATCCGGTCACGTCGACGCATTCGCCGATGAAATAGAGGCCGGGGATGTTTGTCGCTCGCATGGTCCGCGAGTCGAGCGCGCGCGTATCGACCCCGCCCAGCGTCACCTCGGCGGTCCGGTAGCCCTCCGTTCCCGCCGGCTTCAACGTCCAGGCCTGAATGGACGCCGACAGCGCGTCGATCGCCTTGTCCGAAAGATCGGCAAGCAGGCGTCCGGCGAGCTTTGCCTCGTCGGCAAAGAACTGCGCGAGCCGGCGCGGCAGGATGTCGGCAAGCGCGGTCTGCGCCGCCTGGCGGCCGCCCGTGCGGCGCATGCCCTTGAGGATCGAGGCAATATCGATATCGGGCATCAAGCGCAGGACGATCTCCGCGCCCTCTCGCCAATAGGAGGAGATCTGCAGGATTGCCGGGCCGCTCAATCCGCGATGGGTGATGAGCACCGCCTCGCGGAAGGCAACCTTGCCGAAGCGGACTTCGGCGTCGGCCGCCACACCGGCAAGCGCGCCGAGCTTTTCAAGCTGGACCGGATCGAGAGTGAACGGGACCAGTGCCGGCCGCGTCTCGACGACCGGCAGGCCGAACTGCTCGGCAATCCGGTAGGCAAGACCCGTCGCACCCATCTTCGGGATCGATTTGCCGCCGCTCGCGACTACAAGCGACGCGGCATCGATCGTCCCGGCGCTGGTGGTGACGCGGAAACCCGAAGCGCTGCGTTCCACGGCCGAGATCGTCGTCTCGAGTTGCAGTATCGCACCCGCCTTTTTCATCTCCGCAAGCAGCATGCGGATGATATCCTTGGCAGAGTGGTTGCAGAAAAGCTGCCCCAACGTCTTCTCATGCCAGGCGATGCCGTGCCGCTCGACGAGCGATATGAAATCCTGCGGCCGGTAGCGGGCGAGTGCGGATTTGCAAAAATGCGGATTGTCGGAAAGGAAGTTCTTCGGGCCCGTATGGACATTGGTGAAATTGCAGCGGCCGCCTCCCGAAATGCGGATCTTCTCGCCTGGCGCCCTGGCGTGGTCGATCACGACGACGCGGCGGCCGCGCTTGCCCGCCTCGATCGCGCACATCATGCCGGCGGCACCCGCCCCGATGATCACCACATCCTGCGTCTCGATCACGCAATGCCCTCTTCGTGTTTCTCGCCTTCCTTTCCGGCGAACGGCAAAAAGTCAATCACGCTAGCGATTTGAGATGCTGGATGTTTTTGTCCGTAAATCGGACCCGATTACGGAAACATGCAGTAGCCAATTGGCAATCGGCGGCTATGATGCGTTATCCGAAGCAGAATCCGGTGATTTATGTCTTCCAAGAGAAGCGTTGGCCAACAAACAGCAAAGGTCAGCAAGAGTTCAGGAGTCCCCCTTGCCCTGCATGCGCCACGAGGCGTCAAGACCTGGAAGGAAGCGGTCGACTGGCTGAAAATCCGCGGTATTGAAGATATCGAGTGCATCACCCCCGACCTTGCCGGCGTGGCGCGCGGCAAGATGATGCCGACCTCGAAATTCACGTCCAACACCTCGCTGGCGCTGCCTTCGGCGATCTACCGCCACACGATTTCCGGCGAGTACCCCGAGGAGACGGGGCAATTCCGCTACGATTCGCGCGACAGCGACATCAAGCTGGTGCCGGACCTTTCGACCATTTCCATCGTCCCGTGGGAAAGCGATCCAACCGCGCAGGTGATCTGCGACATCGTCGGCTCGCAGGGCGAGCAGATCAGCTACACGCCGCGCAATGTCCTGAAGCGCGTCCTCGACCTCTATCGCCAGAAGGGCTGGAAACCGGTCGTCGCGCCCGAGATCGAGTTCTATCTCGTCGCCCAGAACGACGATCCGGACTATCCGCTTCGTCCGCCGAAGGGTCGCTCCGGACGCTCCATTCTCGGCGGCCAGGGCTATTCGATCGCCGGAATCAACGAATTCGACGAACTGATCGACGACATCTACCATTTCTCGGAAAAGCAGGGCCTCGAGATCGACACGCTGATCCATGAAGAGGGGCCGGCGCAGCTCGAAATCAACCTGAGGCACGGCGATCCGATCGAACTGGCCGACCAGGTATTCATGTTCAAGCGCACCATCCGCGAAGCGGCGCTGAAGCACGGCATCTACGCCACCTTCATGGCAAAGCCGATGCAGGGCCAGCCGGGGTCGGCGATGCACATCCATCAGTCGGTCATCGATATCGAGACCGGCCGCAATATCTTCTCCAGCCCGGACGGCTCGCCTTCCAAGGAGTTCTTCTCCTTCATCGGCGGCATGCAGCATTACGTGCCGAAGACGCTGTCGATGATGGCTCCCTACGTGAACTCCTATCGGCGGCTGACGCCGGACATGTCGGCGCCGGTCAACACGGCCTGGGGTTACGACAACCGGACGACGGCATTCCGCATCCCGGTCTCTGACCCGGTCGCCAGGCGCATCGAAAACCGCCTGCCGAGTTCCGATGCGAACCCGTATCTGGCGCTCGCCGCCTCGCTCGGCTGCGGCTATCTCGGCATCATGGAGGACCTGCAGCCGACGCCGCCCTCGGAAGACACCGCCAATGAGGGCGAGATCGATCTTCCGCGTGGCCTGCTCGAAGCCATTTCGCTGCTCGAGTCGGCGCCGTCGCTTGCAGAGGTCTTCAGCGCCGAGTTCATCGCCATCTATGCCGGCGTGAAGCGCGGCGAGTTCGAGACCTTCATGCAGGTCATCAGCCCGTGGGAACGCGAATTCCTGCTCCTCAACGTCTGACACGAGGAGCATTCGGATGGAATGGCAAAGCCCGATCTCGCCCGGAATTTCCTGGTACGAGGCGACAGTGCCGGACAGGCCCGCCTATCCGGCGATGCCGGGCTCACGCAGGGCCGACGTCGCCATTGTCGGCGGCGGCTATACCGGGCTGCAGGCGGCCTATAATCTTGCCAAGGGCGGCGCCGATGTGACGCTGATTGACGCCTGCCGCTTCGGCGACGGCGCATCGGGTCGCAACGGCGGCCAATTCGGCACGGGCCAGCGCGCCTGGGCCGACGAGGCGGAAGAGGTGCTCGGCCACGAGCGGGCGCAGTCGCTTTTCGACATGGCGGAAAACGCCAAGCGTTACGTGCTCGATTTCGCCAACGAGCACCGGATCGATATCGAATTCGTGCCGGGCCAGCTCTCCGTCGGCCATAAGAAGAGCTTCGAGACCGACTATCGCCGCCATGTCGATCAGATGGCGGAGCGGTTCGGCTATCCGCACCTCTCCTTCATGGATCGTGAGGAGACTTCAAGCCGGCTCGGATCGAGCCATTATCACTTCGGCATCCGCGACACCGGCACCGGCCATATCCATCCGATGAAGCTGCTCGTCGGCCTGACGAGGCAGGCGGCGCTTGCCGGGGCCAAGCTCTACGAACAGACGAAGGCGCTGAAAATCGAGAAAAAGGGCGGCGCCGTCATCATCGAGACGAACCGAGGCACGATTACTGCGGAGCGGGCGCTGATCGCCTGCAACGCCTATATCGGCGATCTCGAGCCGGTGACGGCCAGCCATGTCATGCCGATCCGCTCCTTCATCGGCGCCACGCCGGTTCTGGCGGACCACCCGGAGATTCTCCCGGGCGGCGAATCCGTCGACGATTCGCGCTTCGTCGTGCGGTATTTCCGCAAGTCGAAGGATGGTCGGCTGCTGTTCGGCGGACGCGAAGCCTATACCGCCGACAACCCGCTGGACATTTCCAGCCACATTCGCCGCCAGATCCGCGAGATCTACCCGGCGCTTGCCGACATCGACATCACCCATGGCTGGGGCGGCTCGGTCGGCATCACCATGCCGCGCCAGCCCTTCTGCCGCGAGGTCATGCCGGGGGTGACGAGCATCGGCGGCTATTCCGGCCACGGCGTCATGCTCTCCAACTATTGCGGCAAGCTCTATGCGGACCTCGCGCTCGGCAAAGCGACGGAGCTGGAGCTTCTGAGAGCCTTGAAAATACCGGCTTTCCCCGGTGGAACACGCTTCCGATCGGTCCTGCTCTTCCTCGCGCTGAGCTGGTATGCCTTGCGCGATCGACTTTAGAGCCGCATGGTTCTGGGGCAGGTGTTTGCCCAGGTCCGAACGCCTTGAAATGGCTCAACCACAGAGCGTCATGCTTTGGAAAACTTGGTCAGATACGATTTTGTTGCGTTGCACACTAGCGCTTTTAAATCGATTAGATTATATCTGCCCTGACCTGAACGAGATCGAGAACATCCCATGAGCAGCCAGATCATTCCTGTCGAACCGTTTGACTATGTCGTGTTCGGCGGCACCGGCGATCTTGCGGAACGCAAGCTGTTGCCGGCTCTCTACCACCGGCAGATCGAAGGCCAGTTCTCCGAGCCGACGCGTATCATCGGCGCCTCACGCGCCGCCCTCACCGATGAGGAATATCGCCAATTCGCATCCGACGCGCTGAAGGAACACCTGAAGCCCGGCGAGTTCGACGAGGCGGAGGTCGAGACCTTCACCTCGCGGCTCCACTACGTCTCCGTCGACGCCAAGTCCGAGCAGGGCTGGGACGATCTCAAGAAGATCCTGGACGAAGGCAAGGATCGCACCCGCGCCTTCTATCTTGCCGTCGGACCGGCAATCTTCGGCGATATCTCGGAAAAGATCCGCGATCACAAGCTCATCACCAAGAACACCCGCATCGTCGTCGAAAAGCCGATCGGACGCGATCTCGCTTCGGCGACCGAGTTGAACGACACGATCGGTAAGGTGTTCCGCGAAGAGCAGATCTTCCGCATCGACCACTATCTGGGCAAGGAAACGGTGCAGAACCTGATGGCGCTGCGCTTCGCCAACGCGCTCTACGAGCCGCTGTGGAATTCGGCCCATATCGACCATGTGCAGATCACCGTCGCCGAATCGGTCGGCCTCGAAAATCGGGCCGGCTACTACGACAAGGCCGGCGCGCTGCGTGACATGGTGCAGAACCATATTCTCCAACTCGTCTGCTTCGTCGCGATGGAAGCGCCGACCTCGATGGATGCGGAAGCGGTGCGCGACGAGAAGCTCAAGGTGCTCCGCGCCCTGAAGCCGATCACCGCCGCCAATGTCGAGCAGGTCACGGTTCGCGGCCAGTATCGCGCCGGCGCATCGGCCGGCGGTCCGGTCAAGGGTTATCTCGAAGAACTCGAAGGCGGCGTTTCCAACACGGAGACCTTCGTGGCGATCAAGGCCGAGATCAGCAACTGGCGCTGGGCCGGCGTGCCGTTCTACATCCGTACCGGCAAGCGCATGGCCGGCCGCATGTCGGAGATCGTCATCACCTTCAAGCAGATACCGCACTCGATCTTCGACAACAGCGCCGGGCGCATCTCCGCCAACCAGCTGATGATCCGCCTGCAACCGAACGAGGGCGTCAAGCAATCGCTGATGATCAAGGACCCGGGACCGGGCGGCATGCGCCTCAGGAACGTGCCGCTCGACATGAGCTTCGCCGAGGCCTTCGGCTGCGCAACGCCGACGCCTATGAGCGGCTGCTGCTCGACGTCATCCGCAACAACCAGACGCTGTTCGTGCGCCGTGACGAGGTCGAGGCCGCCTGGCAATGGATCGATCCGATCCTCAAAGCCTGGGAAACGGCTGGACAGCAGGTACAGGGCTACACCGCCGGCACATGGGGGCCGAGCCAGGCGATCGCGCTCATCGAGCGCGACGGCCGCACCTGGAACGACACGATCTAGGACCGGCCGATGAGCGAGACCCTGCATACATACGAAAACGGAGCGGCCTTGGCGGAGGGGCTCGCCGATGCGGTCAGCGCCAGGCTTGCCGCGGCGATAGCGGCGCGCGGCGCGGCGAGCATCGCGGTATCGGGCGGCTCGACGCCGAAGGCGTTTTTCCGTGCCCTGTCCGAGCGCGATGTCGACTGGGCGAAAGTGACCATTACGCTCGTCGATGAGCGCTTCGTTCCGCCGGAAAGCGACCGTTCCAATCACGCTCTCGTCGCGGCCAACCTGCTGCAGAACAAGGCAGCCGCGGCGCCGTTCGTTCCGCTCTATCACGCCGCGGCGACGGCCGAGGCTGGGGCTGCGATCGCAAGCGAGAAGACGGCCGGCATTGCTGCCCCCTTCGACGTCGTCGTGCTCGGCATGGGAACGGACGGGCATACGGCCTCGTTCTTCCCCGGCGGGACGCGCCTGGAAGAGGCTCTGGACCCGGCGACCCCGCGCGGCGTGATCACCATGGAGGCCGACGGGGCCGGAGAACCCCGCCTCACCTTTACCTTCTCCAGCCTTCATGATGCCGGATATCTGGTCCTGCACATCGAGGGCGAGGGAAAGAGGGGGGTCCTTGGCCGGGCGCAAGCAGCGGGCGAGGAGACCGAAATGCCGATCCGCGCCATGCTGAGGCGGGCGGCATCGCCGCTGCAGATCTACTGGGCGCCGTAACGCGTCCGGGCAAGATAAAGCCATTCAAAGCGCTACAGCGACACGCGCCGCTTGGAAACATTGCCGCTGTGAGCCGACGACAGGATGAAGATCAAGGGGTCCGAAGACTCCGGAACAGGATGTGCCATGTCCGCCGATTCCCGCATTGCCACCATTACCGCCCGTATCGTCGAGCGTTCGAAGCCCTATCGCGAGCCTTACCTCGAGCGCGTCCGCAGCGCCGCGGCGACTGGGCCGCACCGCAGCGTGCTCGGCTGCGGCAACCTGGCGCACGGATTTGCCGTCTGTTCCCCCGCCGAGAAGGTGGCGCTCGCCGGCGACCGCGTCCCGAACCTCGGCATCATCACCTCCTATAACGACATGCTCTCGGCGCACCAGCCGTTCGAAACCTATCCGGCGCTGATCCGCGAGGCGGCCCGCGAGGCGGGCGGCGTGGCCCAGGTCGCGGGCGGCGTGCCGGCGATGTGCGACGGCGTCACCCAGGGCCAGCCCGGCATGGAACTGTCGCTCTTCTCGCGCGACCTGATCGCCATGGCCGCCGGCATCGGCCTGTCGCACAACATGTTCGATGCGGCCGTCTATCTCGGCGTCTGCGACAAGATCGTGCCGGGCCTGGTGATCGCGGCGCTGACCTTCGGGCACCTGCCCGCCATCTTCGTACCGGCCGGGCCGATGACCTCGGGCCTGCCGAACGACGAGAAGGCCAAGGTCCGGCAGCTCTTCGCCGAAGGCAAGGTCGGCCGCGACGAACTGCTCGAAGCGGAGTCGAAGTCCTATCACGGCCCCGGCACTTGCACCTTCTACGGCACCGCCAACTCCAACCAGATGCTGATGGAGATCATGGGTTTCCACCTGCCGGGCGCCTCCTTCATCAACCCCGGCACGCCGCTGCGCGACGCGCTCACCAAGGAAGCGGCGAAGCGGGCACTGGCGATCACCGCCATGGGCAACGAATTCACGCCGGCCGGCGAGATGATCGACGAACGGTCGATCGTCAACGGTGTCGTCGGCTTGCATGCGACCGGTGGCTCGACGAACCACACCATGCACCTCGTCGCCATGGCGCGCGCTGCCGGCATCGTGCTCACCTGGCAGGACATTTCGGAACTTTCCGACATCGTGCCGCTGCTCGCCCGCGTCTATCCGAACGGCCTCGCCGACGTGAATCATTTCCACGCGGCCGGCGGCATGGGCTTCCTGATCGCACAGCTTCTGAAGACCGGCCTGCTGCACGACGACGTCCGGACCGTCTACGGCCAGGGACTCGGTGCCTACGCGATCGACGTGAAGCTTGGCGACAACGGCGCCGTCAAGCGCGAGCCGGCGCCCGCTGAAAGCGCCGATCCGAAGGTGCTTTCAACCATCGACCAGCCGTTCCAGCATACGGGCGGATTAAAGATGCTGACCGGCAATATCGGCAAGGCGGTCATCAAGATTTCGGCCGTCAAGCCGGATCGCCATGTCATCGAGGCCCCCGCCAAGATTTTCAACGATCAGGCCGAGCTCAACGCTGCCTTCAAGGCGGGCACGCTCGAAGGTGACTTCATCGCCGTCGTGCGCTTCCAGGGCCCGAAGGCGAACGGCATGCCGGAACTGCACAAGCTGACGACGGTGCTCGGCATCCTGCAGGACCGCGGCCAGAAGGTGGCGCTCGTCACCGACGGCCGCATGTCCGGCGCCTCGGGCAAGGTCCCGGCAGCGATCCACGTCACGCCGGAAGCCAAGGACGGCGGCCCGATCGCCCGCATCCAGGAGGGCGACATCATCCGCATCGACGCGGTCAAGGGGACGATCGAGGTCAAGGTCGAGGACATTGCGCTGAAGACGCGCGTGCCGGCGCATATCGACCTCTCCGACAACGAATTCGGCATGGGCCGCGAGCTCTTCGCGCCGTTCCGCAAGATCGCCGGTACCGCTGATCACGGGGGAAGCGTTCTGTTCAACTGAGGCGCCGGCGCCGACGCCATCGCTGGCTTATGGCAGCGGTCCGGGAGGCATGTCATTCCGGCCGTCATAGCGCTCGACTTCGAGGGTGAACACGTCGACGCCCTCGATGCATCTGGCATTGAGCGAAACCCGGTCGCCGGGATAGCCGGTGCGTAGGATCGCCGTGCCGCAAGTCGGGCAGAAATGATGGCCCTCCGCGAGGCCGCGCCAGACATAGGTCGACAGCCGGCGCTTTTCCGTGAGGAGCCTGACGGCTGCGGCATCCACCTTCCAGTGAAGGAAGCCCGAACGCCGGCATGTCGAACAGTTGCACTCGACGAGCCGCGAAAGTTCAGCGTCGACCTCGATCGCGATTTCACCGCAGTGACAGGAAAGGCGATAGGGTCGTTGCATGGCCGCTCTCATGTCGTTAGCCGATCACGTGTCGATCGAGCTTTCCACGATCAGCGGTAGATGTCGAGCGTGCGGTTGCGGTGGTTCGGATGGGTGCTGTAGACGAAGATCCGGTTGAGATCGCGATCGTTCAAAAGCCGCAGGAACCGGGCTTCGATGAGGTTGTTGGCGTGGACCCGCTTCAACAGGCAGCCGATCAGCGGAATGCGGGCGCTCGGGATGTCGAGGTAGAAATTCTGCGGTAGCTGGAACTTCGTGATGATGCCGATCACGGCGCTGCTTTTCGACAGTTTGATGATTTCGCAGCGGCGCGACGAAAGGTTTTGCATTCCCTTCTCGGTAAATTCGATCCGCGCGTCGTTCCGCGTGTCCTCCATCGGGAAATTCGCCTCCCGATCATACATGAACGACTCTTCCTTGTTGAGAAAGTGCTGTTGCATCACAGGGGCCGCGCTGCGCATCGAATAGACCTTTCGCATTCCAATCGCGGCCACGCTAACCAATGAAATTTAACAGAGCGTTTGGCTCGGCGAGGGAATGCGAATAGACCGTCCGAAAGCATTGTGGATGGCCTGTCAGAGGTTACTGCTTTGGCGCGCGAAAATGCCCCTCATCCGCCTGCCGGCACCTTCTCCCCGCGAGCGGGGCGAAGAGACAAGGGGCAAACGCTGCGCAAGAGTCCCCTCTCCCCGCGCGTGCGGAGAGGGCCAGTCCTCGGGTCAAACCCAGGGTCAAACCCGAGGAGAGGGGCATTCTCTCACGCTTCCACCGACCGGCTTAAGCGCGATAGCTGCGCCCGTCGGCGTCGAAGAGATGCAGCTTCGCCTTGTCGGCGGTAAACCGCACCCTGTCGCCGCGCCCGACCTTGAGGATGCCGGGGATCTTGGCGATGATCGGCTCGTTCTCGACGAGTCCTTCGATATAGAGCAGCGTCACCTCCCCGAGCGCTTCGACGATCGAAATCGTGCCCTCGAACAGGAAGTCCTGGCCGTCCGTCGCCTGCAGGTCCTCCGGCCGCACGCCGAAGCTCGCCGTCTTGCCGGCTTCGGAAGCATCGGTCGGAATGTCGAGCGTCACGGACTTGCCACCTGCCAGGGACACCGTCGTCTGCGCCCCGGTCGCGGTGATCGTCGAGGGAATGACGTTCATGGCGGGCGAACCGATGAAGCGGGCGACAAAGAGGTTTGCCGGCCTTTCATAGAGGTCGAGCGGCGCGCCGACCTGCTCGATGTGACCCAAAGACAGAACCACGATGCGGTCGGCGAGCGTCATCGCCTCTACCTGGTCGTGGGTGACATAGATCATCGTCGTATCCGCCATTCGCTCGCTGAGCTTGGCGATCTCGATGCGGGTGGCGACGCGCAGCGCCGCGTCGAGGTTGGAAAGCGGCTCGTCGAAGAGGAAGACCTTCGGGTTGCGGCAAATCGCCCGACCGATCGCGACGCGCTGGCGTTGCCCGCCGGAGAGCGCCTTGGGGAGGCGGTCGAGAAACTTGGTAAGTTGGAGCATCTCTGCGGCCGAGCGGACGCGGCGGTCGATCTCTTCCTTCGTTTCCTTGGCGATCCGCATGCCGAAGGCCATGTTGTCGTAAACGGTCATATGCGGGTAGAGCGCATAGGACTGGAACACCATGGCAATGCCGCGCTGCGACGGCGGCACCTCGTTGACCCGCTGGCCGTCGATAAACATGTCGCCGCCGGTGATCTCCTCGAGCCCGGCGATCATCCTGAGCAGCGTCGACTTCCCGCAGCCGGACGGCCCGACGAAGACGACGAACTCGCCCTGCTTGATATCGAGATTGATGCCGTGAATGACATCGACCGCCCCGTAGGACTTGCGGATGTCTTTAAGCAGCAGACCGGTCATTGCACCCTCCCCTCGGTTTTCTAGGCCAGGCGCGCGAAGAACGCGCCCCAGGCCGGAAGACTGATCTTGTTGTCCCTTATATCAGAGATGAAGCCGTGGCCGTCGAGCGGCTCGACCGTGCCTTCCGGCAAATCCGCGGCCGCGGGCTCTTCGCCCATGTTGAAGAGGCAGAAGAGCTTCTTGTTGCCGTGGATCCTCAAAAAGCCGAGGAGCGGCGCCCGCGTCTCGACGAACTCGATATCCCCCTTGGCGAAGGCGGAGTGCGCCTTTCTGAAATGCAGGAAGCGGCGATAGTGCTCGAGTACCGAAGCCGGGTCACCCTCCTGGATGGCGACGGCCTGCGCCAGGTGAGCCTCCGGAATCGGCAGCCAGGGCTTGGCGCTGCTGAAGCCGCCGTCCGGCAGGCCCTCCCACGCCATCGGCGTCCGGCAACCGTCTCGGCCCTTGAAATCGGGCCAGAACTGAATGCCGTAAGGATCCTGAAGGTCCTCGTAGGCGAGTTCCGCTTCGGGCAGCGCCAGTTCCTCGCCCTGGTAGATGCAGACCGAGCCGCGCAGCGACATGAGCAGGCTTGCAAGCTGCTTGGCGTGGCCGATGTGATCGCTGACACCGGAGCCCCAGCGGCTGACATGGCGCACGACATCGTGGTTGGCGAAGGCCCAGCAGGCCCAGCCTTCCGGCGCCACCTTCTGGAAGTCGCCCATCACCTCGGCGACGCGCTCCGGCGTCAGCGGATCCGGCGACAGGAACTCGAAGGCGTAACACATCTGCACCTTGTCGCCGCCGGAGGTGTATTCACCAGCGATCTCAAGGCCGCGCTGGCTGTCGCCGACCTCGCCGACGGCGGCAATCGCCGGGAATTCATCCATCACAGCGCGGAAGCGCTTGAGGAATTCCAGGTTCTCCGGCCGGTTCTTGTCGTAGATATGTTCCTGATAGTTGTACGGATTGACCGCCGGCGCAGTCGAAGCGTTGCGGCGCTCCGGTGCAAGCGCCGGGTTGTCGCGCAGCTCTCTGTCATGGAAATAGAAGTTGATGGTGTCGAGGCGGAAGCCGTCGACGCCACGCTCCAGCCAGAAACGCTCGACCGCGAGAAGCGCCTCCTGCACCTGAGGATTGTGCAGGTTGAGGTCGGGTTGGGACGTCAGGAAGTTGTGCAAGTAGTATTGCAACCGCGTCGGGTCCCAGGCCCAGGCGGAGCCGCCGAAGATCGACAGCCAGTTGTTCGGCGGCGTGCCATCCGGCTTGGAATCCGCCCAGACATACCAGTCGGCCTTGGCGTTGCTGCGGCTCGAGCGGCTCTCGACGAACCAGGCATGCTGGTCGGAAGTGTGCGACAGCACCAGATCGATCATCACCCGAAGGCCAAGACGATGGGCTTCGGCGATCAGCAGATCGAAATCCTTGAGCGTACCGAAGATCGGGTCGACATCCGTGTAGTTGGAGACGTCGTAGCCGAAATCCCGCATCGGCGAGGTGAAGAAGGGCGAGATCCAGATGGCGTCGGCGCCGAGCGCCGCCACATGCGGCAGGCGGGCGGTGATGCCTTTCAGATCGCCGATGCCGTCGCCGTTGGTGTCCTGGAAGGAGCGCGGATAGATCTGGTAGATCACCGCGCCGCGCCACCAGTCCTTGTCGGCCGTCAGGATTGCGCCGGTCGTTTCAGTCTTGGTCATGCGAATATAGAGTCCTGTCCTGAATGTCAGCCGCCCTTGACCGATCCCGCCAGCAGGCCACGAACGAGGTAGCGTTGCAGGGCGAAGAAGACGATCAGTGGAACGACGATGGTGATGAAGGCGGAAGCGGTGAGGATTTCCCAATTGCCGCCGCGCGAGCCGAGAAGGTTGACCAGGCGGCCGGTCAGCACGAGCGAATCCTCGCCGGCGCCGAGGAAGACTATGGCGACCAGAAGATCGTTCCAGGTCCAGAGGAACTGGAAGATGGCGAACGAAGCGAGCGCCGGGAACGACAAGGGCAATATGATCTTGACGAAGATGTCGAAATCGCTGGCGCCGTCGACACGGGCAGACTCCATGATCTCGCGCGGCAGGCCGGCCATGTAATTGCGCAGGAGATAGATCGCCAGCGGCAGTCCGAAGCCGGTATGGGCGAGCCAAATGCCCATATAGGTTTTGGCGGGCACGCCGAAGAAAGCCCCGACACCGTTATAGAGCTGCAGCAGCGGAATGAGCGACATCTGCAGCGGCACGACGAGCAGGCCGACGACGACGGCGAGCAGGATCGCCCGACCCGGGAAAGGCATCCAGGCAAGCGCATAGGCCGCAAAGGCCGCTATCAGGATCGGGATCACCGTCGACGGAATCGCGACCGTCAGCGAGTTGAGGAACGACGTGCCGATGCCGGCCGCGCTCAGCACCTCGATATAGTTGTCGATCGTGAAGCGCGGCGGCGTGGCGGCGGTATAGAAGATGCGCTGGCCGCGCGATCCTTCCATCTTTGTGTCCGAGACGATCTCGAAGCTGCCGTCGCCCTGCACCGTCAGCCGCTCGCCGTCATTGAGCTCCGCCGTCTCGCCGGCTTTGAACTTCCCATGTTCACGGCTGGAGAAGCCGAAGGCGGAAATCTGGCCGCCACCCCGCCCCTCGAGCAGGTTGCCGGAGATCACGAACTTGCCGTCCCGTTCGACCTGGCTGTCGGCCGAAGGGGCACGCGCCACATCGTTGCGCGACGAGGTGGCCAGCGCCGTCCACCAGCCGGAGACGGCGAGCTGGTCCTTGTCGCGCAGCGACGAGATCAGCAGCCCGGCGGTCGGCATGGTCCAGAGAATGACCAAAAGCAGGACCGAAAGATGGACGGCCCAGGTGAGCGGGGAACGCGTCGACGGATTCATCTCAATGGCCCCCCGATTCCTTGGTTGCGTTGCGGATGTTCCAGATCATGATCGGAATGACGAGGACCATGATGACGACGGCGATCGACGCGCCGCGGCCGAAGTCACCGCCGCCGCGGAACATCCAGTCGAACATCAGGTTGGCGAGCACCTGGCTCTGCCATTGGCCGTTCGTCATCGCCAGCACGATATCGAAGACCTTCAGGACAAGGATGGTGATGGTCGTCCAGACGACCGCGATCGTGCCCCAGATCTGCGGCACCATGATCTTGAAGAAGATTTGCCAGCCATTGGCACCGTCGATCACCGCCGCCTCGATCGTCTCCTCCGGAATGCCGCGCAGCGCCGCTGAGAGGATGACCATGGCAAAGCCCGTCTGGATCCAGATGAGGATGACCATCAGGAAGAAGTTGTTCCAGAAAGGCAGCGTGATCCAGGCCTGCGGTAGGCCGCCGAAGGCGACGACGATCGCGTTCAGAAGGCCGATCTGCTCGGAGCCTTCGGCCCGATAGTCATAGATGAATTTCCAGATGACTGCGGCGCCGACGAAGGAGATCGCCATCGGCATGAAGATCAGCGTCTTGGCGATGTTGCCCCACCAGATGCGATCGGTCAGCGCCGCGATGATCAGGCCGAAGAATGTCGCGAGTGCCGGAACGACCAGCAGCCAGAGGAAATTGTTGAAGATCGACTGGCGGAATTCGCCGTCGTTGATCATCCAGTTGTAGTTGCGCGCGCCGACGAAACTCTGGCCGCCCCTGTCGTGGAAGCTCAACCACACGGATTGGACGACTGGATAGATGAGATAGATTGTCAACGCGAACAGAGCCGGCGCCAGGAACAGCCAAGGCCGGATGGCATTGGTGATCCGCAGATTGCGGGAGGCGGCGGCACCCGACAGCCCCTTTGACGGAAAAATCCAATCAAGAATGAAATTGGTCGCCCAGAAATAGGCCGCGCAGGCCAGGACACCAACTATCATCGTCAGAATGGCAGCGAGCAGCTGCATGACACATCCCTCCCCTCAAACGCCTCCGGAACAGGACGCTCCAGGCGCATTACATGACGGCGGCTTTCGCTTTTTTTGTTGGGATGCCCGCTGACGCGGACCGATCCGAAAGGAAGGCAGCGGACGAGACATGCCGTCCGCTGCCTTAGGTTTTACTTGATGGCGTCCCAGGCCTTCTGGACACCGGCTGCGACGTCGGCCGATGATTTGCCGCCGACGTAATCGACCATCCCGGTCCACAGGGCGCCGGCGCCGATCTTGCCGGGCATCAGGTCCGAACCGTCGAAGCGGAAGGTCGTGGCGTTGAGGAGGATCTCGCCCTGCTTCTTCAGCGGCGGGTTGCCGTAGACGTCGACATTGACGCTCTTATAGGGCGTCAGGAAGCTCGTCTGCGCCATCCAGACCTCGTGCGCGATCGGCGTCTTCAAGAACTCGATGAAGGCGCGCGCGGCCGGCGTGTCCTTGGTGATCATCGCAAGCGTGCCGGCGCCGAGCACCGGATTGCCGAGCTCCTTCTTGCTCTCATAGGGCGGCATGTAGAAGAAGTCGGCATCCTCGCCGACCACCGTGCCTTCCGGGAAGAACGAGGGGATGAAGGAGGCTTGATGGTGCAGATAGCACTTCGGCGGCGAGGCGAAGAGACCTTTCGGGCTGTCGCGGAAATCGGTGGAGGCGACCGCTGCCGCACCGCCGTCGACGAACTTGTCGTTTCGGGCAAACCAGCCGAACTCGTCGATCGCGCCGGTCACCGCGGCGTCCGTGAAGGGAATCTCGTTCTTGACCCACTTGTCGTAGACCTCGGGTGACTGCGTGCGCAGCATCAGGTCCTCGACCCAGTCCGTCGCCGGCCAGCCTGTCGCGCCGCCCGAGCCGAGACCGATGCACCAGGGCTTCTCGCCATCGGCCGCAATCTTCTCGGTCAGAGCTTTCAGCTCTTCCATGGTCTTGGGCACTTCGTAGCCGGCGTCCTCGAAGTTTTCCGGGACGTACCAGACGAGCGACTTGACGTCGATCTTGTAGGGGAAGGCGTAGAGCGCCGCGGCGCCGTCCTTGCCGGTGTAGGTGGAGAGATCGACCCAGGACTGGCCGGCGGCATAGTTGTCGAGCAGCCATTGCTTGGTTTCGTCGCCGAGCGGCGTCAGGAGGCCCTTCGCAGCAAGGTCGGCAATCAGACCCGGTTGCGGAAGGATCGCAACATCGGGGGGGCTGCCGGCCTGGGTGTCGATGACGATCTGCTGCTCATAGTTCTCCGAGGAGGAATATTTGATCTCAACCCCTGTCGCCTCGACGAAATAGGCAGAAACGCTCTTGAACAGAGCCTCGTCCTCGCCGCGCCAGGGACCGAAGATCGTCAGCGTCTGGCCTTTCAGGTCGTGCCCCTTCTTGAACTCCTCGAAGCTTCCCCAATTGAACTTCGAATCTTCGCCCGGCTTGAACTTCAGGTCGGCAGCGCTGGCGGCCCCTGCAAGCAGAGCGAGCGCAGCCACGCCAATCAGCAATGATCTCTTCACGTTCTGGTCCTCCCCAAAAAGAAACCCGGGCGTTACGCCACGGGTGGATCGTCAAGGCGCAACATTCAAAGCGCTTTGAGTTTGCTAACACTCCATTGCCGCCGAGAAAGAGTCAAGGGGCTTTCCTGAGGGTGCGCGTTGCACTGCAGTATTTTGCTTTGCGGCAAGGTTTTGCAGCGCAAAATGGCGGTTTCCTGCTTTGTCCGGCGCGTAACGGGTGATATCAGGACAAGTTGGCGCTTGCCAAAAGAGCGAAAAATAAAGTGGATATCCAAAGCGCTTTGAGAGGAATTCGGCCATGGCGGTCAATCTGAAGCAATTGGCGGAGATCCTCGGCCTATCGCAAACGACGGTCAGCCGCGCCCTCAACGGCTATCCGGAAGTCAATGCGGAAACGCGTCAAAGGGTGCTGCAGGCGGTGCGCGAGACCGGCTACCGGCCGAATCGTGCCGCCCAGCGGCTGGCGACAGGAAAGGCCTATTCGATCGGGCTCGTGATGCCGATCGCGCCCGGGATCGATTCCGACATCCATTTCGGCGAATTTCTCGCGGGCCTCGCAGAGGAATCGGTGAAGCATGACTTCCACTTCGTGATCAACCCGAGCGCGCCGGACGACGAGGAGGCGACGTTTCGGCGGCTGGCGGCGAGCGGCAATGTCGATGCGGTCTTCCTGGCCTATATGCGCGCCAACGACCCCCGCATCCCCATGCTGAAGGCGCTGTCGATTCCCTTCGTCGTGCATGGCCGGTCGATTGGCGGCCCACGCGACTATCCGTTCCTCGATATCGACAATACGCAGGCCTTCTACGACGCCACCAAGCTGCTCCTGCAGCTCGGCCATCACCGGATCGGGCTGATCAACGGGCCGGACTATCTCGCCTTTTCCATGCGCAGGAAAAAGGGGCTGACGCGGGCGCTCGAGGAGTGGGGCCTCGGCCTCGACGAAGAGCTCGTTCATCATTCGGTGATGGCCGACGAATACGGCTATCGAAGCATGCAGCACTTTCTTGAACGGCCGGATCCGCCGACCGCGGTTCTCTGTTCCAGTACGGTGCTGGCGCTCGGCGCGGTGCGCGCCATCAATCGGGCTGGGCTCGTCATCGGCAGCGACATTTCGATCATCGCCCATGACGACGTCCTGCCGATGCTGAAGCCGGAGAACTTCAGCGTACCGCTGACGACGACGCGCTCATCGCTCCGAGCCGCCGGCGCCCGGATCGCGACGAGACTGATCGGCGGGATACTCGGCCGCGACACCTATCCGGAACAGGAGCTCTGGCGCGCCGAACTGATCGTGCGCGCTTCGACCGGGCCCGCGCCCGGGCGGTAGGATGTCAGAATTTCGGCGGGTTTTGCCCGGCTTTGCGATAGGCGGCGATGATCGTGTTCGCCATCAGCATGGCGATCGTCATCGGCCCGACGCCGCCCGGCACCGGCGTGATGACGCTTGCGACCTTGGCGCATTCCTCGAAGGCGACGTCGCCGACGAGTTTCGTCCTGCCCTCGCCGCGCTCCGGCGCCGCGACGCGGTTGATGCCGACATCGATGACCAGCGCACCGGGCTTGACCCAGTCCGCCTTGACCATTTCCGGGCGGCCGACCGCCGCCACGAGGATATCGGCGTTTCGGCACACGGCCGCAAGATCCTTGGTGCGCGAATGCGCCGTGGTGACCGTCGCATTGGCAGCGAGCAGCAGCGCCGACATCGGCTTGCCGAAAAGATTGGAGCGACCGATGACGACAGCATTCAACCCGGAAAGATCACCACCATGGGTGCGGCGCACGAAGACCATGGCGCCGGCCGGGGTACAGGAGACCAGTCCGCCGTCGAGATCGCCGGTCGCGACCTTGCCGGCATTGACGACATGCAGTCCGTCGACATCCTTCTCGGGTAGGATCGATTGGATGATCGGCTCCGACTGAAGATGTTTCGGCAGAGGCAATTGGACGAGAATGCCGTGGATGGAAGGATCGGCATTGAGTTCCGCCACCAGGGCCGCCAGTTCCTCCTGCGAGGTCTCCCCCGGCAGCGTATGCTGGACGGAGAGGAAACCGCATTCCTTGGCCATCCGGCTTTTCGCCGACACATAGGCGTGGCTTGCCGGATCGTCGCCGACAATGACCACCGCGAGGCCGGCCCGAACGCCTGTTTCCGTCTCCAGCGTCTGGGTAGCTGATTTCACGGTTTCGATGACCGAAGCGGCAACAGCCTTGCCATCAATCACAGTCGTCACGGCATATCTCCCGGTTTGTCCTCGACGCGCCACACTCTAGCCGGCGCGACTTTGCGCATTTGCCTGCATGCGCCCTATGCTGTTCCAAACGCATAAATGCAAGGCCCTAGGGAAAGCGCACCGCCATTCGGCGCATTTCCTTGCACCGTTGCAAGGCCGGGGCGGGCGGGCGACGGGGACTTGAGAGTTCGATCGCATGGCAGCGGTCGCGTCGACCGGTCGCTGGCGATCGCCACCGAATGCGGGCTGTTTCCGTCCGGATCATTTCGAGGCTAGTCACGCTCTGGGCGTGAACGTGATAGACTCCCATTCAACTTCGAAGATTTGCTTTATTGCTTGCCTTTACAGCGCCCGCGCGTCTTATCGGACGCGCAAAGGTCGCTGTAGCACTTTGAATTGCTGCATGCTTCCTTAGATCCGCTACGATTTAAGGAAGCATGCAGTAGCTGCGCGGGTTTTGTCGATGACACCGACCGGTGAGGACATTTCGATCCACTTCCAGAGCGAACTGGAGAATGCGGCGGATATTGAACTCGTCGTCGTCGTGCCGACATTCCGCCGCCCGGACCATCTCGTCAAGACGCTGAAAACCATCGTCTCGCAACGCCCGGACTTTGCTTGCGCCACGGTGGTGGTTGAAAATGACCCGGATGGCCAGACCGGCGCTGAAGCGGCAAAGCGCTTCTTTCTCGAGCACCGGTCCGATTCAACGGTGATCGTCGCCCACCGGCGGGGGCACAGCCATGCCTGCAATGCCGGTTGGGCGACGGCCCTCGACCTCTATCCGAACCTGCGCGCCGTAGCGGTGATCTACGATGATGCAGTTGCCGCTCCCGAATGGCTCGATTGCCTTGTGGCCGTTCAGGAGGGCCACCGGGCGGACATCGTCGGCGGCCCGCAGCTTCCTGTCTTCGAGGACGCGGATGGGCAGAAATGGAAGCAGCATCCGATCTTCTCGCCCTGCTACGAAGCGACCGGCCCGGTGCCGCGGCTTTATTCGGCCGGCAATGTCCTCATCACACGAGCGGTGCTCGATGCCATGCCGCGACCGTTTTTGAATCCGGCCCTGAATCTTGTCGGCGTCAGCGACGGGGACTTCTTCAATCGATGTAGCGCGAAGGGGTTTTCCTTCGCCTGGGCGGCGGAGGCATGGGTGGCGGAAACGGTGCCGCCAGACCACACCACGGCGTCCTGGATCCGGGCCCGCAGTCTCGAACAGGGCGCGATCTCGACGTTGCTCGAGCATCAACGCGACGCGAGCCTGACGGGTCGCTTGCGAACGCTCGGCAAATCGATCGCGCTGCTGGCCGTGTCGCTGCCACGCGGCCTCAAGCTATGGGCGCAAACCGGGCTTGCAACCGCAAGCCTCTACCATTTCCATGTGGCGGTCGGTCGACTGACGGCCACGATGGGCTTTTCTGACGGGAAGCACCGCGCTCCTGGAGAGAGGTGAAAGGGTCCCTTCAACGCTCCTCAATGGCCGCTTGACGCCTTCACTGCACCCTCGGGGATCTTGTCGGAGGCGACGTTGCCATGCTTGTCGACCACTGGAACCGGCTCCTGATAGGGCCTGTTGTTGCCGTTCGCCACGCGTTTCATGTCGTCCTTGCCCAGATATTCGAGCTGTTCGACCAGGACTTCGGTAATGACCTCGCCGCCGAGCTTCTTGTTGAGGCCGTCCTTGACGGCGACCTTGAAGCTCGGCAGGTCGAACGTGCCGGTGTCGGCGACATCGACGAACCGGGAGCCGACGAGCATGTCATAGAGCTCGTCGGTCACGACCTGCCGAAGCGGCGCGTGAAGCTTCGCTATCCCTTCCCGCGTCGCCGAGAAGGACAGTTTCGCCAGGAAATAGCCCTGAACCGCCCCGTCCTCGATCACCGGAACGGTAATGATCTCTCCCGGTACATATTCCTCCGATGCCCGCCTGTCAGCCTCCGCGTCCGAGAGGACCGGCGCCGAGGCGTACTGCATCGAGAAATAGACGGATCCAAGCGTCACGGCGCAGACCCAGACCCCGGTGAGAACGAGCTTCAGCATCAGAAATCGCTATAGCGGAATTGCGCTTCGGTGTAGATGCCGTCCGCGTCGGCGTCCTGCGCAGCGGTCTTCAGAAGATCGACGACCGAGCGCACGGCTTCGACATGCGCTTCGACCTTCTGGGCGTTGAGCTTGAGCTTCTGCCGGAGGTGGCGCGTCTGCGAGGCGAAGGATGGCGAGATTTCACCGGCTGCGGTGTCGCGATGCAACATCGTCAGCTCGTAGAGGCAGCGGCTCTTGTGTGCGTTCGACGTCTTGATGTCGAATTTCGGGTCCACGCCGATGCGGCTGTTCTCGTTGTCGATGATCATCTCCAACCGGCCGAGAACGTTCTGTATCCGCAGATCGTGGGATGCCACAGCTTCCATAAATCAACTCCCAAATTATGCGTTTCAGGGAAGGACGCGAACAGGCTCGCGAGCCATCCCGGCCAAAAAATCTATGCCTGGTTCTTCTTTTCGTCGGTCGTCAAGAATCCGGCCTTGCGCTCGTATTCGTGGACCATGCCGGCGGCGATGTTGCTGGTATCGTCATCAAGCCGCGCGCTGGCGCGATCGGCAGCGTCGCTGCCGACCATTCGGTCGGCAATGCCGATGCCGCCGCCATCGGCCAGCACGTTGGCAATCTGCTCCGCCATCATGCCTTTCCAGACCTCGCCCGACGTACCCTTGCCGAAGACGCTCTCGCTTTCGCTCGGCAGCATCGACTTGACGAAGTTCTGCAGCACCATCGCCTCGAACTTACGATAGGTCTCCGGCACCTTCTTCGGTTCGACGCGGTTGCTGACGTCGCCGAGGCCCGTCGATCCTTCCGAGGAATTCAGCACCGAAACCGCCGCGGCGAAGCCGTTGCCGTTTTCCGCAAGGCTCGTCGCCTGAAAGGCGGCGCGATTGGCCTTGAGCCGCGTCTGCGCCTCCTGAACTTCCGCCGGATCGGCCGCGCGGACGACGTCCAGCACCAGATCGCTGGGCGGGGAAATAGCCATGTCAGATCCTCTCAGGCTGCTGCCCGGCGTCTTGTCACACGGGGCAGCGCAATCAGTGCGAACCGGAGGACTGCTTGGGCAGCCCGTCCGGATAACGCACTATCGCCCTTCAACCTTACCGGAAGCTGGCGCGTGACCGGCGACGTGCTGATCGATGAGGTCGAGCATCTGATTGTCGTCCGCCTCGCGATCTTCCATCGTGCGTGCCTCTTCCATGCTCTCTTCCAGCCGATCGCCCTTCGCACGCTCCTTGAGCATGCGCGCCTCGTGGACCTGCTGGATGCCGAGCAGCATCTGGTCCTTCTGCACCAGCCGCCCGAGCTGCGCCGCATAGTGGCCCGAGAAGACGCGATGCATGGGATGGGCAGAGCCCATGGCGTCGACGACAACGTCGATTGTCTCGGAGAGTACGCCGCGCTGGCGGGTCGTCTCGGCAAGCTCGCTTTCGGCCATCCGCTCGAGATGCCGCTGCACGTCGACCAGGCGCTTCAATTTTTCCGATCGCGACTTCATCGCCTTTCTCCCCTACCCCCCCTGCATCACCGGCCCGAAACCATCGGCGAACAGGCGGAGCATCGCGGCAATCCCCAGATAGAGGAGGAACAGGCCGCCCAGGATGAGGTAGGGCTGGGAGATGAAATAGACCGGAACCTGCGGCGCAAGCCTGTTCACCATGCCGATCGCCACGTTGAAGAGAAGCCCATAGATGACGAAGGGGCTGGCAAGACGCAGCATGATCAGAAAGGTCTGTCCCAGCGAGTTAGTGAGCGTGATCAGCATGCCCTGCGGATCGAAGCCGATGCCGATCGGCATGACGCGATAGGACTGCGCGATGGCCTCGAAGATCACGTGGTGGAAGTCGAGCATGAAGAGAAGCATCAAGCCGGCGAAGCTGATCATGCTGGTGAGCTGGTTTTCCGCCGTCTCTTCGAGCACGTCGGTCGCCGGCGGCGGGTTGAAGCCGATCAGCATGGTGATCGCCGTCCCGGCGAATTGCAGGCCAAGCACGTAATAGCGCGCCACGAGGCCGATGACGGCGCCGATAACGCTCTCGGTCGCGATGAGGTAGATGTAGGTGTGCCCCTTGCTCGCCACCGCAGGATAGATGTCGGTCCACATGATCGGCAGGATGGCCATGGAAAGCGCGACGGCGATGAACAGCCGTACCTGCATCGGAACGCGCGCAGTCGAAAATCCCGGCATGATCATGATGCAGCCGCCGATCCGGCAGAATGCCGCGAACAGCGCCAGCACCGTGCCCTCGGGATCGGTGATCATGAAAGGGCGCCGATGATCTTGATTTCCAGCCCCTTGGCGAGTTCGACATGGGAGAGCACGGGCAGCGTGGCGAAGAGGCGTTCGATGATCATGCGCACATATGAGCGGGATTCGGGCGAACTTACCAGCACGAAGGGCACGCCGCGATCGAGATGTTCACGGATAACCTTCGTCGCCTGCTCGCTGAATTCCTCGAGATGGCGCGGGTCGATGTCGAACTCGACGATCTCGCCCTTGGCGTCGCGCTTCAGCGCCTGATGGAAGACCATGTCCCACTTGCTGCCGAGCCGGAGCACGCGCAGCACGCCGTTTTCGGCAAGGTCGCCGCAGAGCTGCTGCGACATGCGCACGCGGACATGCTCGACGATCTGCTCGGTCTTGCGGACATGCGGCGCCAATTCCGCCACGGCTTCGAGAATGAGATGCAGGTTGCGGATCGAAACGCGTTCGGCGAGCAGCAACTTGAGCACCGCCTGCAGGCCGGAATAGGACATGTGCGAGGTGCAGATCTCGTCGGCGAGCTTGCGATATTCCGGGTCGAGCCGCTCGATCAGCACCTTCACGTCCTTGTAGGAGAGAAGTTGCGGCAGGTTGTTGCGGATCACTTCGCTTAAGTGCGTCAGCACGACCGAGACGTTGTCGATCGGGTGGAAGCCTTCGCGCTTCAGATCTTCCGTGAAGGTCTCCAGAATCGAGAGGGCCGGCATGCCGAAGGCCGGTTCGCGGATCTCGTCGCCGGGCACGCTCGGCCGGCGGCCACCGCCGGTCACGACCAGCACTTCGCCGACGCGCACCGTGTTGGAGGCGATCGTCGTGCCATGAATGCGGACATGATAGGCCTTGTCCGGAATGGTGATGTCGTCCGAAACCTTGATCTCCGGAACGACAAGTCCGTATTGCAGGGCGAACTTGCGGCGCATCTTGCCGACCCGGAAGGCGAGTTCCTGATGCGCGCCGAGCAACCTGGTCGAGACCTGCTTGCCGAGCAGCAGCTCGATCTCCGCGGTTTTCAGCACCGATTTGACGGAGTCCCTGTCGCTGTCCTTCGTCTGCTGGGCCTTCTCAGCTTCCTGGGCACGCTTCTCGGCATTGGCCGCTTCGATCTGCCTGGGAATCAACCAGCCGAGGAAGGCCATGCCGCCGCCAAGCACGGCGAAAGGCAGGAAGGGCAGGCCGGGCATGACGGAAAGGAGGATGATGAGGCCGGCCGCAACCATCAGTGCGCGCGGATAGCCGCTGAGCTGCCCGACGACGGCCTGGTCGGTCGAGCCGGCGGTGCCGCCGCGTGACACGAGAAGGCCGGCGGCGAGCGATACGATCAGCGCCGGGATCTGTGAGACGAGACCGTCGCCGACCGAGAGCTTGACGAACACATCGGCGGCTTCGCCGATCGGCATGTCGTGGCGCAGATAGCCGATGATGATGCCGCCGAAGATGTTGATCGCCGTGATGATCAGGCCGGCGATCGCATCGCCCCGCACGAATTTCGAGGCACCGTCCATCGCGCCGAAGAAGGAACTCTCCTCTTCCAGCTCGCGCCGGCGGCGCTGCGCCTCCTTCTCGTCGATCAGGCCGGCCGAGAGATCGGCATCGATCGCCATCTGCTTTCCGGGGATCGCATCGAGGGTGAAGCGGGCGCCCACTTCGGCGATACGCGTCGCACCCTTGGTGATGACGATGAAGTTCACCGTGATGAGGATCAAAAAGACGATCAGACCGATGACGAAGTCGCCGGACATGACGAGGCTCGCAAAGCCCGAGATGACGCCGCCGGCCGCTCCATGTCCCTCATGGCCGTGAGACAGGATGACGCGCGTCGTGGCGATGTTTAGTGCCAGGCGGGTCATCGTCGAGATCAGCAGGATCGTCGGAAAGGACGAGAAATCGAGCGGCCGCTGGATCCACAGCGCGACCATCAGGATCAGCACCGAAAAGGCGATGGAGAAAGCCAGCCCGAAATCGATGAGGAACGGCGGAATGGGCAGGAACAGGATCGACAGGATCATCACGATCCCGAGCGCGAAGCCGATGTCCCGGCTCTTCGGTGCGAGTTTCGGGATCGTCAGCGTCGCCTGTTGTGCCATGTCTCTTCCGTCTCTTCATGAGAGGCGGGCAGCACGCCACGCGAGGCTGCCCCAAACTATGAGGGCAGATCTAGAGCCCCAAGCTTGCGCGAGGGTGGTATCGGGGTGAAACCTCAGAATCCGGACTGGATTCTTGAAAAGATGATATCGGTGAAGATAGAGATCTGCGCACCGACGAACGGTGCCGAGATCGCCGCCGTGACCATCACCGCCAGGATCTTCGGCACGAAGGTCAGCGTCATTTCCTGGACCTGGGTCAGCGCCTGAATGAAGGCGATGACGACGCCGACCACCATGGCCGCCAGGACGGCGGGACCCGAGGCGACGATCACGGTCCAGATCGCGGCCTGCACGATGTCGAGGGCGTCGGCCTCATTCATTCCGGTTCGGTCCTAATCCTGCCGGCGCTCGAAAGCGGCGGGCAAGCTTTCAATTGCAGTGATTCTTCGGAAGATTCTCAACAATCATCGGCGCCCCGTCAAGCGACGGTCCGATCAGCGCTCTCTCCCGTTCCAACGAATCGCAGCGATCACGTTTCCGAGTCGGACGAGGTGGTCGACACGCTGATCCCGGTCTCGATGGCGATCTCCTTGCCATCGGTCGTGATCGCGGTCACGCCATCGGAGGTAACCTCGACCTCGGCGACGACGCCGCTCGTCTTGCCGTCGCTGCTCGTGATCGTCTTGCCGATATAGGTCGACGCCTGTGTCAGGCTTTCGCTCGCCAGCAAGCTTTCCAGATTGCTGTTCGTCTTGATCGACTGTTCGACCTGCGAGAAGGTGGCAAGCTGCGAAATCTGCTCGGTTGCATCCATCGGATCGGTCGGATCCTGATTTTGCATCTGCGCGATGAGCAGCTTCAGGAAGCTCTGATAGTTCAGGGTCGCGTCGGCCGCGTCCGTGCTGCTCGTCGATGTCGAGCTCGTCGTCGATGTCGTGCTCGTTGATGCGCTCGACGACACACCGCTTACCGCCATGGTGCGATCTCCTTGCGAATCTGGTCGATGGTGGCCGGGGTGATTTCCTGATTGTTCAGGATGCGCTCTTCGATGGGGTACAGGCCGCGGATCGCCTTCAACGCTTCGAAGGCGCGGCCCTGCGTGACTAGGCCGTCGATGCGCTTCAGCTCCGCCAGCACCTCGTCGTTCTTGAAGCAGGCGAGCAGCATGACGATCGACTTGCGGAACATGGCGGTCGATTGCTCGGCGCCTTCCGGATTGATCAGGATCATCTGAGCGATGAAATAGAGCTGCCGCAACGGTGTCGTGGCATCTTCCGGCTGCAGGACATGGTTTTCCAGGAGGAAGGTGACGTCGTTGAGGAATTCGACGGCGACCTTGCGGTCAACGCGAAGCACCGCGCCGTTTACAAAGATTCGTTCGCCCGATTTCAGCGAGATACGCAGTATGCTCTTCATTTCAGTCCATCCCTGATGATGGTGGTAATGTCAATTATGCCCTGGAAGTTGGAGGAGTCGCGTTTGCGGATCTTCTCCGTCTCGTTCAGTATCCAGATCCCGATCGAGATCAGGTTGGCGCGCAATTCGTCATTGAGCTGGTTATCCGGGGCGCGCAGATCCTCGATGAAGCGTATCCAGACGCGTCGGGTGTAGTAGATCGCCTCGATCGCTTCCTTTGAATATCCCTTCTGCTGCTTTGCCGCTTCCAGGAGCGCGATCGAGCGGTTGAGGACTTGCCACTCGCGATCCTTGGAAACGGCTACGCCTTCCTCCATGATCTCGGCGTATGCAAACTGATACATTCAGACATCCTTCATGCTTGTCCCTGTCCTCTTGTCATCAGAGGAAATCTATCAAACTCAACTGCTGGATCCGTCCGGTGAGCGTGTAGGATGTCTCCATCTGCGTCAGCAGCGTGTTCATCCGGGTCGACGCATCATAGGTGTCGACGCCCTCGAGATCGGTGATATGCGTGTTGATGAGCTTGATCTGAACCTCGAGCGAGGTGTTCGCCTTCTCCACGCGCGCTTCGGAAATGCCGAGCGTGCTGCGTTCGGCGGTCAGTCCGGTGATCGCCTGTTCGACATAGCCGAGGGCCGCCTCGCCGACATAGGCACGGACGTCCGATCCAATGTCCTCGTCCATGAGCTCCGACGAGATGACGCTGGCCAGAGCGAACTTCCGGAAGCCGTCGGTGGTCGCGTTGGTCGAACTCTGCACGACTTCGCCCGCGCTGATGCGGCTGCTCATGTTCTGGCTCGAGGCCTGGGACCAGTCGGCGGCCCACTGCGGATCGCTGTCATAAAGCAGCTCCAGCGTATTGGTGATGAAATCTTCCATCTGCGCCTCGGTGAAGTCGCTCATGGAAGCGATGCCGTTTGCCGACATGTAGCTCGCGAGCTCAGTATCGAAGGTGGTCTTCGCGGCAGAACCGGACGCCGCGTAATCCTCGAAAGGCTTCACATCGGTGTTGATGCCGGCGAAGAGGAACTCGCCGTTGAACGAGGTGTTCGCCGACGCGGTGAAAAGCGACATGGCGCTTTCGATTTCGGTCTTCTGGACCGACAGCTGGTCGACGGAATCATTGCCCTTGAAGGTGACGAGCGTATTGCGGACCTGTTCGGCCGCCTCGGCCATCGTTCCAAGGGCCTCCTGGGAGGACGCCAGCCTCTGCGTGACGACAGCGTTCGTGTCGACCAGGGTTTCCAATCGCGCAAGCTCGCGCTGCAGGTTGACCGAACGCGCGGTGGAGGACCCGAGCTCGAGGCCGACATCCGCGTGCCGGCCGGTCGAAACCTCCGTCTGAAGCTTCAGCAGTTCCTCCTGGCCCTGCTGAATGGTCAGGCGCATGGCATTCTGCACTGCCAGATTAGAAACGAAGGATGTCTTCATGATTACCTCACGGCTTCCAGAAGAGACGCCATCATGGCGTCCACGGTACTGATCAACTTGGCAGACGCCTTGTAGGATTGTTCGAGATCGAGCAGCAGCGACAGCTCTTCATCGATGCTGACCCCGGTCACGTTGCCGAGAGCCTCCTCCGTCCGCGCCAACAGAGCCGTCTTGTTGTCGTCGGCCGTCGAGGCGGCGCTGCGGATCTGCTCGAACCAGCCGATCGACGAGGCGGCGAACTCCATGATCGAACTGGTGCCGTCCAGCCCGGCCGCTGCGTCGAAAGCCATGTCGCCGTCCATGGCGGTGATGAAGCCGTCGAGGAGATCGGTGTAGCCGGAATGCGGATCCGTGGCGCCGCCCGGGTTGGAAACAAGGCTGTTGAACCCGCCATCGCGGAGCAGGAAGGGATTGGCTTGCGCGGCGGAATTGACGCTCAGCGTCGCCGCGATACCGGGCTCGATCGTGCTGGCCACGGGAACCGTTCCACCAGACCAGGTGAACAGACCGGGCAGACTGCCTTCCTGGAAGAGCGTGACGAGGCCGCGGGCCATCTCGTCGAGTTGCGATTGGAACGTCGGAGCGATGTCGTCGCGAAGCTGGAGAAGGCTCGCAAGCTCTCCCTGTGCGGTGGTATCCGCACCGGTGCCAGCCGAAAGCGATACGCCATCAACGAAGATGGCGTTGCCGGTCGTCGACGCGTCAAAGGCCGAGGTTGCCGTGAACGTCACCTGCCGGGCCTGGGTCTCGAAGAGCACGATACCATCCGAGGTGTAGATGACGGTATCGTTGTCCGCCCTCGTGACGGTGGAGATGCCGACGAGCTCGGATATCGCCTTCAAGAGCTTATCGCGCTCGTCGAGTGCGGCCGTGGCGTCGGCGCCCGTCGCCGTCGCCTGCTTGACGGCATTGTTCACCGTTTCGAAGCTCGCCAGCAGCGCGTTCAGGTTGTCGACCTCTTCGGCAATCTGCTTGTCGGTATCGCGACGCAGGTCCTGGACGGCGGTCGCCGTCTTGCTGATCGAGTTGGCGAGATCCGACGCATCGGCGACCACGGTCGCCGCGATCGTCGAATTGCCCGGGGTCGAGGCGAAAGTCTGCAGGCTGTCGCGGAAAGCGGTGAGATAGGTCGACGGCGCCGTCTCGTAGTCGTTGCCGCCGAGCGCCGACTTCAACAGCTCCAGTCCTGAAAGCAGGCTGCTCTGTGCCGAGGATTGCGAGATGCTTGTGAGGTTCTGCTTGAGCAGAGCCTCGTTCTGGGCCCGGTAAATGGAAACGATCTGGGCGCCATCGGCCGTCGTTCCCAGCATGGCCATGCGGCGCGAGTAGTCCGCGTTGCTCGCATTGGCGACGTTCTTCGACACCGTGGCCGTTTGCGAGGCGGTGGTGCTGAATGCTGATTGCGCAATTGCGATTGCCGAGGACAACGACATGCTGGGACCGTCTTGTTGGAATTACCGCTTCAGGTTCACGAGAACTTCGAGCAACTCCGAACCGGTCTGGAAGACCTTGGAGTTGGCCGTGTAGTTGCGCTGCGATTCGATCATCGACGTCAGTTCATCGGCGATATCGACGTTGGAGCTTTCAAGCGCGCCGGAAAGGATTTCACCGAAGCTGCCGGAACCGGCGAAGCCGGTGACGATGACGCCGGAATCGACGCCCTGCGAATAGACGTTGCCAGATTCTGGAACCAGCTTGTCGGGGCTTTGAACATTGGCGAGAGCAATGCGGTAGCGCGGCTCGAGTTCGCCGTTTGCATATTTGATGTAGACGACGCCGTCCGTGTCGATCTGATAGCCGGAGACCTTGCTCGGCGCGTTGCCGTCGATCTCGCCACCGTCCGGCGTGAAGGAGGTTCCAAGCTGCGTGGTTTCCGAGAAGTCGATGGTGATATTATTGAGCTCGGCGCCGGAGCCGGTAATCGGGGTGCCGAGCAAGCTCCCGGTCAGAGTCAGGGTCGCTGGCGACGTGGTCAGGGCGCCGGACGTGTCGAAATCCAGCGTCGCCGTGCCGAGCGAAGTGCCGGTTGTGCGATCAACGACATCCAACTCCCACTGGTTGGCAGCGAGCATCTCGTAGTTGAAATCCAGGATTCGGGTGTTGCCCTGTGTATCGTAGACGATGAGCGAGGTCGTTGACACGTCGCCGATTGCGGCACCTGAGGGCAAGTTGGCGCCCATGGCGCCGGCGGTCGAGCCGGCTGCGGTTAGACCTTCCGATCCGAGGTTGACCTCGGTCAGACCGTCGAAGCCGTTGACGACAACCGTCGGGTCCGCGCCCGCTTCGTACTCGTAGCCCATCAGGGTGAAGCCTGCGGCGTTGACGAGATTGCCCTGGTCATCCTGAACGAAGGCACCGGCGCGCGTCAGGTATTCCTGGCCGTTGGCGCCTTGAACGATGAAGAAACCGTCGCCGTCGATCGCAAGGTCGCTTGCTGATGTCGTATAGGTCGTCGAGCCCTGGTCGGAAATCGAGTAGCGCACCGAGGTCTCTACACCCCCGGAGTTGTAGGAGCCGTTGCTCGAGGGCAGGATCATCGAGGAGAATTCTGTCGATGCACGCTTGTAGCCGGTCGTGCTGGAATTCGCGATGTTTTCAGCCACCGTGCTGAGGCGGTTGGCCTGGGCGTTCATGCCAGAGACGCCCGTTCTCATGGTACCGTAGAGACTCATAGAGGATCCTCGTTTCCTGCTTCAGTGGGAGACTAGAAGTCGGGCCTTGCGTGAACCTGTCTTGACCCGACCAGATGTTGGTCCGGCTCAGTTCCAGTCGATGCAGTAGCCAAGGAAGCGCTTGGAATCGATCGGGTCGAAGCCGAGCTTCTTGCGCAGCTTCTTGCGCAACTTGCTGATGTGGCTTTCGACGACGTTCTCTTCGACGTCCTCGTCGAAGATGCCGTAGATCGCGTTGAAGATCTGCGACTTGGACACCCGCCGGCCGCGATTGGCGACGAGGTATTCGAGGATGCGCCGCTCGCGGCGCGGCAGCGCGAAGACCTCGTCGTTGATCTCCGGGTCGCGGCCGTCGGCGAAGACGCGGATCGGCCCGATGTCGGTGTAGTTGGCGATGGCCTTCAGGCGGCGGCGGATCGCCGCGACGCGGGCGAGAATTTCCCGCGGATGCACGGGCTTGCGAACGACATCGTCGACGCCGCAGTCGAACAGCGCCAGCGTGTTTTCGAGCGACGGTGTCTCGCTCATGGCGATCACCGGCGCCTGGGAGCGATCACGGATCGCCCGCGGCAGGCTGAAAGCGCTTTCACCCTGGCCGATCAGGAACGCCTCGACCGCATCGATATCCGAATCGGCGGCGGTGTTCACCCACTCGCCGAAGTCCTTGGGATCAAACCCGGTCGAAGGGATGCCCTCGCGCCCGAACAGGGACGCGTAGCCATCCTTCACCAGCTCTCTTTCATCAACCACCACGATCATTCGTCCGCCTCCGAATCAGTATGGGTGTCTCGCTGATTGAGAAGTACGAATCCGGGGATTCACGAACAACTAGAGGAAGTTAATGGGAGGTTTTAATAGTTGATTAAGGAATGCGTGCCGATTTGATCTATATCTAGTAGGTCCCCGTTACCGATGACACTAAATTGGTGTGGAAAAGTTAACGTGAGGCAACAAATAGCGCTTGCGATCACATTCTCTCCGCATTGTCGCCACAATGCGGCACGGCGACGAATATCACAACCAACGATTGATTATTGACAGAACTGCGCCGCATTCGGCGTCCACTTGCCGTAGCCCGTCGCGACGAGATTGGCGATGACCCGGCAGACATATTTCTTCTGCGCCGGATCGTTGTTCGGCCCGGCATGGTAGCGGGCAACCGCCATCGTCCAGCTCTCGTGCCTGGCGCGCAGATTGGAGAGGAAGCGCGCGGCATAGTCGACATTCCTCCGGGGATCAAGCATTTCCTCCGGAGAACTGAAATGCTCGCCGTGGAAGTGGTAATTGATCTGCATGCAGCCAAGATCGATGAGTTTCGCCCCTCCCGCCCGTGCGGCTCCGAAACGGCCGAGGACATCCTGAATGCTGGTGCCGAAATAGGCCTTGCCCTCGATATTCATCGCATAGGGCTGCAGCGATCCCTTGCGGCCGGTCTCCGTCAGGCCGACCGAGTAGAGAATGCCGGTCGGGATGCCGTACTTGGCCGCAGCGGACGCGATCTCGCGTTCGCAGACGCCGGCGCTCGCCAGGGCGCTACATGTAGACGTCACCAGTGCGAGAGTGCCCAACGCCAGCAGACGCATCGTCCGTTCCATCATTGCTCCACCATGTCTCGGCCTGCGCCGCCTCGCCCCCGTTCGGCCGCTGACGCCCCTGCCCGCTGTCTCCACCGGTGCGCTCGCCACCCGATTGGCCAAGCTGGCCCTGCGTCTGCGGCTGCGCACCGCTGCCGTTCGAAGCATCGCCGCCGGCATTGAACACGACGTTCACCTGGTCGACCGCGAAGCCCTGGGCGCGCAAGGCCTTCACCATCTCGCTCTGGTCGTCGCGCAGTTGGCGGAACGCCTCGCCCGTTTCCACCTTCAGGTCGACCTGCAGCTCGTCGTCCTTCAGGCGCAGCGTCGCCGTGACCGTACCGAGGTCGATCGGATGCATCTGGATCTTCAGCGTGTTCAGCGTCTTGCCGGCCTGGCTCGACGCCTCCGGCTGCGCCGACAACGCGCTCGACTGGAGCGCCTGCGCCCACTCGCCGTCACCGGCGATCGCACCCGTCACCGCGGCGGAGTTGGTATTCATCGCGACGCCGAGATAGCGGCGCGCCTCGAGGATGGTCACGGCTTCGGCCCTGGCATTCGCCGAAGACTTGCCGCTCTCGACGGCAGTCGCTTCGCCATCTGCCGAAATGCTCATCGAGACCGCTTGTCCCTTGCCGTCGGCGCGGGCAAAGCGGAAGAGCCGGTCGGATCCGGCATCACCCTGCTCTTCCGTCCGCGAACCGTCCGCCGCGGCAGCGTCCGCCGAGACATTGGCCGTCTCGGCGGCCAGGCCGTCGACGCGGTTGCCCGTGGACCGTTCTGCCTTGTCGGTGAGTTCGCCGCCGGCGGTGTCGAAGGCCGCGGCTGGCGGTGCGCTGCCGCCGAGCAACGACAGGAGGTCGCTGACCGGGCCATTTGCCGGCCCGGCCGAACCCGTATCACCCTCGGGCGTCGCCTCCGCCTCAGAATTTTCCGTTGCGCCGACCTCCGTGGCCAAGTGTCCCTTCGGCTTGCCCGTGACGGCCTTGCCGTCCGGATCGCTGGCCTCGTCGGCCTTGAGATCTGCCCGGCCCGCTGAAAACTGCCGGTTTGCTTTCTCCCGAACAGATTTGAGCTCGGAGGACGCCTGCTTCTCCGCAAGCGCGCCCTCCGCATCGCCCTCTCCGCGACCCTTGGCCGAAGGGCTCGAAAGGCGACCTGTCCCGGTGATGGTGGCGCTCGCGATCAGGACACCCGCCTTCGGCTTGCCGACCGTATATTCGGCTGCCGCCGTTCGCGTGCCCTCCGCGGCAGAATCAACGGCGCTCTCGCCGCTGCCCTCAGCCGTGCCTTGGGCCGGCGTCTTCTGGCGACCGGCATCGGCGACCGCGCTCTGGAAGGCGCCGGGCTCTCCCGCAACTTGCTCGTTCCCGCCCTGCCGGGCACCGGATCGTGTGCCGATGGCCGCGGCCGGAGCACGGAACGTCTCTTCAAGTGGCCTCATAGTCCTTCCTCCGCAAGGAGCGCATCGATCTCCTTGATCATCGAGCGCCCATTGGCCATGAAACCGTCAAGAGCCGGATCGGATTCGGCGACGGTCTCCGCGCCGGCTAGCGGTTCTGCGCCCGGCACGGGCGCCCGATCGGCCGGCTTGACAAAGGGACTCATGCCGCTTCCAGTCTCTCCGGTTTCGCCGCCATCGTTGGCGGGGCCGGTGTCGACCTCCGGTATAGGCATGGACGCTTGCGCGGGGCTTTCATCCTTCGGTAGTCGTACAACCTCTTGCGCAATCGCGCGGGCCGCCTCCCTGAGGGCGCGGTCGCGTGGCGAGAGCTTCTCGTCCGGAATTGCCGCCAGCGTCTGCGCCGCTGTGAAGACGTCCTCAGACGGCACGGCCGCAAGCCCTTCGTAGAAGTTCGCCAGCAGCTGCGATTGCCCGCCGCCATCCCGGGCGAGCTCTTCGGCCCGACTGGACGCCAGACGCGCCAGAGTCTGGTTCCCGCCGATTGCTGCCCGCCTTGCGACGCGCAGATAGACCTCGCGCTGGCGCGACTGGTCCATGAAGGCGAGATTCTCGGCAACTCTCTTCTCGACCGTCTCGTCGAAATGCGTGACTGCCAGTTCGACGAAGACGTCGGCGAACTGGCTCGCATAGGGCGACGTCAAATAGCGCCGCGCATAGTTCAACGCGTAGCGGAAGCCTTTTTCGGGATCGCCTGCCTGCACCGCAAGCGAAACGGAGCGGCGAAGCGCCGCCTCCTCTATGATGGTGCCGGGCGCTGTCAGACGCGCCCAGTCGTAATATTTCATCGCGGCAACGGGATCCTGTTGCGATGTGGCGTTGCCGAGGATCAGAAACAGGTAGGGACCGACGCGGGAATTCTTATATTCGGGCGCCGCCTTGGAGAGATTTTCGACGATCAACGGTCCCTTGCCGCGCAGATATTGCCTGAGCGCCTCCGCGACCCGGGCATCGAAATTGCCCTCGACATCCCTGTCGGTGAGATAATCCAGCGTTTCCGGATTGCCGCCGCTCATGACATAGACGAGCGCCGCATCGACGTTGCGCGGATCGCGAAAAATCGCTTCGTCGGCGGCCCTCAGACGCTTGTCAATTTCGTTGAGCATGAAGCGCTGCATTTCGATCGCCGAATGGTCGCCGAGCACGACGGAATCCTGGACATATTGCAGCGACCGAACCATCTTGAACGGCGCGAGCTCTTCCGTCTCGCTTGCGCGCGCAAGCCCGATCGCCAGCGGGGCCGAAAGAACCGATGCCACCAGGATGACGCTGAGCCGCTTCAGCATGTCTCTCAGCCCTGCCCCGACTGCAACAGGATCTCGATGCGCCGATTGGCGGCGGCATAGGGATCGTTCGGCATCTGCAGGCGCCGGTCCGCAAAGCCGCTGATCTGATTGACGCGCTCTTCCTTGAGGCCGCCGCGGACCAGCATGTAATAGGCGCTCTGGGCGCGCGCCGCCGACAGCCGCCAGTTGTCATAGGTTCCGTCCTTGAACGGGCGGCCATCCGTGTGGCCGCGGATCGCCACGGCCCCCTGGCGCTCTGCGAGCAGCTTGCCGATCTTTTCCATGGCGAGGACGAGCTCCTTGCCAGGAACGGCAGACCCCACCGCGAACATCGGCGCGTCCGTCTGCTCGCTGATCGTCACCAGCAGCCCGCCCTCGGAGGGCGTCACCACCAGCCCTTCGAGAAGCCGCCCGGCCTCGCCGCCGACCGCCTTCTCGATTTCGGCCTTGAGGGCTTCAGCCTCCTTCTGCTGCTCCTCTGCCTCTGCTTCCTGCTCGAGCGGCTCCTCGCCTTTGAGGACTTCCGCGGTCTTCAGCGCCTCGCCGGCGGCCGGGTCTTTCCCGGCATCGGCCGCCGCGACATCGCTTTCGGCCGCATTGCCGGCATCCTTGACTTCAACCTGCTTGGTCCAGAAATCCGGATCGAACGGATCGCGATAGGCCTCGCCGCCGTCGGCGCCGGTCGCCGGTCCCGACTGGGCGGCGCCGCCCTCACCCTTGGCGCTGATATTGGCCTGCTGACCGACCTCTTTGGCGATCTCGGAGAGCACCGAATAGGGGTTCTCGAAGAAGTCGGCGTCGGAATACTTGGTTTCCTCGCCCGAAGTAGCCGTCAACTGGTCGCCGGTCTTCGCGGAACCGCCGGATTTCGCCTGCTCGCCATCCGACTTCGATCGCTGCTGCGTCTCTTCGCCTTGGGCGTCCTTCGCGGGCTCCTTCAGACCTTTCTCCGACGGCTTCTCATCGGTGAGCTGGACCGGATTGAAGTAGGAGGCGATCGCCGCCTTGGTTTCCTCGTTGGCGGCATTGATCAGCCACATGACGAGGAAGAAGGCCATCATCGCCGTCATGAAGTCCGCATAGGCGATCTTCCACCCGCCGCCGTGATGGCCGTCGTGGCCGTCTCCGGAGCGCTTGACGATGATGATCTCGTTCTTGCCGTTGTGATGGCTTTCGTCGCTCATGCCAGAACCTTCCGGACGGTTTCGGACCAGGCCGCCATTCGGGTCACCAGGACTGTTTCGCCCATTTCAACCGTGAGATCGATGTCGTCGGCAACCACGTGCCGGAACACCAACGTGTCGTCGTCCAGATGCTGTTTCAGCGCTTCGAAGAGCACAGGCGATCCCTTGATGGTGATGGTAAGCCCCTCTCCCGCGCCGATGCCCTGCCTGATCATCGTCGCCAGGTCCTCGATGGCGCGCTTGAGCAGCACCTCTTCCATAATCGGCGTAAGCACGCGCGCCGTCTGGTCGCCAAGGGCCAGTGCCAGCCGCTCGGTGATCTGGTTAAAGCCGGCGGCGAGTTTCGAAGCGGTTTCTTCAGCCAGGCGGTGCTTCAATCCCTCGAGTTCCTCGGCGTGACGCGCCTTGAGTTCGGCGAGTTCGCGCTGATGTTCGAAGGCCAGTTCGGCCGCAGCCTCCGCACGACCCTGCGCAAAGGCCTCGCGCCGCTCGGCATCGACATCGATCTCTGGCATGGTCGGCCTCTGAGCGGACCGGTCTTCGGCGGGAAAGTCGCCCTCGAGATCCGGAAAATACTTCGGCGGCATCCGCGTCAGTTCGATTTTCGGCGCGCTGAAATCCTTGAGATAGCGGGAGAGCGACGCACTCATCGGCCATCCCCCCGGGGGGGCGCAGCCAATACCGGCGCGTTGCGCCCGCCTGGCATAGGCTGCCTCATGGTCCAGAAATCCAAAGCGGCTGACACGTCTGTGATGTCTCCTTCGGCCCTTACCGCCCGCGACAGCGACAGGACCAACATTCTCGATGCGCAACGGTTCGCGAAGGGCGGACCCGAAGCGGGACCGGTGCAACGGCGACCAGGATCATTCTGGCCGGCAGCCGGCCGAGCAGACTGCGAAGGGAAACTAGCCGGTCAAACTTGTGCGAAAATGAAGGTTGTTGGACCGCGCCAGGGCAACAGCGCGGTCCAACCAGTCCCGCCAGATGCCGATGACCGGCGGCACGGCGGAGGTGAAAGAGTGCACGGAGCTTCCGCCTATGGCGGCAGCGAAGGAGAAACTACTCCTGGAACAGCCTCAGGATGTTTTCGGAGTTGGTATTGGCAATCGACAGCGACTGGATGCCGAGCTGCTGCTGGGTCTGCAGCGCCTTCATCCGCGTCGATTCCTCGTTCATGTCGGCGTCGACGAGACGGCCGACGCCCTTGTCGATCACATCCATCAGGTTGGCGACGAAGTTTTCCTGCATTTCGATGCGGCTGGTGATCGCCCCAAGGGTCGCGGCCGAATTTGTCAACTGGCTGATGAGATCGTCGACGACACTGATCATGTCGTCCAACTCTTCGTCAGTGGTCGATCCGGAGAGCGCAATTTCCGTGCCGGCCGGCGGGCTGCTGGCGTCGATCAGGTAGTATTCGCGCGGTGTTCCCGTCGGAGCCGAGACGAGCGCGTCCGCATCCACCGCCATCGTCAGCAAGCCGCGGCTCGCATCCTGGACGTCCACGAGAATGGAGCCCGACGTATCGTAATCCAGCGTCGTCACGGAGACGCTGCCGTCGGCGCTGCGATTGAAGGAGGCAACGATCGATTTCGTCCCGACCGCCGTCGCTGCGTCGTTGTAGAGCCAGTTCTCACCCGAGAAGGATGCAGACTGAGCCGCCGACACCAGCTGTTCCTTGAGCTGCGAAAGCTCCTTGTCGATCTTGGTCTTGTCGACGCCAGGCTCGCGCGCCGCCACCAGCTTCGCCTTGACCTCGCTCATCAGGTCGATGACCGTGTCCAGGGCGGCATAGGCGGTATCGACCTTGGCCGCACCGAGGCCAAGCGCGTCCTGGACCGTCGACAGCGCCGCATTGTCCGACCGCATCGTCGTCGCGATGGACCAATAGGCAGCGTTGTCCGCGGCAGTCTCGACGCGATAGCCGGAGGACACGCGGCTCTGGGTCTCGTCCAGATTTCTGTTGATTGAACGCAGGGTCTGTAATGCCGCCATCGCGGCAGCGTTGGTCATGATGCTGGTCATTGGCTATCGCCCCTGTCGATGGGAGATCGAAGACATTCCGGATGGGAAACCGGCAGGGATGGTACGGCGTCATGCGCGCTGCCACCTTTTTGCCCTGGGTGACAGACCATCGTGCTTAACAAAGCGTTAATGCGAAATGGTTAACAAATGGTTAACGCGGTTAATGGATCATTAAGAGGTGTAAAGAAAAAGTTATGGTCTTACCGGGACCGGCAGCTTCCAGGACGGCGAAAGGCCGCGCAGCAGTTGCGCGGCCTTGGAAAATAAGGTGCCCGGAGGCAAATAGAGCAGCCTTAACCGGCCGCAGAAGACGCCTACTGGCGGAAGAGCTGGAGGATGTTTTCCGAATTGGTGTTGGCGATCGACAGCGACTGGACGGCGAGCTGCTGCTGCGTCTGCAGCGCCTTCAGGCGGGTCGATTCCTCGTTCATGTCGGCATCGACGAGACGGCCGATGCCGGAGTCAATCGAGTCGGTCAGCGCCGCGACGAATTCCTCCTGCAGACCAATGCGCATGGAGATCGAGCCGAGCTCCGAGGCGGCGCTGGTGAGGGACTGGAGGCCGGCTTCC
>NZ_AUTC01000134.1 GCF_001461695.1 Sinorhizobium fredii USDA 205 | reverse complement strand
ATCGTCGCCATCAACAAGGACGAGGAGGCGCCGATCTTCCAGGTCGCTGACTACGGCCTCGTCGCCGATCTGTTCGACGTCCTGCCGGAGCTCGAGAAGGCGCTTTGAGCGCGCGGACCCGGGCACGAAAAAGGCTGGCAAATCTGCCGGCTTGGCATTAACAATCGTACCGGGCCGACCCATCGGCCCGGTTTTTTTCATCCTCGGCGGCGCCGCTGCCGGGATTTTTAGAATGGATGTTCGCTTCGATGATCAAGACGATCGGAATTATTGGCGCGGGGCAAATGGGCTGCGGCATCGCCCATGTTTCAGCCGCTGCCGGTTACAAGGTGCAGCTCTACGATATTGCTGCAGATCGCATCGAGGCAGGACTGGCGACCATCAATGGAAACCTCGCCCGGCAGGTTTCCTCCGGCAAGATGAGCGACGACGACCGCAAGAAGGCGCTGGCGCTGATGAAGGGGTCGACGGACATCAATGACCTTTCGCAGGCGGATCTCGTCATCGAGGCGGTCACCGAAGACGAAACCGTCAAGCGCAAGATCTACGGCCAGGTTTGTCCGGTCATGAAGCCGGACGCGCTTCTCGCGACCAACACCTCGTCGCTGTCGATCACCCGGCTCGCCTCGGCAACCGACCGCCCCGAGCGTTTCATGGGCATCCACTTCATGAACCCGGTGCCGGTGATGAAGCTGGTGGAACTGGTGCGCGGCATCGCCACCGACGAAGAGACCTTCCGGACGGCCAAGGAATTCGTCGCCCATCTCGACAAGACCGTCACCGTCGCCGAGGACTTCCCCGCCTTCATCGTCAACCGCATCCTGCTGCCGATGATCAACGAGGCGATCTATACGCTCTACGAGGGCGTGGGCACGGTCGATGCCATCGACACGGCGATGAAGCTCGGGGCCAACCATCCGATGGGCCCGCTGCAGCTCGCCGACTTCATCGGGCTCGACACTTGCCTGTCGATCATGCAGGTGCTGCATGACGGCCTGGCCGATTCCAAATACCGTCCCTGCCCGCTGCTGGTGAAATATGTCGAAGCCGGCTGGCTCGGCCGCAAGTCCGGCCGCGGCTTCTACGATTACCGCGGCGACGTTCCGGTCCCGACGCGCTGAGGGGCGACGCGCCCCCTCAACTTCCCGCAGCCGGCGCAAGGGCCGCCTCGATCAGTCGCTTCGCGTCATCGCTATCCCAGGCGGCCGGCCCGTTCATCGAGCCGATCAGGCAGCCCTTCTCGTCGATGAGCAAAGTGGCGGGCAATCCGAAGGCAAGACCCTCTTTCTTCATCGCGTTGAAGACGCCCATCGAGGCGTCGCGATAATAACGCAGGTGATGGACGGCGATCTCGTCGAGGAACGCCTTCGGCTTTTCGTCGTCGCCCGTATCGATATTGATGGCGACGACCTCGAAACGATCGCCGCCGAGCGCCTCCTGCAGCGCGTTGAGCGCCGGCATCTCCTCCCGGCAGGGCAGGCACCAGGTCGCCCAGAGATTGACGAGCAACGTCTTGCCGGCAAGGGAGGCAAGGGTTAGCGGCTTTCCGTCCGGGCCGACGAAGTCGAGCCAGCCGATCGGGCGCGGATTGGCGGCCGGCGTCATGGCGGCCACCTGGCCACGCATCAGCGACGTCAACGCCGCAACCTTTTCGCCGGCGAGCGGGCAGCTCGCATCGGCCGTCGGCGCCGCGCCGCCATTGCCAGACCCGGTCTCCTTCACGTATACCGCAGCCGCACCGGCGATCACGCCAAAGACGGCGGCGAGCGCGAACAGTTTCACGGCCGGAGGGCGTTTCTTCTGGTCTTGCATTTCATTCTCCAAAGGCGGGCATCCCGATGGCTGACGGCAGTTCCGAAACGAAATCCTCCAACCAGATGTGGGGCGGACGCTTCGCCTCGGGCCCGGATGCGATCATGGAGGAGATAAATGCCTCGATCGGCTTCGACAAGAAGCTCTATGCCCAGGATATCCGCGGCTCAATAGCGCATGCCACCATGCTGGCCCATCAGGGCATCATTTCCGTCGAAGACAAAGACAAGATCGTTCACGGCCTCGACACGATCCTGTCAGAGATCGAAAGCGGCGTCTTCGAGTTCTCGCGCCGCCTCGAAGACATCCATATGAACGTCGAGGCGCGGTTGGCGGCGCTGATCGGCCCTGCCGCCGGGCGCCTGCACACGGCACGCTCCCGCAACGACCAGGTCGCACTCGATTTCCGTCTCTGGGTGAAGGAAGAACTGCAGAGGACCGAAAGGGCGCTGACGGCGCTGATCGGCGCCTTTCTCGACCGGGCGGAGGAGCATGCCGATACGGTGATGCCGGGCTTCACGCATCTGCAGACGGCCCAGCCGGTCACCTTCGGCCATCACTGCATGGCCTATGTCGAAATGTTCGGCCGCGATCGTTCGCGCGTCCGGCACGCGATCGAGCACATGGACGAATGCCCGATCGGCGCCGCGGCGCTTGCCGGCACCGGCTTCCCGATCGACCGGCACATGACGGCCAAGGCGCTCGGCTTCCGCGAGCCGACCCGCAACTCGATCGATACGGTCTCCGACCGCGACTTCGCGCTCGAATTTCTGTCGATCGCGTCGATCGCCGCCACGCACCTGTCGCGCCTGGCCGAAGAGATCGTCATCTGGTCGACGCCGCAATTCGGCTTCATCCGCCTGTCGGATGCCTTCTCGACCGGTTCTTCGATCATGCCGCAGAAAAAGAATCCCGACGCGGCCGAGCTCGTGCGCGCCAAGACCGGCCGCATCAACGGCTCGCTGATTGCGCTCCTGACGGTCATGAAGGGCCTGCCGCTCGCCTATTCGAAGGACATGCAGGAAGACAAGGAACAGGTCTTCGACGCGGCCGAGAGCCTCGAATTGGCGATTGCCGCGATGACCGGCATGGTGCGCGACATGACCGTGCGCGCCGACAGGATGAAGGCCGCCGCCGGTTCCGGCTACTCGACCGCCACGGACCTTGCCGACTGGCTGGTGCGCGAGGCGGGCCTCCCCTTCCGCGACGCCCATCACGTCACCGGCCGCGCCGTGGCACTCGCCGAGCAGAAAGGCTGCGACCTTGCCGATCTCTCGCTTGCCGACCTGCAGGCGATCAATCCCGCCATCACCGACAAGGTCTTCGACGTGCTGACCGTCGAAGCCTCCGTGGCGAGCCGCACAAGCTTCGGCGGCACCGCGCCGGCCGAGGTGCTGAAGCAGATCGCCTGGTGGCGGGCACGCAACTAGTGCATGACGCCCAAAAGTGCGCAGCGGTTTTGGGGCAACGACATGCACAAAAACAAAAAACCTGAAGAGCGTCGCATGTATACGATTGAATGCGACGCGCTTTAGCCGCCAAGAAACAGGGTGCACAAGCTGCTGAAAAACCGATAAGAGTTCGCACCAGAGCGAGAAATGCGAGGCGCTCGCCCCGCTGCCGCTTGGACCTATCGGCTTCAGCTTCGGCGAGGGAAATGACGATGACATTGACGAAGGCGGCCCGCCTTGCGCTGCTGCTGGCGATTCCGGGGTTGGTTCTCAGCGGTTGCGGTCGCAAGGGCGATCTGGACCGGCCGGGCTCCACGACCTCGATCAACACGAAAGCGCCCGCCGGGACCGCCGAACCGAAGGAGACGGTCGAGGACCGCCCCTTCCTGCTTGATCCCCTCCTCTAAGCGAGCGACACCGTGAACCATTTCGACTATCGCGACGGAATTCTCTACGCCGAAGACGTCCCGGTGACGGATATCGCCCGTGCCGTCGGCACGCCGTTCTATTGCTATTCGACCGCGACGCTCGAGCGCCACTACCGGGTATTCGCGCAAGCCTTCGCCGACGTCGATGCGATGGTCTGCTATGCGATGAAGGCCAATTCCAACCAGGCCGTGCTGAAGACGCTCGGCCGCCTCGGCGCCGGCATCGACGTGGTCTCCGAAGGGGAGCTCCGCAGGGCGCTCGCCGCCGGCATTCCGGCGGACCGGATCATGTTCTCAGGTGTCGGCAAGACGCCACGCGAGATGGACCTGGGCCTTGAGGCCGGCATCTACTGCTTCAACGTCGAATCGGAGCCGGAGCTGGAAATCCTCAACCAGCGGGCCGTGCGCGCCGGCAAGCAGGCGCATGTCTCCTTCCGCATCAATCCGGACGTCGACGCCCGCACGCATGCGAAGATCTCGACCGGCAAGAAGGAAAACAAGTTCGGCATTTCCTGGGAGCGGGCGCGCGCCGTCTATGCGCATGCCGCAACGCTCCCGGGCATCAAGGTGACCGGCATCGACATGCATATCGGCAGCCAGATCACCGAACTGCAGCCCTTCGACGACGCCTTCAAGCTGCTGCGCGAATTGGTCGATACGCTGCGCTCCGATGGCCACGTCATCGACCACGTCGATATCGGCGGCGGCCTCGGCATTCCCTATCGGGAAGACAACAATCCACCGCCTCTCCCGGACGCCTACGCAGATATCGTCAAGAACCAGCTCAAGGGCCTCGACTGCAAGATCGTCACCGAACCGGGCCGGCTGATCGTCGGCAATGCGGGCATTCTCGTCACCGAAGTGATCTATGTGAAGGATGGCGGTGAGAAGACCTTCGTCATCGTCGATGGGGCGATGAACGATCTGATCCGCCCGACGCTCTACGAGGCCTATCACGAGATCAGGCCGGTGAAGATCTCCGCCGCCAATGCGCCGCGCATCAAGGCCGATGTGGTAGGGCCTGTCTGCGAGACGGGCGACTATCTGGCGCTCGACCGGGAAATGGCGATGCCCAAGCCCGGCGATCTTTTCGCGATCGGCTCGGCAGGCGCCTATGGCGCGGTCCAGGCCGGCACCTATAACAGCCGACTTTTGGTGCCCGAGGTCCTCGTCAAGGGCGATCGTTTCCACGTGATCCGCCCGCGCAAGGATTACGAGGCCCTGATCGGCCTCGACTCGGTGCCGGATTGGCTTGACTGAATTCGACCCGCTGCGTCCGAACGGCGCCTGCCTGGCGATCACGTTTTGTTTTGCTTGTCGCCCTCGCCTTCGCCACAAAGGATGTTATCCTGACCTTTGACCGCCGGGACGGTCAAAGGAATGGAAAGGGAATATGGGCGGATGACGCTTTTCCGGCAGGATGAAACGCCACGACCGAGGTCATTCGTCAGGATGCTGGCGACGAAGCGGTTCCTGGCGCGCCTGATCCTGCTGGCCGAGCAGCTCCTTCCCCGCGCCCTCGCACCCGCCTCGCTCGTCCTCCTTTTTCTCTCGGCCGGCTGGCTCGGCTTTTTCCGTGCGGCACCATTCTGGCTGCACGTCGTGGTTCTGCTCGCCTTCGTCGCCGGGCTCTTCCTGACGCTCCTGCCTCTTACCCGCGTTCGTTGGCCGGACATCGCCGAAGCCGACCGGATGCTTGAGGCCCGCAACCAGCTGCCGCACCAGGCGATCCGCGTGCAGGACGATGCGCCGGCAACGGAGGGAGCCGTCGGCGCGGCGCTCTGGCGTGAACATCAGGCGCGCATGGCGCGTCTCGTTCACGGCCTCGGCACCGGCCTGCCGCGCCCCGACGTGGCGCGACACGACCCCCTCGCGCTCAGGGCTGTACCGATACTGCTCGCCTGCGTCGCCTTCGCCTATTCCTATTCGAATCGCGCCGGCCTGATGTCGGATGCGTTTCGACTGCCCGAGCGCCAGGTAGCCGCTCCGGACATCCGCATCGACGCCTGGGTGACCCCGCCGGCCTATACCGGTCGCGCACCGATTTTCCTGACCGGCCGGGAGGATATGGCGGCCACCGACAGGCAGGCTGCGATCACCATACCGCAATTCAGCGATGTCACAGTTCGCATAACGGGCGCCGGCCAGGAGACGCAGGTCAGCTACGCCGACGCGGGCAATGCGCAGCCGACGATCATCGCGGCCACGGCCGGCAAGCCGTCGTCGCAGCAGCCCGCGGCGGCGCAAGCGGCCGGAACGCCCCCGAACGGCGCCCGGAACCATCTCTTCAAGATTACCCGGGACGGCACGCTTTCCGTCGCCGGACAGCGCTGGAACTTCGAGATCATTCCCGACAGCGTGCCAGACATCGCCTTCGATGGGGCGCCCCGTCCGACGGCGAATGCGTCGCTTGAGGTTGGCTTCCTCGCCCATGACGACTACGGCATTTCCCAGGCCTGGGCGGAGATAAAACCTCTGGACGAACCGGCTGCAAACACCAGGCCGCTCTATCCGCCGCCGGAATATCGCCTCGATCTGCCGCGCCGCAATCCCCGCGAGGCCAAGGGAACGACCAGCCGGAATTTGAGCGAGCATCCGCTCGCCGGGAAGCGCGTAGAGATCACCCTCGTCGCCCGCGACGCCGCTGGCCAGGAAGGCCGAAGCGTCCCGGAGGAAATGGTGTTGCCGGCGCGGCGGTTCTTCGAACCGCTTGCCGGCGCGGTCGCCGAACAGCGGCAGGTCTTCGCGCTCGACGCCAACCAGCTGCCCCGCGCCATCGATCTCAACGATGCTTTGACGCTCTACCCCGAGGAGACGATCCCCAACCTCACGCATTTCCTGTTGATCCAGTCGGCCCGGACGCGCATGAAGCTCGCCCGCAACGACGACATGCTGCGCGACGCGGCCGACCATCTCTGGGAGATCGCGCTCGGCATCGAGGATGGCGACCTGTCGCTCGCCGAGCGCCGGCTGCGCGATGCCCAGCAGGCCCTGTCCGATGCGCTCGAACGCAACGCCTCGGATGAGGAGATCGCCAGGCTGATGCAGGAACTGCGCCAGGCAATGCAGGAATATATGCGCGCGCTCGCCGAGCAGGCAGCCAAAAATCCGGCGATGGCGGCCAATCCGGACATGAACAATGTGCTGCGCCAGCAGGATCTGGAAAAGATGATGGACCAGATCGAAAACCTGGCGCGCTCCGGGGCGCGCGATCAGGCCCGCCAGCTCTTGTCCGAACTGCAGCGGATGATGAACAATCTGCAAGCCGGCCGCATGCAACAAGGCGGCGAGCAGAACAGTGCGATGCGCCAGCAGATGGACAAGCTCGGCCAGCTGATGCAGCAGCAACAGCAGCTGATGGATGAAACATTCAAGCTCGACCAGGCACTGCGCGACCGGATGCAGCGCGGCGACCCGCTCCAAGGCGAGGACAATGAGCTGTTCGGCCAGGATATGCCCCAGGATCCCGGACAGCAGGGCGACCCGAACGGACAGCCCAACCCGCTCGACGAGATGACCGCCGAGCAATTGAAAGAGGCCTTGAAACAGCTCAGGCAGCAGCAGGAGGCCCTCGGCAAGCAGCTGGGCGAACTGCAAAAGGGCCTCGAGGATCTGGGCATAAAGCCCGGCAAGGGCTTCGGCCAGGCGCAGCGCGAAATGGGCGACGCCGCCGGCGCCCTGGGCGAGGGTCAGGGCGAACGAGCCGTCGGCAGCCAGGGCCGGGCGCTGCAGGCGCTGCGCGAAGGCGCGCAGGACATGATGAATCAGATGCAGGCCCAGGGACAGGGGCCGGGTCCCGGTCAGGGCGTCCCGCAATACGGCCAGAACGGGCGCGACCCGCTTGGGCGGCGTCAGCAGAACGCCGGACCGGACTTCGGCAACCAGGTGAAGGTGCCGGACGAAATCGACACGCAGCGCGCACGGCAGATCCTCGACGCAATCCGCCGCAAGCTCGGCGACAACCTGTCGCCGGAGGTCGAGCGGCAATATCTCGAGCGCCTGCTCGATATGCGTTAGAACTATTCTAGGGCAAGTGTGTAGCGGCTTTCCGTCCGGAAAGCGTCAGATCATTTCACCGTTTCAACGAAACGGTGAAATGATCTGGGTGTTGTCGAAGCTAGGACTCAGGAACCGTCAGGCGGCCAAGGCGTGCGCCACCGCCTTGCGGATGTCAGGCAGGGAAAACGGCTTGGAGATCACATCCACGACCTTGCCGGAGATATCGTCGGCGCGCTCGCGCTGCTCGGCATAGCCCGTCATCAGCAAGATCTTCAGCTGCGGAAAGGCGGCCGATGCCTGATGCACAAGCTCGATGCCGTCCATAACCGGCATGCGGATATCGGATAACAGCAGGTCAAAGCGCTGGTCCCTGAGCCGGGCGAGCCCGTCGGCTCCATCCCCTGCCTCGACCGTTTCGTGTCCATCGAGCTGCAACGCCCGCGCCACAAATGAGCGCAAGGCATCCTCATCCTCGGTAATCAGGATTTTCGCCATCATGGCCTCCCGTGTTCGCTCTCACAGAGCGTCGGCGTCGTTCGCAAGAAGACGCTCTACGTCGTTGAACATCTGTATCCCACGCCGCTCACGGCCGTGACACCGTTCCAACCAAACAGCTTTGTGTTTGCTTTCGGTAAACGCGATCGCTTCGATTTTCAGGATTTTGCGCCGCCAGGTGGAAATCTCAAAAAAACTCGCCCATGGAGGGCGAAGAGCCATTGATATCGCCTAAATCGCGCAACGGAGGATCGCGATCCGGCGTAACGCTATTCCGCGTCACCGGTGACAACGCCAACGAACGGGAGTTCGCGAAAGGCATAGGCGACATCCATGCCGTAACCGACCACGAAGTGGTCGGGGCATTCGAAGCCGACATAGTCCGCCTCCAGATCGACACGGCGCTTGACGCGCTTGTCGAGCAGCACGGCGATCGTGACATTGCGTGCGCCGCGCTCGTAGAGCAGTTCCTTGGCAAAGCGCAGGGTCCGGCCGGATTCGAGAATGTCGTCGATCAACAGCACGTCGCGATCATGCACGTCGCTGTCAATATCCTTGGTGATCTTCACGCCCTTGGATTCGGTTCCCGTGCCGTAGCTCGAGAGCGTGATGAACTCGACCTCGGGCGCCAACCCCGCTCCATGCATGGCACGGATCAGATCGGCCGCAAAGATGAAGGAGCCCTTGAGGATCGAGATGACGAGGAGGTCCTTGTGCGGCCCGCGCATGATCTCGTCCGCCATTTCCCGATTGCGGGTGGCGATCACCTCGGGGCTGTAAAGGACCTCGATATTCTTGCCGCGTACGACGGGCATGACGGCTCTCCATTTTCCCACAGCGCCGTGCGTCTTTCGAGACGCACAAAAGGTCGCTGTAGCACTTTGGTTTGCTGCATGTTTTCGTCCTTGGATCGGCCACGATCAAGGATGCATGCAGTCGGAAGAACGTCTGCCCTCCCTTCAAGGGCCGATTAGCACAATCAGCGAGGCGAAACACTGTTTTCCGCAAAGGAGACGGTGACGGCGGGCATTTTTCCACCCGCATAGGGGAGTCGAGTGACGAAGCGGCGGCTTTCGCCCGGTGCAATGGCAGCGCCTTCGGGCATCAGGCGTGTCGCCGTCACGGCCCGTCCGTTGTGCATGACTTCGACGACCACGGGCGGCAGACGCTGTTCGAGGTCCGATCGGTTGTCGATGGCCCCGTAGACGGAAAGCACGCGCATGCCGCCGGCATAGTCGAGCGAGGTCGTGACCCCCTCGATGGCGAGCGGATGGGCGTCCGCATCACCATGACCCCCGAGCCCTGCCATCAGCAGGAAGGCCGCCAAACCGAGGCCGGCTGCGAGGCCTGAGAAGCGCCGCGCCGGCATCGCGCGCAGTCTCGTCTCCGCAATCGCCAGCAACCGAGCCGCGGCTCCGCTTCGGACGGTCGTTGTCGGACGCGGCACCGACCGCGCGGCCGGGCGCCGGTTGTCGTTGAAGACCGGATAGGGGCCGCGCCGCGGACTAGGAGCCACGGTCTCGAATTCGACGTCGACATAATCGAAGTTCCTGGCAACGGGGGCGTCCGAGCGCGGCACGCGTTCCGGCGGAATGAGGTCGATAGCGGCTTTCTTCGTGCGAAATGCCTGCATGGGGCTCTCCCATCGGAGTGCCGCGCCCCTACAGCGCAATGCGTCCTTCAGACGCAAGGGATCGCTGTAGCACCCTCGGTGCTGCATGTCTTATCCTTGAATCGGCTCCGATTTAAGGAAACATGCAGTGGGCACGCCAAACTCGCTGCGGCAACACCCCTGTAAGAAACAGGGCATTGCATCAAATCCTGACGAAACGTAAACCGAAATGGTTAAAGTTTCGGAAAGAGCCGCGAAAGCGGCACCTTTCCATGGGACATTAACAGTCGCTTAACCATGGTTCCGCACTCGGTTTTGCCTTGGCAGGCGCGCTGTCCTACTGCATGGTCCTTCAATCGGCACCGCAGTTCAAAGCGATGCAGCGCGCTTCGTGCGTCTGGCAAGACGACACGGCGCTGGATGTGCGAACGACCGGTTGAGGCGATTGCTGAGGGTCGTGACGAGAGATTGGGCTGTCCCGTTGATTCATTTTGAGAATGTCGGATTGCGCTATGGCATGGGGCCGGAAATTCTCCGGGACCTGACGTTCGACATACCGCGCCGGTCCTTTCAGTTCCTGACCGGGCCTTCGGGGGCCGGCAAGACGACGCTGCTGCGGCTGCTGTTTCTTTCGCTGAAGCCGACGCGCGGGCTCATTCGCATGTTCGACCGCAACATCTCGTCCATTCCGCGCGAGGAATTCCCGATGCTGCGCCGCCGCGTCGGCATCGTCTTCCAGGACTTCCGTCTTCTCGACCATCTGACGACCTACGAGAATGTCGCCCTGCCGCTGAGGGTGCGCGGCAGGGAGGAGACGAGCTATCGCTCGGACGTGCTTGAGCTTCTCAAGTGGGTCGGTCTCGGCGAGCGCATCAACGTGCTTCCACCGGTGCTTTCCGGCGGCGAAAAGCAGCGCGCCGCGATCGCCCGGGCGTTGATCGACCGCCCGGAAATCCTTCTCGCCGACGAACCGACCGGCAATGTCGATCCGCCGATGGCGCGGCGGCTGTTGAACCTTTTCCTCGAACTGAACAGGCTCGGCACCGCGGTGGTGATCGCCACGCACGACCTGTCGCTGATGGATCAGGTCGAGGCCCGACGCATGATCCTTTCACAGGGGCGGCTTGACATCTATGAATGAGCAGCGACCCCAGCGCGAACCCGATCCGCCGGAACAGCAACGCCGCGCCGAGATGCGGGTACGGCCGACCGGGCCTATCGTACCCTCGGCCAATGTCTCCGGCCATGCCCTGATGTGTGTCATTGCCATCATGTCGTTCCTTGCCTGCCTGACGCTCGGCGGCGTCAGCATGGTGCGGGCGACGGCGCAAAGCTGGCAGTCGCAGATCTCTCGCGAGATCACCATCCAGATCAAGCCGGACGAGAACCTGGACATGGAGAAAGCGCTCGCCGACGCGCGCGATCTGGCCTTGACCTTCTCCGGCACCACCGGCGGTAACATCATCGACCGCGCCGCAACTGCGCGGCTGCTCGAACCCTGGCTCGGCGGCGGCCTCGACCTCGACGAACTGCCGGTGCCGCGGCTCATCGTCATAACGATCGACGAAAACAATCCGCCGGATTTTGCCGCCATGCGCAAGGCGCTGACGGAGACGATCCCGGAGGCCTTCCTCGACGATCACCGCACCTGGGTCGACCGGCTGGTTGCCATGGCAAACACAACGACGATGATCGGGACCGGCGTGCTGACGCTCGTCTTTTCGGCGATGGTGCTGACCGTCGTCTTCGCCACGCGCGGCGCGCTGTCCGGCAATCGCCACATCGTCGAGGTGCTGCACTTCGTCGGGGCCGAAGCGAGCTTCGTGGCGTCCGAATTCCAGAAGCACTTCCTCAGAATCAGCCTCAAGGGCGCCGGCGCCGGCGGTCTCCTCGCGGCATTCTCCTTCGCCATCGCCAGCTTCTGGCAATCTCGGACGCTCGCAACCCCCGAGACAGACCAGGCGACCGCCCTCTTCGGCACTTTCGCCATCGGCTACACCGGCTATCTGGGCATCTTCGCGATCATCATCGTCATCGCCCTGTTGACGACGCTGACGGCGCGGCTGACCGTCACGCGGACGATCTACGAAATCGACCTGATCCGGTCTGACCCGGGTCGGACGGATACCTATCAGGGCTAGCGGCCGTTCATGGATCAAGCCGTGAATCTTCCCCCAACCGATCTATCCCCTGCCGCAATCGGCGGCTATGTGAGAGAATCATGATGGGTGAGGAGCTTCGCGAGAGCGGAATGACCGAGAGGGGCAAATGGCGAGACAGGGCCGCGCGCCGCCGCCGGTCACGCAGTTTGCTGCGGAAAATTCTACGACGCGGCTTTTTCGTGCTGCTCACCCTTCTCGCCATCTTCGTCGCCGGCTTCCTGTATTTCGCCGACACGGTGGCCTCGCTGCAGCCGCCGGCCGCGCCCAAGGCGGATGCGATCGTCGTATTGACCGGCGGCTTCCAGCGGATAGAGCAGGCGGTCGAGCTTCTGAAGGCCGGAGCCGGCAACCGGCTTCTCATCTCCGGAGTCAATCCGGCGACGACGGGCAGCCAGATACGCCGCAATACGCAAAGCTCGGCCGACCTCTTCAAATGCTGCGTCGATATCGGCCATGAAGCGGTCGACACGATCGGCAATGCAACCGAGGCCGGGCAATGGATTCACGATCGCGGCTACAGGAGCGTCCTCGTCGTCACCAACAACTACCATATGCCGCGCAGCCTTCTCGAATTGCGCCGGGTCCGCCCGGACACGGAATTCATCGCCTATCCGGTCGTCAATTCGGATTTGAAGACATCCAACTGGCTGCGCAATCCGCTCTTCATCAAGGCCATTCTGCTCGAATACGCCAAATATTCCATCGCGTTCTTGCGGGACCTCGCGAACACGCACTTGGCAAACGATTCGAGAACCGACGCCTCGCCCGCGATCCGCGCGAAAGAGTAGCGGGCCGGATTCTGCAAGAACTGTTTTCCTCGGTGCGAGTTTCGTGTAGGCAGCGAACGGCCAGCCGTCCCGCGGTCGGCATCGCATTCCCATCGAGAGCCTGCTGATGATCATCCTGCGTTCGATCCTCTTCAACCTGGTCTTCTACACCAATCTGATCGCCCAGATGATCGTGCTGACCCCGATCTATTTTATCGTGCCGCGCAAGAAAGCATGGTTCGTGCCGAAGAACTGGGTGCGCAGCAACCACTGGCTCATGGAGAAGATCGTCGGAACCACCTTCGAGATCGAAGGTCTCGAGAACATCCCCAAGGGGGCCTACATATTCGCGCCGAAGCACCAGTCCTTCTGGGATGCCTATGCGCTTCTGCCCTGGCTCGACGATCCGTTCTACATCCTGAAGCGCGAGCTGACCTGGATTCCGCTTTTCGGCTGGTACATCATCAAGCAGCGCATGGTGCCGGTGAACCGCGCCGCGCGCGGCAAGGCGATGACGCAGGTCATGGAGCGCACCAAACGGGAAATGGCGAGCGGCCGTCAGCTGATCATCTATCCGGAAGGCACGCGGCGTCCGCCCGGCGCACCGCCGGAATATAAGTTCGGCATTGCGCGGCTCTACCGCGATCTGCAGGTGCCGGTCGTCCCGGTCGCCATGCATCCGGGCCTGTTCTGGCCACGCCGCAAGTTCCTGCGCTTCCCGGGCCATTTCAAGGTGCGTGTCCTGCCGCCGATCGAAGCCGGCATGGATCCGGACGCCTTTTTGGCAAAACTCGTGGAGGTCACTGAGGCCGCAAGCGATGAGCTCCTCGTCGAGACCGTCAGGGCCAATCCGCATCTGCCCTTGCCGCCGACAGCGGAACAACGGCTGCGCGAGCTGGGAGCATAGTCCCAGTCTAGGATTTCCCCCGACCTAGTGCCCGCGCTGCGCCGCCGGCGGTGAGGTGAGCGGCGACTTCCTCGAGCCAGTGATCGCGGATGCCCATCTCCCTGAGATGGGCAAGCGTGTTGAGCACGTATTCCCTGTTGTTCCCCGACTTGCCCACGGCGGTTGCGACCGTTGCGGCCGCTTGGTCTGCACTGAGCGCACCGGCATATTGCACGTGCTTGCGATCGGTCACATAAGCAAGCGCCAGAACGCGGCGACCGTCGGAGAGCTGCACCGGCATAGTCCGCTCCTTGTAGACATGCGTGACCAGTTCGCGCTCGCGCAGATAGTCGACCACCTCCGCCCTTTCGCCGGGGGCGACGCGAAATGCCATGCCGATGCAGGAGCCGCCATAGTCCAGTCCGAGCACGAGGCCGGGACGTCGCTCGGTGCCGCGATGCACCCAGGAGTGGACGCACAGGGAGCGGCGATAGCCGAAGGCCCGCGCCGTCAGCTTCTCCTCGAAGCGAAAGCCGGGATTCCACATCAACGACCCGTAGCCAAAGACCCAAAATTCGTCCATATCCGCTGCCATTCAACCGATGTTGCCGCAATTGCCGAATCACCAATGGGTATGAGCAGCGGCCGACGGGAACTTTCTAAAGCGGGATAGGCAAGACTGTGAAGCGGTTTTCCGCCTCAATGCCGTTCCAACGCGTAGAGACCTGCGGCGCGGCGCCTTAAAGCGGAAGCGACCTGCCGCGGTCGAAGTCGAGTTTGCACAGAAGGCCGATTCCGGCCGAGTAAGTTGGAGTACGCGATACCATGACGGTCACCGAGGTCGCAAAGGGACGTACCGCCAGCCGGAAATTTCTCTGGCTGGCAACTGGCATCATCCTTGTCGCCGGCTTCTATTCGGGCGCCTGGTTCGTCGCTGCCGACCAGATCGAGAAACGGCTGCCGGCCTATCTGGCGGAAAAGCAGGCGAGCGGCCTTGGCGGCGAATGCACCGACCTGGAGGTCCGCGGTTTTCCGTTCAGGATCGGCCTCTTCTGCGACAAGATACGCCTCGACGACACCCGCCACGGTGCCTCCGCATCCTTCGGAGCCTTGAGGACGGCTGCACAGGTCTACCAGCCGGGCCGCGCTATTGTCGAACTCGACGGCCCTGCTGAAATCCGCGTCTCTCCTGGCGTATCGGTGTCCGCCGACTGGACGCTCCTGCATGCCAGTCTCGCCGCGACGCTTTCCGGTGTCGACCGCACGTCCATTGCCTATGACAATCTGACCGGCACCGTCCGTTCGCCGCTCCTGGGCAAGGGCGTGGGTTTCGGCGCGAGTCACGGAGAAATCCACCTGAGACAGAATGGCGACGACCTCGACGCGGCGCTCAGCGTGGACAAGCTCGATCTGCGGCCCGAGGAAGGCCCGAGCCCCGCCCCGCCAGCCAACATTGCCGCCGACCTTACGATCACCGGCAAGGCCGAATGGCTGCGCGGCGCCACGATTTCCCCGCACATGCTGCGCGGTGCCAAAGGCGAATTGCGCCAGTTGACGCTGGATGCTGGGAGCGGCATGAACGCCAAGCTCTCGGGACCCTTCTCGGTCAACGAGCAAGGGCTTGTTTCGGGCGAATTCTCCCTGACCCTGGTGAACATCGACGCATGGCGCGAGAACCTGGTGAAGGCCGTTCCCGAGGAGACGGACCTCATCAACAACATCGCCAACGTGTTGGCGGCGCTCGCTGCCGGCAAGGACGAGGCGACCGTCAAGCTCAACGTGCGTGACGGCACCGCCTTCCTGGCCTTCGTCCCGATCGGCGTCCTGCCCGCGCTTTAGTCTAACCAGCCGGCAGCTGCTATTTCTGATCCATCGCATGTCGGCCGAAGTCCGGCATCGCCGTATCCTGACCGGCCTGGACGATCGACCGTCGGATCGCCCGCGTGCGGGTGAAGAGATCGAACAGCTTGTCCCCGTCGCCCCAGCGGATCGCCCGCTGCAGCGAGGCAAGATCCTCCGAGAAACGCGCCAGCATTTCGAGGATCGCATCCTTGTTGTGCAGGCAGACGTCGCGCCACATGGTCGGGTCCGAGGCGGCAAGACGGGTGAAATCGCGGAAGCCGGAGGCCGAATATTTGATCACTTCGGACTCGGTCACGGTTGCGAGGTCGTCCGCGGTGCCTACGATATTGTAGGCAATGATGTGCGGAAGATGCGAGACGATCGCCAGCACCATGTCGTGATGCTCCGGATCCATCTCGTCGACCATCGAGCCGAGCGCTTCCCAGAAAAGTCTGAGCTTGGCGACTGCTTCCTCGTCCGTACCCGGCGGCGGCGTCAGAATGCACCAGCGACCGCGGAAAAGGCCGGCGAAGCCGGCATCCGGACCGGAGTGCTCGGTGCCGGCGATCGGGTGGCCCGGCACGAAATGCACTGTCTCCGGCAGATGCGGAGCCATCTGCGCGATCACCGAACCCTTCGTCGAGCCGACATCGGTGACGATCGCACCAGGCTTCAGATGTGCGGCGATTTCAGCGGCGACGGCGCCCGAAGCTCCAACAGGCACGGAGACGATGACGAGATCGGCATCCTTCACCGCCTCGGCCGCCGAGAGTGTATAGCGATGCCCGAGGCCGAGTTCACCGGCGCGCTTCAGGGTCGCTTCGCTGCGTGTCGAGACGACGATCGTTCCGGCGAGTTGCTTGTCGAGAATATCCCGCGCGATCGACGAGCCTATCAGGCCGATGCCGATGAGGGCGATCGTTTCGAATTGCTGAGCCATCATTTCCGTCCCATGAATTCGGTTAGCGCCGCGATGACGCCTTCATTCGCCTCTTCCGTGCCGATCGTCATGCGAAGCGCATTGGGAAAGCCATAAGCGTTGACCGCGCGCAAGATAAAGCCGCGCGCCGTCAGGAATGCATCCGCTTCCTCGGCCGACGTGGCACCGGTCTCCGGGAAATGAATGAGCACGAAATTGGTCACCGACGGCGTGATGCGAAGACCGATCGCCGTCAGGGCGTCGCTCACCCTTGCGAGCCAGGCGAGATTGTGATCGACCGCCGCGGCGACGAAGGCCTGGTCGCGGATCGCCACCGCGCCGGCCGCAATCGCCGGCGCATTGAGGTTGAAGGGGCCGCGCACGCGGTCCACGGCCTCGACGACCTCGCGCGGCGCATACATCCAGCCGATCCGCAGGCCGGCGAGGCCATAGATCTTCGAGAAGGTGCGCGTCATTACGACGTTGCGGTTGGCCGAAACCAGCTCGATTCCCGCCTCGTAATCGTTGCGCCGGACATACTCGGCGTAGGCCGCATCCAGCACCAGCATGACGCCGGCCGGCAACCCGGCATGGAGGCGGCGAACCTCGTCGACGGGGATATAGGTCCCCGTCGGGTTGGCCGGATTGGCGATGAAGACGATCTTCGTCCGATCGGTAACGGCAGCGAGGATCGCGTCGACGTCGACGCGCGAATCCCTCTCCCCGACCGTCACCGCGGTGCCGCCCGCGGCCGTGATCTGGATCTTGTAGACGAGGAACCCGTGCGCGGTGACGATCCCTTCGTCGCCGGGGCCGAGATAGGTGTGGCAGAGGAGCCCGAGCAGCTCGTCCGAGCCGTTGCCGCAGAGGATATTGGCCGGATTGAGCCCGTGAACCGCTCCGATCGCGTCCTTGAGCGCATGGGCCTGCCCATCCGGATAGCGCTCGAGATTGAACGCGGCCTGCTGGAACGCCTCGATCGCGCGCGGACTGGCGCCGAGCGGCGTTTCGTTCGACGACAGCTTGTGGACCTTCGCGACGCCCGGGGCATGTTCCCTGCCGGGCACATAGGCGGCGATATCCAGGATGCCGGGACGCGGCTCAGGGCTCTTAAGGGCAAGGTTCATCGGCTCGGCTTTCGCGGGAGGAATGCGGTCCAGCCAATACCGGGGCAGAGGAAATTTGTCGAGGGCGACGTCGTGGCCGCTCTTACTGCATGTCTCCTTAGATCGACCTCGATTTAAGGACAAAGACATGCAGCACTTCAAAGTGCTACAGCGACCTTTGCGCGCCTGATAAGGCGCGCGGCGCTGTAGGAGCTTTCAATTCCGGCGATCGAACGCGGGTGCTCGGAACGCCATGCGGTGCCAGCACAGGAACGAAGACACGCCGCGAGGCACGCGCCGCCACGGGCAGGCCCTGATAGAGCCGTTTCTGTGCCTCGACGATGATCACCCCGGAAAAGACCGGCCACACCGAGCGACCGAAGCGCTCAAGCCAGTGGCGCAAGCGCAGGATCATCTTCCTTCTGGACGGCGGAAAGAACAGTGCCTCGGAGCTGGCGCCGGGCGTAAAGTTCGTCTCGCGCAAGAGTGCGGTCAACTGTCCCCGCGAATAGGGCCGACCCGAGCCGAAGGGCGTGTGCTCCATCCGCGCCCAAACGCCGCGCCGATTCGGCACCACGATGACCAGCCGCCCGCCCGGCGCAAGGACGCGCCAGATCTCCTTCATCGTCTCGCGCGGGCTCTCGGCAAATTCCAGTGCATGCACCATCAGCACCCGGTCGATCGAGGCGTCCGGCAGCGGCAGTTCCTCGTCGAAGACGAGCGCCGTGGAGGAGAGTTCGGCAACCGGCCAGTTCACCGCCCCCTGGCCGGCCGGCATGAAGGCAAAAGTCCGTTCGGTGTCGGCGCGGAAGCGCTCGAGATAGGGAACCGCGTAGCCGAGGCCGACCAGCCGCTCTTCCGGCATTCGTGCCCAGACGGAGGAGAGCGCCATGCTGACGGCTTGTTCCGCCATCCGGCCGAGCTCGGAATGATAGAATTGGCGGAGATCGACGATATCGGTGTGCATGCGCAACATGTTAGCCTTGAAGCGGTAGACTTCAAGGCGAGGCTCGCTACATTCGGCTAGACCAGCCGCATGCTTCAATGGGAGGACCAAGCCATGGCCGCGCTCGAACTTGACCTCTTTCTCTGCCGTACCGACAATTTCGGCGTGCTGATCCACGATCCGGAAAGCGGCGCGACGGTGTCGATCGACGCACCGGAGGAGCGACCGATCCTTGAAGCGCTGGAGCGGCGCGGCTGGCGGCTTACCCATATCCTGACGACCCATCACCACGGCGACCACGTGGCGGCGAATGTCAGCCTGAAGGAACGCTTCGGCGTCACCATCATCGGCCCGAAGGGCGAGGCGTCAAAGATTCCGGGGATCGATAAGCAGGTGGCGCATGGGGAACGCTTCGACTTCGCCGGCCATCCGGTCGAGGTGATTGAAACGCCAGGGCATACCGCGGGACACATCAGCTTCCATCTGCCCGAGGACAAGTTGCTCTTCGCCGCGGACACGCTGTTTGCGCTCGGCTGCGGGCGGCTGTTCGAAGGAACGGCCGAGACGATGTGGCACTCGCTGAACAAGCTGATGGCGCTTCCCGACGATACGTCTGTCTATTTCGGCCATGAATATACGCTCTCGAACGCCCATTTTGCCGTGACGATCGATCCGGATAACAGGGAACTCAGGGAACGCGCCGCCGAGATCGAGGAGACCCGTTCGGACGGCGGCTTCACCGCACCGACGACGATCGGCCTCGAGAAAAGAACGAACCCGTTCCTGCGCGCCGGCGATCCGAAAATCCGCGCTCATCTCGGCATGGAGAAGGCGAGCGATGCCGCCGTCTTCGCGGAGATCCGCAAGCGCAAGGACAATTTCTGATGAGCGCCGCGCGGGAAGTGACGGCGGCGACGATCATCGAGACGCTGGGGCTGGCAAGGCATCCGGAAGGCGGTTGGTACGCCGAGACTTTCCGCGATGCGAACGGCGGGCCGCGCGGCCATTCGACGGCAATCTACTACCTGCTCGAAAAGGGCGATCGATCGCATTGGCACCGCGTCCGCGACGCCGCCGAAGTCTGGCATTACTACGCCGGTGCGCCGCTCGAACTCAGCATCGCCGAACCGGGCAAGCCTGCGGCGCGCGTGCGACTCGGCCCGGACCTTCTCGGCGGCGAAAGGCCGCAGCATGTCGTCCCCGCCGGTTGGTGGCAATCGGCAGCCTCGCTCGGCGACTGGACCCTCGTCGGCTGCACGGTTGCGCCGGGATTCGATTTTTCCGCTTTCGAGATGGCAGCGCCTGATTGGGAGCCACCCGCGGACGGGGCCGAGTGAGGCCTGCCCAGCTCTTTGCCCCCCATCCGGCCTTGCCGGCCACCTTCTCCCCGCAAGCGGGGCGAGGGAGACGCGCGGCGCCAACCTAAGTCCCCTCTCCCCGCCTGCGGGGAGAGGGCTAGGGTGAGGGGCAGCGCCGCATTCCATCTTCGAGCTACTCGGCTAGTTGCGCAGCAGTTGTTCCCTTCCGAAGGATCATATCCTTCGCCGCAAGCACCGCGCCGCCGGTGACCAGCAGGCAGGCCGCGGCGATCCGCCAGGACGGCTCGGCAAAGCCGAACAGGATGAGGATCAATGTCGAAAGCACCGGCGCCGCATAGCTCGCGACGCCCAGGAGCTGGATGTCACCGTTCTTCACACCGTAGTCCCACGCATAGAAGGCCGCGCCGACCGGCAGGAGGCCGAGGCCGGCGACTGCGAGCCATTCCAATAGCGTCTGCGGCCAAACCGTGGTCTCGAGGCCGAGATGGCAGAGAAAGGAGAGAAGCGAGGTCGCCAGGCAAAAGCCGGTCACCACGTCGGTCGACACTGCCCCGAAGCGCCGCGTGATCAGCGAATAGCCGGACCAGGTGAAGGCGCAGAGGAAGGCTGCCCCGTAGCCGAGCGTATAGGCGTCGTCGAAGGCGATGCCGTTGCGCGCCACGATCAGGATGGTGCCGGAAAGCCCCGCAAGCGCGCCGGCGACATGGTACCAGCGAAGCCGCTCGCCAGGCAGCAGCGCCGAGCCGACGACGATCAGAAGCGGCCAGAGATAGGCGATCAGCCCCGCCTCCACGGCCGGGGCATTTCGAAGTGCCGTGAAATAGAGAAAATGATAGCCGAAAAGGCCGACAATACCGGTGATCCAGACCTTGGCCGGTTGCTTCAGAAGCGCGAAGCGCTCAGGCGTCCACGTCAACACGATGATGCCCGGCAGGCTGCCGATCAGGAAGCAGGTCGCCGAAAGCTGAAACGGCGGCACCTTGCCGGAGGCGGCAGTAAAAAGCGCCAGCAGAGACCACATCAGGATCGCCGAAAAACCGATCAGCGTTGCCTTGAACTTCATGCCACTTCCCCTCGCGCGGACCGCGCCGATGATTTTGCCCCGAAAAGCGCAAGGCGTGCCCTCTAATTTTTCACTGATCTACCGCACCGACATGATTCCCGAAAGACGAACCGGCCGGCCCGACTACCCGCCAAACCGGGTCGCGGACACGGTCACCGGACCGATCTTGGTCGGTATGCGGACATAGACCGGGGCATAGACATCGACCGAATCCGACTTCGCGAACCAGATTTCCATCGTTGCGAGGCGTCGCAGATATTCGACGTCCTCGCGACCCTTCCTGTATCCCGCCTTCGGGACGAATTGGACGCCGCAGACGATGACCTCGCCGTCGAAGCCCTTGGTCTTGAAGTTCCGCGTGCCCTTGGCCGACAGCTTGATATCGAGTCGCGATTCGCCGTCGAAGATCGGCAGCGTGTTGGGGCAGACGCGGCTCGTCGCCGGAATGATCAACCCGGAGAGCGGATCGAGGACGTTGCGCATGTCGCGGCTCGTCACCGGCACCCAGTTCTTCGGCAAGGGCGTGCGCTTCGGGACCATGCTGGCGCGAACGACATTGCCGTTGCGGAAGCTGACGCTGATCGCCCGAGACTTCTTGCCGCTGCGATAGGACATCGAATATTGGGTCGCTCGAAGGCGGTCGCGGCCGATTAGCCCGGAAACCCGCGTCTGGCCGGAGGTCGGGCTGATGATGTTCACCAGGCCGGCGGAATTCAGCGTCCCGGAAATCGTGTAGCGATTCTGCTCGACCTCGGTGTGGAACGAGGCCCGCGCCAGAGGCAGCCCGGCGAGCGCAATGCTGTAATCCGTTTGATGCTCGATTTCCGCAGCGAAGCAGGCTGTGGAAAACATGCCGGCGGCCAGGAGTGCCGGCACGCGAAACCCAGTGCGCAACATCATTCCCGAAAGCCCCATTCCTATTTTCTTGCATGGACCCGTGAAGCGGAACCAGATCGAGGACAAAACCATGCAGCAGCTCAAAGTGTAACAACGTCGTTTGTGCGTCTTGTCGTGGTCCGGCGCGGCCATGTCGCAATCCCCTGAAATGCAGGCGGTTTGCGGCATTTCTGCGCCCGGCGCATCATATTCGTACGGCAAGCAAAACCGATGCTTCGATTTCACCTTGCGCCCGAAAGGAGATAGCGCGGCGCGGCACGGCCGGAAAGATGAAGGGGGTCGCGGCGGCGCTTAAATTTTGCTAATTCTTGCAAAGGCGGCGGATTTTCCGGAAAGCGCAGGTTTGGCTTGACTGGCGGCCCATCACTGACTATAGAACCGCGACTTTCCAATAATGGCCAGTAGGAACGCGGCCTGGGCTCTGGGCCCGCTACCGCATTGTCCGGCGGCGAAAAGAAAATAGGTGTACCATGTCCCGTAGTTGCGAATTGACCGGCAAGGGCGTCCAGTCGGGTCACAATGTGAGCCACGCCAACAACAAGACGAAGCGCAAGTTCCTGCCGAACCTGTGCAATGTCACGCTGATCTCCGACGCGCTCGGCCAGCGTTTCCGCCTGCGCGTCTCGGCTGCGGCTCTGCGTTCGGTCGAACACCGCGGTGGCCTCGACGCCTTCCTGCTGAAGGCCGACGAGAACGAGCTGAGCATGCGCGCTCGCCTGCTGCGCCGCCAGATCGTCAAGAAGGCTGCCGCGGCCGCCTGATCGGCGCCAGCACCTTCTGAACACGGCTTGAAAGGCTTGCGGGTGCACCCGGCAAGCCTTTTTCGCGTGCTCAATCTTCATCGTCCGGATGCGTGCACCCGGTAATGTCCTCACACTGGTGGCATCACCCAGGATAAAAAAATGCTGATCAACCGAACCTTCTTCGTCTATGTCGCGCTGATGACCCTGGTGGTCGTGGCGTCGAATTTCCTCGTGCAGTATCCGCTGCCTGGCTCGATCGCCGGCATGCAGCTCGGCGATCTGCTGACCTGGGGCGCCTTCAGCTATCCCTTCGCCTTCCTCGTCACCGACCTCACCAACCGCCACTTCGGCCCGCGAATAGCGCGCCGCGTCGTCGTCGCCGGTTTCGTGGTCGCCGTCGTGCTTTCCTTCTTCGCTGCGACGCCGCGCATCGCGATCGCCTCGGGCTCCGCCTTCCTGCTCGGCCAGCTCCTCGACATTTCGGTGTTCAACCGGCTGCGGCGTCAGACCTGGTGGCGCGCGCCGCTCGCCGGCTCGCTGATCGGCTCCGGACTCGACACGGCGATGTTCTTCTCCTTCGCCTTCGCACCGTTCTTCGTCTTCCTCGGTCCGAACGACGGCTTCGCGCTGGAAGCCGCGCCGCTCCTCGGCCTGATCGCCACCGAAGCGCCGCGCTGGATTTCCTGGGCGCTCGGCGATCTGGCCGTGAAGATCCTGTGCGGCATCGTCCTGCTGTTGCCCTATGGCGCGCTGATGAGCGTCATCAAGCCGATGCCGGCAGCCAGCGCCACCGCGTGAAGGTTGAAGAGATGGGGCTGGTATGGCCCCGTCGCACTTCAGTTGGTGTAGTCGTCACTCAGTCGGAACTCGAGCATCAGGTTGCGCTCGAGGATCGAATGATTGTCGTCGGAAACGAGGATCACCCGGGTCTCGCCGTCGGGCCGGACAACCACATCGAGACCCTCCATGTTGTCGATCTGGTAGCTCATATCGGCCTCGAGCAGCACCTCGCCGTCGACCACCGCGCCCGGCCGGATTTCGGCGGCCGCGAGCCGGCGGATGCGCATGCCGAGCCCCGAGGCGAGGTTGAAGCGGCGCTCCAGGATGAGCAGATCTCCGTTCGGCAGGAATGCGCCATCGGTCACCGCATAGGGGTCTTCGCGCACCACCGAGAACGCGCCGCGCAGCGGTCCGTCGAGAATGCCGGCCAGCAGATTGTCGGACGTGTCGACGCTGCGCTCGGCGACGACCACTGCAGCGCCGGCGAGCGGCCCGCCCTTCGGCGCAACCGCGATCGTCTCCAGTCCGCCGTTGCTGCGCAGTTCCTCGACCGGAAAGGGCAGGCGCATCTGGCCAATGGGCCTCGAAGCGGCAAACCCAGGATCGGGATAGACATCGACGCGCGACGCCTGCTCGAAGCTGACGATCACCGCACCGTCGCGCAGCGCCAGCCCTTCGGAATCCACCTTCCACTTGTCGAGCTGCGCCCCGCCATTGCCGTCGGTCATCGCGGTTATGGCAAGATCGGTCAGCCCCTGAAGCCGACCCGCCTCATCGCGAATGACGGCGCCCTCGGCCCAATGTCCGGTATCCAGCACGGCGACGAAGGATTGGCCATCAGGCCGGAAGCGGATCGCCGAAACGGCTCCGAACAGCGCATTGGGCGAGGTCATTTCGATGCCGCCGAGGAATTCGAGCCGGCCGAAGGTCTTTACGTCGGAACCGACCTTGAACTCGGAGATCTGCCGGCTTCGGACCGGAGCGATCTCGCGCGGTGCCTCCGCCTCGACGGCCACGGCCGATGCCAAGAGGAAGAGAACGACAAGAGGACGGCGGAGCATTCGAGGCACAACTTTCCAGGGAAGCAAGTTTCCAGGGAGACAAGACGGGCGCTGTAGGAAAGCAGCCCCTTAGCAGATAATCGAGATACCGGCGAATTTACGGCCGGGCACAACCGGTCAGCCGGCCCGGCGCAGGCGTCCGACGCGGCCGTGCCGGTGCTCTTCCTCGAACAGGGCGGCAAGCTGCTCCGTCATCGCGCCCGCAAGTTCGTCCGCATCGACGATCGTCACGGCGCGGCGATAGTACCGCGTCACATCATGGCCGATGCCGATTGCCAGAAGCTCGACGGGCGAACGGGTCTCGATCTGCTCGATGACGGCGCGCAGGTGGCGCTCGAGGTAGTTCCCGGGATTCACGGAGAGCGTGGAATCGTCGACCGGTGCACCGTCCGAGATCATCATCAGGATGCGCCGCTGCTCCGACCGGCCGAGGAGGCGGTCATGCGCCCACATCAGCGCCTCGCCGTCGATATTCTCCTTGAGCAGCCCTTCGCGCATCATCAGGCCGAGATTGCGGCGCGCGCGCCGCCAGGGGGCGTCGGCCGACTTGTAGACGATGTGGCGCAGATCA
>NZ_AUTC01000133.1 GCF_001461695.1 Sinorhizobium fredii USDA 205 | reverse complement strand
CGGCTTGCCGCCGGCGAGCCACTTTTCACGCGATTGCCCGCCCTTCCAGGCCTTGGTGGTAAAGCCGAGAATTTCGACCTTGACGCCGCAGCGCTCCAGCGTGCGGGCAAGAATGTCGGCGCAAGTGGCGGCAACGGTGATCGGCCGGCCGCGCATCGAACCGGAATTGTCGATCAGCAGCGTCACGACGGTGTCGCGGAAATTCGTGTCCTTCTCCCGCTTGAAGGACAGCGGCTGCATCGGATCGATGATGACCCGCTGCAGGCGGGCCGTATCGAGGAACCCTTCCTCGAGATCGAACTCCCAGGAGCGGTTCTGCTGCGCCATCAGCCGGCGTTGCAGGCGGTTGGCGAGGCGCCCGACGGCGCCCTGCAGATGGGCGAGCTGCTTGTCGAGAAAAGCGCGCAGGCGGTCGAGTTCCGCCTCGTCGCAAAGCTCCTCGGCGGTGATGGTCTCGTCGAATTCGCGCGTATAGACCGCGTAGTCGACCTTTTCGTTCAGATCGGCGAAGGGATGGTTCGGCCGCTTGACCTCGCCGGGCGTCTCGCTCTCCTCGTCGCCGTCGTCCTGAAGGTCGTCGTCGGAAATCTCGGCGCCGTCCATCTCGCCTTCTTCCATCTGCTCCTCGGCAGACTGGTTTTCGTCGGCGGGGGCGGCGTCGGAGCCCTCCTCCTCCTCGCTGGCGTTCTCGTCCTGCTCCTGGCTGCGCGGCTGGTCCTCGTCGGTCTCGCTTTCCTGCTCGTCCGGCTCGATGTCGTCCTCGCCGTATTTCTCGGCGACATCCATCGAAGCGAGCATGTCGCGCACGACACGGGCGAAGGCCTGTTGGTTGTTGATCGTCGCCGGCAGGTTCAAGATGTCGGCGGCCGCCTTCTGCTCGATGAAATCGCGCCAGAGATCGAGCACCTTGCCGGCTGCGGCAGGCGGCTTCTTGCCGGTCAATTTCTCCCGCACCAGCAGCGCCACCGCCTCTTCGAGCGGCGCATCGACTGGGCTTCTATCGCGCCGAAATTGGCCTTGGCATATTTCTCCTCAAGCATGGAGGAGAGATTGTCGGCGACGCCGGGCATCCGGATTGCCCCGATCGCCTCGACGCGCGCCTGCTCGACGGCATCGAAGATCGCCCGCGCATCCGCTCCCTGCGGCGACATGGTCGCGTGGATACGGTCGTTGTGGCACGCCTTGCGCAGCGCCATCGAGTCGCCGAGACCGCGGGCTACCGCGAGCTCGTGCCGGGTCGGGCGCTTGGAAAGCTCCGGCAGCCGGATGCGCTCGCCGGCCATCCCCGGGCGCTCGTTCGCGAAGGCGACTTCGAGCTCCGCATCCCCGGCAATCGACCGGACGCAGCCGGAAAGGGCCCGCTTGAACGGCTCGGCGGCGTTCTCCCTCGTTTGCGGCTTCGCCTTGGAATTCGAGCTCACGACAGTTCTTTCTTCAGCTGCATATCGAGCGCATCACCGGTCTACCCGAGCGCCGGCCCCGTGCGAGGCAGAAGCCGGCGCTTGGCGAGTCTCAGGCCGTCGCTTCCAGGACGATATTGGCGGCGCTTTCCTTCAGTTCGACCCCGAAGGCCCGCTGGTAATGCTCGGCGACCAACGCGCGCTCCAGCTCGTCGCACTTGTTGAGGAAGGTCACGCGGAAGGCGAAGGCGATGTCGCCGAAGATATAGGCGTTCTCGGCCCAGGTGATCACCGTGCGCGGGCTCATGACGGTCGAGAGATCGCCGTTGATGAAGGCGGCGCGGGTGAGATCGGCGACGCGCACCATCTTCGATACCGTCTCGCGCCCCTTGTCGGCCGTGAAGCCCTTCACCTTGGCAGCGACGATGTCGACTTCCTTGTCGTGCGGCAGGTAGTTGAGCGTCGTCACGATCGACCAGCGGTCCATCTGCGCCTGGTTGATCTGTTGCGTGCCATGATAGAGCCCGGTCGTGTCGCCGAGGCCGATCGTGTTGGCGGTGGCGAACAGCCGGAAGGCCGGGTGCGGGCGGATGACGCGGCTCTGGTCTAGCAGGGTCAGCCGGCCGGAAGACTCCAACACCCGCTGGATGACGAACATGACGTCCGGGCGGCCGGCGTCATACTCGTCGAAGACGAGCGCGACATTGTGCTGATAGGCCCAGGGCAGGATGCCGTCCTTGAATTCGGTGATCTGCAGCCCGTCCTTGACGACGATTGCATCCTTGCCGACGAGATCGATACGGCTGACATGGCTGTCGAGGTTGATGCGCACGCAAGGCCAGTTGAGGCGTGAGGCGACCTGCTCGATATGGGTCGACTTGCCGGTGCCGTGATAGCCGGAAACCATCACGCGTCGGTTGTGGGCAAAGCCTGCAAGAATGGCGAGCGTCGTTTCCCGGTCGAAAAGGTAATCGGGATCGAGATCCGGCACATAGGCATCGCCCTTCGAATAGGCGGGAACGCGCAGATCCGTATCAATACCGAAAGCCTCCCGGACCGAGATCGTCGTGTCGGGGAGGTTGGAAATGTCGAGGTCAATCTTGCTCATCATGTCTCCAGAGCGGCCGCCGGACGGCACCCGCGCATTCGCCTGCAAAAAAGTGATTTCTGTCTTAATCCGCGTTGTTAGCAGAAACCAGCCTGTTTTAACAATTGATAGGCTTGAATCACGGCCCGAAAACGGTCCTCCGAGCCTCTGTCTCCGCCATTCGCATCGGGGTGGTGTTTCTTGACGAGATCCTTGTAGGCGGCCTTGATATCGGCGGAGGTCGCCGAGGCCGAAAGCCCGAGTGTTTCGAAGGCCTTGGCCTCGAGCGTCTTCAGCTTGCGCAACCGTGGTTCGTGCCGCGCCGATCGGGCGCGCGCCTCGTTGAAGAAGCCGAACGGATCGCGCATGCGCGCCTGGGCGCCGGCTGTGCCGGAACGCATCTGTGATTGCGCCGGACCGTTGCGGGCGTTCTTGTTGACGCCGACCGTCCAGGTAGGGCGATGCCCGGTTATGGCCTCCTTCTGGTAGCGCGAGATTTCCGTATCCGAGAGCCCGGAAAAGTAATTGTATCCCTTGTTGTATTCCTTCACATGCTCGAAGCAGAACATGAAATATTCGCCCTCGGCATTGCGGCCGACGGGAGCCCGATGCACGCCCGTCTTGTCGCAACCGTCCCACTGGCACACAGGCGCAGACGGCTCCACGCGCGCCTCTGCTCCCTTGGGGCGCGTGCGAATGCGATCGAAGTATTTTGAATCGAGCTTCATGGCAGCCATTATGGGGCTTGCGACGGGTCACAACAAGAATTGACAAAGCGGAATGTTGCTGGCTTTGTGCGCGCATTTTGCATCGCCGGCGGCTTTTCGAGGCGCAAGAGCAACAGGAAAATGGGACGGAAGCATGTCGCTGCAAAGCCGCATCGAAGAGAAGCTCAAGGAGGCCTTCCATCCCGAACGGCTGATGGTGATCAACGAAAGCCATCTGCATGCCGGTCACCAGCCGGGCTTCGACGGCGGCGGCGAAACCCACTTGCGTATCCGGATCGTCTCGAGCGCCTTTGCCGGCATGAGCCGCGTGGCGCGCCACCGGGCCATCAACGACCTCTTGAAACCCGAGCTCGATGCCGGCCTGCATGCGCTCGCCGTCGAACCGGCCGCGCCCGGCGAGCCGACGCGCTGGTAGGGATTAGCGCCCGGCAAACTCCTCCTCGGCCGGGCGGATACGCAGCTTGGTGATCCGGTTTTTCACCCGCTTCATGACGATGAAGCGCTTGCCGTAGAAGGTGAAAGCCTGCCGCTCCTCCGGAATGCTCTTGGCTTCATGGATGACGAGACCCGCGACCGTGGTCGCCTCCTCGTCCGGCAGCGACCAGTCGAGCGCCCGGTTGAGATCGCGGATCGGCACGGACCCGTCGACGACGATCGAGCCGTCGGCCTCCTGGCGGACGCCCTGGATGTCGAGATCGTGCTCGTCGGCAATGTCGCCGACGATTTCCTCGAGGATGTCCTCCAGCGTGACGAGGCCCTGCACCTGGCCATATTCGTCGACGACGATCGCCAGATGCAGCTTTCGCCTGAGGAAGGCGTTGAGCTGGTCCTTGAGATTGGTCGTGTCCGGCACGAACCATGGCTTCTGCGCGATCCTGACGATGTCTACGGTGTGCGCCTCGACGCCCGGCTCGGCAAGCGCCCTCTGCAGATCCTTTGAATGGACGACGCCGATGATGTTGTCGGTCGAGCCGCGCCACAGCGGCAGGCGCGTGAAGGGACTTCCGAGGATTTCCCGGACGCAGACATCCGGCGGCTCCTCCGCGTTGACCGCCTGCATGGCGGTGCGGTGGATCATGATATCGGATACCTCGAGTTCGCCGAGATCGAGCACGCCGCCGAGCCGGTCGCGATCCGCCTTGACCACCGCCCCTTCCCGATGCAGCAGATCGACGGCACCCCGGAGTTCCTCCTGGGCCGAAAGCATCGGCCTGTCGGAAGAAAGGTTCACGCCGAAGAAGGCCAGAAGGCGCCGGACGATCGCGTTGATGAGCGCGGATATCGGCCCAGCCACCGCCACGAAGCGCCGTACCAAAGGCGCCACGGCAAGCGCGAACCGGTCAGGAGAGGCGATCGCCCAGCTCTTCGGCAGCACCTCGCAGAAGAGGACGAGCAGCACCGTCATGCTGAGGGTGGCGACGAGCACGGCGAGATTGCCGACGATGCCGATCAAAAGGCTCGTCGTCAGCGATGTGGCGAGAATGGTGACGAGGTTGTTGCCGAGCAGCAGCGCTCCAACCAACCGGTCACGCCGCTCGATCAGCCGATTGACGAGCCCGGCGCGACGATAGCCATTGCTCTCGAGCGTGTGCATGCGTGCCCGGGAGGTTGCGGTCAAGGCCGCCTCCGACCCGGAAAAGAAGGCCGAAAGGAGGAGAAGACAGATGACGGCGAGGAGAGACAGCCAATGGTCCGTCAAAAAGAGCCATACTGCCTCGGCGCTCATCGCGGGTGCTTTTCCTTGAGGAAGCCCAGCACCTCGGAAGCCGGAACGTCATCGGCGACGAAGGACTGGCCGATGCCGCTCGTCAGGATGAAAGTGAGCCTGCCGCCCTTGACCTTCTTGTCCTGAGCGATCGCCTCCATCAGCCGCTCGGCCGGCGGAAGGACGCCGGGAATGTCGGCCATGCGCGTCGGCAAGCCGACGGCCTTGAGATGGGCTTCGACGCGACGGGCATCGTCCGGGCTCGCGAGGTTCATCCGGGCCGAGAACTCATGCGCCAGCACCATGCCGATCGCAACGCCCTCCCCGTGCACGAGCCTGCGGCTGTCGTATTCGGTCGCGGCTTCCAGGGCATGGCCGAAGGTGTGCCCGAGATTGAGCAGTGCCCGCAGGCCGTTCTCGCGCTCGTCCGCGGCGACGACATCGGCCTTCGCCTGGCAACTGACCGCAATCGCCTCGATACGGGCGGCCCCTCCAGCGAAGACTGCCTTCCAGTTGCGCTCGAGCCAATCGAAGAACTCCGGCTTGTCGATCAGGCCGTATTTCGCAACTTCGGCATAGCCGGCGCGAAACTCGCGCGGGCTCAGCGTATCGAGCACGTCGGTGTCGGCAAGCACCAGGTCCGGCTGGTGGAAGACGCCGATGAGGTTCTTGCCGTGCGGCGAGTTGATGCCGGTCTTGCCGCCGACGGAGGAATCGACCTGCGCCAAAAGCGAGGTCGGGATCTGGATGAAGCGCGAGCCTCGGCGGACAATGCCGGCGGCAAAGCCGGTCAGATCGCCGATCACGCCGCCGCCGAGCGCGACCACCGCGTCGTTGCGCTCGATCCGCGCCGCAAGGATCGCTTCGCACACCGGGATCAGATGCTCGAAGCTCTTGGTCTTCTCGCCTGCGGGCAGGACGAGCGAGACCGCTTCGATGCCGCTCTCCTTCAGGCTCGCCATCAGCGGTTCCAGATAGCGCGGCGCCACGTTTTCATCCGTGATGACCGCCATCCTGCGGCCCTTGAGGCGGGACGCGATTTCTCCACCTGCCGCGGCGATCAGGCCGGGGCCGATGAGAATGTCGTAGGAACGGTCTCCGAGGTTCACGCGGACTTTGCGCTCGGCGGGCGTTACATGGTTCATCATGGCATCTCGACTTTCTTGCAGTCGGCGATGGCGGCGAGGACCTCCTCGACCATCGTTTCCTTTTTCACGTCGCGCGAGAGGACCACGAGATCGGCCTCGGCGTAGATCGGGTAGCGGGCCCGCATCAGGTTCTCGAGCGTCTGCTTCGGGTTTTCCGTCTTGAGAAGCGGCCGGGAATCGCGCTTGTTCACCCGCTCCCAGAGAACGTCGAGATCCGCATTCAACCAGACAGTCAGGCCGCCCTTCTTGATCTGCCGGCGGGAGCGCTCGTTGATATAGGCGCCGCCTCCGGTCGAAACCACGCGCGGCCCCGAACGCAGCAGCCGCTTCAGCACCCGCGCCTCCAGCGCACGGAATTCCTCCTCGCCATAGGCGGCGAAAAGCTCGCTCACCGTCATGCGCGACACCCGCTCGATTTCATGGTCGGAATCGACGAAGGGAATGCCGAGCGCCTGGGCGGTCAGCCGACCAATCGCCGATTTTCCCGCCCCCATCAGGCCGATGAAAATGAGATTGCGCTTACCGAGAGTGAGCTTCGCCCGTTCGGCGAGCGTCGCAGAATCCGGTTCGGTCACATCGTTCATTAGCCGTCACAGTCCCCATTCCACTTCGGTATCGACAAATCGGCGGGGGGCGTCAAGTCGTCGCGCGGAGCCGCGCCACGCTTCTTGAACTTGCCGGACGAGCCGTTCATATAGATCACGGTCCGCATGGCATCACCCGCGTACTGGAGACTGAAATGCCAACCCTCTTCCGGTTCCTGTTCTTCTGCGCCGTCGTGGCCGGCATGATCTATGGAACCATGGTGGCACTCGTGACCTTCGTCGAGCCGGTGGAGCGGGACGTCACGGTGCGCATTCCATCCGAACGGATCAATAAGCCGCAATGACGGATCTTTCGGAGGCCCATCTCGAAGCGTTTCTGGAAATGATGAGCGCCGAGCGGGGTGCGGCGATCAACACGCTGCAATCCTACGAACGCGATCTCAGGGACGCGCGCTCCTTCCTGCGCTCCTCAGGGACGCGGCTCAATAGCGCCACGGCCGACGATCTGAGACGCTATCTGTCGCACCTGGCCGGCGAGGGCTTCAAGGCATCCTCGCAGGCACGCAGGCTGTCGGCGCTGAGGCAATTCTACAAGTTCCTCTATGCGGAGGGCCTGCGCGGCGACGACCCGACCGGCATCCTCGATGCGCCCAAGAAGGCGCGTGCCCTGCCCAAGACGCTCAGCATAGACGACGTCACCCGACTGATCGGCCAGGCCGAAACGGAGGCCGCCTCTGGCGAGGACACCTTCGCGAAACTTCGCATGCACGCACTGATCGAGCTCCTCTATGCGACCGGCATGCGCGTCAGCGAGCTCGTCTCGCTGCCCGCGAGCGTGCTTGCGCAGGATGGTCGCTTCCTGGTGATCCGCGGCAAGGGAAACAAGGAAAGGCTTGTGCCGCTGTCGCAGGCGGCGATCCGCGCCATGCGGACCTACGGCGATGCGCTGCGCAGGAGAGCCGCGGAAGCGGAGAGCCCCTGGCTGTTCCCCTCCTCCGGCAAATCCGGCCACCTGCCGCGCCAGGTCTTTGCCCGCGACCTCAAGAGTCTCGCCGCGCGCGCCGGTATCAGGGTCGCTGCGATCTCGCCGCATGTGCTGCGCCACGCCTTCGCCAGTCATCTGCTGGCCAATGGCGCCGACCTCCGCGCCGTGCAGGAGCTGCTCGGTCATTCGGACATTTCGACGACACAAATCTATACACATGTGCTGGAAGAACGGCTGCACGAGCTGGTGCAAAACCACCACCCTCTTGCCAAACAGGCGAAAAAACAGGATTAGGACCGGCGGGGCAGGTTGGCTTTGCCGGACGGTCCTTGTCGCAAAATGATCGGAAACGCATCTCATGCACAACTATCTCGACTTCGAAAAACCCATCTCTGATCTCGAGGGCAAGATCCTCGAACTGAAGAAGCTTGCCGGCGAAGACGAGAGCGTGAACACCTCCGACGAGATCGCGCGCCTCGAAGGGCGCGTCCGCGATGCGATGATGGAAATCTATTCCAAGCTGTCGCCCTGGCAGAAGACGCAGGTCGCGCGCCACCCGTCCCGACCGCATTTCCTCGACTATGCCGCGGAGCTCTTCACCGAATTCACGCCGCTTGCCGGCGACCGCAACTTCGCCAATGACGATGCCATTCAGGCGGGCCTTGCGCGGTTCCGCGGCGCGCCGGTTGCGGTGATCGGCCAGGAAAAGGGCAACGACACCAAGTCGCGCATCAAGCACAATTTCGGCAGCCCGCGACCCGAGGGCTACCGCAAGGCGGTCCGCGTGATGGAAATGGCCGATCGTTTCGGCCTGCCGCTGATCACGCTGGTCGATACCGCAGGCGCCTATCCCGGCGTTAACGCCGAGGAGCGCGGCCAGGCCGAGGCGATCGCCCGCTCCACCGAAATGTGCCTCAACGTCAAGGTGCCGATCGTCACCGTGGTGATCGGCGAAGGTGGTTCCGGCGGCGCCATCGCCATCGCCACCGGCAATCGCGTCTATATGCTCGAGCATTCGATCTACAGCGTCATCTCGCCGGAGGGCGCGGCCTCGATCCTCTGGCGCGACTCGACGCGCGCCAAGGAAGCGGCCAGCAACATGAAGATCACTGCCGAGGACCTGAAGTCGCTCGGCGTCATCGACGGCATCATTCCCGAACCGGTCGGCGGCGCCCATCGCGATCCGCAGGCGGTGATCGGCCGCACCGGCACCGTCATTGCCGATGCACTGAAGGAGCTGTCCGGGCGCAATGGCAACGAGCTTAGGGCGGACCGCCGGCAGAAATACCTGAATATCGGCCGAAATCTCTGACCGGACGGAGCGGCGACCGCGTTTCGCCTTAACCTTGGTCAGGATCCAAGATTAACCATTGCGATCAAGTTGCCACGCATGGCAACCGGAAATCGGGACTATGGCCAAATCTTGGCCATATTCATGGGGTCATGAGAAACGGCCGTTCGCAGGGGGCGCCTGCACGGTTAAGATTTCGTGAAGAATAATGTCTTACTGATTCGTTGATGCCTCGCCTTTGCGGATGAGGTGTACACGGATGAATCTGGCTAAAACGGGCTTTTGCCAATGCGTTTCAGGAATCTTGTCATCACCGCTGCCATCGCCGCCGCGCTTACCGGCTGCACCAACGAAACGCTCGATTCGGTCAACCTCTCCTCCGTCAAGAACAAGACGGAGTACCAGCTATCCGGCAAGATGGTCAGCAAGATGAGCGAGCTGGGGATGCAGAAGACGTCCCCGATCCTGCTGCGCATCTTCAAGGAAGAGGGAACGCTCGAGGTCTGGAAGGCGAATACGTCAAGCCGCTTCCAGCTTCTGAAGACCTACAAGATCTGCGCCTGGTCGGGAAAGCTCGGCCCCAAGGTGAAGGAGGGCGACCGTCAGGCGCCGGAGGGGTTCTATCCGCTCTATCCGCACCAGATGAATCCCAATTCGAGCTACTATCTGGCGATCAATACCGGCTTCCCAAACGCCTATGACAAGGCGAACGGCCGCAACGGCACGCATCTGATGATCCACGGCGCCTGCTCGTCGTCGGGCTGCTATTCGATGACCGACGAGCAGATCATCGAGATTTTCGCGCTGGCGCGCGACGCCTTCAAGGGCGGCCAGGAGAACGTCCAACTGCAGGCCTTCCCCTTCCGGATGACGGCGGAGAACATGGCCCGCCACCGGGACAATCCGAATATCGAATTCTGGAAGATGCTGAAGGTCGGTCACGACCAGTTCGAAGTGACCAAACGTCCCCCGCAGGTCAATGTTTGCGAGAGGAAATACGTCTTCAACCAGCAGTCCGACGGCAGCTTCAATCCGTCCGGCCAATGCCCCACCATGTCGACGCCGCCGGCCTTGCAGGTCGCAATGGCGAACTTCGAGAAGGATTATCAGCGCGACTATCAAAAGTCGGTGAAGAAATTTGACGGCATGGTCTGGTACGAACCGAGCGAAGCGGAGCGCAAGGCGATCGTTGCCGAACAACGCAAGGGCCGCGAGCTTGCCTATGCGCCGACCGGTACGTCGCTCGACGCCGGCAAACTGATGAAGGTCACCGACCTCGAAAAGCGGCTCGCCGACCAAAAGGAGGCCGAAGAGGCCAAGCAGGCGGCGCTGGTCCAGAAGGAGGCGCTGGAGAAGGCGACGCGTGACGGCAAGGCCGTGCCCGTCCCGCAGCAGAGCCCGATCGAACGCCCCGTCCAGCAAGCGGCTCTGCAGACGGAGCCTGCCAGGAAATCCTTCTGGAACCTCTTCTCGAAGGGCGAGCCCGAAGCGCAGGCGACGGCACCGGCCAACGCGGCACCCGCCGGACAGAGTGCGGCCCAACCGGCCGCACAGCAGGCCCCCGCAGCCGAACAGCCAACCGCCGGTCAGCAACAGGCAGCCGCTCCGGCCTCGGCCAATCCGCAGGTCGCCACCGCCCCTGCAGCCGAGGCAAAGACCGCACCGGCGGAACAGCCGCCGAAGAAGCGCCCCTTCTGGAAGATCTGGGGCAATTGATGCCGGACGAGCCGAGTATCGTCTACGACTTGAGGGGGCTGAAATGCCCCCTTCCCGTTTTGAAGACGCGCAAACGCATGGAGACCCTGGCGCCCGGCGCGCTCATCGAGATCGAAACGACCGATCCTCTGGCGGTGATCGACATTCCGCATTTCTGCCAGGAGGACGGACACCGGCTCGAGCAGGCGGCGTCGACCGCGGCCGGCCATCGCTTTCTTATCCGCAAGAAAATGTAGCCCATCGGCGCAAGCGCGACGGTCTCTCACCCGCTTTCCACCATCCTCGGCCAACCGGGCTCCAAGCCAACCGGATTCCTGCTATCATGCAGAGCAGAGGCGGGCGGCAGGATGAACGAGGCGAATGACAGCTCCCGTGACAATTCCGGTGCGGTGGTACGGCCACCGATCGCCTGGGTCCTTGCGGGCGCGGTTGGATTCTTGCTCGATGGCGTCTTCCCGCTGCCGTTCCTGCCGTCGGCCATGCCGGCCACTTGGCTCGGCGCCATCCTGTTCCTTGCCGGCCTGGCGCTGCTCATCTGGGCAGCGACGACCTTCCGGCGAGCGGGCACGCATATCCAGACTGTCCAGCCGACGACGACGATCGTCGAAGAGGGACCTTACCGCTATAGCCGCAACCCGATTTATGTCGGCATGCTCCTCGGCCTGATCGGCCTCGCCCTCGGATTCGATAGCCTGTGGCTCCTCATCATGCTGGTGCCGTTCTATTTCGTCATCCGTTACGGCGTCATCGCCCGCGAGGAAGCCTATCTCGAGCGGAAGTTCGGCGACGTCTACCGCGCCTACAAGGCCCGCGTCCGCCGCTGGCTGTAGCTCACCGGCGGATCCGTGCCCTCCGGCGCCGCGACGCAAGCACGCCACTATCCGCTGAATTCTGCGGGCCAAATCGCCTGATCGCGCACCCATTATCCGCTTGACGCGAAAGACTGGCGAAGTCCCGTTGCAGGCATCGCGAGCCATCTATATCCGACCGTGGATTGAAGCAGGTTGGATGGGAAATCGTCGATGGCAACCACCTACAAGCGCGTCGCTTCTTCGAAGAACGCGGTCACCGACGGCGTGATCGGCGGCTATGCCTGGACGTCGAAGACCCTGACCTTCGGGTTCACCAAGCAGGACATCGACAAGAACGGCATAGACGATTTCGCGGAGGGAGACTGGAAGGACTTCTATCGCGAGATGTTCGCGGACATCGCAGCCTGTATCAACGTGACCTTTCGTGAGACGGCGGTCGCAGATGCGACGCTGAAGCAGACGCTGCTCGACACCGGCGGCGGCGGATTTTCCGGCGGACCGGGGCCGACCGAAGATACGGTAACGACCGCCGTCGGCATCGACCCGAAGAGCGTCAAGGCGGCCGCCGAGATCATTCGTCTCGGCACCTTCTCGGATGTCTGGCTTCATGAGATCGCCCACAGCCTGGGCCTCAAGCACACGCATGACTCGCTCGCCGGTCCAACCTTGCCCGGGGTCGTCGACGAAGATGACAAGGGCACGGGGCTGCTCAACTCCTCGATCTATTCCGTCATGGGCTATACCTATGCCTTCTGGGGCGAGGACAACCCGTTCACCAAAGCCAAGGATTTCGGAGCGACGCTGAACGCACAGCCGGGCTCGCTCGGCGCCATCGATATCGCCGCGCTTCAGCACATGTACGGTGCCAAGGCCCACAACACCGGCAACGACCTCTATCGCTTCAGCGACAATGTCGATTTCAACCGGGGCTATACGACGCTATGGGACACCGGCGGCAATGATACCATTGCTTATACGGGCACCAGCCGGGCGAAAATCGATCTCCGTGCCGCGACGCTGAAGGCCGAAATCGGCGGAGGCGGTTGGCTTTCCACCTCCGAGAGGCTCACCGGCGGATTTACCATCGCCAACAGCGTGGTGATCGAAAACGCCGAAGGCGGTCCCGCCGCGGATATCCTGATCGGCAATGCAGTTGGCAACGTTCTCGATGGCGGGCGCGGAGCCGACGCGCTGCAGGGACTCGCCGGCAACGACATCTATGTCGTCGACAATGTGGGCAACCGCGTCTCGGAAGCAGCTTCGGCCGGAACGGATCTGGTGAAGAGCAGCATCTCCTTCACGCTTGGCGCCAATGTCGAGAACCTTCTCCTGACGGGAAGCCTCGCCGTCAATGGAACGGGGAACGGTCTCGCCAACAGGCTCACCGGCAATGCCGCCGCCAATACGCTGAGCGGCGCTGCCGGCAGCGACACGCTCGATGGCGGACAGGGAGCGGACTCCCTGACCGGCGGTACCGGCAATGACACTTACGTCGTCGACAACAAGGGCGACAAGGTCATAGAAGAGGCGAACGCCGGGACCGACGTCGTCAGAAGCAGCATTTCCCTGGCGCTTGCGGCCAATATCGAGAACCTCGTGCTGACCGGCAATGCAGCGGTCAGCGGAAAAGGCAATGCGCTCTCGAATGCGATAGCCGGCAATGCCGCCGCCAACACGCTGGATGGCGGAGCCGGCAGCGATATGCTTTCGGGGAATGCAGGCAAGGACCAATTCGTCTTCAGCACGGCGCTCGGGGCGACCAATGTCGATCATCTCCGCGACTTCTCGGCCATCGACGATACGATCGTGCTGACAAGCAAGATCTTCATGGCGTTGACGCCCGGCACTCTGTCGGCGGGACTCTTCAAGGACATCGCGGCGGCCAAGGTCGATGCAAGCGATCGGCTTCTCTACGACGGCGATACTGGGGCTCTCTTCTACGATGCCGATGGCTCAGGGGCTGGCAAGGCGGTGCAATTCGCCGTTCTCGGCAACAAGGCAGCCATCACCTCTGCCGACTTCTTCATCGTGTGACGGGCGCGGGCGCCGCCGCGTTCGGATGACGCATCAGAACTTCATGCCGGGCACAGCGAGCGGATTGTCGGTGAGCGCCTGCGCATCCGGGCGGTCGACGCGCGGCTTGCCGGTGAAAGCATCGAACAGGTCTCGCACGAACGCCTCGTCGAGCCCCTTGGTGATCAGCACCATCCGCGTCCGGCGATCGGCCGGGTCCGGCCAGGCGGCAAGTCGTTCGGGCGCGTGAAAGACCGTCTGGACGCCGTGCAGCACCACCGGCCGCTCCGGCCAATCGGCGACCGCGACGATCGCCTTCATGCGCAACAGCTTCTCGCCATGGGCCGAGCGCAAGAGGTCGATGAACATCTCCAGCGCCATCGGCTCGATCGGCTTGTCGTGGACGATGCTGAACGAGCGAATGTCCGATCCGTGGCGATTGATGTCGTGATGGTGGTGATGATGCCCATGATCATCATGGCCGTGATGGTGGTCATGATCGTGATCATGAGTGCCGCCGGCCTCGTCCTGCAGCCAGCGGCCGACATCAGCGAGCTTGGTCGATGGGTCGTAGAGACCGCAGGCGAACAGCTCGGCGCGGCCCGCCTCTTCCCTGTCGCCGTCGATGATCGGCGCGCGCGGATTGAGGTCCATCAGAACATCATGCAGCGCGCTAAGCTGTTCCTTGCTGGCAAGCCCGGTCTTGCTGATCACAAGCCGGTCGGCAACGGCGACCTGCTTCAACGCTTCCACATGGCTTGCAATCGTCTGGGCGCCATTGACCGCATCGACGACGGTCACCACGCCGTCGAGGCGGAAGTTCTGGGCGATGACCGGATTGCCGAGCACCGATTGCAGGACCGGCGCCGGGTCGGCGAGCCCGGTCGTCTCGATGACGACGCGCTTCAGCGGTTTGACGCGCCCGGTCTGCATGCGATCCATCAGGTCTGCCAGCGTGTCGACGAGTTCGCCGCGCACGGTGCAGCATAGGCAGCCGTCGGAAAGCTCGATCACGCCGTCGCTCGACGCCTCGACGAGCAGATGGTCGATGGAGACATCGCCGAACTCGTTGATGATGACGGCCGTGTCGGCGAGCTGCGGATCCTTCAGCAAGCGGTTCAGAAGGGTCGTCTTGCCCGCACCGAGGAAGCCGGTGAGGATCGACACCGGCACGACCGGCAGTGGACCGTTCATGGAAGACTCCGTCTTGGATTTGAGCGGGATGCGCGGAAAACCGCCCACACTTTCCGTTCTAGAAGCTCGGGCGCGGCACCGGGACCGGGATGTTGGCGATCTCGGCGACGTCACCCTGCCCGGCAACATCGCTGCCCGCCTTGGCCGTCTTGTCGCCGCTGCCCGGAATAAGTCCGGCGAAGGCGAGCTTCAGCGGACGGTCGATCTCGTGGATATAGGGCGAAAGCAGCTTCTGCCGGCCGGCCTCGTCGCGGCCTTCGCTGCGGACCTTCGCGGCCTGCTTGGAGCAGATCTCCTTGCTGACGTCGACAACCATTTCGCGGCCCTCGCCATAAGGCGCGATCGCGGTCAGCGATGGCTTTCCCGCGGCGCTGGTGGTCAGCGCCATCTGCAGGAGCCGGGCCGACTCGTCGGCGCGGGCGCCGAGGCTGTCTTCGCCGAGCACCACCGATACGACCCTGCGGCCATCACGGGTCGCCGACGACACCTGGTTGAAACCCGACGCACAGATGAAGCCGGTCTTCATGCCGTCGGCACCTTCGAAGCGGCCGATCAGCATGTTGTAGTTGGCGTAGTCTTTCTTGCCGGTGGTGAAGCCTTCCAGCGAAAAATAGGAAGCGTACTGCGGAAATTCGCGCTTCAGCGTAATCGCCAGCACGGCGAGGTCGCGCGCCGTCGTGTACTGGCCCTGGCCCGGCAGACCGTTGGCATTGATGAAATGCGACGAGGTCATGCCGATCCGCCGCGCTTCGGCATTCATCCGGTCGATGAACGCCTGTTCCGATCCGCCGACCGTTTCGGCAATCGCCACGGCAACGTCGTTCGCCGATTTGACGAGCAGCATCTTCAGCGCGCTGTCGAGCGTCATCGCCTGGCCGGGCTTGTAGAACATCTTGCTCGGAGGCTCCGACGCAGCGTTCTTCGTCATGACCACCGGGCTTTCGAGCGTCAGTTGTCCAGCCTGGATCGCCCGAAAAGTCGTATAAGCCGTCATCAGCTTGGTCAGCGACGCCGGATACCATTTCTGGAAGATATCCTGGTGTTCGTAGACTTGCAGAGTTGCGACGTCGACGACGAGCCGCGGATTGGCCGACGCCGGAAGCGCCGCCGCCAAAACCGCACAAACACCGGCAAGAACGCTGACCGCGCTCGCCTTGTTGCGCATCGTAAGTCGAACTGTCACCACTACCCTTAACCTCGAATTTCCGCAGTTGCCTCGTATCGTCCGGCTATTTAGCCTATATGGCAAGGAGATGGCAAAGCCCAATCATCTGGCCGCCAGGCTCATCCACCGTACAGACCCACAGGGAAGCATCATGCCGATATTGAACCGTGCAGCCGAACTCCAGAACGAAGTGACCGAATGGCGGCGCCACCTGCACATGAACCCGGAGCTCCTGTTCGCGGTGGAAAATACGGCAGCCTTCGTCGAAAAGAAACTGAAGGAATTCGGCGTTGACGAGATCGTGACCGGCCTCGGCCGGACCGGCGTCGTCGGTCTCATTCGCGGCAATCTCGGCTCGGGCCGCACCATCGGCCTCAGAGCCGACATGGACGCCCTGCCGATCACTGAGGCGAGCGGCAAGGCCTGGTCCTCGGCCACGCCCGGCAAGATGCATGCCTGCGGCCATGACGGCCATACGGCGATGCTGCTCGGTGCGGCGAAATACCTCGCCGAGACGCGTAACTTCGCCGGCAGCGTCGCCGTCATCTTCCAGCCGGCGGAGGAAGGCGGCGGCGGCGGCAACGAGATGGTCAAGGACGGCATGATGGAGCGCTTCGCCATCGAAGAAGTCTACGGAATGCACAACATGCCCGGCATGCCGGTCGGCCATTTCGGCAGCCGCGTCGGCCCGATCATGGCTTCGACCGACGAGTTCACCATCACCGTCAAAGGTCGCGGCGGCCACGCCGCACAGCCGCACAAGACCATCGACCCGATCGCCATCGGCGCGCAGATCGTCAATGCGCTGCAGACGATCGCCTCGCGCACCGTCGACCCGCTTGCCTCCATCGTCGTTTCCGTCACCAAGTTCAATGCCGGCTTCGCCCACAACGTCATTCCGGAGCAGGCTGTTCTGGCCGGCACGGTGCGCGCCCTCACCCCGCAGGTGCGCGATACCGGCGAGGCACGGATCCGCCAGATCGCCGAAAGCATTGCCGGTGCCTATGGCGCGACCGTCGATGTTTGGTATGGCCGCAACTATCCGGTGACCGTCAACCATGCCGAGGAAACCGGCCACGCCCTTGCGGTCGCCGCGACGGTCGCCGGCGACGGCAACGTCAACGCCGCGCTCGACCCGATGATGGGCGGCGAGGACTTTTCCTACATGCTGCTCGCCCGGCCCGGCGCCTTCGTGTTCATCGGCAACGGCGAATCCGCCGGGCTCCACCACCCCGCCTACGACTTCAACGACGACGTGATCCCGCACGGGATTTCCTATTGGGTGAAGCTCACCGAAGCGCGGCTTGCCGCCTGAGAGACGGAAGCGGGGGCGGACAGATGCATCAGATCGACAAGACCGATCGCCGGATCCTCAACATCCTGCAGGCGGACGGGCGGATCACCAATCTCGAACTGGCGGACCGCATCGGCCTCTCGCCGACGGCGACAAGCGAGCGACTGCGACGGCTCCTGAAGGAGGGCTATGTCTCCGGCTTCGGGGCGCGCCTCGATCCGCACAAGCTCGGCTTCGGGCTGTTGGTCTTCATCGAAGTGATGCTCGACAAGACGACGCCGGAAGTCTTCGATCAGTTCGCCGCCGCCATCAAGCAGGCGCCGGCCGTGCTCGAATGTCACATGGTCGCCGGCGGCTTCGACTACCTCGTCAAGACCCGCTTCGAGGACATGGCCGCCTACCGCAATTTCCTCGGCCAGGTGCTGTGGACGCTGCCGGGCGTCAAGGAAACCCGCACCTACGCGGTGATGGAGGAAATCAAGAACGACGGGCCGCTGCCGCTCGTCTAGGCCGATCCGAGTGGTACCCCCCTCTGCCCTGCCGGGCATCTCCCCCACAAGGGGGGAGATTGGCTGGGGTTGCTGTCCTCCCCCGCGATGACATCTCGGCTACAGAAGGCACCCGGTACGCCGAACTATATCGGTGAAGCAGGGCGTTGCCACTTGCCGATCTCCCCCCTTGTGGGGGAGATGCCCGGCAGGGCAGAGGGGGGTAAGACACCCGCTTCACCGCTGCCGCCGTATGCCTAACGAGACATACTATTCACGCCTTTATCGACGCCATATCGATCACGAAGCGATAGCGCACGTCGCTCTTCAGCACCCGCTCATAGGCCGCGTTGACTTCCTGCATCTGGATAATCTCGATCTCCGAGACGATGTTGTGCTCGCCGCAGAAATCCAGCATCTCCTGGGTTTCCTTGATCGAGCCGATCATCGAGCCGGAAATGCTGCGCCGCGCCGGCACCAGCGAGAAGGCATGGACCGGCACTGGGTTTTCCGGAATGCCGACGACAACGAAATCACCGTCGACCTTCAGCAGATTGAGATAGGCATTCCAGTCGATCTCGGTTCCTACGGTGCAGATGATGAGATCGAAGCTGCCGGCCAGCTTCTCGAAGGTCTGCGGATCATTCGTTGCATAATAGTGGTCGGCACCGAGCTTCAGGCCGTCTTCCTTCTTCGAAAGGCTCTGGCTGAGGACTGTGACCTCGGCGCCCATCGCATGGGCGAGCTTGACGCCCATGTGGCCGAGACCGCCCATGCCGACGATGGCCACCTTCTTTCCGGGGCCGGCCTTCCAGTGGCGCAGCGGCGAATAGAGGGTGATGCCGGCGCAAAGCAGCGGGGCGGCTGCATCAAGCGGCAGGTTCTCCGGAATCGAGAGAACATAGCCCTCCTTGACGACGATGTGATCGGAATAGCCGCCCTGGGTCGGGGTCTTTCCGTTGGCCTCGACGCCGTTATAGGTCACGACCAGGCCGGGCATATAGTGTTCGAGATCGAGATCACGGCTGGCGCAGGTCGTGCAGGAATCGACGAAGCAGCCGACGCCGACCCGGTCGCCGCGCTTGAACTTCGTAACCTTGGAGCCGACCGCCCGAACGATGCCGACGATTTCGTGGCCCGGCACCATGGGGAAGGTCGAGTTGCCCCACTCATTGCGGGCCTGGTGGATATCCGAATGGCAGACACCGCAATATTGGATGTCGATGACGACGTCATCGTCGCGCGGTTCGCGGCGTTCGAAGGTGAAAGGGGCGAGCGGCTTCGATGCGTCGGTCGCCGCATATCCTCTTGCAATGGCCATGGGGTCTTTCCTTCATGTCTGGGAATAGCGCGCCGCGCGGAGGCATGGACCTCGGGCGGCAAGCCGGACTATGCTGTTCCGGGCGCCACTGTGTTAGTGCGATCCTGCAAAGTTTTTGCACAATCCTGCAAGAATGGCAGAAAGGCAGTTGCGGCCTTACGCCCTCGTCCTATCTGTGCCCCATCCCACAAGACCTAAAGCACTGGAAAGACGACCGAAGATGACAGACATGCAACGGACGCCGCGCCAGGAGATGATCGAGATCATTGCCAGGATCGCCGGGATGGACGGTGACCATCCGACGATCGTACCCGGCCTCAGCATTCACCGGCATTCGAGCTCCGCCAAGCCGAATTGCGCCGCCTACAAGCCGAGCCTGGCGATCATCGTCCAGGGCGCCAAGCGCGTTGTCCTGGGCGGCGAGCTGTTCGTCTATGGGGCATCGGACTATCTGCTGACCTCGATCGACCTGCCGGTTTTCTCGCAGATTTCGTTGGCTTCCAGTGACGAACCCTATCTCAGCATGAATTTTCAGATCGACACGGCGAAGATCCCCGCGCTGCTCGACAGGATCGGCGAACAGCCGGCGGCGTCGCCCGCGTCGTCGCGCGGCATGACGGTCAACAAGCTCACGACCGATCTCGAAGACGCGGCGCTGCGCCTGCTGCGTCTGCTTGATCGGCCCGCCGAGATCGCCGTCGTCTTGCCCCTCATCGAACAGGAGATCCTCTACCGGCTGCTGGTCGGGCCGCATGGGGCAAGGCTACGGCAGATGACGACTGCGGAGAGCCAGCCGCACCAGGTCGGCCGCGCCGTCGCCTGGCTGAAGGAGCACTATTCCCGGCCGCTGCGCATCGAGGACCTGGCAAGCCGGGTCAGCATGAGCGTCTCCTCGCTGCATCACCATTTCAAGGCGATCACGGCGATGAGCCCGCTGCAATATCAGAAGCAGCTCCGTCTGCAGGAGGCGCGACGCCTGATGCTGGAGGAACGCCTCGACGCCGGCGATGCCGGTCACCAGGTCGGCTATGACAGCCAGTCGCAGTTCAGCCGCGAATATGCCCGCCACTTCGGCGAGCCACCGATGCGCGACATCGGTCGCGTTCGCCGCAGCCTCGTCGACATTTTGGCTGGCGAGCCGGAGATGCTGAGCGAGGGTTAGCCTTACCAGCCCTCGTCCAGCACCTTTGCCAGCATGTCGGCAAAGAAATCGGCGCTCTCGCGGCCGAGGCAGAGCGGTGGCTTGATCTTCAATACGTTGAGGTGGTCGCCGGTCGGCTGCATGATGACGCCGAGGTCGAGGAGGCGGTCGCAGATCGCCGCCGTCTCCTCGGTCGCGGGCTCGAGCGTTTCCCGGTCGCGGACGAATTCGACGCCGAGATAGAGACCCATGCCATGCACCGCGCCAATGATCGGGAACCGCTGTCCGAGCGCTTGTAGCCGGCCCTTCAGGTGATCCCCCACGGCGCGGGCATTCTCCTGCAGGGCCTCGTCATGCAGGATGTCGAGGACGGTCAGCCCGACGACGGAGCTCACCGGGCTGCCGCCGGCGGACGAGAAGAAATAGCCTTCCTCCTCCAGCGCGTCGGCGATCTCGCGGCGGGTGATCACGGCCCCGAGCGGGTGGCCATTGCCCATGCCCTTGGCGACGGTGATGATATCCGGCACGACGCCCTGTTCCTCGAAGCCCCAGAAATAGTGACCGAGCCGGCCGTAACCGACCTGCACCTCGTCGGCGATGCAGACGCCGCCGCGCGCCCGGACCATGGCGTAGACGGCTTCGAGATAGCCGGGCGGCAGCGGGATGCCGCCGGCATTGCCGTAGACCGCTTCACAGATGAAGCCGGCGAAGCTTTCGCCCTTCTCATCCAGTTCCTTGAGCTTCGCAGCGACGGTGCCGACGTAATCCCCGGTCGAGCCTTCGCCGCGATACGGCCCGCGATAGGTGTTCGGCGAGATGACCGGATGCACCCAATCCGGCCGGGTCGTCAGCGCCTGCGGATTGTCGGCGATCGAGGTCGAGACCGCGTCGCTGGCGACCGTCCAGCCATGATAGGCCTCGAGCAGCGAGAGCATGTTTCGCGCGCCGGAATAGGCCCAGGCGAGTCGGATGGCGAGGTCGTTCGCCTCCGATCCGCTGTTGACGAGAAAGACCGTGTCGAGGCCTTCCGGAGCAAGAGCCGCAAGCCGCTCCGAAAACTCGGCGACCGCCGCGTAATGAAAGCGGGAATTGGTATTGAGCAGCGACCATTGCCGCCCGACCGCGGCGGAGAGGCGCGGATGGCCGTGGCCGACGATGGTGACGTTGTTGACCATGTCGAGATAGGCCCGCCCCTCGACGTCGAAGAGATGCTCCTTCCAGCCGCGCTCGATTTCGGGCGGCCTGCGGTAGTAGTTCTTCTGCGGGCGCGCGAAATGGCGCCGGCGCCTGTCGAGCAGCGCCGCCGCTTGCGGTGGCGGCGCATCGCAATCGAAACCGAGGACATGCGCCGGCGACGGGCAGAGCCGACGCCAGGCTTCCGCTTGGTGCGCCGCGGCGAAAGGCGGCGGGTCGATTTCCGCAGCAATTGAGAGCTGAACGCGCATGAAGCCAAGCGCCGTGCGGTCGGCGGGAATCGTCCCGATCCGCTCGCCTGCCTCGACGCTTCCACGCTCTATGCCTGCCGGCTCGATACCCAGCAGATGAAGGTGGAGGCCCTGCGCCGAGAGGATCAGCCTGCCGCCGCGCTCATGCAGTTGACCGGCAAAGGGCGCGTGAACAGCCGTCTGACCATGCAGGCAGAGGTCGACATGGAGGGCATGGGTTTGCGGCGCCAGGGCTTGAAGAAGCCGCGTTTCCGTCAGGCGGAATTCGCCGTAGCGGGTCGCTGCAGCGCCGGCCGCACGCGCCGCCGACTGCAAGAGCAGCGCCTCTGTGTCCTCATAGTGCCAACGGTCGGCGGGCAGATGCGGTCCGAGTAGCGACAGGTCGACAATCCCGACCCGGCCCGAGTCGATGTCCGGCAGCAGGCGGCCAGCCATCGGCAGGACAACCGGCGCCACCTCCTTGCCGACGGCCTGATGAATGGCATGATCCATGAGCTCGAAGGGAACGGAGACGGCGACATCGAAGATTTCGCGCTCGTGCGCGGCATTGTCCCGGACATAGCCATTCTCCGGCTCGATCTCGAGTTGCCTTGCCGAGCTCGCGACCAGAATGCCGGCTCTCGCGACGATCAGCGGCCAGAGCGCCTTGATTTCGGCCTCCGTCAGCGGGCAGACGGCGTGGAACGCCTTGACTGCCGGCAGGATGCAGAAGGGATCGCCATCGGCGTGGTGCAGCAGCGACGCACAGGTGACGGCAAGGTCCGCGACCAGCCAGCCCTTCAGCACGTCGCCGAAATCGATGACGCCCTCGGGGACGAGGCGGCCGCTCGTCTCGGCCCTGCTCACCACGTTGTCGTCGGTGACATCCTGATGGATCGCCTGCAGGCGCAACTCCGGCATCAGCGGCTGGACGCGGCGCATCGCACCCACCATCGCCTCGGCGATGCGCTTGCGCATGTCGACGTCGGCCATCGCCGAAAGCAGCTGAAGTGCCACCGGACCCGCCCGCCGGAGATCCCATTGCAGTTGCCGGTCGAGCCCCGGATGATCGAAGTCCGCGAGCGCGACCGCGAGCCGTCCGGCGAGGTCGCCAAGGGCCGAAACGGTCTCTGCCGCGAGGTGCTTGCGGCGTGTCAGCGGCGTGCCCTCGAGGTAGGTCAGCAGCCGGAACTGGTAGGTTCCGTCGCGCATGGCTGCGGAGACGATCTCCTCGCCGTCGAGCGCCGGGACGACTTGCGGCACCGTCGGCGCATCGGCCTTGGCGCTCACATGACGCAGGGCCGCGTTTTGGGCCTCGAGCTCGACGCGCTCATACTCCGCCCTTGCTATCTTCAGCACGAAGCGGCCCTCGGCCGTGTCGATGCGATAGTTGCGGTCCTGCTGGCTGCCGAGTTCGGTGAGTTCGCCGGAGAGGCCGTAGTGCTCCAGCAGAATCGTCTTCGCTTCGTCGGCCGACACATCGGGCCTTGTGAGCTCAGTGCGGCGCTTCAGCGAGTCCTCTTCCATATTTCGCTCCCATCTTCTTCGAGGGTGCCATTACTGCGAAATGCCCTCGAGACGATAACGCGTGCCGGGGTAGAGCAGCCGCGCCACTGTCACGTTCCTGGTGTCCGACCACGTCCGACGGCGGATCATCAGGCAAGGTTCGTTGCGGCCGATCGCAAGCAGCTTGCATTCCCAGGACTGCGGCAACACCGCTTCGACGATCTGCTCGGTGCGGGTGATCGGTGCGACGAGCGTCAGATAGGCATTCGGCGTCAAGCTGGCGAAATCCTGTGCCAGGTAGTCGGGGCAGATCACGGGATTGACGAAGCGGTCCTCGATCTGGATCGGCACGCCATTTTCCGCGTGAACGATGATCGAGTGGAAGACCCGCGCTCCGGTCGCAAGGCCCAGCGCATCGGCAATTTCGGGACTTGCTGGTTTCTCCTCCAGGAGATCGATGCGAGAGGTATGACGATGACCACGCTCGCGGATTTCGTCGGCAATGTTGCGGACTTCGAGCAGCGCCGTGCTGCCCTTGTGCGCGGCAACGAAGGACCCGACGCCCTGCACCCGCGTGATGGCGCCCTCGCTCGCCAGCTCGCGCAAGGCGCGGTTTGCGGTCATCCGGCTGACCCCGAGGTCGGCGACGATGTCGTTCTCGGATGGGATGCGATGATGCGCCGGCCACTCGCCGCTTTCGATGCGGCTACGGATGAATTGCTTCACCGCTTCGTAGCGCGGAAGAGGTCCATCCTCGAAGGCGGTTATGTCGCGTTTGCGCTCCATTGGCGTCATATAATGCTCCGTTCGTCGGTGCGGGACCGACATGCCACCCGGCAAATCAGGAACTGTTTTCGACGATTTTGAGGTTGCGCGCCACCAGAAAATATCTATAGTTCCATATACAACCACGTACAGGAGGACGCGATGCCTGCCTTTTCCGCTCACCGGCTTTTCGCCGAGCAGGCGCTTCTGTCGACGGGTTGGGCGGAGAACGTCGTCATTTCCATCGACAGTGACGGGTGCATCGCTGCTGTTGAAGCCGGCCAGGCGCCAGCTCCGGGCGACGGGCGCGCCGCCGGTCCCGTCGTTCCGGCCATGCCGAACCTGCACTCCCACGCCTTTCAGCGCGCCATGGCCGGCCTTGCCGAAGTGGCGGGCAGCGGCGACGACAGCTTCTGGACCTGGCGCGAGGCGATGTACCGCACTGTGGGCCTCGTCGATCCCGACGATGTCGAGGCGATCGCCGCAAAGCTCTATGTGGAGATGCTGAAGGGCGGCTTCGGCCGCGTCGTCGAGTTCCACTATCTTCATCACACGGCCGACGGCACTCCTTATGCCGACCCGGCGGAGATGTCGCTGCGCATCGTCAACGCTGCGCAAGCGGCGGGCATCGGCCTTACGCATCTGCCGGTCTTCTACGCGCATGCCAATTTCGGCGGCGTGGCACCCAATCCGGGACAACGCCCGTTCCTGCACGATCCGGATCGCTTCCTTGCCCTTCTCGAGCGCCTCGTCCCGGCATGCGCCGAAGCCGGCGCCGAGCTCGGTTATGCCATTCATTCGCTGCGCGCCGCGACGCCGGACGAGATGCGACGAATTCTCGGCGCCGCACCGATTTCCGGACCGGTCCACATCCACGTCGCCGAACAGACCCGCGAGGTCGAGGACTGCCTCGCCTGGAGCGGCCGTCGCCCGGTCGATTGGCTGCTTGATGAAATGCCGGTCGACCAGCGCTGGTGCGCCATTCATGCGACGCACATGACGGCGGCGGAAACCGAACGGCTGGCGAAGTCGGGAGCAATTGCCGGCCTTTGCCCGGCGACCGAAGCCAATCTCGGCGACGGCATCTTCCCGGCCACCGACTTTCTGGCGGCCGGCGGGCGCTTCGGTATCGGCACCGACAGCCATGTGGCGACCAGCGTCGCGGAAGAACTGCGGCTCCTCGAATACGGCCAGCGGCTGCGCGACCGCCGGCGCAACCGGCTCGCTTCCGGTCCGGGCGCTTCCGTCGGCCGAACAATTTTCGACGCCGCGCTCACGGGCGGCGCCCAGGCGGCGGGCCTCGGCACGTCGGGTATCAAGGCCGGTGCACGGGCGGACCTCGTCGTGCTCGACGGTGCCAATCCCTACATCGCCGCCGCAAGCGGCAATCAGATTCTCGACCGCTGGCTCTTTGCGCTCGGCGGCGAGGCGGTCCGCGACGTCATGATCGCGGGCCAATGGAAGATCCGCAACGGACACCATGACCGGGAGGAAGACATCGACCGCGCCTTCGGGCGGGTTCTGACCAAGTTGAAATAGCAATCCAGTCGACGATCAAAAAAAGGGGAATGCGCATGTCGATCAGCACAATGAAACTCACCTTCGCTGCCGCCGGCCTGATGCTGGCGGTCTCTACCGGCGCTGCCAATGCTTCCTATTGCGGCGACGGCAAGACCGTGACCTTCGCCGGCATCGATTGGGAAAGCGGCGCCTTCATCACCGAGGTGATGAAAACGATCCTCGCCATGGGTTACGATTGCCAGGTCGATTCGATCCCCGGCAATTCCGTGACACTGGAGCAGGCGACCGCCAACAACGACGTGCAGATTTTTGCCGAGGAATGGCTCGGCCGCTCGGACATCTGGAACAAGGCGGTCGAAGAAAAGAAGGTGGTTGCTGTCGGCAAGACCTTCGTGGGCGCCAGCGAGGGCTGGTTCGTGCCGGACTATGTCGTCCACGGCGATCCGGCTCGCAATATCGAAGCCAAGGCGCCGGATCTGAAGAGCGTCTCCCAGCTTTCCGACCCGAAGGTCGTCGAAGTCTTCGCCGATCCGGAGGAGCCCTCCAAGGGCCGCTTCCTGAATTGCCCCTCCGGCTGGACCTGCGAGGGGGTAAGCACCGCCAAGCTCGAGGCCTACAAGCTCGGCGAGGCCTATGTGAACTTCCGCCCCGGCACGGGCACGGCGCTCGATTCGGCGATCACCTCCGCCTATCTGCAGGGCGAGCCGATCCTCTTCTACTACTGGTCGCCGACCGCGATCATGGGGAAATTCAAGCTGATCCAGCTCGAGGAGCCCGCCTACAACGAAGCCTGCTGGAAAGAGCTGAGCAGCGCCAACGGCAAGCGTGACCAGGGCTGTGCCTTCCCCTCGGTCGATGTAGCCTATGGCGTCAACAGCACCTTCGCGTCCGAGGCTCCCGAGATTGTCGCGATCCTCGAGAAGGCGACCTTCCCGCTCGAAGACGTCAACGGCAGCCTTGCCTATATGACAGACAACAAGGTCGATGCCGTCGCTGCCGCCGCCGAGTTCCTGAAGACAAAGGCCGACGTCTGGGGCAAGTGGGTCTCCGATGAGGCGCGCAGCAAGATCGAGGCAAGCCTCAAGTAAGGCGAGCTTAACCCGCATGCGTTCGCCGCGCCTTACCGTTCCATGACGGAAGGATGCGGCGGCGCGCAGGCTGCCAAGCTGCCGCGGTCAGGCGACAAGGATCGCCCGCGGCTCTCTGAGCAAGGAACGGTTCCGATGTTTCCGGACTCTCTCAATCTTTCGATCCGCGCCCCGGTGAACGAATTCATCCAGGCGCTCGTCACGAACTACGGCTGGGTGTTCAAGGCGATCAGCGGCGTCATCCTGAAGGCTGTGCTGTTCATCGAATGGATCCTGCGCGGGCTGCCCTGGTGGCTCGTCATTCTCGCCTTCATGGCGCTCGCCTGGCAGAGTTCGAAGCGCTGGACGCTGACGCTTGCCGTCGGCGTCCTGCTTCTCGCCGTCGGCGTGCTCGGTCTCTGGGACCTGACGATGCAGACGCTGGCCCTGATGCTGATGGCGACCATCGTCTCGGTGGTGATCGGCGTGCCGATCGGCATCCTGGTCGCCAAGAGCCGGGTCGTCCGCAATGTCACCCTGCCGGTTCTCGACGTCATGCAGACCATGCCGAGCTTCGTCTACCTGATCCCGGCGCTGATGCTCTTCGGCCTCGGCAAGGTGCCGGCGATCCTGGCGACCATCATCTACGCGGTTCCGCCGCTGATCCGCCTGACCGATCTCGGCATCCGCCAGGTCGACGGCGAGGTTGTCGAAGCGGCGACCGCCTTCGGCGGCAGTCCGACGCAGATCCTGTTCGGGGTCGAACTGCCGCTCGCCACCCCGACCATCATGGCCGGCCTCAACCAGACGATCATGATGGCATTGTCGATGGTCGTCGTCGCCTCGATGATCGGCGCGCGGGGGCTCGGCGAACAGGTGCTGAACGGCATCCAGACGCTCGACGTCGGCAAGGGCCTGGAGGCCGGCATCGGCATCGTCATCCTCGCAATCGTGCTCGACCGCATCACGCAGGGCTTCGGCAAGCCCCGGACGGAGGACGCCCGCAATGGCTGATATCGAAATCCGCAACGTCTACAAAATCTTCGGGCATGATGCGAAGGCCGCGCTCGCCATGGCCAAGGACGGCCTGGACAAGGCCGATATCCTCGCCCGGACCGGCTGCAGCGTCGGTCTCAACGATGTCAGCCTGAAGATCGGCGCCGGCAAGATCTTCGTGATCATGGGCCTTTCCGGCTCCGGCAAGTCGACCCTGGTGCGCCACATCAACCGGCTGATCGAACCGACCAGCGGCGAGGTCGTGTTCGACGGCAGCAATATCCTCGACCTCGACGCCAAGGCGCTGCGCGCTTTCCGGATGCGGCGCGTCAGCATGGTCTTCCAGAGCTTCGCGCTGATGCCGCACCGGACCGTGATGCAGAATGTCGTCTACGGCCAGCGCGTGCGCGGCGTCTCGAAGGCCGACGCGCGCGAGATCGGCATGAAATGGATCGAGACGGTCGGGCTATCGGGCTATGATGCGAAATTCCCGCATCAGCTCTCGGGCGGCATGAAGCAGCGCGTCGGGCTGGCACGGGCGCTCGCCGCCGATACCGACGTGATCCTGATGGACGAGGCGTTCAGCGCCCTCGATCCGCTGATCCGCAGCGACATGCAGGATCAATTGCTGCAACTCCAGCAGAATCTTGCAAAGACCATCGTCTTCATCACCCACGATCTCGACGAGGCGCTGCGCATCGGATCCGAGATCGCCATCCTGAAAGACGGTCAGGTCGTGCAGGTCGGCTCGCCCAGTGATATTCTCGACAATCCGGCAAACGACTATGTCGCGCGCTTCGTCCAGCGCCGGCAGGGAAGACCCGAGAAGCATGGCTGAAACGATCATCATCGATGGACCGCTGACATGGCGCGAGATCGCCAGCGTTGCTGACGGCGCCCGCCTCACCTTGTCCGAGCGGACGCGTCAGCGGATCATCGATGCCCGCCGGATCGTCGATGCGCTGGTCGATCGCGGCATCCGCGGTTACGGCATCAATACAGGCGTCGGTGCGCTTTGCGATGTCGTGATCAGCCGCGAGAACCAGCAGACCCTGTCGCACAACATCATCCTGAGCCACGCCTGCGGCGTCGGCGATCCGCTCGGGCAGGCCGAAGCCCGCGCCGTGATGGCGGCGCAGATCGCCAATTTCGCGCACGGCTACTCCGGCGTCCGGATCGAGACGGTCGAAGCGCTGCTGGCACTGCTCAACGCCGACATCATTCCGCTCATCCCCTCGCGCGGCTCCGTCGGCTATCTCACCCACGCCGCCGCCATCGGCCTGGTGTTGCTCGGTCATGGCACGGCCGCGCGCGGAGCCGAGAAGCTCCGCGGCACGGAGGCGCTCGCCCGGGTGGGGCTGAAGCCGCTGAGGCTGCAGGCGAAAGAGGGACTCAGCCTCGTCAACGGCACGCCCTGCGCCACCGGTCAGGCTGCGCTGGCGCTTGCCCGCACGGAACGGCTCTTCGGCTGGGCCGATGCGGCCGCGGCGATGACCTATGAAAATCTGGGCAGCCAGGCCGAGCCCTTTGCCGAGGGACCACTGGCACTGCGGCAATCGCCGGGCCTCCAGGCGGTCGGCAAGCGCTTGCGCGACTGGCTTTCCGAGAGCCCGATGCTCGCCGAGACGGCCGGTCGCCGCACACAGGACCCCTTGAGCCTCAGAGCCGTGCCGCAGGTGCACGGCGCGGCGCGCGATGCCTTCGACCACGTAGCCGAGATCGTCGACCGCGAGCTTTCGAGCGTCACCGACAATCCGGCCGTCTCCGGTTCGCCGGAGGCTCCGCGAGTGCATTCGCAGGCCCATGCCGTAGGGGCGGCGCTCGGCCTCGCCATGGATGGTCTCGCCGTCGCCGCGGCCGAAGTCGCCTCGATTTCGGAGCGGCGCATCGACCGTCTCGTAAACCCTCTGGTCAGCGGTCTTCCGGCGTTTCTTGCCGATGACAGCGGCGTCTCCTCCGGCTTCATGATTGCCCAGTACACGGCCGCGGCCCTTGTCGCCGAGAACCGCCGGCTGGCAGCGCCAGCCAGCCTTGATGGCGGCATCACCTCTGCGTTGCAGGAGGATATCCTGACCCACGCCACGCCTGCCGCATGGAAAGTCTTGTCGATCCTCGACAATCTCGAACGGATCGTCGCGATCGAATTGCTGGCGGCAGCGCAGGCCTATGACCTGCAGCCGAAGTCCCGCGGCAAGGCGCCGCGCACCGATGCACTTTATGGCCGCATTCGCGGAGCAATCTCAACCTATGCCGACGACCGGCCGATGAACGAGGATTTCGACCGGATGTGCGACCTCATGCGAGGAGTGGCACCATGAAAATCCTTCGCGCTAACGACTACAGACACATGCCCTGGAAGAACGGCGGCGGCGAGACTGTCGAAATCGCCGTGTCGCCGGATCGCGCGCCGCTTTCCGATTTCGATTGGCGCGTCAGCATGGCGACGGTTGCCAATGACGGCCTGTTTTCCAGCTTTCCGGGCATCGACCGGACGCTCTCCATTCTCGAAGGCGCCGGCATGACGCTCTTGATCGAGGGCCGCCCGCCGAGGCTTTTGACAACGGCCGACGCCCCCCTCTCCTTCCCCGCCGATGTCACCACATCGGCGAAACTCGCGAACGGCCCGATCACCGACCTGAATGTCATGACCCGCCGGCAGTCGCTCAGGCACCGGGTGCGAAAGCTCCATGTCGATCATTCGCAACCGATTACGTCGCACGCCCGCGAACTCATTCTGTTCTGCCACCGCGGCAGCGTCACGCTGTCAACGGAAGGCGTCTCTGCGACCCTGCATGCGCTGGACACGGCAGTGCTTCAGCCTGTCGCCGTCACTCTGTCCGCCGACATCGCCTCCGAAGTGTTCCTTATCGAGATCAGTTCCGCGTAGTTCATATCACCAGGCGTAGCGGATCGCACCGAAGAGCAGGAGGATGGCGCCGAGCGCCATCAGCGCCGCCGCGTGCCAGTTCCGCGTCAGGCCCAGGAAACGCAAGCCCTGATGCCCTGGTTCTAACGTCTGTGGATCATTGTCGAAGGGATGCGGCGGCCCGCTCAGCCGTCGCCGGCCAAGCGCTTCCCACGTCATGACGAGAACGCCGCAGATAAACAGGAATGCACCGGCGAGGACGGCCCACACGCGCTTGCTCCGCAAAACGACGCGCAATCACGCCTTAGCGTGTGCGCGTTTGGGGACGCACGACATTCATCTGAAGCTCGTGGCACGAAGCATACCTGCCGAGAACCTTGATCAGGCGTTGCTCCTCGGTCTTGTGAAGTCCGGTGCGCCGGCAATACTCCGCCACGTCCCAGACATGCTTGGCATAGGATTTTTCGAGCTTACGGATGTCCATGTGTCTCATACTTTACCTCCCACCTCTGTCGAGACAACGTCCGCCGGTCTGTTTTGGTTCCACGCCTTCGCCAAGCTTCTGGGAACACGTCACGCCTTGCAGTCGGTCCTCGTGACGCCGTTCTCTGCCTCCCGCGCGTCGGCACCCTCTTGCATGCAGTTGCGGCGAACCTCCTTCAGCTCACGCTCGTCGAGCTTCTCGATTCCGATATAGCGGTTCTCGGCGTCGCTCACGCGGATGAGCTCGTCGATCTTGGCCTGCAGCGCGATACGGTCACGGTTCTGGGAATTCTGAAGCACGAAGACCATCCAGAATGTCATGATCGTCGTGCAGGTATTGACGACGAGCTGCCATCTTGCCGAGAAATCGAAAAGCGGGCCGAGAATGGCCCAGATGGCGATCGCCGCAAGCGCGACGGTAAAGGTGGTCGGTCGTCCAGCGAGATCGGAAATCTTGTTGGAGAAGCGAGTAAAGATCGGCTCCATCTGGCGGCCTCCTTCTGAAATGCGCGAACGCGGCGACGGCCTTGTTGGTTCCTGTGGAGGGGGTTGCCGGCTGAGCCTGCACACGGAACAAATCATCCCTCCTGCCGTTCAGCCAATGCCGACGCAACCGGCCAAGGTGGAGGAGAACGCAGGACCAGGACGGAAGAGGTCCCGATGCCTCAGAAAGAAAACAAGCTTCAGAAACTGACACTGATGCTCGGCCAGACGGTCGCCGCGATGCGTGTCAACGAAATGCTGACGTGCCGCCTGCTGCGCTGGATAGCCGCGCAGACGGACGACCCGCAGCGTTTCATTGCAGAAGCCGTGGATGACATCCGAAACGAGCTGCGGAGCGCGGCCGAAGAGGACGGCAGCACGGTGACAGCGGAGGCCGCCAAGCAGGCTCTGGAATATCTCGACAACCTTGGCGCCGAGATGTTGGCGCCGCGGAGACACAAGCGTGCATCCGCCGAGATCAAGGACCTCTCGCCGCTCGACGAGTATCGCTTCCCGCCGTTCACATCCGCCCTGGACGGCCCCATGAACGGCACCGTCCGACACCGGGATCACTGACCACAGGACGGGGTCTCGGCTCGCCATCGCCTCTCACTGAACTCCGTGATGCGGCACGGATTTCGGCACCTCTTCCAGGAACGTATAGGGCCCATCAGGACATTTGACGTCCGGATTGACCGGATGGAACAGGCCGAGCGGATTCGGTTTGAAGATCCAGGCATGCAGATCGTAATGATGCAGCTGCGCCGGCAGGAGCGGCTCATGGCCCTCCATCGGCCCGTCGAAGGCTTGGCCGAACAGCGCAGGCTTCGATTTGATACCCGTTGCGAGCGGTATCAGCCACTCGACGGCGACGAGCTGTAGCTTGTCGCCAACCGGCTCGTAGACCAGCAGGGTCGGCTTCATCGGATCGGGCTCCGGGCCGATCAGGGCGGGGTTCAGGAAATGCACCCCCATCGTGCCGGTCGCGAATGTGACGCAGCCCAACGTCGAGAAATAGCCGTCGCGCACGGCAACCACCGGATCCTGGTATTTTTCAAGCGACGCCTTGAGCTTCTCGAGCTCCGGCGGAAGCTTGTCGGACGCATTCACCAATTGTGCGGACATGAAAGCAATGGCTGCCGCCAGACAATTGACCCACAGGCAGCGCACCACCGAAGACATAGGCATGGCTCGGTCCTCCCTCGCTCCACCGTCTCCCGCGAGGAGCAGGGCGCCATAATACTGCGGGCTACGTCTGCGCGCCATTCATGCGATTGGGTTAGTTCCGTTCTCGATCACGCGGGAAGCAGGAAATCCCCTACCCGGCCCGCGACCGCTGATATCGGGTTGGCCCCCGCTGATCGAGCAGGCCAAGAAACGTGGGAGGGGCGCCCATGGCGCCCCTCCCCGGATCCTCGCGCTCGCCTCGGTCGGGCGGCACCTCAAAGCCGTAGATCCCAAAGGGAAAATCTGGCTTCCAGCAGCCGGTCCTCATTCTCCGGAAGACCGATGTCGCGGCGCATGCGATCGGACAGATGGGAGACCTGGTTCGTCATTTGACGATGTCTCCAAAGTGCCAGAAGCAACGCACGCGCAGTCTTCCGAGCGCCGAATTTCCGGAATAGGTCATCGACCGTTGTGGCAAGGGTATCAACAACTAACAATTGTGTTTCGCGCATGATTTTCCGTCCCGGCGCACGACGCAGCCAGGTCCTCTCGAAGGTCAGAAAGACGCACGGATGCGGACGCGAAATACGAGCAAATCGCTCCGTCAGCCGGTCACGTCAAATCAAATTGGGATAGCGCCAATCGGCGGAAATCCGGGCTTAGTAGCCCTGGACACAAAACTGGCTCGGGCTGGATGCACGATGCATCGAAGCCACAGCGGCCGTTCCGCGAGTGAGGCGCACAGTCACGACAATAGTATCCATTTCACGCCTCCTCTGGCTTGAATTGCAAGTGACGCGAACATACACGAGTCCGGCCGATTGGCAAATACACAATTTCGGATTGCAGCAATCGTCACCGGATCCGTTGCAGGACCGCAACACTTTGGTGCTCCCAACGGCGGTGTGCCGGCATACATGCGGTTTACCGTCTCCGGCCGTTCCCAGCACGGCTCGAGACGAACATGTTGGCCCGACCTCGAGCGGCCGGTCCAACCGGAGCCTGCATGGGGCTGATCGCGGCGGTCAACCCGGCCGAGTGATCATTGGTCGTCCCTGTTGCCGAGGGCCGTGTCGATTGCCGCCATCGTCGCCGCCGGCAACGGCCCCATTTCCAGGGCGGTCAGATTCTCGCGCACCTGCGCCTCCGTCTTGAAGCCGGGGATCGGAAAGGTGTTGGGTGATCGGGCGAGAATCCAGCCAACCGCCCCTTGCGCCAAGGTCCTGCCGCTGGTCGTCAGAAGTTCCCGCACCTCGCCGAGGCGCTGCAGATCATCGGCACGCGGCCGTCCGTCCTCGAAGAACCGCACCCAGCTGTGCCCCGCCGCGCGCACGTCGTTTGCAGGCAAGCGCGTCTCCCTCCCGAACTTGCCGGTCAGGAATCCCATCGCCAAGGGCGAGCGATTGAGGCTGGCGAGATCGTTGCTCTCGCAAAGGCAAGCATGTCCGGCCCGTCCGTGAAAACATTGAGCTCATGCTGAACCGCGACGAAATGCGGGAACTTCACCATTCGTCTTGCCGCGGCGGCATTGTCCGTACTCCAGCCCCAGAAACGGATGGCGCCTTCTTCCACCAGTTTCTCGAGCGTCTCGCCGGCCGCGTCCGCCTGATCGCGTGAGAGTTGCCCGACATGGATTTGATAAAGGTCGATATAGTCGGTTGCGAGCCGCTGCAGCGATGCCGCGCAGGCCTCCCTTATATAGGCGGGACTGACATCGGTGCTGACGAGGGCGCGGGCGGCGCGATCATAGGTATAGCCGAACTTGGTGGCGATGATCGCATCGCCTCGTCGTCCACTGAGCGCCCGGCCGATCACCTCCTCGCTGTGCCCCGTTCCATAGGCATCCGCCGTGTCGATCAGCGACGCGCCCATTTCGAGGCCCAGCCGAATGGCGCGGATCGACTGTTCGTCGTCGACCTCCCCCCAGCCGTCCGGCTTGCCGTTGAGCGTGAAAAAGCCTCCGATCGCCCAACCGCCCAGGCCGATGGCCCCGGCCGACAGGCCGGACCGTCCCAATGGTCTGCGTCCTTTCACGGCGATGTCGAGCATGGGGTTCCCTTCCATTGTGCTACGGTGCTCACCCACCATGTCATCGGATATTGGCGATCGGAAGCTTGGATTGCGCAAGATGTTTTTCAAGAATGAAAAACACGCTTGACGACCGGAGACGAAAACAGCGCGGCGAAGGAGGCGCCGGTTGAAAGGAAACCCTCGCGCTCATCGCCTGTAGACGTGAATCGCGCCTCCGGCGTCGTCGGATACGAGGACGGAACCGTCCGGCGCTTCCTTGACGTCCACCGGCCGGCCGACGTCCCTGAGGAAGGGTGTCGCCGAGACCGCCCGCCCGCCCCGGAAGCGCAGCCGTACGACCTGATAGCCGACCGGCACCGACCTGTCCCAACTGCCGTGCTGGGCGACCAGAGCATCGCCGCCGAGGCTGCGGAAGAAATGGATCCCCAAGGCTGCGACATGGGCTTGAAAGTTGAAGACCGGCGCTATCTGACGCGCCGGCGGCGGCGCGTCCTCAAACCCCTTGAGCCGGATCTGGCCACCGAAATAGGGGAAGCCGTAAAAGCCGCCCGGCCGAAGCGCGTTCAGCTCGTCGGGCGGGATATCGTCGCCCATCCGGTCGGCGCCGTTGTCGGTAAAGTACATGGTGCCGCCGCGCCAGTCGAAGCCGACCGAATTGCGCACGCCCCACGCGACGCGTCGAAGGTTCGAGCCGTCCTGGTTCATGCTGACGATCGTGCCCTGCAGCCCGCGCGGCAAGCAGATGTTGCAAGGCGATCCGAACGACACATAGAGCCGCGCATCGGGGCCGATGCCGATATAGCGAAAACTGTGGGCTCCCGAATTCGGCAGATCCCGACGAATATCGCGCCGGCCGCTCAGAGCGCCGCCGCGCCCGATATCAAAGGCGGTGACGCTATCCCTGGAAGCGACGAACAAGCGGCCGCCGGAGCATGCGACACCGTTCGGAGCGGAAAATCCGGAGGCGACCCGCCGGGCGCGGCCGCCGGACAACGGCACGGCATAGACCGAGGAGCCCTTGGTCCCGACGAACAACATGTCGCCGCAGACCGCCATTTGACGCGCGGCGGGAACGCGGGCAAGCAGTTCGCCCCGTGCCGGGCCGGCGACGCCGGAGGCGACAGTCGCGACAGCGGCGAGCGCGAGAAAACCGGCTCTAGCGGCAAAGACGTCCATCGGCGCGCTCCGGACACAAGCTGACATTGCTGGAGGGAATTGGAGCGGCTTGTAGTCGTTTCAAGCCGCAGCCCGGGCATCACGATGAAGTGATCGGCTGGTCGGTTCGAGAGCGAGTTTCGTCGACCTCCAGAGCGGCAACCAGTCATACGCGCGGCTGTGGAATTTCCGATATTTCTCCAGATCCGCCCTTCCCACACCGTGATCCCCCATGCTTAGTTCCTGCCGGGGTAGTATTCGTCTTGAGGGGCATCCGTGAAAATCCGATACATCATGCTGGCGTCTGCGCTGGCAATAGGTTCCTGCGCGAAACGTCCGGACGCTATCGTGCCAGTCGACATTCCAATGGCAGCATATAGTAATCAGAGTTGTGAAGGCCTGGCGCAAGAGCTGCTCAAGGAGCAAAACGATCTGGCCAGCCTCTCAAAGCAGCAGAACCAGGCCGCGACGGGCGACGCGGTCGGCGTATTCCTGATCGGCGTTCCCATGTCGAGCACATTTGGCGGTGACAAGGAAGGCCAGCTCGCCGTTTCCAAAGGCAAGGTCAACGCGATCGAATCGTCGATCAAAAGCAAGGGATGCAAGTAGCCCAACTTCCCTACGCTGATCAGCCGCAAGAAGATCAACATCTCGACGGTGCTGGCCGGCCAGAAACTCGGCATCAAGGACGTCGACAGAGCCTGCCCGGACCTGATCCGGGGGCATTTGGCTCATAAGATTCATGCACTGTGATCTGGGATAAATCGACCTCAAGCAGAGGACTTTGCAAACCATCGACAACCCGTTCGACACGAGGTTGTCACCCATGTCTTAGGTACAAGATGTTACCTATGTCTCCGGGGCGGACACAAAGAACTGCCTGGTAGGGCGGCCAGTCGGTCGTGAACCCGTCTCGGGTTGTGAATTCTCTGAATAATGGGCATGTTTACAGCGAACACTTGAGAAATCGACCCTCTCAGGCACATTCGGCAGGAGAAATTCACAAGCTCACTCAGCTGCTTAGCAGGTGAATTCCCTCGTGGAGCTAACAGGGAATGGTCGCAGCTATATCTGCGAAATTGCCGACGATCCGGTCGTACATAGCCGCCGCTCCTGTCCCGGGTGCATCACATAGATACTCGTCGCGCCGATGCGGCGGTGGTGGTCGACCGCTGCATGTCGCGCAGCTTGGCGTAAGATTCGAGAGCGGCTCATCAAGAGCAGCAGGCTCGGCTGGATGATAGTGGCGGGCGTGTGACGCGCTTTTCCCGCTACTGGCGAGAGGGTCCTGCGGCAATGTCCGAGGCCGCCTCAATGTAGCATGCCGACCGTCCTCGAAACTCTGATCTGTTCGCCCTTTGTGGAGACCGCTATCTGGAACTGAACGGCAATCGGTAAGAGGGGCCGCCCGCTCCAGTCATCCGACCAGATGGTGTTGCCGGCCAGATCCATGGTCATGTATCGAAAGGTGATCCCCACTACGTCGGGGTGCAACACGAGCTCTTCTTCGCTGCTTCTCCGCTCAGTTTTGCCCAACCGACGCGGTAGCGATGTTCGGACCAGGGCGCTTCGACCACCAGGTGTCTTAACACCGAAGGCGACCTCCCTGAGTGCCCGTGTCAGGAAGCCGATGCGGATCACCGCATTGAACCGAACTTCGTCACGCGAGCCCACCAATGAGACATGCTCGTCCGAGGCGGATCCCAGCAGCGGGAGTTCCAATGCACCCGTCAAATTATCGGCCACGTGATCAGCAACAGCCTCCGCAACAGAGTGGGCGGCAGACCTTTCACCGAGATCCAACAGACCTCGTAACTGGCGCACGCCACCAATCATCATGGCAGCCATGATCGAAGCGATAGCCAGGACCACGAGCACCTCGATAAGGGTATATCCGTCCTTCGCGCCTGAACTCGGCGGATTTGGCATTGTGGGCGAAATACTCATCCCAGAAGCAACCACGTTCGGTCCATCTTTAGTCGCCATCGGGCTGATCGCTTTCAAACGTCGCGAAATACGTGACATAGGTGCGGACGAGCTTCCCTTGCGGGTTAAGCACGCTCACTGACGCGCGCACCGCTCGCCCATCGACTGCTCCTCCTGATACGCGTGTTCGGCTTATCCGCCAGGTGTAGCCTTCAGGGGATCGACCACCCTGATCTCCGATCACCGTTCCTCGCCCGTCGAAATGCTCGATGAAAATCTCGCTGGCCAATCGATCCGCCACCCCGATGTCTCGAGTCTTGGAAAATGCCCTTACTGCGGAAGAAACGCTCTGATTGGCGGCCACGAGAGCGGTCGACAAGATCAGGAAGGCGATCAGCATTTCGAGGAGAGTGAACCCCCCCTCTCGTTCAATCGTGGGGGGCATAGTCAACAAGACCGGTCAGCCAGTTGACGCGCAGCTTGGCGTCATTTCCTCGAAGGTCGGAGATGCTTATTTCAACACCGGAGGACGAGCCGTCCGGCAGAAACGTGATGCTGGAACCTAAGTCGCGCTCAACTGCCTCCTTGCCCGCGGTCACGACCAGGGAATATTCGGCCGGCAGGATTACCTCGGAGCCGCCTACGGCGGCAACCATCCTTTTTCGCTGAACATCGAAGCGAGCCGATTGGGCTCGTCCCGTATTAAGCGCCCTATAGCGCAGCGCCACCAAGCTCTCGCCGATCCTGTGAGCGAAAGCGTCAGGCGAATTCACCGCGCGTATGGCGCGGACGCCGAGAAACGAGACGCCGGTGGCGGCCGCCACTACAGCAAGGACCACGAGCATTTCGACCAGCGTAAAACCAGCCGTTTCTCGCCGCCAGTGAACATCGAAGTCCATCATTGTGCAGCCAGATTGTTGATGCTGAGCAGCGCGGTCATGACGGAGATCACGACGCCTCCGACTAGAGCGCCCATCACGATTGTCAAGGCTGGGGTCAGAACTGCAAACAAGCGGCGCCGCGCCAGTCTTGCCTTACGCTCCAGCAGGAACGCCGCGCGCTTCAGCGCATCGGGAAGCTTGTTCGACTCGTCCCCGACCCTGATCAACGACAGCGTCGACTGCTCAAAGAGATTGGCTGCTTCGATGGCCACCCGCAACGAGGTTCCACCGACAACTCGGTCCTTGATTGCGAGCAGCGGCTCGGTATAGGCGGCCAAGGGGCACGCGTGGGCGGCGAGCTCCAGTGCTTTCTTCACGGCGACACCGTTTGCCGTTAGCGATGCCAGGACCTGCAGGTATCGGGCGCACGCCTCGGCGCGCGCCATGCCGCCGACGATCGGCATACGCAGCAGAAAGTTCGAGAGCGCGCGGCGCCCGGAAGAAGTCCTGTAGGCTGCCATCGCACCGGCAATTGCGAACATAAGCGCCAGTAGTATCAGCCAGGCCCAGTCGACAAGCAGGCGCCGTCCCGCCGAAAGCATGGAGATCAGCATCGGCCGTGCTGCCTCGGCCCCCTCGAAGACCGGCTCGATCGCCGGCACCAGTACGAACATGATCACGCCGATGGCAAAAAGCATGACGGCGAACAGGAAAGCCGGGTAGAGAAGCGTTTCGATCGTCTCGGCGCGGCGCGCTTTTTGTTCCTCGAAGGTGTTTGCGAGAGACGCAACGACTTCATCGAGGCGTCCGGCCTGCTCACCGCTGACCAGCAACGCCGTCACCTCAGGCGGGGCATTCGGCAGCCGGGAGAAAGCGTCCGAGAACGAACCGCCGGACATTACCGATGCGACGAGGTTTGACAGCGCCCCACGGCCGGCCAACATTTGGCGGTCATCGGCGACCGTGCGCAAGGCGGCATCGATCGTGAAGCCGGACTGCAACAGGATCTGCAACTCGGAAAAGAACCGCCCGAAATCGAAGCTCCTGAAGGCGGGTCGAAGCGACCAATCCCGGCGGAGAGGATGAGTTCTTGCTGCCGCAACCTCGAGCGACAGTGGCCGGCAGCCGCTCTTCAGAACAAGACGCATCGCCTCCTGCTTGTCGACCGCCTCCACGGTTCCTGATGTCTCGACGCCCTCACCGCTGTATCCGCGATAAACGAACGTGGTCATGAGACATCCGATGTGTTGAGAACGCGCGCGATTTCCTTCTGGTCCGTCACGCCGTCACGAACCAGACGTTCTGCGCAGACACCCATCGTAATCATTCCATCCGCAATCCCCTGTTGTTCGATGCTGGCTTCGGAGGCGCCCCTCTCGAGTACGCCTGCAAGTCCCGGTCCCATCCGCAGAATTTCGTAGATTGCGCGGCGACCGGAGTACCCTTGCCCCCCGCAGCTTTGGCATGCAGTCCCTGGCTCGCCGCCGCCGTCGCTCTTCGCGCAAGAGCAAAGAACGCGAACGAGGCGCTGCGCAATGACGCCGCGCAGCGTCGCCGAGATCAAGTATTCCTCGATGCCCATGTCCCGCAGTCGGGTGACCGCGCCGGCGGCAGTGTTCGTGTGCAGCGTTGTCAGCACCAGATGACCGGTGAGAGCCGCCTGTATGGCGATTTGCGCGGTTTCGCGGTCGCGGATCTCGCCGACCAGGATGATGTCTGGGTCTTGTCGCAAGACCGAGCGCAGTGCGCGCGCAAAGTCCAGCTCGACCGCCGAATTGACCTGAAGCTGGGTGACGCCTTCCATCTGATATTCAACCGGATCCTCGATTGTGAAGATCTTGACGCCTTCCCTGTTCAACTGTCTTACGAGCGAATAGAGCGTGGTTGTCTTGCCGCTGCCGGTTGGCCCGGTGACGATCAGCACGCCGTGCGGAGAGCGGGCAAGCTCTGCGACGGCGTCGCGGGCGGCCGGATCGAAACCGAGTTTCGACAGGTCGAGTGACGGAACCTGGGCGTGCAGAAGGCGAAGGACGATTGTTTCGCCGTGAACGCTGGGAATGATCGAGACACGAAAATCGACCTCGTTGCCCCTGAGAGCCAGTCGCATCCGACCATCCTGAGGCAGCCGGCGTTCGACGATGTTTAGCCCCGCAAGAATCTTGATGCGTGTCGCAATGCCTGCGAGCGCCTGCTTGGGCACATATTCGCTGTTGGAGAGGAGTCCGTCACGACGATACCGGATCCGGATTCGGTCCTGAAACGGTTCGATATGAATATCCGTCGCCCCGCTGTCAAAGCCGGACTGAGCGATGGTTGAGACCAGACTGATAATGGGCGCTTCCAAAGCGATGTCGCGGAGCCTGTCCACATCGTCTTCGAAGGCGAGAGGGCTGTTCGAAGAAATTTCGTTGACCGCGCCATCTTCGAGCGACAGAAGCCCGTCTATGGCCGAAACGATCTCTCTTCGTGGAAACACCCTGATCTGCAGCTTCGTGTCGAAGTAATACTCAAGCAGAGCAACCGCCGCCTCATCCAGAGGATTCGCCAAGGCAACCACTTGCTCAGCCCCCTCGCCGCTGATCGGGATGGTTGCATGCGCACGGCCGAAGGCGAGATCGAAGCCTTCGCAGCTTTGCGACAGGGCTTTGGTTTCAGGCATGCTGACTTGCGCGGCGCCGAGATAGTCGTTGAGCCATTCGGCGAGATCGTCGTCTCGGGTTATGCTCAGCTCCGTGACGACTACGTCGAAGGGTAAATAGGAGGTGCTGAGGGCCGCACGGACTCGTTGGCCGGCCTCGTGGGACCACCTGCCCTTGTCCTGCAGAAATGCGATGAAGCCGGAGATCGATGGGGGGTTCGAGGCGTTCACGAATCGTAGTTCCGCAGCAACAATTCGGCCACGCCGCCGCAGCGTCTGGACTCCGATGGTAAGCGATCGCCTTCCTCGACCACGCTCACGTCGCGTCGCTGCATGCGCGGTACGTCACTCAGATCTGCAGGGCGTTCCATCATCGCCTTGAGCATGAAACCGCTGGGGCGACCCTTTCGTAGGCGCACGATGGTGATTTCCGAGACGGACGAGTTGCCTGCGCCGTCAGCTACAAATTCCGAGCCCCTGCCCTCCTCGATAATCTGGCGCAGACTGTCATCGACATGCTTCAGGGCAACGGTGTCCATCTTGTTGAAAACGGTGAAGACGCGCGAAACCTGGCTCTTCCCGAACGCCCGTGCACCAATGATGTCGGCAAGCTCGCTTACATCCTCGAATGGCGCGTGCTTCATATCCACGGGATTACCTTCAAGGTCCGTCGCATCACCGCCGCTCGGACTGCGATACCGCTCGGTGAGGGTCGCTGCCGCAACTGCATCGGCTTCGTTCATGCCAAGAGATCTGAAGCCGAACTCGAGCAGCTGCCCGCTTGCGCTGTTCAGGTCGACGAGACCGCTCTGGTCTTGAATATCCACATAGAAAACGAAGTGCTCGGTCTCGCATCGTTGTCGGCGTGTCGGCGTCCGTTCGTCGGCATCGAGGACATAGATCGTACGCGCAAGGCCATCGGCCAGGATCTCGAATTCCCGGCGGTCATGGGTATAGGCCGTCGACAGCGTCTGCACTCGGCCGGCAATCGCAAGCGGCGCGATCGCGGCCGAGATCAGCAGCACGAACAGGAGCGCCGAAACGAGGCCGAAGCCAGCTTCGTTGTTGCAGAGAGGTAAAGGAATCTTTCTCATGGCCCCGCCTGTTCAGGATAGAGCGAGAGCGTCAGTCCGGTCTCACCCTCGGGCAGCGCAGTCGGTTCGCCACTCCTCAGCAGAACGGTGTCCGATTGGACCTCCTGAACGCGCCAGCCGCCTATGCTGCTGCCGGCCACGACCCAGTTGCTCACCCCAGTGTCCTCATCCATGATGAGGGCACTGCCTCCTCCTGCCTTTTCAGTCCCGAGCAATTTGAGCCGCGGTACTTCCGCGACGGGTTCCGGCGGCGGCGCGTCGACATCCACAGGCTCGGCCGCCGGCTCCGAGTTCCCGACTTGCACTGGTCTCCTCGAAGCAGAAAAAAGCGGGCGCAGCTGGAATTGAATGACGTCGGCGATCTCCGAGTCGTCGCCGGCCGCTGCAGGCGCGGCGCTGCCCTTCTGGGGTTTTTCGAAGGTGAAATCGTAGGGAAGAGCGGTTTGATCCACCTCCAGCCGGTACGCCCACGCAAATAACACGGCGCTGAGACTGCACGTCGCGATACAGGCGGCCAGGGTTACCCGCATCATTGGGTGGCTCCCCCCGCTCGTTCTATGCTTTCCGTCGCGCCGAGCATCAGGATTGTCGCGCTCAATTCGGGAGGTGTGTCGAGGCCGTAGGCCTCCTGATAGTTGGATTGGAGGTCCATTTCCTTGATGAACAGCCTCGGCTGACTGGCTTCAATGGCCGCAACGACCGCGTGGACCGCTTCCAGGGAGCCCGATAAGTTGGCGCGCAGCCCAAGCAGGGCGACGCCATTCTCTCCATCTTTCCGAACGTTGCTGACCGAGTTGATTTGTGCTCCCGCCGAGGCGGCTTGCTCCTGTAGCTGGCCCTGCAGACCGGCAGAGATGACAGCTTCATTCTCGCCATGAAGGAACAATTGATTACCGTCAGAGGCTGGCATCGGAGTGGCTTTGAGGAAAACAGCGGCAGCCGACTTGATCGCCTCGAGCCTGCCCAGGAGCCGCCGCTTCTCTTCAATCTCGGAGAAGCTCTGGCCCAGACTGCTCAGCCCTGCGCCGATAGTGCAAAGCACGATAGCAGCGCAAACTACAAGCAAGGACAGGGCAACCGCGCGCTGGACCCGAGGCTGAGCATTGACGAGCTTCAGCATCATTGCCTCGCTCCGCTCTGCCTGAAGGAAATGGTGAAGCGATCCCCTTCGAAACCCGGGACTTTCACGACCGGCGAAACGAACTCGGCCGCTTCGAAGAGATCGCTGCCTTCGATAATGGGGATGAGTTCGGAGGATGCCTTCGAAAAACCGGATATCTCGATGCCTTTGTCTTTCACCGTAAGATTGGTCAGATAGCTGGCATCGGGAATGATCCTGCTCAACTCCTCCCACATCCTTGTTGCGCGCATGGAGCCCTCGCTCTGCGACTTCAAGGCTTCGAGCTGGGAAGTCTTTGCGACGTAAGCGTCGTACGACCGACGGGCGTTCCTCGCGTCGCCTTCGGCGCGCGCGATTTCCGCATCGAGTTGGCTATTCGCGGCAGTTGTTTTCGAGTGGAGCTGATACCAGGAAAGAAAAAGAAGCACGGCGGTCGTCACGATCGTCGCTGCCATCAGGGTTTTGGCTGGTCGCACACGCCGTCCGGCACGAAGCGCAGTGCCGCCAATTGCCAACCGAACGGTTGCACCGCTCTCTCCACCCGTTGAAAGCTCCAGCACTTCAAGGCCGGCGTTCTGCAGCTGCTCCTGCACTTGGATGAGAGTGCTGCTTCGAACGAGATAATAGGCCGATGCGCCGCCCTGCTCGGCCGGGACAAGAATCTTTACGGCGCTCAAGTCGAACGGGGTTTGGGTTTCCACGTCGAGCTCGGCCGCTCGCCGAAGCGCGGAGATCGGCAGACGCCGGGGAGAAACGGTGCGGCGGAGGCAGCGATCAGGGGCAAGATGGACTCTGATGCCATTTCCCTTAAACGCACCCGCTGCCAGAAGCGCTCGTAACCTCTCCCCAAGGTCCGCAAGCGGTATTCGTTCTGGATCTTCTGTCAGCTCGCAGCCGTCTCGCGAAATGGTGAGCACCGGGGCTGGACGTCCAGAGCGCATCCGCGATTCCAGGAAGGGCGGAAGCGAGCGCCGAAGTTCGTTCCGCCACCAGACAAGGAAGTCCTTGAGGCCGAGCGTGGCGCCGTAGAGAGACGGGGCAAGCTCACGGAAAGTCACGGTCCTCCCCCTCTCCTCCCGGTTTGCCGTCGCGCCCCAAGGAGCTGACCACGAACGACAGATCGCCCTCGGGCGCCTGGTAACGATAGACGCTTCCCCACGGATCCTTTAGGTCAGCTGCATTCTTCAGATAGGGGCCGTTCCAGTTCTTAGCATTCTGCGGGGCGCTCGAGAGCGCGGCCAAACCCTGTTCGGCCGTCGGGTATTCTCCGAGGTCGAGGAAGTAGAGTTCGAGCGCGCTTTCGAGGTTTCGGATCTGGATCTTGGCGCTGTCGGCTTTCGCGGTGCCGAGATAGTTCAAGACACGCGGCGCAATGATTGCGGTCGTCAACCCGATGATCGCCAGGACGACAAGAAGCTCGACGAGCGTAAAGCCTGCCTCATTGCCGTCGTCGCTAGAGCATCGGTCGGAGGAACGGGCTTTGCGGATGCCAAGCAGCAAGGGCATGTGTCATATCTCCAAAACGGACACGGAGCTGGCCTCTGCGAGCCAGCTCAAGGCGAGACCCAGGGCGAGAAAGGGACCGAACGGCACTCTCCTTTTCTGAAGGGCTCCCTTCCAGACCGGCAGCATGGCGAGCACGAACAGAAGCGCGCTGAGGCTGGCGATCGCGAGAAACAAGGGGAAGCTTGCAATGGTGATCCAGCATCCCGCCGCAGCGGCCATCTTGACGTCGCCGAGCCCCAGCCCGACCTGCCCGCGAGCGCGAAAATGCACCGCACGGGCCAGCGCGAATGTCCCCCCAAAGACGACCGCGCCTGTAACGATCCGAAGCACATCGAAGCTGCCGAGCAGCCAATGTGCCGCGACGCCGGTAAGCCCGAGAAGAGCGTTGCAGACATCGGGAATGATGGATCTTCGCGCATCGATCAGCGCGATCACCGTGAGCTGCACCATGAGGATGGCAAAGACGAGTGTCTCCACACCATTCCCCCTAATTGGCAACGCGGACAAGGTCGCGCTGCATGCGCCTGCCCGGCGTGTCTGTACGGCCGAAATCGAATTGCTGGCGGAATTCGTCGGTGACCTGCCGCGCTTCCTGGACGTCGCGCACGATCCGCGGCCGGATGAAGATGATCAGCTCCGTGCGATTGATGCCATCGGTCTTCGACTTGAAGGCGTTCCCGAATACCGGGATATCACCGAGCACCGGCATCTTTTTTTGGCCGAGTGATTTCTTCTCTTGAATCAGGCCGCCGAGCGCCAGGCTCTCGCCATCGTTGACGACCACCCGCGTCGAGATCTTGCGCTGCTGGATCGTCGGGGAGTCGATGCCTGAAGTCGTCGTTTCGACGACGTTGCTGACTTCCTGCTGGATGTCCAGCATGACGCGACCGGAACTGTTGATCCGCGGCGTGACGGCGAGAATGATGCCGGTATCCTTGAGCTCGACGGAGTTGACGATTGCCGCATCGGCCGACGTCGTGCTGGTGCTCGTTTGCGTGACAGTTGGGACCTGGTCGCCCACCTGCAGCTTGGCCTGCTGATTGTTGATTACCATCAGGTTCGGCGAGGAAATGACCTTGACATTGGTGACGCTGGAGAGCGCCTGCAACGCCATCTGGGCGTCGCCGGCGAGATGTGTCCAGTTGAAGCCGGGGAAGCTGGCTGCAACCGCGCCCGAGGCAAGATCGGACAGCCCGAAGGCGTCACTGTTGTGCTCGAAATACCAGCGCAGGCCGAATTTGAGCTCATCGTTCAAACTCACTTCGGCGATGATGGCCTCGAGGAAGACCTGGGTCGGCAGCACGTCGAGCTGGCGAAGGATCTGTTCGATCCGCTGGTATTCCCGTGCGGTGGTCGAGATCAGCAAGGCATTGTTCTCGATGTCGGCGACGACGGAGGGAACGGAACTGACCGGCACGCTAGGCGCTTCGACCGCGGCTTCGGGCGGCATTTCCATCGGGGCGCCCTCCCCGCCTGCGGCAACGGTTTCGGCCACGAGATCGGGAGCAACGACGCTCTGCCGGACGACGGTTCCGTCGCCCGCCGGGCCTGTTGCCAGCACGCTCTGCAAGACTTTTGCAAGCTCCGCCGCCGGCCGGTTCTGGATCTCGTAGACGAAGAGCTGCTCCTCATTCGTCTCGGCGATCTTGTCGAGCTTGGCGATCCAGGAGGTGACCCTCGGCAGGTAACTCGGCCGCGAGGTGATCGCCAGGATGGCGTTGAGGCGCGTGTTCGGGATGAACCGGATTGTCTTCGTATTCGGGCCGCCATCGACGCCGAAGACGGAGTTGAGCTCCTTGACCAATTCCTGCGGCTGCGAGGCCTTGAGGGGATAAAGCGCCGTCGACATGCCCTTCATCCAGTCGACGTCGAAGACCGAGATCGCCTCGCGAATGGCGGCAAGCTCGCCATTGTTGCCGGCAACGACGATATAGTTGCGGGTCGGATCGGTCCTCAGCACCGCGCTTTTCTTGCTCACCTGCTCGATGATCTCGCGCATCTCGTCGGCGCCGATATAGTTGAGCTGCAGGACCTGAACCTTCATCCCCGGTTCGTTCATCGGCACGCGCGAACCGATGATGGCATTCGAGGCGGTCGCCTCCGAGATCGGCACGATTTCGTAGCGATCGGCCTTCTTGACGATCGCCGCGCCATTGGTCGCGAGCGAGACTTCGAGGATGTCGAGGAGGCTCTGGCGCGACATCGGGCTCGACGTCTGCAGTGTGATGTTGCCGGTGACCTTCGGGTCGACGAGGTAGTTGTAGCCCATGATGTCGCCGAGGATTTTCTTGGCTGCTTGGGCAATCGGCGCATCGACGAGATTGATCGTGTAGCCCTCCGACCCATCCGCCGCCTTGCCAGCGGAGATTGCAGATAGTGATTCTCCGGTGAACTCACCGGTGCCGATCTGCGCAAAGCCGCGCGGCGCGGAATTCGGGCCGCGCGCTCCGGTGATCGCCTTCGAGGTCGGATAACCGTGCGCGCTGGAACCTGCAGGTTTTCCAACACCTTCCATCAGTGCATTCCAGCGCTCGTCGCCATTCTCCGAGGCGCAACCGGCGAGCATGGCAATTGCCATGTAAACAACAAACCGACCCCTGCGCACACCGGATTCCCTCAACCTTTGCTTTTAATCTCTTACAGGAGGGACTCAGCAACGAGGATTCCACTGTTAACGACGATCGAGCCTTTCCACAGTTTTATTGAAAGCATGCCGAGGAGCGGGAAGCCCGCAATGCACCCCCTGCTCGAGCAGCGTAACCACAAACGGTACTGACCAGGATCGACATCAGCGCGCTGCCATGGCATCTCCGCGCGACCTCCTCATGCAGGTCGCGTCCCGGCTAGGACTTTGTGGACTTGTTCGTCCGCGCTTCCGATAAACACTCGCCCTGGCAGTGCCAAGGCAAAAACAGCAAGGAAGAGCAGATGACTTTCAGCGCTTCACCAATCTGACTCACACGTCGACCGATCATGCTCTTGGGCCATAGCACGGCCGCCATCCTCTTCGTTTCGCGACTATGGAACGTGGATGTTATCGATTTCTAAGTGGAGCGAACCACGGTCAATGATAACGGTGCATTCCAAAGATAGATCAGATCGGCCCTCTTCCTGCGTCCATAGATCGAACCGAACCGACCATACTCGCTCGTCTGAATTTGCCACAGGGATAGCATCAATGTCCCAAAATGCTTCATCAGGGGGCGTGACCAGTGTCCGGCCATACTCGTCTACCGCTTGTCGTATCAAGTCAGCGGACAGACGAACACCCCTTGAGCGGGCCTCAACAGCAACGAAATCTCGATCGACAAGCCATGCAATTACTTGTCTGAGAAGTGCAACAATGCGGCGATCCAATGTGCTCATCGTCTGTTCCCCGGTATGCGCGTAATGGTGTCCAGTGTGACTCCAATGCTTTCGAAGTAGGTATCTGCTCGCTCAATGGCAGATCGGGCTGTTTCTGCTGAAAAACCTGCAGCACGCAGAGCTTTATATCCGATTCTTCTTTCAGCCGCATAAGTTCCGCCACCCGCTTGTCGCTGCACCGCCGTTGCGAGATTGTGAGCAGTCCCAGATAGGTTAGACGGACCTTTAAGTACTACTCCAGGCGCGGCGTTCGTGCGGTATCCCTCTAGTTTTCGAACTGCCGCATCCTGGATGATGTGGTGAGCGTCCTTGAGGCCGTTGGCACGAAGACCCCCTACGGTCGGAGCGATGCTCGTATTACCACCGACCGTAACGCCACGCACTCCGCCACCAATCTCCCCAATGCCAAAAATCCTGCGCCCGTCTTCCAAACGGTCACCGTTGGGGGAGATTCTTTCGATTGCGTTGCTGGGAAGGCTAAGATCATCTGAAAGCTGGTAATCATCATCTATCCGATCGTCATTTTTATCGCTGTCGTACCCGCCCGCGAACTTCGTTGACTTGGTCGACTGCGTCTTCGTACCGTCGTTAAGCCCCGCAACCTCCTTTTGCTCTGGGCGCTCCGACCGTTGATCGAACTTCGACTCCAATCCGCTCCACACATGCCCGTTCGGATCGCTCCGGTTCACCGGATCGTTGGCGGCATAGGCGTACCGATTGGTACCGACGCCTGCGAGCGTCGGGTTCCAATCGTCCGGCGAGATGAACCGACCGAAGGTCGGGTCCATGTAGCGGGCGTTGAGGTACATCAGCCCGGTTTCCGGGTCGAAGCGCTCGCCGACATAGTTCTTCTGCGTCGTCATCGCCTTGTTGCTGGGCTCGCCGAAGGCCGCGTAGCGGGTGCTCTCGGCGACGGTGCCGTTGATGTTGGTGACGGCCCGGACCGACGAGAGATGATCGCGGTGCAGGAAGTACTTCGTCGTGCCGACGACGCTGATGTCCATGTGCGGGTAGCGGGTGAACACCTGATCGGCCGGATCCCATTCGACACTTGCATCCGGATAGAGCGTCGTGCCGAGCGGCCAACTCTTCTTCGCCCGCGCCCCGTCCGGGCCGTAGGACAGCGTGACGGTTGAGCCGCTGGCGTTGACCACCTGCGAGACGCGGTTTGCGCGGTCATAGGTGAAGCTACGCTCGCCGTCCGAAAGCAGGTTGCCGTTGGCGTCGTAGCTGAAGGCGACGCCGTTCAAGGATAGCGGCGCGTGCGGCCGGTCGGCGGTTGCCGCGGGATAGACGAAGCCGCCCGTCAGCCGCGTGCGGGTTCTCAGGTTGTCGTTGGTGTAATAGGTGAAGTCCTCGGAATAGACCGATTCCTTGTTGCCGGCATGGGTGACGCCCAAGAGGCGGCCGAAGCCGTCATAGTCGTAGGTCCAATCGTTGCCCGTGCCGCTGGCGTTGATCGAGGTGATGCGGCCGGTCTTATCGCGGCCGTAGCTGCCGTTGACGATGGTGACGATCGGATCGCCATTGCCGGGGTCGCGCGACGTGTTGAAGCTTGTGAGCCAACGCCGCGTCGGCGAATAGGCAAAGGTCGTCTTGACGCCATTGGCATAGGTGATCGACGAGGTCTGGCCGTCCGGCTCATACTCGATCGCGGTGATATAGCCGGGGATGGCGTAAAGCTGGGATTTGCGGTTGTAGCTCCACTTGCTCGTGCTGGTACCGACGTCGAGCGCGTCAGTATCCGAGTTGTAATCCTTCCAGAGCGGCAGCCGCCCCTTGTCGTAACCGGTCTGGTCGATGTGCTGGACGCCGTCGATCGTCACGATCTTCTTCTGCAAGAGGCCGTCGGCATTGTAGTCGAACTGCTGCGACGCGGCGCCGTTCACGGAACTCGTCAGCTGACCCTTGTTGTAATAACCGGCTTCCGCCATGTTGTCGTAGCCGTTCTGGGCGATAAGCGTGCCACCGGTGCCGGCCGTCGCGTCGGCCAGATCGTCGTAGGCGCGCGTCGTCACCGGCCGGCCGAGCTTGTCATAGGTGATCGTCGTCACCTTGCCGCGCGCATCCGTCTGGCGGATCACCCGGCTGGCGTCGTCGTAGACGTAGAGCCACTTGCCGAGGTCCGGATCGTCGGCGACGAGCCGGTTGCCCATCAGGTCGTAGCTGTAGCTCCAGACCGAGCCGGCCGCGTCCATGACCTTGAGCATGCGGTGCAGCCCGTCATAGCTGGCGCCATAGAGCCGACGCGACGTATAGGTCCCGTCGGCGGCGGTCGGGGTGCGCTGCACCACCTCGGTGACGTCGCCGCCGGTCGAGACGTGCGTGAAGGTCGACATGCCTTCTTCGTCGGTCACCTGGGTGCGGTCCATGAGCACATTGCTGCTGCCGCCGTTCGCATCCGGAAGTGCATAGGCGTAGCTCTTGAAGGTGCTGTCCGGGTTGGTCACCTTCAGCGGCCGGTTCGCCCAGTCGAATGTCGTCGTCGTCCAGTAGGGCGGCTGCTCCGCTTCATAGGGCAGGCTGACCTTCATCTTGTTGCTGCGGTCGTCGTATTGGGTCTCGACATAGGAGGTCGGAGAGCTTCCATCCCCGGCCGTCAAGACTTTCCAGACGCGACCGAAACCGTCGAAGTACTGCGCCTGGTCGCCGGTGCCGGTGTGGTTCGCGCGGCCCGTCGTGGTGGTGATGCGCTGGTTCAGCGGATCGCCGAAGGAGGCATAGCTGGTCTTGACGTAAGAGCCGGTGACCTCATTCTCGACGAGGGTCGGACGGCAGAAGACGTCATAGCTATATGTCGTGGCGACGCCGTTCGGATCGGTCTTCGAGGCCGGCGCGCCGCAAGGCGCGTTCGGCACGAAGGTCGTGACATGTCCGAGAGGATTGGTCTCCTTCACGACATAGAGATGGTAGCCGGGGTCATAGACCCACGTCGTCGTCTCGTCGCCGCTGATGGTCGCCGTCAGCCGGTTGCCATAGACGTCATAGGTGAAGGTCGAGGTCTGGTAGCTGCTCGCCGTCGTGTAGTCGCGCCGAGCGGTGAGGCTGCCTTGATCCGGTGCGGCCGCATGGGCGTTCTCGTCGTAGAAGAACAGCGTCTGCTTCAGCAATGTGCCGGTCAGATCGACACCGTCATAGGTGCGCTGCCGGTGCGGCAACGACATGATGTATTTCGCGGTGTTGACGGTGTAGTCGGTGTCGACCAGAACCTCATCACCCTCCTTGTCGGTGCGGCCGTGGTTGATCTCGGCGGTAATGTTGCCCCAGGCGTCGAAGCTGCGCGTCGTCTTCAAAGTCCGGGTGACGCTGCCTTCGGTGCGGGTCGTGGTCGTCGCCGTGTTCAGCGCCGAATAGGGCAGCGTCGCCGTCTTCAGTGCGTAGGTCTCACTGACCGTGCGGCGCACGACGCCGTCGTCGTCGAGATATTCGATCTTCGACGGCAGACCGATCGCGGCATTGGACAGGACATAGGTCGTTCGGACCACCGGTGCCGCGGTCTCACCGGCAATCTTCGGCAGGCTCTTCGTCACCGTGCCGAAGCCGAGGAAGCGGCGCCGGCTCGCATCGTAGTAGCCATTCGCATAGCTATACGATGTCGTCGCCGTCTCGCCGCGACCATCGAGTGCCGATACCGTGGCGACCGTCGGTAGCACGAAGGGCAGGAACTTGTTCGCATAAGCCGTCGACGGACGATAGGCCGTCTTCACCTGCCCACCCTGCTCGTTCGTCACCGTGTTCAGCAGATTGGCTGGACCGCCTGCCGCTGTGCCGTAGAGGATCGTGTATGGAGTATTCGCGAAATGATCGAAGAGCTTGCTCGTATAGTCGGAATTTTCCAGCGGCGGCTTGTCGCTGTAGTCTGGATCATACGGGTTCGTCGACGGCGCCGCCAGCGTTGCCGGAGCAGCCAACAGATCCGTCTGACCATCACCATTGAAATCCCCAGCCGTCATGAAACTGGTCGACCGGCCGAGATAGGTCTGGGGGAAGGCATAGCCCTCCTGCGATTGGTGCATGCGGAAGGAAAACCACTTGCTGTTGCTAAGATTGACAAGCCTGGCGCTTCTGCTAGGCAAGACCCCGAGGCCGAGCTCGCTCTTGCCGTCGCCGTCGACGTCGGAAACGAACGGCGACGTCGCCTCTTCCATATCATCGACAGGAAGCTTCTCTCTCCACGGGACCAGCCGGTCGCCGGTGAACAGATAGATCGAGATAAAGCCATCGGCTTCGGCGCCGTCGCTCACGCCGAAATAAAAATTGACGAGATCGTCAAGACCGTCGCCGTTGAGGTCCAGCGCCACCCAGTTCTTGCCGCATTTGTAGGTGGAGCCGCATTTGGCGATGCCGATGGTGGGCGTCTCGCTGACGCCGTTCTGACTGACGTTGAGCGTGACGGGAACCCCGCCATTGTTGAAGCCGCTGGCACCGACCCTCTGGGTGCGGCCGTCGCCGAAAAAGTTGCCGTAGCCTTTCCCCAGCCCAGCGAGACTGTCGCGACCGTCGCCGTCCCAGTCGATGGCATTGCTCGAGCCGCTGGGGCAGAGCGCCTTCAGCCGTGCGTCAGTGATCTCGTTGCTCGCGCCGGCGGCGGCCAGGCAATCCTTGACGGTAATGGCGAACGTATCGCCGCTTTTGTCGAAGCTCGCTTGCCAGCGCACCCTCGGCGGAAACACATTCGCGACGCCAGCGGCATCCTTGCTGCTGAGCACGACCGCCTGCCGCACCGTCTTATCGCTTGCGAAGTTGCCAACCGCAAGGCCGTTGACAAGGCTGGCGTCCTCGAGATTCGCCTGGTTGAAGAGGAAGCCCGGGCAGCCAACCGTAGGGATATTCTGCGTGGAAAAGACGGCATCGCGGTTCGGGCTGTGGTATAACATGTAGGCGCAACTCGTGTCGCCCCAGGAATCGAACCTGCTCCTGAAGATCTCTGTGACGCCGTCACTGTCGACATCGGCAACCGCGAAGGCAGGCTTCCAGTAGGTGCGATAGCTATAAGTGTCGCGTTCAGGGAAATTGTCTTTGACGATAGTCACGCGTCGGCGCTGGTGAGGCATGCCGGTCAGGCCGGCAATCGATTTCGCCGAGAAGCCTGTGCCGCTCGCGTCGTTATAGTCGAAGGTGGTTTTCGGCAGCGCCGTGCCGCCGGTGATTGTTTCCGCCTCGTCCAGGGCGACATTGCCGCCGAAATGCTGCACCGAGACGAGCCGCGACGCCTGGCTCAATGGCGCGGGATCGTAAGACAGAGCATAGCCGGCCGACACGGTCGAGGTGGTCTTCACCAGGATCGCCTTGATCCGCTTCGTTATCGTCGAGATCGTGTGGCCGTTGGCGGCGGTGATATAGTCCGGCCGCGTCTCGTAGAAGAACTGGATGGTCCGGCCGTTGTAGGAGACCGTCTTCGGATAGCAGACCGGCATGTCGGCGCAGTCGTAACTATAGCTGACCGTGTTGCCGTAGGTGTCCCTCACCGTTCTCGCCAGCCAGCGGTAATTGAAGGCGATATCCTTGGCATCCTCCGCCGTGGCCGTCGAGCCGGCGATCTTGCCGACCGACTCGAAGGTCGTCACCGTGCCGTCACGGCCGGTCACCTGCCAGGTGTTGCTGGCGCTGTCGAACTTGATCCTCAGATAGTTCTCGACTTCCGAGACCCAATTGCCGCCTGCATCACACGAAGCGCCCTCGGTGTCGGTGGCGCATTTGACGAGCGGCTCACCATTGAGGAGAAAGACGTCCTCCGGTAGATATTGCGGCACGCCGAGCTGGTAACCGGCCCGTTCGATCACCGGCACACCGGACAGCCCCCAGCCATAGCCGAGCCAGCCCTGGTATTCGCCGCCGGTCTTCGTCTTGCGCCCGGAGTTGTAGCTCAGCCCGAGCTTCGGCTCGAGCCCACGGAAGGCCGGGATTTCGATCGGATAGTTATAGGTGAAGACTCCGTTGTTTCCGACCTCCGGCTGCCCCATCTCAATGCGCCGGACCGCCTCGTTGGCGCCGTCGGGATTGACGTGCACCTCGGTCGTCTGGGCGTGGAGATTGGAAAGGAGAGAAAGGAAGAAGACCGAAGAAACGAAGAAACCGCCAACACGCATAGAGAGAGTGCCACCTGCCACTAATGATTGCAGCATGGCTAAGACGGAATCGATCGCAACTCAATGGGGTATCGACGAATTCCCACACTAAAAAATAATGGAACGAGTCAATAGGTTAACGAGCTGAAAAATTCGGCACGGCGACTCGACAGAATGCTAGCCCCTCTAGGCCGATGTCCGCCCGGCGCCGAAGCCGATCCGCGTCTTCACACCCGTGTCGCAGACCGTATCACTTGTAAGGATTATTCGATAATCGCAGGCTCCGGAGCGCAGTCCCTTTGAATACATTATGCGATCAGATCGTGGGCTTCTGGCCTCCCCTCACCCTTTTTTTCTTGCCGCGAAAAATGAAATCCGCCTAAATGGGGCGGCAATGACCAGGCGGCCGTTGCCGTGCTCGAAAAGCACCTCGGCAGGCATGGAAGCGCTCTCCGGGCGGTGCAGGCGGGGGATAAGGGAAGGCGGCGCACCGCCCACTTGCCCTCCAGCCCTGTCGAAATTGCCTCCATCCGGAGAGGACGATCGCTTGCATACGAATGTCGTCATCGTTGGCGCCGGACCGGCTGGCCTCGCAGTCGGCGCCTGCCTGAGACGAGCGGGGCTTGATTTCGTCATCCTCGAAAAGGCGCATGAGATCGCGCCGGTCTGGCGGCGCCACTACCGGCGGCTGCACCTGCATACGGTGAAGTCGTTCTCCTCGCTGCCCCATATGCCATTCCCGAAGGATTATCCGCGCTACGTGCCGCGCGAGAAGGTGCTCGCCTATCTCGACGCCTATGCCGAGCGTTTCGAACTCCGGCCGCGCTTTGGCGAGACGGTCAACTCCATCCTCCGCGAGGACGGCGGCTACCTGGTCGAGACCGGAACGAACACCTTCTCCGCGCGCCAGGTCGTGATCGCCAGCGGCAGCAATGCAGAGCCCGTCGTTCCCGACCTGCCCGAAATCGACGCTTTCAAAGGCAGGCGGCTGCACAGCGCTGACTATACCGAGGCCACGCCCTTCACCGGCCAGTCGGTGCTGGTTGTCGGCATGGGTAACACCGGCGCCGAGATCGCGCTCGACCTTGCCGAGTGCGGCGCCCGTCCGACGCTGTCGGTACGCAACGGCGTCCACATCGTGCCGCTCCAGCTGTTCGGTGTGCCGATCCAGATGATCGCCATCGCCAGCCAACCGATGCCGCAGGCGGTGAACGACAGGCTGTTCCCGATCGTCCTCGACTTCGCGTTGGGCAAGCTCGAGAAATACGGCATCGTCAGGCCAAAGCAGGGCATCCTTGAACAGGTCGACGCCGGACGCATCCCGGTCATCGATGTCGGCACGGTGGAGACGATCAAGTCCGGTGGCATAAAAGTGGCGCCCGACATCAAGCGCTTCACTGAGCACGGCGCCATTTTCGTTTCCGGCAGGCAGGCGGAGTTCGACAGCGTCATCCTCGCCACCGGCTACCGGCCGGGTTTCGAGAAATTCCTGCCGACGGAATTGTGGCCCGGCAAGAGCGGCGTCACTCGCCAGGCCTCCGAGCTCGGCCTCTATCTCGTCGGTTTCCACAATCCGGTTACCGGCCTGCTTAGAGAGATCGGCAGGGAGGCGGTTGCGGTGACCAATGATATCAAGCGGCGGAGCAGCACAAGATGATTGCAGCAAAAAACCTCTACTGGCGCATCTTTGACTCAGAAATTGACCTATGATCTTTCGGCATGATTTTCAAACACGCGTTACGCTCACCAAAAAATTTGGACAGCCTGGGACTCGCGCTGGCGCGTGGTCATGGTGCATGCCCACCATGAGCCGGGTGGGACGCTTGCTCAACGGTCCGGACGCGCTTATCGGCGCCGCTTCGCGACGCGGTCGGGTCAAACGGCAGATTGTCGCTTATGCGGATTGGAACGGGGCTTACGACGAATTGTTGGACGAGAAGGGTCGCCGCAGGAGGTTCAGCTTGCGCAGCCGGTCGAAGGCCGGGAACCGGGATGACAACCCCCGGCAAGCCGTTGCGCTTGAACCAGGGAGCGAAATATCGCAACTCCAGTGACAATGCCCAACCCGCCCGGTCGCGCCAGCGACCGGGCGACAATCATCAGGCCGGTCAGCGCCAAGCACCTTGCGGACGAGCCATCCCGCCAACTCCGAAATGAAAAGACTGGTGAGCATCGCAGGCGCCGGAACTGCCTGTCATGCGGAACTTCGAGCGATCCGCGACAGACGATCGCCCTGATGCGGAACAGTCGCTGGCCTTCACCCCGCGGCAGATTCCGACACCGCGCCCGGCCCTTCGCCCTCGGCTCGGGCGAGTGTTCCAATCGTTCGGTTTTGGGGCTTTGCAGATGGGATCGGAGCCAGACGCATCGAAGACCGGTCCATTAGACTAGCTATAACGCGGCGCCGGTGGCGCGGTCGAAGACGTAAATCTGGCTGCGGTCCATCGCCGCCTTGAACAGGGTCCCGTGGCGAGCAGGATGGTCGCCGTCGACGACGGCGGTGATCTGTTCCCCGGCGAACTCGAAGAGGACATGCGTCTGCGCACCGGTCGGCTCGACGAGCCGCGTCGGGCCGGCAATGGCGTTGCCCTCGCCACTGGCGACGAAATGCTCCGGCCGTAGCCCGATCCGGACCGCCTGGCCGCGCCGCACCTTGCGTTCCGGCGCAATGCGGATCGCCGTTCCGTCTCTGAGGCGTACCGCCGGTTCACCGTCCTCGGCATCGACCGTCCCGTCGAGCACGTTCATGGCCGGTGAACCGATGAAGCCCGCGACGAAGAGGTTGGCGGGCGTGCGGTAGAGCTCCAAGGGTGTACCTACCTGCTCGATCCTGCCGCCGTTGAGCACCACGATGCGGTCGGCGAGCGTCATCGCCTCGATCTGGTCGTGGGTCACGTAGATCGAGGTAGTGGCGACCTTCTGGTGCAAGGCCTTGATCTCGGTGCGCATCTGGACCCTGAGCTTCGCATCGAGGTTGGACAGCGGCTCGTCGAACAGAAACACGGCCGGATCGCGGACAATCGCCCGACCCATGGCGACGCGCTGGCGCTGGCCGCCGGAAAGCTGGCTCGGCTTGCGATCGAGAAGCTCCGTCAGCGCCAGCATGCGCGCCGCTTCGCCCACTCGTTTGCTGATCTCCGGCTTGGAAAGCCCGGAGAGCTTGAGGTTGAAGCCCATGTTTTCGGCCACCGTCATGTGCGGATAGAGCGCGTAGGACTGGAACACCATCGCGATGTTGCGCTCGCGCGGCGTCAGTGGATTGACCACCTTGCCGCCGATCAGCACCTCGCCGTCGGTGATCTCTTCCAGGCCGGCGATCATGCGCAACAACGTGGACTTGCCGCAGCCGGAAGGGCCGACGAGCGCGATGAACTCGCCCTCCCGGATCGACAGCGACACGTCGTGGATCACCTCGAGAACCCCGTAGCTCTTGCGTATGTCCCTGAGTTCGACAGATGCCATGATGCTTGCTCCTTGAAACGATGGCTCAGGATTTCACCGCGCCGGCCGTCAGGCCCGCGATGATGTGCTTCTGGGCAACAAAGAAGACGATGACCGTCGGCAGGATCGTCAACGTGATGAAGGCGAGCACGAGTTGCCACTCGGTGCCGAATTCGCCGCGATAGACCATAATGCCGAGCGGCCACGGGTATTTCGTCTCCGTGTTCAGCATGATCAGCGGCAGGATGTAGCTGTTCCAGCTGTGCACGAAGGTGATGATGCTGACGGTCGAGACGATCGGGCGCGAAAGCGGCATGGAGATGTGCCAGAAAAAGCGGATATAGCCGCAACCGTCGACGAAAGCCGCCTGGAAGAGTTCTTCCGGGAGATTCCGGAAATAGTTGCGGAAGAGCAGGATGCTCATGCCGAGGCCGAAGGCGACCTGAGGCAGGATGACGCCCCAGTAGGTATCGAGCAGGCCGAGATCGCGGATGCGGATGAACAGCGGCAGGATCGCGGTCGCCGCCGGGAACATGAGCCCGATCAGGAAGTAGTTCAGCAACTGGTTCGCGCCGAAGAACTTCACATGGGCGAAGGTGAAGGCGGCCATAGCCGAAACGATGACCGTCAACATCACCGTCACGATCGCGATGAACAGCGAGTTCAGCATTTGCCGCCAGTAGCGGTCGCCGAAAAGGATATCGAGATAGTTGGACCACACCCATTCCGAAGGCAGCCCGAAGGGATTGACGCGCAGGTCGCCGAGTGACTTGAAACCGCCGAGCGCGGTCGTCACCAACGGGATCAAGACGAGCATCGCCACCAGCGATAGCGACACGTAGAGATAGATGCGGGTGCCTGTGGTCATGCGAACGGCAGAGGTCGTGTCAGTCATGGCGCATGAAGATCCGTTTGTAGCCGAAGGCGAGCGTGACACAGATGACGAAGAGCACGACGCCGACCGCGCTTCCCAGCCCCACCTGCATGCGGGTGACGCCGTACGTGTAGAGGAAGGTCACCATGGTCTGGGTCGAATTGGAGGGTCCGCCACCGGTGAGCGGCATGATGAGGTCGAAGAGCTGCAGCGAGCCGATGACGGCGAAGAAGATCGACAGCCTGACGGTTGAGCCGAGCAGCGGCAGCGTCACATAGCGGAATTTCTGCCAGCCGGTCGCTCCATCGATCTCGGCGGCCTCCAGCACGCTCCTGTCCACCGCCTGCAGGCCGGCGATGAACAGCATCATGTGAAAGCCGAAATATTTCCAGATGATCACCGCGAGCACCGCGTATATGGCGAGGCTGCGGTCGGCGAGCACATAGGGCGTTGCGACACCGAGGAAGCCGGCGACTGCCGCAAAGAGCCCGTAGTCGCCATCATAGACGAAGCGCCAGATGAGGCCGGCCGCGACATCGGCCAGGACATAAGGGAGAAAGAAGATCAGCCGAAAGGCAACGACGCCGGCGATCCTGTGGGCGAGCATCATTGCAAGCCAAAGGGCGAGCGGAATCTGCAAAAGCACCGACACGAGGATGATGATGCCGTTGTTGATCAGCGCCTGCGAGAAGGCCGCGTTGTTGAACAGGACCTCGAAATTGCGGACGCCCACGAATTGCTGCGGCAGTCCATAGCCGTTCCAGCGATAGAGGCTATACCAGGCCGCCTCGCCCATCGGCAGGATGACGAAAACGGTGAAGAGCAACAATGCCGGCGGCAGGAAGAGGATGAGTACCGGAAGCCGCCCCCGCACGGTCGGGCTCTTGTAGCGCGCTTTCTTGCGGCTCACCGCGGGCGGCACCGCGGTCATTGTCGCAGTCACGTCGGTCATGGTGTCCTCGTGCTGTTCGTACCGGCTGGTCGAAGGCCGGGCGGCGGCTCAACCGCCGCGCCGCCTTGCGTACTCGCTCGAGTTCGCGCGCGTCCTGGATCATCCGGGCGCCCTCTTCGGGGGACATCTGCCCGGAAAGGATTTCGACGGAAACGTCGTTCACGACGCGGCCGACGGAGGGGCCGAGATCCTGGTCGAAATAATTCTGATGCCAGGTGGAAGCAGCGAGTTGATCGGCCGCTGCGCGAACCAGCGGATTGGTGACGCCATCCTCGGCGCCGACCGCTACCGGCACGAGCATGCCGATGCTTGCCATCAGACGCTCATTCTCCGCATTGGTCAGGTAACGCAGGAAGTCGAGCGCTTCGGGCGGAGCGTTCTTCGTCACGGCCCAGCCGTTGAGGCCGCCCAGCGTATCGGTCACGGCGCCCGCCCCGCCCTCGACGGTCGGGAAGGGGAAGCGGCCGATATTATCGATTGCAAGCCCCTTGCCGTCGCCGGAATTGGCGCGCTGGGTCGCCTCGGTATGCTCGAAGCTGAGGATCATCGCCGCCTTGCCGTCGCCGAACAGGCCGAGCGTCTGCGGCCAGGTTGCGCCGAGATAGCCGCCCTGGAACGGTTCGAGCTTGCCGAGTTCGGCGAGTTGCTGGCCGGCCCTGATCATTGCAGGGTGCAGGAAGCCCTCGCCCTCATTGTTTTTGGCGTCCTCGAACACCGGCTGGCCGCCGTTGCGCATGACGAGATAGCTCCAGTAGAAATGCAGCGGCCACTTGTCGCCGCCGCCGCCGGCGATCGGCGTGATTCCGGCGTCCTTCAGCGTCTTCACTGCCTTCAGGAAGTCGTCCCAGGTCTTGATGTCCTCGGCCTTGACGCCCCCCTTCCCGAAAAGCTCCTTGTTGTAGAAGAAGCTGATCGTTCCCATTTTCAAGGGAACCGCATAAATTCGGCCGTCAAAGGTCAGCCCCTTGACCGCGGCGGGATTGTAGCTCTTCTCCCAGGCGCCACCGTCGGCGCGCATCGCCTCCGTCAGGTCCATCAGCGCGCCGGTCTCCGCCTGCTGCTTCAGTACGCCGCCACCCCAGCTATAGAAGAAATGCGGCGCGTCATCCGATTGCAGCAGCGTCGGCAGTTTTGCCTTGAAAGCCTCGTTTTCCAGGAACTGCATCTGGATATCGACGCCGGGATGTTCCGACTCGTATTTGGCGGCGATGTCCTCCCACATCTTCAGATGGGCAGGGACCGTCTCGAGATGGAGCCATTTGACCACCGTCTCGGCGGATGCCTGGCTCGTGCTGAAGAGAAGCGCCATGCCGGCGGCGGCAAGCGCGGACAGTTTGGCGGCGCGCGAGGGCGCCAAACGGCGTTCAAACATCATCATTTATCTCCTCCCAGGGGCAAAACATCCTCACCAATTTTTCCCCAATGCGGATTAATTCAGATGAGATGCCGGCAAATGTCAACAGCCGACGCAAATAATTCGGGCATTCCGCTTGACAGCGACCTCAGATTGCCGGTTATTAAATTCGTGTTCCGACAAAATAATCATCAGCTTCCGCCAGCCACGAGCACCCGAGCATCCGCAGACCATGAAGACCGCCGATCCCGAATTGATGCGCGCAATAAACCGCTTCAACGTGCTGGACACGATCCGTCGGCATGGCCCCATTTCCCGCGTCGAGATCAGCGAGCGCTCCGAACTGTCGACCACGACCGTTTCCGCCATCACCGCATCGCTGCTGGACGACGGCCTCATTCTGACGCGGCACGAGGGCGACATCCGCAACGCCGCCGCAAGGGGGCGGCCGCGCGTCATGTTGGAGCTCAACCCGGATGCCGCCCGCGTCGTCGGCGCCAAGATTGCAGCCAATCGGATGGTCTTCGCCGTCACCAACTTCCGCGGCGAGGTTCTGTCGGATCTGACCCTGCCCATCAGGGTCGACCGCCAGCCCATCGCCGTCATCGCCGACCTGATCGAGGACGGCGTGCGCCGTTGCGTGGTCGACGCGGACCTTTCGCTCGAGGATATCGATTCGATCTGCATCGGCCTTCCGGGCGTCATCGAGCATCGCACCGGCTGCGTCCGCTCGAGCCCGATCTTCCGCGAAACGGATGTCGATTTCGCCAGCGAAATGACGAGCCGGCTCAAGGTCGCCACGATCGTCGAGAGCGACGCGCACGCCATCACGCTTGCCCATCACTGGTTCGGCCGAGCCCGCGATCTCGATGACATGGTGCTCGTTTCACTGGAGCAGACGCTGGGTCTCGGCGTGCTGCACGCCGGCCAGCTTTTCCGCGGAGCCGGCGGCTTGAGCCACAATCTCGGCGACCTCGTGCTCGGTGTCGGCCACAGCCAGACCGTCCGGCTCGCCACCCTTGCCGGCGAGAGCGCCATCCTTGGCGAACATCCGATGGACGGGCGTTTCGCCGAGGCGGTGCGGCTCGGACGCGGCATGGCGCATGCGCAGGCACTCATCGCGGCGGAGGACAATACCCTGATCGCGGCGTCGGCACGGGCGGGAGAGGCGATTGGGCTCGCCGTTGCCAACATCGTCACCCTGTTCGGACCGCCCCGCGTCGTTATCGTCGGGTCGAGCCTGTCGCTCGGCAGCGTTTTCGTGGAAAGCATCCGCGAGGCCTATCAGGCCGCAATCCCGCCCTCGATCCGTTCAGTCGCGGAACTCGTCTTCGACGAGTCGGTCGACGAGACCTGGGCACAGGGCGCGGCCGTCGTAGCGCTCTGTGAACTTTACGAGTCCCCCTGGGGGACGACCGGACCGGCGCCGGGGCTCTGACGCCATGCGCCGGTCTTTCGCGATTTTCACTTCGGGAGGAGAGTAATGGAGAGACTCGGTATCGGCATCATCGGCTGCGGCAACATCTCGTCGGCCTACCTGAAGGCCATGGCGTCCTTCTCCATTCTCGACATCCGCGGCATCGCCGATCTGAACCGCAGCCTCGCCGAACAGCGCGCCGCGGAGTTCAACCTCAAGGCCCGGGACGTCGCCGACCTCCTCGCCGATCCCTCGATCGAACTCATCGTCAACCTGACCGTGCCTAAGGCGCATGTCACCGTGGCGATGCAGGCGCTGGAGGCAGGCAAGCACACCTACTCGGAAAAGCCGCTCGCCACCGACTTTGCGGACGGACGAAAGCTGGTGGCGACTGCGCGGGAGAAAGGCCTGCGCATTGGCGCCGCCCCCGATACATTCCTCGGCGGCTCGCACCAGACGGCCCGCGCAATCGTCGATGCCGGCGTGCTCGGAACGCCCGTCGGCGGCACTGCCACCTTCATGTGCCCTGGTCACGAGCGCTGGCATCCCAATCCCCACTTCTATTACGAGGTCGGCGGCGGTCCGATGCTCGACATGGGCCCCTACTACATCACCGATCTCGTCAACCTCTTCGGCCCCGTCGCCAAGGTCGCCGGCTTTGCCACGGCCGCGCGGAAGGAACGCACGATCACCAGTGCCGCACGCAACGGTGAACGCATACCCGTTCACGTGCCGACCCATGTCGCCGGCGTGATGGCCTTTGAGAACGGCGCAGTCGTACAGATCGGCATGAGTTTCGACGTGGCGGGACACAAGCATGTGCCACTCGAGCTCTACGGAACCGAGGGTACGCTGATCGTACCGGACCCGAACCATTTCGGCGGCCAGATCGAGCTTCTGAAAAAGGGCGGCGCCTTCGAGCCGGTCGCCACCACGGATCCCTATGCGGACGGCAATTACCGCTCGCTCGGCGTTGCCGACATGGCGCACGCCATTCGCTCGGGAAGGCCACACCGGGCGAGCGGAGATTTGGCGCTGCATGTACTCGAAGTCATGGAGGCCTTCGGCAAGGCGGCGGAGACCGGAACAACCATCAGCATCACCACGAAGATCGAGCGTCCGGCACCGCTTTCGGCATCGCTCGTCGACGGCCGCATCGGCCGCTAGTCCAGATTCTTGAGAAGGAGTTCGACATGCGTGAGGCACTGATCGTCTGGGGCGGCTGGAGCGGCCACGAGCCGCAGGAATGCGCCAATATTATCCGCGATATGCTGCAGGAGGACGGCTTCAAGGTCTATCTGGAGCACACGACCGAAGCCTTCGCCGATCCCTCGATCCACGACCTGTCGCTGATCGTGCCGATCATGACCATGTCGAAGATCGAGAAGGAGGAGGTGAAGAACCTCGCCGCCGCCGTTGAAGGAGGCGTCGGTATTGCCGGCTATCATGGTGGCGCGGGCGACGCTTTCCGCGAATGCGTCGAATACCAGTTCATCATCGGCGGCCAATGGGTGGCGCATCCCGGCAACATCATCGATTACCGCGTGAACATCACGCGTCCGGACGACCCGCTGATGGAGGGCATCACCGATTTTCCCTACACGTCCGAGCAATATTACATGCATGCCGACCCGTCGAACGAGGTGCTGGCGACGACGACCTTCTCCGGCGAGCACGCCTGGTGGATCGAGGGTGTTGTAATGCCGGTCGTCTGGAAGCGGAAGCACGGCAAGGGCCGGGTCTTCTACTCTTCGCTTGGCCATGTGTCGAAGGAATTCGATGTTCCCGAAATGCGCACGATTTTCCGCCGCGGTGCCAACTGGGCGGCACGCTGACTCGCGTCGGCGAGCGCTCTGGCACATGGCCTGCTTGCGTTGATCTGGCCGTGGGGAGACGTTCGCGCACTTCGCCTTGCACGAGGCGCAAGTGACCTATTCGGTCGGCGGCGGAAAAGGTACTGCGGCTCGCGAGTTGATCCTTACGGCTCGCTAGGTACAGCGCTCACCTTCACCCAGCAACCGCAGAACTTCAGCTTGGATTTGCAAACACGTCGTCTCGTATTCGGCGAGCAGTTCGGGCTGGTCTCCCAAGTGCAGCTTTTCCAAAGTTCGTGCCGCAAGCGCATAGGCTTCGAAGAGATCATCCGACTTGCGGCTCTTCACGGAGAGCAGTTGCTTTCGAAACCGCGGCAGGGCCATCGCCAAGCGGGCTCTGCCGACTCGAACTAGTGACATTTTTTCGCCTGCCTGAGAATCAAGCTGAGCCGGCCTTTATTCGCCGGCGGCCGGCAATCCCAGAGCTCTGCTGAAGGGACGGGCGGCATCGCTCTGGGACATCGCACCTACGCGGGGTTTTACCCCTTCTTCCGGGGCACGCTCTATCGCATATGGATCGGGAAAAGTGCGTGGCAAGGGGATACGACCTTTGACGAGTCTCACGTCGGACTTAAGTCCCCTGGGCAGGGCGCGCGGGAACCCGGAAACGCCACATTCGTTCTCTCCCTGCGAACGGGAGTGTATAAATGTTACCCCGCCATGATACGCACTCAACTGCTTTCCCGATCGGCCTACTTCTGCTCGCCGTGGGCGCTATCCTGGCCTACTTGGCAATCGGCGGGGCGTGGTCGGAGAAGAAGACCGAAACAGCTGTCTACACGCCGCAAATAACAGATAACGCGAAGCCGCGCTAAGATCCGGCCTACTCAGAAGCCAGGCACGGGACAAGGTTTTCACGAAGCCATCACGGTGGTTGAAGTTTCACCTGCTTGGACTGGGAGGAACCACAATGGCCAAGCGTTTAGCAAAGAACACGTCGCCAACGAAAGAGACCGAGGCCGAGCTTGTGGAACAGGTCGTTTCTGACTGGTGCAAAATGCATCAAGTGGACCCGATAAGCCATACGGCTGTGATGGAGGGGCTGAGAGTTCTCTACATGATCCGCGAGTTTGATTTGACGGACAGAGAGGAGCTTCTGAAGGAATTACTAGCGAGCGATGAGGAGGGCGCTTGAGCTGCGCTCGCAGCCCCTGCAATTATTCTTGCTATCGCTATTCTTGCTATAGCTATCGCCGCAACGGCATGGGTTGACTAGCCCGGATGACCGGCAATCTGCCCTACCGGTCTTTGGTCCTTTCGCGCAGGTCGACCGGATTTCTGATGCCTTCCTGAAAGCACGATCATCCTCCTCACGAGCTTTTCAGCTTGCGGCATGTCGATCTTTCCGGATTTGGGTGTCAAAATTCCGGAAACGCGCGACCCACTACAATCCGTTACCATGTCTCCGACGCCGCTGCCCGTATGTCGCAGATCTCAGTCGCAAATGTCTGAATCCCGCGACCGACTTTTGCGACAGAAGTTGCGCTTCAGTTGTCCATTTAGAGCGTCGGGCGCAAATAGAGGTGGCTTAGCTTTCCGCGATGCGTCAACGCAAACCCCCATTCAAGCGTGGCATGCTCAAACTCGACGTCGCAGATATCGAGGCCGTCTTGCGAAACCCTTTGAACGAAAGGTCTTTCAACGCACCAGCAACGCCATAAGCAATGCGGAGCCAACCTATGGACGGAGCTGCATTTGCGGAGTACGCTATAGTAGAATATGCTTGTATGGAGGCCGTTTCGGCCAATCGGGAGCAAGTAAAGCCGCGGCCAAATATGTGGCGGGTTCCATCAGCCTGCCTGCACGCCTGGGTCACCTCTCACTTCAAGATAAACTCGCTGAACTGGTGTTTGTAATTGCCAGTAGTGCGTTTGGCGATATGTGTCGAGGAAACCCTCTCGGGTCCGAGCGGATCACGGCCACATCGCGATTGTTTCATTCCAAACGATCCCGTTCTGAGGATTGAGGCCAGGTTACGATGGTTTCGAGCGCGCCGTTGTCTAGTGTCGGGTCAGAATGAACCGGTTCGTCCGGGGCTTGCCGACGACCGCCGAGGCCAGGGTTGGACGACCACGTACCCCGGTCAGCGTCGCCGGGGTGGCACGGCGCACGGTGCGGCGCTGCGCGGTTGGTGTGTACTACTGCTAGGGTTTTGCCTCGAGGCTGAGATTTTGAAACCGCCCCGGAAAGGCTTCCATCGGTGAGGAAAACGAGCCATGAATCCGGAATCAACAGGAAAAAAGATCACAAGTGGCGAAGCTGGCGCTGGTCACGGAAATATGAGCCGCCGCGATGCAATCAAAACAGCGGGTCTGGCTGGAGTGGCGGCGCTAACAACGAGCGCCGTGTCAACGGCGCAGACGGCTGAGGATACACCAGCCGCAGCCCAGGCGAAAAACCCTTACGGCGGGGTGCCGAGCGGCGGGATCACGCTTCCACCCTACTACCGGCCCACGCCGAGCCTGGTGAGCAACAACGTCTACTATCCGGGCCAGGA
>NZ_AUTC01000132.1 GCF_001461695.1 Sinorhizobium fredii USDA 205 | reverse complement strand
TGGAAAATTCCAGTTCAGAACGATCCGATTTGCGGGAAGCACGTCACCGGGAATGGGCCTATGATAGGGCCTCGTCGATCGGCCGGCTGGACAAGGGCCTCGACGAAGCCGGGATCATGGACTGGACGGTCGTCGACATGAAGAACGACTGGACCAAGGTCTTTGCGTTCGAACGGTGATCTCGACAAATGAAACCCGATCCTGCCGGGAACGAGGAAACAAAACGTCATGACAAAGCGTGCCGATGCCGAACGAACCCCTATAGGTTCGCCGTTGACGCCCTCCCTCGGCCCAGAGATGGTGTGGATCCCGGGCGGCACCTTCCTGATGGGGTCGGACAGGCACTATCCCGAGGAAGCGCCGGCCCACAAAGTGGCGGTCACCGGCTTCTGGATGGACGTCTGTACCGTCACCAATCGAGGGTTCGCGGCCTTCGTCGAGGCGACCGGCTATGTCACGCTGGCCGAGCGTCCGGTGAATCCGAAGGACTATCCGGGTTCGAAGCCGGATATGCTGGCGCCAGCATCCGTGGTCTTCAGCAAGCCCAGGACACGCGTCGACCTGCGCAATCACTACAACTGGTGGGCCTATCTGCGAGGCGCGAACTGGCGGCACCCCCATGGGCCTGGAAGCTCGATAGAACACCTCTACGATCATCCCGTCGTTCATGTTGCCTACGAGGACGCGGAAGCCTACGCCATGTGGGCGAGGAAGGAATTGCCAACCGAGGCCGAATGGGAGTTCGCGGCCCGCGGCGGGCTCGAAGCGGCGGAGTATGTGTGGGGCGACGAATGGACGCCCGGCGGCCGACCGATGGCCAATACATGGCAAGGTGAATTCCCCTGGCAGAACCTGTGTGGGGACGGCTACGAAACGACCTCTCCCGTCGCAAGCTTTCCGGGCAATGGCTATGGCCTCTACGACATGGCCGGCAATGTCTGGCAATGGACATCGGACTGGTATCAGGACCACGGCAAGATCGACAGCCCGTGCTGCACGATCTCCAATCCCAGGGGCGGCGATCAAGCGGACAGCATTGATCCGCTCCAGCCGCACCTCAAGATTCCGCGCAGGGTCATGAAAGGCGGCTCCTATCTTTGCGCCGCCAACTACTGCCGGCGCTACCGCCCGGCGGCCCGCATGGCGCAGCCCGTCGACACGTCGACGTGCCATGTCGGATTCCGCTGCATCACGCGCAGTGCGACACTGAGTGGCTGAATATCAAAACCGCACGACAAGTCCGAGGATCGGGCCCTGCTGCACGACGTCGAAGACGAATCCGTCGTCACTGTAATCGACGCCGAGGGCACGATAGCCGGCCACGGCGGAAATCGTGTCGCTGAAGCGATAGCCGATCGCGGCGGCGACGTCCCAGTCGAGGTCGGCCTGCCCGGCGCCGACGAGCCCCCATCCGGTCAGATAGATCTCCGGGGTGATCGAATAGGTCGCCCGAAAACCGGCCAAGCCATCGACCCAGGTCGCCTCGTCACTTCGCGAAACGCCGTCGAGAATCCCGCCGCTGAACGAGAGATCGCTCTCGACCGACCACACGCGCATGCCGCCGACGAGGTCGATCCGTGCGGCGTTGTCCTCGTAAATCGAATAGCCGGCACCGAGCAAGCCGGCGAACGTCTCGGACGAGACCTCGACCTCAACGGCTAGAATGCCCCTCGGCGTGCCGGCCGAACCCGAAATCTTCGTGTACATGACGTCGGCGAAGATGCTGTAGGGACCGTAGCGGGCCTCGCCGATCGCCATGGCGCCGAAGTCGAGGTGGTCGAAGATGTCGCTGAAGCTGGCATCGACATGGGCTTCCGGCAGCCCGAACTGTGCGATGTCCCCCGAGAGACCCGCTGCCCAGAAATAGGGCGCGAAGGAAAAAGTCCAACCGGTCTCGGTGGTCGTCTGCTGAACCTCGGGCGCCATCGGCGAGTAGACGTCGGCAGCCATGGCAGTGCCGGCCGAGAGGCAAATTCCGATCACAGCCAGGCTTCGAGTAAGGCACGTCTTCATCATGTCTCCCAGTGGTATTCAGCTACGATCCCGATTCGAAGGCGCCGACTGGATCATCGGCGAACGGCGAATTTATCCAAACACTTTTTGACAATCGTTGTTAGACGGAATTACCGGCTGCAATTTCCGGTCCTCGCCTGGCTCTTGTTGCTGCAGTCGGGTTCGGCGGTGCCGGGGCTGACTTGGCCGGCGGGTCCAATAACTGTCTCGACGTGGCGGGCATAGTTTTGCCTGGTGTTCTGGTCGACGATAGCGACCGGAGCGGAAACAACGAGGCCCGCAGTCGTGCCGAGCGTGTTCGCGGCGCCCGCGGCTGCCGCCACGATATGATCGCCGAGCCCCAATTTGCTGTCGGTCAATGTCTGGCCCGATGAAAGACGAGTGCCGATCAGCTGGACGATCTCCGGTGACTCGGCAAACTTTCCGTGATGGAGTTTGTCGTCGGTCCTAACCTTGGTCATGTCGATGACCGTGATGTTGTTGGCCGCCAGTTCCTCTTTGTAGGGCGACTGCTCCGGATCGATCGCCCCCAAGCGGGAAACATTGCCCCAAACGCGCCGGGAAACCGCGAGAGCACGATCATCGCGCGAGACGAAAAGCGTGAAACGCGGACGCTGTTTGCCCATGTCGGCGATCTGCGAGCGGAACACATCCACGTCGACGTCCGGTGCGGCCAGCATGACATTCTTGAATTTCGCCGGCAGGCCGTCATTGCGGATCGCCATCTGACGCAACGATTCCAGCGCCAGCCAGTTGCCCATCGAATGGGCGAGTATCGAGACTTCCTTCACCTCCGGATCGCGCGCCAGATACTGGAGCAGCCGCTCCACCGCGTTGCGCGTATAGTTCGTGCTTTCGCGATCATAGCCGTAAGCCAGCAGACTGCCCCTCGAGGGCCAGGTCGCGAGCACCGGGGCACTGTGGGCACCGGAATCATGAACGATCTGCGCGAAGCGGAAGACAGCATCCTCGAAATCATTGTTGAACCCGTGAATGAAGACAAGCACGCTGCGGTCGGGACTTTTGCGCACGGAGCTGCTCAGCCAGCTTTCCGCCTCCGGCCGGTCCACCTCTTGCGCCTTCACCGTCGCGAAATCCGTAGCCGGATTTGGCGGAAGCTTGCGTGGCCAGGCGACCTCCCCGACCTTTCGGACGCTGCTCGGCGGGATCGACACGGTGATCTCGGCGAACTTCGGCGCGAACGCCCGCTCGCCGCTGAACATCTCGCCGGGCTTTTCGGCACGGTTGCGCGTGGTCGCGACCAGCATCTCGACCTGGCTGGCGGATGGGAACGCGGCGACGGGTTGCAGCACCCCCGTCGGCCGGCTTGCGCATGCGACGAGCAGGGTCGAAAGCACACCCAAGACGACGGGTAGATGCCAGGATCGGTGCAAGAAGCGCTCTATGGGCATCGGTAGCCCACGATGTTTCCATTGGCGTCGCGGATCTGAACGCACCCCGGCGCATGTGTCGCCGCCGCCGCTCCAGCGTAGACGGCGCGGCGGGTCGTGCGTCGCGCCACGCCGGCATAACTGACGGGCGTCAATGGCCGCCCGACCCTCGCTTCCGCTTGCGTGATCAGATCAGCCGGCCGTTCCGGGCGCAGCGTTCCGCTCCAGAACAGTTCGAAGGCCCCAAGTGCCGAGGCGAGGACGAGTGTTGCAGTTCGACGTCTGGACATCTCCACTACTCCTTCAGCGCTTCTGCCGGGGCCGGCACTTCGCCGACATCAGCCAATGCGTTGAATTCGACCGACTTCGCCCCCTGAGGTGGGGCAAAGGCGAAACTCTTCGCATCCGGTGGCGTATCGGTATCCCACGACTTGATCCGCAGCGTGTATTGCGGCGCTGCAGCCATGGTCTTGCTGGTAATGACATATTTCCGTGGGATGGGAGCGGGACCGCGTTCGACCCAGAGCTGCCAATGAGCGATGCAACCTGGGCAGGCGTCATTCCAAACTTCAACGGACCCGATCCAATGAAAGAAATAATATCCCAGTCCAATGTGAGCCTCAGCGCGCGAGGAACCTAGCTAGCGAAACTAAGCAAACGAAGCGGTTTATACGGTCGTCCCAAAGGCCCTTGGCGAAGGCCGTTACCGAATGATCTTCTCATACGCTCTCCTCAAGACGACCCGTACTAATACCAATCTTCTCGAAGAGTACAGCGGCCACTTCGCTGGGCGACATTCCGAGTCTTATCGGCCCCATTCCATGGTCTATTTCCTCCCATATAACCGGGCGTCAATTGTATCAACCAATTGGACGAACCGGCACGACCTCAGTTGGTGTTAGGGTAGCCAGCTGAAATTGCTCAAGTTGTGCAAGAATGGAGAAATGCTCCAATGCAGGCATACGCTGGATATTGTCCACTCGCTGCATAGGGCCGAATGCGCCCGAGATCGCAAGAGCGGGAACAAATCCGAAACATTCCCCTTGGCGCAGAGGCCCATACTTCTCAACGCAACGATCGAACATTGGAATTCCATCAACGTCGAGAAAATCAGCCTCCTCACGATCAGGTACGACTGCGGAGGCGATGTGATCTGCGGACGCAGCGAGCTTCCAGCCCGGCAACGTCAACGCCCGGCAGTATGCTACACCGAGCGGTAGCTCGATCTCAAATTTGAAGTATTTGTCAGACCAGCATTGTAGGACGCCGAACGCGCTGTATCCAACGACATGGCAATCCTTGTGGTGAAAATCACTGTCCGCTCCGAATATCAAAGCAAGAACGGAACGAAATTCATCCGGATCACAAAGTTGGAAAAGGCCTCCATGAAAAGCAACGAGACCATACCGTCTGATGAATTCCATCAGAGAACCCGGCAGAATCTTCTCGAGCCGCTCGATTTGGCTATCGCCTGGTTTCTCCGTCGGAAAAACGGGTGAATAGGACTTTAGAAAGTACTCGAAATTCTCGTGCACTACAAACATTCCTTATCAAGCCGGCCAAGCGGACGGATTTCATGAACGATCTCGCGGTCATCGCTCGGCGGCGGACAGGCCCTCTCCAGCCTCGATGCGAGCGGAATAATCTATTGATCCGGCCGTCAAGGCTAAGCTGATGGGCAGGTGATCCACCCGCCCCGGACCCTGATAAAAACGTGCAGATTGCCTCCAAAGTACGAGCCTCACTCCTTACCGCCTGCTTTTTCGGCCACGAAGGCATGGAAGCCTTCGAAAGCTGCGCTTTGGCGCAATTAGTTGCGCCCCTTATAGACCGCGTTCTGGACGTCTAGCCGCGCCAGCGGATCGTCTGCCAGGAGCACCAGGCTTTCGCCTCTTTTCATGGCGGCAAGTGCCTTTCGCATCATGGCGACGGGATAGGGGCAGCGCAGCCCCCTCGCATCAATCGCGCCGACGATTTTGGCATCGGCGCAAAGCTGGCTGAAACGCGGTTTGTCCCCTGAGATATAGGCCGCGACTAACCCCCGGAAATCGCTTTCCTGGATCGTTTCAGGGGTCCAGCCGAATTCGACGGCGACAACCTGTTCCAATGGTTCTCTCCCATGTCTAAGCGGTCCGTCAATCGAAGCGGCGAAGCCACTTCAGGGTCTCGCCCAAGCTTACGTCGTCGTCGTCGTCCATATGTGGAGGCAACTTGATGATGCCGTATTCATATCCCTCGAAGCGAATGGGCTTTATCAAACGGGCGACGGTGCGATAGGCCTCGGGAATGCCGCCGGTGGCCGCATCGCCGAGCGCCGGCAGCTTTCCGGCACGAATGACGACGCCCCCAGAATAGGTTTCCAGGTGCACATTATCTAATATTGACGCACGAATGGCTTCCAGCCCGCCCAGTCGCTCGACATTTGCGTTACCGAGGATTGTCAACCAGTTGGACGAGCGCGGCAGTTCGGAACCGCCGTTTTGGGTTTCTGTCCAGAAGCTCCCCATCGCGTCGTATTCCAGCGCGGGATACTGCATCAGCCAGGGATAGTAGTAAGCGTCGGCCGAGTTCTCGGAGCCGGGGTCCGACAGAACGCCCAGGCCGCATGAGCCATGAACAGCTTCGAGCCGCTGCGACCAATTGCGGAACGAGCCCCACGAAACGGTCTGTATTCTCGAAAACGAAACGTGGCGAAAAATGAACCTCGATGCCGGAGGACGGCCATACTTTGCTCTTTCTGTGACCGAAGCCCATGAACATCAAGCGTGACGGGTCCCAAGGCTCAGCCGTATCTGCCTGTTTAAGATATACGAAGAGCGAGTCGGTCTCAGGCAGATCCAGAAGGCGTCTATACTCGTCCGGAACGCCACCTTCCTTGTAGGCTCGCATTTTAGGTTCGTCGTCGACTTGAAAATGCGTAACCTCGCTTGAGAAGAAAGACAGATAATCCCCAAGACACGTGATCAGCGCCTCACGCTTCTCCTGACTCCAGCCGTCGGCAAAATAGATCGACAAAAGAATGCCAACGCGCGACCGGATAAGACGAACGTCATCATCACGCAGAATACCACGATGTTCGATGTCTTCTGGGTCGAGCTTTAGATCGAGAGGGTATTGCATGCAAACCTCGAATGCTGATTACGAAGTATAGTTAACACCGACCTGGCTTGGATACGCCCACCTGCTGCGAGCAGTCGCAATCCTTTTGGACGTCGATGTCAACGACATCCTTTCGTGGATTTAATCCGTTAGAGCGCGCAATTCGTTCATATTCGCCGGCTGCCTGCATCGGTGTTTTGCCATCAACTCCGCCATTGGCCGTCGGGAACTTGAGTTCGAATATTTTCCACAGCTTCCCATCCTTCCACCACGAAATGTCCGGCCGAGGCGCACCTCTGACCGGATATTGCGAGGTAGGCATTCCGACACGTTTTGACTTTCCACTGGACGATAGCCGTTCTCGGGGTCGTAGCTCACCTCCGGTCGGGGTCCATCTGCATTCGGAGACTTCGGATAACGCGTCGAGCCGTCCGCTCGGCGAGGCCCACTTTAATCGTAGTAATCCTTACGCAGCTTTCTAGCCATGCATTCGGTGAAGGTCGGTGCCCCCGCCTCTCTCCTCCATGCACTCGCATGCATATTTGCAGATATCGTCGCATTCGGACTTCGCGCCGGTGATGCGGACGGACCCCGTATCGGCGACGGGTTTGGCTTCCTGCTTTTCCTCGCTCTTGGCATTGGCCAGGATGTCTTGCACTTCTGCATCCGTCATGCCACGCACATCCATAGGGCGCCCGGACAAGCCGCTCAAGATGTCATTCGCCAAGGGAATGCGCTTATCAGCATCGATGGCGACGCCATACTTGCCCGAGAAATCCCAGGTGTCCCCATCGAATATATTGCCCAACGTCACCAGCGTTCGTCCGCCGAGAAGCTTGTTCTGGATGATGGCATTTTCTCCGGCGGGCGATAGGCCGGCGCCGGGGTGAAGGGCGAGTTCGAGCGGCGCCTGCACGGTGTCGTCGACGCAGTGAAAAGATCGCCGCAGCCGGTCATCCTGTTCATCGATGAGGCGCACGGCCTGATCGGGGCGGGCGCCGCGGCCGGCCAGGGCGACGCCGCCAACATTCTGAAGCCGGCCTTGGCGCGCGGGGAACTGCGCACGCCGTTGGACTTTGAAGGCAACGCTCGAGGCAGCCGGTCCCTAGGCGTTTTGCCAGAGGCGGATCAGAGGGCCGTTTGCGCCATAGAGCGGGTCGGTTGGAGGCAGCGGCAGGTCGGCGATCGTTTGGAGAGCGCTCCTGCTGGCCGCCTCCGTCTGAATATCGGCCGTCTGTCCGGGCGGATAGCCGCCGACGACGAGGAAACCGTCGCTCGCTCCGAGATTCATGTGACCGGTTCCGGCCGGCAGGACGAGGCAATCGCCTGCGCCGACCTCCAGCACAGCGCCCTCGGAACCGCCGATCAACAGCCTGGCATTGCCCGTGGCGATGCCAAGAACTTCATGCGCGCCGATATGGTAATGCTGATAGGAAAACACGCCGTTGCGCCACACGCCCTGCCAGCCGGTCTGGGCAAAGCGCCGCTCGAATTCGGCCGCCACATCGTTCTCGGCAGACGATAGGGCCCGATGATAAACCAGCACCGGCAGCCGCGGGTGGTTCGGCACCCATTCGCTCGGCTGGAATCTGATGGTTTCAGGTTCACGCATCTCCGGCTCCGGCCTATCTAGTGGGCTTACCTGAGTTATAGGGCCGGATTCGACGAATTCGAGCAATCAGCCATCCTGATCCGGCGATCAGCAGGAGCGGAGTGTCTGGGATGGAAGCTCCCCAAACCGGTTGCGGTACTCCATGGCCAGGCGCCCCATATGGGTGAAGCCCCATTTGAAAGCGATGTCGGCAATGCTTTGGCCGGGCCGCGCCTGTGTCAGCTCTTCGCGGAGCGCCTTCAGGCGCAAATCCTGGAGATAGCTCATGGGAGTGGTCATTTTGAACTGGCGAAAACCCTGCTGGAGCGTACGCGAACTGACCCCGCAGGCGGCCGCGACCTCCACCAGAGTGATCGGCTTCGACAGATTGGCCATCATGAACTCGATCGCCTTCTTCACATGACGCGGCACGGGCGAGGCGGCGCGACGCATTTTTTCCGAGAAGCGGTGAGGCAACGTATCGAGGATCACCTGGATCAAGGCTTCGCTGAGGTTTGTCAGCGCAAGCGGAGACCTGCGCAGTGGCGCCTCGCCGTCAAGGCCCGCCCGGAGCGTCGCCGCGATGCTGGCAATTGCAGTTCCTGGTCCGGATAACAGATCGATTTCCGGCGAGAACTCCAAGGCTCCGGAGGCCGGCATCTCGACCATGTCGTACAGTCGGCGGTAAAGCGCCGCCTGATCTATAGCGACGAACATGTGCTCCCGAGAGCTCAGCGATCGGGCGGCAATGCGCTGGTTTCCTTCTATGACGGCGCCCCGTCCGGGAGATGTGCAGAATGCCTGCCTTCCCATCCGCAGGTCTATGCCGCCACGGCGCGGCACGATCAGCACGAGCTGACCGCCGGCGCCCTCGCTTTCGAAAAGAACCTGCCCGTCGAAGTGCGTACTGCCGATCGATACGATGCCGGCGTTCGCCCACGCGCATTTGTAGGAGATCCTTTCCCTGCTCAGCGGTCGAACAACGACATTGGAGGTCCAGCTCGACAGCGTCGCTGCGAGGCGGTCCGGGTCGCTTCCTTCGAATGAAACCCATTCCGGACGATTTGCCGGATCCCCCAAAGCCATGAATAATCCTCTCCTCGCGGATCCTGGATGAGCAGGTTCCCGCTCTGTGGCGGACGGCGGGCGGGATAGGCCGCGCCGTCACGCCTTGCAGCGGCGGCACAGCATCATATGATCGAACCTGCAATACAACAGGCGGGACCCAGAAGCCAGCCAGGTGCGGATTCTCGAGGCCCCGTCCCGTCGATCTACGATCCTTAAATCGGGATCGATTTAAGGAATCATGCAGCAGTTCAAGGTGCTACATCGACCTTAGCGCGTCCGACTGGCCGCGCGGTGCTGTAGCCCAACGCGGACTACCTTTGCGCGTCCGAAGTGATGTAAGTCGCCGTAGAGCTGCCCACACGTCGTCTTGTGTCGGACGGGTTTTCGCCATAGGTCGACCGGTAGACCGCGGAAAACCGCCCGAAATGGAAAAAGCCCCACTTCAGGCAGATCTCTCTCATCGGCTGGTTGTTTTCGGGATCGAGCAGGTCCTGTCGTGCGGCGCGCAGCCGAAGCCTGAGGAGATAGGCGGCGGGGGTCGTATCCCTGAAAGCACGGAAACCGGTTTCGAGGGCGCGGACGGAGACGCCTGCCGCCTCGGCCACCATCGGCATCGTGATCGGCTGACTGATATTGGCCTGCATGAACTCGATCGCCCGGCGCACGTGGCGAGGCGCGATCAAGCACGGCTTCTTGTCCAGCAAATGCGATAGCCGGTGAGGAACCAGGCGCACCACCACGTCGGCCAGTGCCTGCGTGACATGCGCCATGGCGATCGGCGACTGCAGCAGGGGACCGTTGTTGCGTATGCCGCCCATGATCGTTTCCGTGAGATTGCCGATCAACTGGCCGGCCGGCGTCGCCAAACTCACCTGGGGCAACAGGTTCAGAGACCCGTCGAAGGGCGCCTCGAAAGTCTGCCCCAATGTCTGCAGGACGACGGACCAATTGATCAAGAGCTCGTCTACCACGTTTTCTTCGCCGCGCATGATGACGCTGTTGGGTTCGAAATTGTTGTAGAGAAGCAATTCTCCCTGCCCCGCCTCGGCCGTGCGGGGCCCGTAAGTCACTCCCATGCCGCCGCTTCGAGGCACGACGATCGACAAATACTCGGCCGTATCGGCGGTTGGCTCGATGTGGAACTGGAAATCGGTCTGATGGTAGCCGGTGATCAATACGGCACTGTCACAGGCCGAAATATCGATCCCCCAGCGGAAATCCCCGGCCTGGCTGATCGGCTCGGCATCGAATGTGCCGAACGCCCCGCCAAGCGTTTCGATCATGCTGTCGAATGACGAACCGCGAAACTGAAACGAGGCGTGTGCGGTGCTGTTTTCCGGCATGCTTTCCCGGTTTTTCCCTCAAAGCGGCACGCGGTGGCGCGAATTGGCCGGGAGCATAGAGCCGGCAAGATCGATGCGCAACAGCGTCCGCGACGATGCCGCCGGGACAGTCTTGACTTGCGTGGACACCCCGCGCGATCGCCTGCGGCCATGGCGCTGCCGACACGCATGTGTGTGTGAGCCGTTGAAGACTTTCGGGGCGCTCGACCGTCTGCACCTACCTTGTATTCCAAGGGAAAAGCTAGACGAACACAGAGGACGGCCACGGCTCTGCCTGCGTGGTCAAGCACAAATACAGCAGGAATGCCCTCACCGGCCGCGGAAAACCAAGTCTGCCGACGACAGCGCCAGCAGCCGATCCGTATCCTCAGTCAAGCCGTCTCGCAGCGGCGATCGAACGCAAACCGGATCCGTCGCGCTGGCGTCACCGGCAAGCGCCATGGCCCGGCAACGGCAGCCGCCGAAATCCACATTCTTGCGCTCGCAGCTCCGGCAGAGCTCCGGCATCCATGCATCGCCACGATAGGAATTGAAGGCGTCGCTCTCGTACCAGATCCGAGCGAGTGAACCGTCGCGCACATTTTCGAAGGAGAGGCTCGGGATGGTCTCCGCCGCATGACAGGGGAGCACCCGGCCCGACGGCGTGACGTTCAGGCCGACACGGCCCCAACCACCCATGCAGGCCTTTGGATAGCTGGAATGATAATCGGCCGGCACATAGTCGATCTCGATCGTGCCTTCGTATTTTCGGCGCGCTTCGGCAACGGTGTTGGTCGCACGCTCGACCTGCGGCCGTGTCGGCAAGAGAGCCGCCTTGTTGCGCTCGGCCCAGCCGTGAAACTGCACCGTCGCGATTTCGATGCGCCGTGCCTTTAGCCCGATCGCCAGATCGATCATGTCGTCGATCTGATCCATGTTCTGCCGGTGGCACACTGCATTGACCGTTAGCGGGATGCCGGCGGCCGTCACCCAGCTCGCGACAGCCATTTTGCGGTCATAGCCGCCTCTATAGCCGCTGATCCGGTCGGCCCCCTCGCGCGAAACCCCTTGAAGGGAGAGCTGGACGTGGTCAAGTCCGGCGTCCGACAGGCCAGCAATCCTGGCTTCGGTCAGCCCGACGCCCGACGTGATCAGATTGGTATAGAGACCGAAAGAGGCGGCCGCCTTCGTCAGTTCGACCAAATCGCGCCGCGCAGCCGGCTCACCGCCGGACAGATGCAGATGCAGGACGCCGAGCTTGGCCGCCTGCTCGAATACGCCGATCCATTCTCCGGTCGAAAGCTCCTCCTCGGCACGCGTCAATTCGATGGGATTGGAACAGTAGGGGCATGCCAAGGGACAGCGGTGTGTCAACTCCGCCAGCATGGCCATGGGCGGCGGTACGCGCGTTGCATGGCTGACGGCATAGGAGATAGGCTTGCTCATTCGGCGAAGTCCAGCATGCGGCGGGCCGCGAGTTGCTGAATGAAGATCGTGATGTCGTTTGCAATTTCTTCCGCGGGCGCCTCAAACTCTGCCGCAAAGTCGTCTGCGATCCGATAGAGCGTCCGTTCACCGTCGAGGGCCTGGACGATCCGGACGGCGGTTTCGTCGAGGGCCATGGCGCGCTCCGGTGCCAACAGCACCAACTGGCCACGAACCGCGTCTTTGCGCAACCGCACGCCGCGGGCCAATTTGACGACGCTGGACCTCGAAATCGCCGGAGCCTCGGTCATGCTGCCGCCTCCGCCGTTGCCGCACCGGTGACGCCTTCCCGGCCATCCCAACCGCCAGGCGGAACGAGGCCCGGAGCAACGTAAGCCCCATAAAGCGCATCCAGCTGGGACCACAAGACCTCCGTCTTGAGGGTCAGCGCCGCGACCGCGGCATCCTGTTTTTCCGCCGTATCGGCATGGTCGAGGACATAGGCGAGGCCGAATTTCACATCCTGCGGCGCTTCCACCAGCCGTTGGCGGAAATAGGCAAGCGCCGCGTCATCGGCGAAGGCGTAGTGCTCAAGGAGACCGGCGATCCGCTCGGAATGGATTTTGGGCGCAAAGAGTTCAGTCAGCGAGGAAGCCACCGCTTCCAGCAGCGGCTGCTGGCGAACGAAGGCGACATAGGCGTCGACGGCAAATCGGGTTGCAGGCAGGACGCCCTTTGTGGAAGCGACGAAATCGGGATCGAGGCCGACCGCCTCGGCGAGGCGCAACCAGCGCCGGATACCGCCTCCGTCATCGAGCCCGCCGTCGTGATCCTCGATGCGGGAGCGCCATGCCCGACGCATTTGCGGGTCGTCGCAGCGCGACAGGAAGGCAGCGTCCTTCATCGGGATCCGGCTCTGGTAATAGTACCGGTTGATCACCCATGCACGAACCTGGGTCATGGTGCAGCGGCCGCCATGAAGCATCAAATGAAAAGGATGCTTGTCGTGGTAGCGTTCCTTTCCGATGCTTAGGAGCCGATCGTGAAACGCTTGTTTGTCTGCAGCGGTCGTCATAGGCGGATCTCCATTCCGTCGTACCCGACTTCGAAGCCGTGCCCTTCTGCACTCGCCCGCTCGGGACCGGCCTGCCAGATCGGGTTTGTATTGTTGATGTGGACATAGATCTTTCTCGGAACCTTCAGCGGCCCGAGCGCTTTGAGGCTGCCGTCTTTGCCTGCGATCGGCATGTGCCCCATGCGGCGGCCGGTCTTTTGACCGACGCCGGCTGCGATCATCTCGTCGTCGCTGAACAGCGTACCGTCAAAGAACAAGGCGTCCGCACCTTCGAGGCGCGCGACGAGGCGGTCGCTCAGCGCGCCGCAACCCGGGATGTAGTAGACGCGTTTGCCGTCGGCCCTGAGTTCGAGCCCGACCGTCTGCTCGCCTTCGACCTCGAGTTCGGGATCACCATCTTCCAGAAAAAGCGGAACCTTGCCGGGCACGGCGAGGAGCCGCGCCTCAAGCCCTGGAAGTGGAAAGAAGGGCTCTTCGATGGCGACGACCCTTTTCGACACCAACCCCGGGTCGAGGACGCCAAAGACCGGATTGTCGGCGATCACCTCGGCCACCGCGCCGGTCGAGAACACGGTGAAAGGCTGCTTTTCCCGCAGCACGAGAAGTCCCGCCAGATGATCGATATCGCCGTTCGTCAGCACGACGCTGTTGATCGGGCTGTGACGGAGCCGTCGCGGCTGCAGCGCCCGATTGTCCTGTATCTGCTGGCGGATATCCGGAGAGGCATTGAAGATGGCCCAGGCCTCGCCGTCCAGGCTGACCGCCAGCGACGACTGCGTCTGTGGCCGCAGGGAATACCCCGGGTCGCGGGCGGCTGCGCAGTTCCGGCAACCGCAATTCCATTGAGGGAGGCCGCCGCCAGCGGCGGCCCCCAGGACGACAACACGAAGATCGGACGTGTTCTTCATTGGCTGACCTAACGAGTTGCCTGCCGACCAACGTGTGGCGGAGCGTCAAAAAAGGACCGGCTCGCTCCCGTCGGCGGGTGCGTAGCGGGTGATTTCCATGGCGCAGCTGACGTCGATGAATTTTGGTGCATGCCAGGACATGTTTTCTCCATTCGCTTCAGGCGGTTTGGTGCCCGTTCCGGCCCTTGCAGGCGCCGTCGCAGCCGGGTCGAGCACGGAACAAGCGTCGTTTGTCGGAACGCCGCTTGGGTGAGAAGCCGGGACGGCTTTCTGCCGCACCGGCAAGGCCCGGCAACGGCGCCGCCGCCGGGCTTTTTCGCATCGGTGGTCGTGGCTCAGATCAAACTGGTCAACACCACGGAACCCCGCTTTTCGTGCCAATGGTAGCAACCATGCGGGGGCCGGCAATACGACCTAGAGACAATCGACAACGGGTCTTGAACCCTGAGGCGCCCATTAAGCCCGGCCGCACCCGCCATTACGACCAAGGTGCAATATCCGCGGCTTTGTCGCGGGAGGATGATCGGTGCTGCCAGACGGTTGCGGCTCGCGCAACGGATTGCGAGGGAAGGAGAAGGATATGCAAAGATTGATGCTGACTGCCGTGACGCTCCTGTCACTGGCGGGACTGGCCAAGGCGGAGGTGACGGAGGAGGACCTCGCCAAGGATGCCACTACGGTCGGCGACGTGCTCACCAACGGCATGGGAAGGGGGCTGCAGCGTTACTCGCCCCTCGAAACGCTGAACAAGACGAACGTCAAGAACCTGCTGCCCGCCTGGGGATTCAGCCTCGGCGGAGAAAAACAGCGCGGCCAGGAAAGCCAGCCGATCGTCTATGATGGCGTGATGTATATCACCGCCTCCTACAGCCGGCTTTTCGCCATCGATATCAAGACCGGAAAGGAGCTCTGGCAGTTCGACGCCCGCTTGCCCGAGGGTATCCTGCCCTGTTGTGACGTGATCAACCGCGGTGCCGCCATCTACGGCGACAATATTTACTTCGGCACCCTGGATGCCCGCCTAGTCGCACTTAACCGCAAGACGGGCGATGTGGTCTGGAACAAGAAGATCGCCAACTACAAGGAAGGCTACAGCTATACGGCCGCGCCATTGATCGTGAACGGCCTGGTCATCACCGGAAATTCCGGCGGCGAGTTCGGTATCGTCGGCGAGGTCCAGGCCCGCGATGCCAAGACCGGTGAAATGGTATGGACCCGTCCGGTCATCGAAGGGCATGTCGGGAGCTACAAGGGCAAGGAAAGCTCCATGACCGGGACGCTGAATGCGACCTGGCCGGGCGACCTTTGGAAGACCGGCGGCGGCGCCACCTGGCTCGGCGGCTCCTACGACGCCGATACCGATACGCTGGTCTTCGGCACCGGCAACCCCGCTCCGTGGAACAGCCATCTGCGCAACGCCGGCAAGCCGGTCGAGGGCAACAAGGGCGACAACCTCTACGCCGCGAGCCGCCTCGGCATCAATCCGGAGAATGGCGAGATCAAGTGGCACTTCCAGACCACTCCGAGGGAAGGCTGGGATTTCGACGGCGTCAATGAAGTCGTGCCCTTCATCTCCAAGGATGGCACGAAACGCTTCGCGACCGCCGATCGGAACGGCTTCTTCTATGTCCTCAACCGCGAGGACGGAAAGTTCGTCGCCGCCTATCCGTTCGTCAAGAACATCACCTGGGCGAAGGGTATCGATGAGAACGGCCGGCCGATCTATGCCGAGGAAAACCGCCCCGGCGATCCGTCTTCGGCGGCCGACGGCGGCAAGGGGCAGCAGGTCTTTTCGGTTCCCTCCTTCCTCGGCGGCAAGAACTGGATGCCGATGGCCTACAGCCAGAAGAGCGAGCTCTTCTATGTGCCCTCGAACGAATGGGGCATGGATATCTGGAATGAGCCGATCTCCTACAAGAAGGGCGCCGCCTATCTCGGGGCCGGCTTCACCATCAAGCCGCTGTTCGAAGACTATATCGGCTCGCTGAAGGCGATCGACCCGAACAGCGGCGAGATCAAGTGGGAATACAAGAATGCCGCGCCCCTGTGGGGCGGTGTCATGGCCACTGCCGGCGGCCTGGTCTTCGTCGGAACGCCCGAGGGTGAATTCAAGGCGCTCGACGACGAGACCGGCGAAGAGCTCTGGTCCTTCCAGACCGGCTCGGGCGTGGTCGGCCAGCCGATCACCTGGGAGCAGGACGGCGAGCAATATGTATCGGTGATCTCCGGTTGGGGCGGTGCGGTTCCGCTTTGGGGCGGCGAAGTCGCCAAGAAGGTCAACTACCTCAACCAAGGTGGTATGGTATGGACCTTCCGCTTGCCGAAACAGCTGGCTTTGGCAAAATAGGGGACAAGGGGCTGGGCTTGGTCGCCCGGCCCCCTGACCGATGCGACAATGACCATTGCGACAATGACCGTTACGACAATGGCAGAACGGTGCGGGGCGCTCACATGATCATCATCCGCAATTCCTTCCAGGCACCGCGTACGATTTCGCCGGTGCAGCCGCTGTATAAGCCTGTCGAGCTGCGATCGGCACTGATCGTCGACGACCATCCCTTGTTCTGCGATGCGCTTGCGATGACTTTGAGCGGACTCGTCGGCATTCAGTCGATCGAGTCCGTCGGCACGCTGGATGCGGCTCTCACTCGTCTGGAAGAGGATGGGCCGCGGCCGGATGTGGTCGTGCTGGACCTCAATCTGCCTGACGTCCACGGGCTGGATGGCGTCGTGCGGCTCCGCCAGGCCGCTCCTCAAATTCCGATCGTCGTCGTCTCGTCCCTCGACGAGTTGAGGGTCATCCGCGCATTGCTCAAGGCGGGCATCAACGGCTTCGTACCGAAGCATGCCGCCCGGGACGAGTTTCGCGCCGCCTTCGCGGCGATCGCGCGAGGCGAAATCCATGCGCCGCAGATGGCCCTGGAACCGGGCAGCCCCTCCCTGTCGGACGAGGCCGTCGCCCGGCTGGGGCTGCTGACGCGACAACAGGCGAAAATACTGCAATTCGTCTGCGCCGGCCTGATGAACAAACAAATCGCCTATGAACTTTCCATTGCCGAGACCACGGTGAAGGCGCACGTTACCGCGATCATGCGGAAACTTGGCGTGCAGACGCGCATGCAGGCCGTCTTGTTCGCACAGGAGGCGCGCTTTACGGCACTGGCGCCGGAGGACTGACGCCCGCTGCCCGCGTGGGTTCGCAGCTTAAAGCAAGCTGCATTGCGGTTCGCGGAGGAGGAGGGAATGAGGATATTCGGCGGAAGCGGCGTGGTTCGCGACGCGATCGTCCCAAGTGCCAGTACGGCGGCAAGCGATCCGAATGCCGCGGAAACCTTGTCGCGCCAACTGGGACCCGGGCCGTTTTCCCTGATCATGCTTTTCATGTCGCCGGCCGCCGACCTGGAGCGCCTGCCGGCGGACGCGGCGCGCGCCTTCGCCGGCGTCCCGATCGTTGGCTGTACCACTGCGGGCGAGATTTCCGGCGCCGGCTATGACGAGGGCACCGTCGTCGCACTCGCCCTGCCTTCCGAATTCTTCCGCGTCGATACCGTCACGATTCCCGACCTTATGCGGCTCGATCCGCCCGCGCTCGCCGCGGCCATCGTTCGCAAGCGCGTGGCGATGTCCCAGCAATACCCCGAGCTGGCGCATGAATTCGCGATGCTGCTCGTCGATGGGCTGTCGCAGAAGGAGGACGAATTGACCTCCGCCCTTGCCGCCGGCCTCGGTGCGATGCCCATGCTCGGCGGCTCGGCCGGCGATGGAACGCGCTACGCCCGCACCTTCGTGCTCGACGGCGATCGGCTGTCGCGCAACGCGGCCGTTCTGGCGCTGGTGCGTACGGAGTGTCCGGTCCGCGTTTTCAACTTCGACCACCTCATCCCTACCGAAAGACGCATGGTGGTCACCGAGGCCGATCCGCGCCGCCGCGTCGTCCGGCAGATCAATGCCGAACCGGCGGCGCGTGAATACGCCCGCCTCGTCGGCAAGGACCCGCAACAGCTCAGCCCCTTCACTTTCGCCGCGCATCCGGTCGCGGTCCGCATGGGAGCGCGCCATCACGTGCGCGCCATCCGTCAGGTGATGGAGAACGGCGATCTGGTTTTCTTCTCGGCCATCGACGAGGGCGTCGTGCTGACGATCACCGAGCCCGCGGACATGGTCGGCCAGCTCAAACGCGAACTCGCCGGCCTGTGCATGCCGGAGCGGCCGACGGCGATCCTCGCCTTCGACTGCATCCTGCGCCGGCTGGAGGCTGAAGAGAAACAGGTCGTCGGCCGGGTCTCCGGGCTCTTGCGCCGCTATGGCGTCGTCGGCTTTTCGACCTATGGCGAACAGTTCGGGCCGATGCATGTCAACCAGACGATGACCGGCGTCGCCATTTACCCGCCCGGCACCGTGCTGCCCGAGAAGGTCCCGGAATGACCCGCATCTCCGACTGGCTGATCGATCCTGCCGACAACCCCGAGCGCAATACCGCGAAGCTTCTGACCATCGCCGAGGTGCTGATGCGTCAGGTCGAACAGGCCTCCGGCGAACGCGGCGTCGCCTACGAGCAGTTCCAGCGCGCCGCCCTCTTGGAAGATCGGGTGCGGCAGCGCACGTCCGACCTTGAATCCACGCTGAAGATCCTCAACGAGACGAATGCGCGGCTGGCCGAGGCGAACCGTGCGGCCGAGCGAGCGCGCCGCAACCTTGCCGATGCCATCGAGGCGGTCGAAGAGGGATTTGCCCTGTTCGACGCCAGCGAAATCCTGGTGATGTACAATTCCCGATTTTGCTGTGATCTCGAGGACGTCCGCGCCACGCTTCGCCCGGGCCTGCCCTTTGCCGACTACATCGAGGCCTGTAGCCGTTCGCGCTTCCTCGCCTTTCCGAAGGGCGAGGGGCCTGCCGACTGGATGGCAACGCGGATGCAGCGCCATCGCACGCGCAGCGTCTTTCAGGTGGCGCTTGCCGGCGACCGCTGGCTGCAGGTGAGCGAGCAGCCGACCTCCGACGGCGGCACGGTGGTACTCCAGACGGACGTCACGGAAATCATCCGAATGGAGCGAAGCGAACGGGGCAGGATGCTGGACGATCAGGCCCGCCTGATCCACGCGACGTTGGAACATATCAACCAGGGCATATGCATCTTCGACGCGGCCGGCCGGCTGCTCGGCTGGAACGAACGGCTTCGCCTGTTGCTCGACATCCCGGTGACCGTGCTGCGCACCGGGACAGGCTTCGACACGCTGCAACGCTGGATGCAGCGTGACGGCGAACTGCTCAGTTCCATCACGCCCTCGGAGCTTTTCTCCTGGGCTGTCCAGCAGACGCAACGGCCGCCGCTGTTCCTGGAGATCCGCCGCACTTCGGGCGTGATGCTCGTGGTGTTTGCCGAGGAGACGCCGGACCGAGGTTTCGTCATGTCGTTCAGCGACGTGACGCGCGAACGGCAGGCGATCCAGGCGATGCAGCGCGCCAACGCCTCGCTCGAGGCGCGCGTGGCAGCCCGTACCGAAGACCTGCGCGCCGCGCTTGCCGATGCGGAGCGCGCCAATTCCACCCGCGCCCGCTTTGTCGCGGCCGCCAGCCACGACCTCCTGCAGCCGCTTTCCGCCGCCAAGCTCTTTGTCGCCTCGGCGCGCGACGAAACGGAAGACGAGCGGGCCGGCGGCACCCTCGACAAGGCGCACAAGGCGCTGGCGAGCGTCGAGGCGATCCTCGGTGCCCTCCTCGACATTTCGCGCCTGGACGAGGCGGTGGTCGAGATATCGCCCGTCCGTCTTGCGCCGTTGTTTGCGCAGCTCACCGACGAATTCGCACCCATGGCGGAACGCAAGGGCTTGCGGCTCGCCATCCTGCCTTGCGCTCTGACGGTCTTCAGCGATCCAACCTATCTCAGGCGCATCCTGCAAAACCTCATCAGCAATGCGATCCGATATACGCGCACCGGCCGCGTGCTCGTCGGTCCGCGGCGCCTGCCTGGCGGCGTACGGATCGAGGTGCACGATACGGGCGTCGGCATTGCTCCCGAGGACCAGCGGGCGATCTTTCGCGAGTTCCACCGCCTCAATGCCTCGGCATCCGCTTCGGAAGGGTTGGGGCTCGGCCTGGCGATCGTCGAACGCGCCTGCGCACTGCTCGGCCACCGTCTGACGCTGCACTCGACGCCGGGGCGCGGCACCTGCTTTGCCATCGAACTGGAACAGGCGCCGGCACGCGCCGTGGCGAGCTACCCTTGCGGCGATGCGATCGAGGACGGCGCGACGGGCGACGTCGGCGACCGCATCGCCCTTCTCGTCGAGAACGACGAGGAACTGCGCCATGCCATCAGCCTGGTTCTGGAGCGGCGCGGCATCACCGTTCTGGAGGTGGCAAGCGGCGAGGAAGCGCTGGAGCTGGTCGACGAAATGGGCATCGTTCCCGATCTTTACCTGGTCGACCAGCAGCTCGGCGACGGACTGACGGGCATCGAGACTCTGACGGCTCTCAAGCTGCGTCACGGCGACCGGCCGGCAAGGATCATCACCGCCGACCGGACGCCGAGTGTGCGCGACGCCTGCGCCGCGGCCGAGATCGAGATCATCTACAAGCCCCTCGATCCGGAGGTGCTCGACGCCTTCGTCACCAGAGGGGGATGAGGAAAGCGCTACTGCATGTTTCCTTGCGTAGTCGATTTAAGGAAAAGACGTGCAGCAAATCAAAGTGCTACAGCGACCTTTGTGCGTCTGAAAAGACGCGCAACAGACCTCGCCCTTCGTCTCAACCTCTTGTAATCCCTTGCGTTTACCGCCAGCATCCGCTGACCGGCACCAAGGTCGCATTGCGAGCCCGCCGTCTTTCGATGTTTCCTGTGGGCAGTCGAAAGCCGCAGGGAGAAGCGCATGCTGAGAAGAATCGGAATTGTAGCCGCGATGGTGCTCATGGCAGGAGTGGCCTATGGCGGAGAACATGAAGTGAAGATGCTGAACAAGGGAGAGAGCGGGGCCATGGTCTTCGAACCGGCCTTCGTGAAGGCCGCTCCCGGCGACACGATCCGCTTCGTGCCCGTGGACAAGGGCCACAATGTCGAGTCGATCAAGGGGATGCTGCCGGACGGCGTCGACAAGTTCAAAAGCAAGGTCAACGAGGAATATGTGATGACACCGACCGTGCCCGGCCTCTACGGCGTGAAGTGCTCGCCGCATTTCGCGATGGGCATGGTGGCGCTGATCCAGGTGGGTGACGTGCCGGCCAATGTCGAAGCCGTGAAGGCCGTGAAACTGCCGAAGAAGGCCGATGAACGGATCAAGGAGGCGCTTGCCGCTTCGGCGCCCTGAGACCGTGGCGGTGCAGTCGCCGTGCATCTTCGAACGCCGTGCGTCCTCGCGGACGCACGGCGTTGTTGTGCTTTGACTTGAGAACGTTCCATCCCTTGGGTCGCCGCCGATCCAAGGATGGGGATGGGCCGGCGACGAAGATCGCTCCAGTTCGTGGGGTGAACAGCCGGGTGAGCAGGCCGTAGAGCGTCGATTTGCCGACGCCGTTCGGCCCGAGCAGCGCGCAGAACTGACCCCGCGCCACGGAGAAAGTCACCTCGTCGGGGGCCCGCCGCGCGCCCCAATCATGCGTGATCGCCTCGACCGCCAGCCCGCCCACGCCTGTCCCTATTCGATAGTGACGGCCACTTTCTGCAAGTCGCCGCTGGTGCCCGGAACCTTCAGCTCGTAGCTGCCTGGCACGACCGCGACGAAGCTGATTTCCGCCTCACCCGCTTCGTCGAACTCCAGCGAAGCGACGCCGAGCGGCCGGGTCTCGATGCCTTTGATGACGATCTCGTTCATCCAGGTGGCGCGGAAGAACCCCGCACTTTCGAGCGCCAGTTCCTGGCTGCTATCGGTCTCGACCGTCAGCAGCTGCCGGACTTGAGCCGCATCGGTTCTGCGGCGAGTGCGGCGCCGGCGGAAAGCGTCAGCTTCGGCAGTTCCTTGCGGTTCGGCGCCAAAAGAAGCCCGGCGAGCCCCATCTCGAGTGTCTCGCTCTCATCATCGGCCAGATCCACGCCGTTCGGCAGGGCCAGCGCCAGCAGCGCGGCAAACAGGATCCTGTGCCTCATCCTCTCTCTCCTCGCTCTCGACGTCCGTCAGGGCCGCGTCGCCGCCCCCCAGGGAAAACGGCCGACCTTGATCGATTTCAGCGCTTGCCGCTCTGCCACATCGATGACCGTGACGTCGCCGGAAACGCCGTTCGTGGTGAAAAGCTGGGTCTGATCCGGCGAAAGGGCCATGTGCCAGACGCGCCGGCCTACCAGGATGTAGTCTTCGACCGCGAAGGTCTTCATGTCGATCACCGCGACGTGGTTTGCCGGACCGAGCGCGACGAAGGCCGTCTTGCCGTCGGGTGTGAACTTGAAACCGACGGGCTGGATCAGGTCGTCTTTGACGCCGGTAATGGCGAAGCGGATCTTGGCCTTCTCCGACCGGGTCGCGACGTCGAACACGGTCACGCTGCCGCCGATTTCGGAGGACACCCAGAGCTCCTTGCCGTCCCTGGTGAACTCCGCATGGCGAGGACGACTGTCGACGAGCGTGTTGGCGACGATCTTCATCGTCGCCGTATCGATCCAGTGCGCCATGCTGGTCGTCTCGGAGGTTGTCACGACGATCTTGCCGTCGGCCGAAACGGCCATGCCTTCCGGCTCTATGCCGACATTGATCTGCGCCACGACCTCCCGCCTATCGACGTCGACCACCGTCGTCACCGCATCGTCCTCGTTGGCGATCCACAAGTGCTTGTCGTCGGGGGCCAGCACGAACTGCTCCGGATCTTCCCCGGAGGGCAGCTCGTGGAGGATTTCGCCGGTCGCCGGATCCATCACTTCGACCGCATCGCTGTCGGACGCGCAGATATAGACACGCGAATGGTCGGAGCTGAAGGTGATCCCGCGGGGCCGCTCACCGGTCGGAATGGTGCGGATGACTTCGAGCGTCGCGGTGTCGATGACGGAGATATCGTCGTCCTTCTCGTTCGTCACCCAGATTTCGCCGGCCGCTGCGACAACGGGAAACGCAGCGATGGGGAGCGCAACCAGGACAAGGTAGATCCGTCTCATTCTAGCCTCCGAATGCCTTGCAGGCGCTTTCCGCGCGGTCGAGACCAAGCGTGTCCATGTCGTTTTCCTGATGCAGGTAGCCATCGATCGGCGTGAGCTCCACGAGCGCGCGGGCATTGACGACCGGCATTGGCTGGCGCAATTGGCCGTTCCAGCGCCGATAGGTGAGCGGACGGCCTTTGAAACCGTCGAGCCCGAAGGCATCCGACAGGATGTGGGACCTGAGCTTCGCCGGGTCGGCGGAATTGATGCGTGTCACCGCCTCGCCGACCGAGCGCAGAGCGGTCCAGGCGGCATAGTCGCGCGGCCGCATCTCGCGCTTTGCCGCGCTCTCGAAGCGGTTCTGCAACTGCACGGCTCCCCATTGCTCCAACACGGGCGCCCACCCCTCGCCGCGCAAACCGTCGGAGCCGGCGACCGGACGCGCCAGCCAGGTGTTGTCGGCAACATAGCGAGCAAAGTCGTCTGCCTCGTCGGCGACAAGCAGCACATCGTGATCCGGCAGGTCCTGGGTGAACAACGACACCTCCTTGCCGGCTGTCCGCCGCAAGTCGGTGTTGAAGGTCCACGCCTTGAAGGCAAGGATTTCGACGCCGAATTTTGCCGCCGCGGCGCGCAGCGTGGCGGCATAGGCCTCGTCCTCAGGCCTCGGGCCGACAATCATGGCCGTGCGCGTCCAGCGCCGCGCTCTCAGCATCTGCATCAGCGCATCGGCGCGCATCGCGTCCTCGGGAATGCTGTGAAGGAGGTTGGCCCGGCAGTCGGCGTCGCGCAGCCGGCGCTCGCCGGATGCGACGTTGAAGATCAGCGCGCCGGCGGCCTCCGGCAGGTCGGCAACGGTCAGTATGCTTTCGGCGGGAGCATCGACAAGAATGACGGACGAGGCGGCGAGTACGGCTTTCGCGGCAGCAACAAGATCCCCTCCCGGCGCAACGGAAATCACCTTCAGCGTGTAGTGGTGCGCGAGGAACCCGCCGGTCGTTTCGGTATCGGCAAGGGCGGCCTTCGCCCCGGCGATGCCGAGGTCCGCGGGGATCGGGTCGAGGTTCGACAAGACCGGCGGCGCCTGCACCTCCTGTCGCAGATAGGTCATGGCGACGGTGACCTCCGCCCGTGCCGGACCGAAGCCACCGACAAGCGCGGCCAGGAGGCACGCGGAGATTTTCCATCTGATGCGGCGTTTCGGCATTGGGCACTCCTCCTCCGCCGAATTTAAGTCGTGGGTGACACGGCGTGGAATACGACCAAGGTGCCATGCCCGGCTCCGACATAGGTCGTATTCCGCGACATCGCCGATGAGCGGTAAGAAAATGCGGATCGGAACGAAGTCTTGCCAGGGAGGAAAGATGTCCACGAACCGTATCCGCGCCGGACTTGCGGCGCTTGCACTGCTCGGAACGGCGACGATCGTCGTCGCGCATGGCGATGTGGCGCCCCAGCCCGTCAACACCGACGCTCTACCGGAGGTCGGTGAGGAATGGCTTACGGAGAACCCGTATCGCGAGGAGAAAGTAGGACGCGACACCTGGCTGAAAGCCGTCGAGATCGGCGCTTCCGGATTCAACCAGAACTGCGCCCGCTGTCATGGGCTGGGCGCCGTATCCGGCGGGCTCGCTCCCGACCTCCGGCTCCTGGAGGCAGAAGAATATGGCGACGAGTGGTTCATCGAGCGCTTCCGTCTCGGCTACACCCAGGATGGCACGACGAAAATGCCGGCCTTCGGCGACATTCTCGGCCAAAAGGCTGCCTGGGCAATCCGCACCTATATCGAGACGCGGCCGGAAGACGGGGCGCTCGACGCCCACGCGGACCGGCTGCACGAAGTGCGCAACCAGTTGGCCTCATCCAAAGTATCGGACCCCAAGGCCCTGAAAGCCGAGCTCGAGAAAATCGCCGCCGAAGTCAAGACCGCGTCCGGCGCGCCGGTTGCCGACAGCGTCGCCTATGAGGCGGCCCGGGTGCTGGCCGATACGCCGGAGAGCTGGAAGAAGGCAAGCGACATCCTGACCGTCGGGCTTTCGGCATCGGAGTGAGCCATGCGCGCTCCTCGGACCGTGGTGCTCTCGGCATTGGCCTGCCTTGTCGTGCCGGCCGTGGCCTTCGCGCGATGCGAGGGCCACGTGCCGCAGCCGAAACCACAGAACACCTTTCCGCAGGACGTCGGACGCTCCTTCGACAGGATCCTCGAGGAGGGCTGGATCGAGTTCGCCCTCTACGAGGATTTCCCGCCATGGTCCCATGAGGAGAAGGGCGAAGTGCGCGGGGTCGACGTGGAGATCGGTCGGCTCATCGCCGCCGCACTCGGCGTCGAGCCCCGCTTCCGTCTCGTCCAGGCCGGCGAGACGCTCGACGCCGACCTCATCAACTATGTCTGGAAAGGAGCGGTTGTCGGCGGCCATGTCAGCGACGTCATGCTGCATGTCCCCTATGACAGCGACTATGCCTGCCGCATCGAACAAGTGACCTTCACCGGGCAATATGCGCAGGAGGCTATCGCCATCGCCTATGACAAGGCCGACTATCCCGACGAGGGACCGACGCCGCCCTACTTCCGTTTCGATACGGTGGCGGTGGAAAACGACTCGATTTCCGATTTCCATCTGACCTCGCTGCTCGGCCCAGAGGACAAGATCCGCCGCTACCGCAGCACCGCCCTCGCCGTGGACGCGCTGGCAGGCGGCGAGACCATGGCCGCGATGGGACCGCGGGCACAACTTCAGGCCGGCATTGCCGCTCATCCGGTTGCCACGCTGGCGGTGCACGAACCGCCACTCGTCGGTTTGGCGCGCGGCAAATGGACATTGGGCGTCGGCGTGAACTTCCAACACAAGGATCTCGCCTATGCAGTCGACGACGCGATCGCCGCGGCACTTGCCGATGGACGGATCGCGGCGATCTTCAAGGCCCAGGGTCTGACCTTCGAGCCTCCGGCGAGATAGCACCGCCAAGCCAGTGTGCTTCGGCGTCAATTCGAGCCAAGCGGCACCGTTGAACTGGGGTCGGAACCTCGATCGTCACTGCCAACGCTTCCAAGAAAATTGCGCCCGAGGAGGAACCGTGACGGTGATGATGGCCGTCGAGCGTGACCTGATCCGGCCTGGGAGACGCGGAGCAGCCGCTGGAGGCAGATCCGATGAATGCGGCGAGCCAGGACGCGTTGGACGGCCGACCGAGCAGGACCCGCCGGGGCCGCCTGGGAGGCTTGCGTCTGGCCGGACGATGACTGACGAGCCGATGGAACAAGTTTGCTGGCTGCAGATTTGATGGTCATGAAGAACATCGCTTTTTTCGCGGCATCACTGACATTGTGCCTCTGCAGCTCCGCCAGTGCCCAGGAGCTTCAGGCGGAAGCCATCAACAATGCTCCGCTCGCCTCCATCCCGCCGGAGCGACCATCCGAAGCCTCGCCTCGACCGGAGCCGGCAATCATTCATCTCCAGGTTCTTCTGGATCGCGCCGGGTCATCGCCCGGAGTGATCGACGGCTACTACGGCGAGAATGTCACCAAGGCGATTGCTGGATTCGAGGCGATGCAAGGTCTTCCCATCGATGGAAAGCTGGACCCCAAGGTCACCGAAAGGCTTTCAGCCGACAAGCCGGTCATCGAGCCTTATGTCATCTCCGAAGACGATGCCAAGGGTCTCGTCGACAGCATTCCCGAAGATTACGCCAAGCAAGCCGAGATGGAGCACCTCGGCTATACGAGTGTCGCGGAGAGACTGTCCGAGCGGTTTCACATGGACATCGACCTCTTGAAGGCGCTCAATCCGGGCTCGGCATTTGCCGTCGGAGAGACGGTGTCGGTTGCCGTGCCCGGCGTGGCGAAGGAGGGTACGGTCAAACGGATCGAGGCGCGCAAGCGAACCGGGCAAGTCCTGGCATTCGCTGAGGACGGCTCGCTGCTTGCAGTCTATCCCGCCACGATCGGCAGCGAAGAGGCGCCCTCGCCCGCTGGCACGCACAAGGTCAAGGGGGTCGCCCGAATGCCCGTCTATGTTTACAACCCCAAGGTTAACTTCCAACAGGGTGACAACAGCGAGGTTCTGGAACTCCCCAAGGGTCCCAACGGTCCCGTGGGAAGCGTCTGGATCGATCTGACGGAGCCAACCTACGGGATCCACGGCACGCCGCAACCGTCGCTCATCGACAAGGCGGGGTCACACGGGTGCGTTCGCCTGACAAACTGGGACGCGGAGGAACTGGCGGCTATGGTCAAGCCGGGGGTTATCGTCGCCTTCACCGACTGAACCCGTCTCGACCCGCAACCCGTTCGCCGGCAATACGTTTCCTTTCGCAAGGTTTTCAGTCGCTTGCTCAATGCAGCCCGAGATAGGCCTTGCGCACATCCTCATTGTCGAGGAGGGACGCGCTCTCACCCGACATGTGGATCCGCCCATTGACCATGACATAAGCGCGGTTCGAAAGGCGCAGCGCATGATGGGCGTTCTGTTCGACGAGGAAGATCGTCTTGCCCATCGAGGCGATTTCGGCGAGCACCTCGAAGATGCGTTTGACGATCAGAGGCGCGAGCCCCAGCGACGGCTCGTCGAACAGGATCAGCTCGGGCCGCGCCATCATAGCCCGGCCGATCGCCAGCATCTGCTGCTCGCCGCCGGACATGGTGCCGGCAATCTGGTTGCGGCGCTCCTTCAACCGCGGAAAGAGATCAAACATCGCCGCGCGATCGTCCTCGTAGCCGCTCATGCCGATTGCCGTCGTGCCCATCATCAGGTTTTCCTCGACGGTCAGTCGCTGTAGATCTGCCGGCCTTCGGGCACCAGCGCGATGCCTCGCGCCGCCACCCTGTTGGTCGGCAGCTTCGAGATGTCCTCGCCGCGGTGCAGGATTTTGCCGCGCGACGCCCTCGGCGCCCCGAAGATCGTCGAGAGCAGCGTGGTCTTGCCGGCACCGTTGGCGCCGATCAGGCTGACGATCTCCCCCTTCGATATGCGGATGTCGATGTTGCGCAGCGCCTGGACCGGTCCGTAATGCGCCTCGACGCCCCTGAATTCGAGGAGTGCTTCTGTGCTGCTCTGGTCGACGGTCATTCGGCCACCTCCTTTTCCTCAACGCCGAGATAGGCAGCGACCACGGCCGGATCGTTCGCGACCTCTTTCGGTGTGCCATCGGCGATCACCACGCCGTGGTCGAACACCACGACATGGTCAGAAATGCTCATCACCAGATGCATGTCGTGCTCGATCACCATCACGGTCAGGTCATGATCGGCGCGCAGACGCTGGATCACCTCCGACAACTCGATCGTTTCGGCCGGGTTGAGGCCGGCAGCCGGCTCGTCGAGGCAGATCAGCCTTGGCGAGGTGCACATGGCCCGAGCGATCTCCAGCCGCCGCTGCCGGCCGTAGGGAAGCTCGCCGGCAAGCCGGTTGGCGTCATCGACGAGGTTCATCTGTCCGAGCCAGTAAAAGGCCCGCTCGACCGCTTCGGCCTCGGCGCGGCGAAAGACGGCCGACTTGAACACGCCGCTCAGGAGATTGGCCTCGGTGTCGAGATGCTGGGCGACCAGCAGGTTTTCGACAACCGTCATCTCGCGAAAGAGCCGGATGTTCTGGAACGTCCTGGCGATGCCGGCGCGGGTGACGAGATGGGAGCCGCCGACGATCGGCCGGGACAGGAGCGCCCCGATGTCGCGGGGGCCTTCCGCCGTGCTCAGCACGATGCGGCCCTCGCTCGCCCGGTAGAAGCCGGTTATGCAGTTGAAAAGCGTCGTCTTGCCGGCGCCGTTCGGCCCGATGAGGGCGGTGATCGCACCCTTGTCGACCTTGAAATTGACGTTCTGGTTGGCGACGATGCCGCCGAAGCGCATCGTTACGTTTTCGACGGTGAGGACTGGCTCGGTCATTGCGCTGCCTCCGCGGCTGCGAGCGCCGGGACGGCGGCGGGAGCGGATGACGGGAAGAATGCCGGACGCTTGATCCTGACGAGGCCGCGGGGCCGCCAGACCATCATGACGACCATCAGGATGCCGAAGACCAGGACGCGATACTCGGCGAAGTCCCTCAACACTTCGGGCAGGATGGTCAGGACGAGCGCCGCCATGACGACGCCGAGCGTGGAGCCGAGGCCTCCCAGCACGACGATCGCGAGGATCAGGGCCGATTCGAAGAAGGTGAACGAGGTCGGGTTCACGAAGCCCTGGTGGACGGCGAAGAAGACGCCGGCAACGCCGCCGGTCGAGGCGCCCAGCATGAAAGCCGAGAGTTTCGTCGCCACATGGTTCACTCCGAGCGAGCGGCAGGCGATCTCGTCTTCGCGCAGCGCCTCCCAGAGCCGGCCAATCGGCATCGATTTCAACCGGTTGACGACATAAATGACCGCTGCGACGACGAGGAACAGCACAAGGTAGATGAACCAGAACTTGTAGTCGGCGCTATAGGAAATGCCGAAGAACTCATGAAACGGGGTGCCTCCCTGGCGCGCCGTGCGGGTGAACTCCAGACCTAAGAAGGTTGGCGCCGGTACGGCGGCGCCGTTCGGGCCGCCAGTGAAGTCGAGCCAGTTGTTGAGCACCAGGCGAATGATCTCCCCGAAGCCCAGCGTCACGATCGCGAGGTAGTCGCCATGCATGCGCAGCACGGGAAAGGCCAGCACCATGCCGCAGAAGGCGGCGATGAGCGGCGCCAATGCAAGCGCCCCCCAGAAGCCGAGGCCAAGATATTGCGCGCCGAGCGCCAGCAGATAGGCCCCGACCGCATAGAAGGCCACGAAGCCGAGATCGAGGAGGCCGGCAAGGCCCACGACGATATTGAGGCCGAGCCCGAGCAGCACGTAGATCAGCGCGAGGATCGCGACGCCCAGCCAGTATTCGTCGGCCATGAGCGGAAAGGCGAGACCAACGGCGAAGGCGATCGCCACGGCGGCATAGGGAAAGCGCTCGTTGCCGCTCTCGACAGTGACGCCGCTGCCGGCAGTCCCCGCCATCCTGGCGATCAGCCGGCGCCCAAGGGATGTTTCGAGAAACAGCGTGAACAGCACCCGCCCGATGGTCACCACCGACGCGATGATCAACGGCCGCGCGAGCTTGTTCTCGACGGTGAAGCCGGTAAGGACGAGGCCGGAGATCGGCCCGAAGACGATCAGGGACAGGACGAATGTGAAGACTGCCTCCTTGAGCAGCTTTGCTGGAATCTTTGCGTTGTCCATGGGGCTACACCTTCTGGATTTCCGGACGTCCGAGCAGGCCGTAGGGACGGAAGAAGAGGATGACGATGAGGAGCGCGAAGGCGAAGACATCCTTGTAGTCCGTGCTGACATAGCCGGCGAACAGCGCCTCGGTCAGGCCGAGCACCAGGCCACCGAGGATTGCGCCCGGCAGCGAGCCGATGCCGCCGAGCACGGCGGCGGTGAACGCCTTGATACCCATGACGAACCCGATGAAGAAGTTGAACGACCCGTAGTTGAAGGTGACGAGCACGCCGCCGACGGCAGCCGTCGCGGCACCGATGACGAAGACGGAGGAGATGATGCGGTCGGTATTCACCCCAAGGACCGCGGATATATGCCGGTTCTGCTGCGTCGCCCGGCATTGGCGCCCGAGCGTCGTGTAGGAGATGAGATAGGTCAGGATCGCCATGGCGACGAAAGAGGCCACAAGGATGACGAGCTGCATGTAGGTTATCTGCGCGAAGTCCTTGTCCGTTCCCAAGCGCAATGCGCCGCTGACAAGGACCGGTACGCCCTGATCGCGCGCGCCTTGCGCGACCTGGACGTAGCTCTGCAGCATCAGCGAAATGCCGATCGCCGAGATCAACGGGGCGAGCTTGGTGGAGCCGCGCAGCGGCCGATAGGCAACCCGCTCGATCGTCCAGCCATAGACGCCGGTGATGAAACAGGTGACGACCAGCACGGAGATAATGGCAAACGGCACGGAATCGACGCCGAAAGAGTGAAGGACGGCGAGCGTGATTGCCGCGACATAGGCCGACACCATATAGACGTCGCCATGGGCGAAATTGATCATTCTGATGACGCCGTAGACCATGGTGTAGCCCACCGCGATCAGGCCGTATATGGAGCCCAGAGTGATGCCGTTCACCAGCTGCTGGGCGAGAATGTAAAAGTCCATGGCGAACCCCTTTCCGCAATGACGATAGGAGAATGCCGGTCGGCTACCTGGCCGACCGGCACGCTGATCATCAATTGGCGGCGACGGGGGCGCCCTTGTCGTCGAAGCTGTAGAAGACGAACTTGAAGTCCTTAACGTCGCCCTTTTCGTTCCAGGCGAGGTTGCCGACGGCCGTCTTGACCGCGTTGTTGCGGAGCCAATCGACCTGAGCCTCCGTTTCGCCATTGTTGCTGCCCTTCAGCGCAGCGACGATGGTCTGGGCACTGGCATAGCCGAACAGCGTGTAGTTGTCCGGGGCAATGTTGGCCTTCTTCAATGCCTCCTGGGCCTCGGCGGTATCCGGGTCCTGCTTCGGATCGGCGGCCGAGGAGTAATAGACGTCCTTCAGGAACTGCGGGCCGCCAGCGGCGGAGACGATCTCCGTCTGGGCGAGCGCGTCGCCGCTGACGAACTTCACGGCAAGTCCCTGCTCGTGGATCTGGCGGATGAGCGGCCCTGCTTCAGGAATGAGCCCGCCGAAATAGACGGCGGTCGCGCCCGAGCTCTTGATCTTCGTCACAAGGGCATTGAAGTCCCGCTCGCCACGCGTCAGGCCCTCGTAAAGCACCGGCTCGACGCCGCGTTCGGCGAGGGTCTTCTTCAAGGCATCGACAAGACCCTGGCCATAGGTGTCCTTGTCGTGGATCAGCGCCACCTTGTCGAGCTTCAGCGTGTCGAGGATGAAGCCGCCGGCGACGACGGCCTGCTGGTCGTCGCGCCCGCAGGTGCGGAACATCGTGTCGAGGTCGCGGTCGGTCACGATCGGGTTGGTCGACGAGGGCGTCACCGTGAGGATGCCTGCGTCGGCATAGATTTCGGATGCGGGGATCGTGCTCGACGAGCAGAAGTGGCCGACGACGGCTTTCACCTTGTCCTGGTCGACGAAGCGGTTGGCGACCGCCACCGCCTGCTTGGGCTCGCAGGCGTCATCGCCCTTGACGAGCTCTATCTGCTTGCCGTCGATACCGCCTGCCGCGTTCACTTCATTGACGTAGGCCGAAGCGCCGGTCCAGACCTGCTCGCCGAAAGTGGCATTGGCACCCGTCATGGGGCCTGCAACGCCGATCTTGATCGTCTCTGCCGAAAAGGCCGACGACGCGGCGAGCAGCGAGCCGGCGAGGCTCGTTGCGGCAAGAAATTTTCCTATTGATTTCATTGACTTATTTCCCTCTGAATTGATCTGACGATAATTCTTTCCTGCCGCGGGTTGTCTCCCGCGTGCCGGCGCAGCGATTGCCGAATGCGGCCTGAAACCGCCGCCCTCCGTTTTCTCCTCCACCGGATTTGAAGTTCCAACAGGACCGCTCTTTCCAGTTGACACTTGTATGATAAGTGACATATGACTTCTGCGTCAAGCGGAATAATTTTGTTGCCTCTTGCCCTTGCCGCAGCACCCGTGGGAGTCATCTCTTCTCGGATGGCGGCTGGATGGAACGGCGGCTCAAAAGCAGCGAACGATGGGGAACTGAACAGTGACAAGCGCTTCTCGGAACTGCCGCGTCGGAGTCGACATCGGCGGGACGTTTACGGACATCGCCCTTGACCTCGATGGGACGCTCCACTCGACCAAGGTTCTGACCGACTACACCGCGCCCGAGCGCGCCATCCTGAAGGGCGTCAAGGCGGTCGCCGAGGCGGCTGGCATCGCGCTTTCGGACATCGACATCCTGATCCATGGAACCACGCTGGCGACCAACGCGCTGATCGAACGTCGTGGCGCGAAGACGGCTTTCATCACCACCGAAGGGTTCCGCGATGTGCTCGAAATGCGTACCGAGAACCGCTTCGAGCAGTACGACCTCAACATTTCGCTGCCCCCGGCGCTGATCCAGCGTGCCGATCGCTTCACCGTCCGCGAACGCATGAACGCGGCGGGTGAGGTTTTGCAGCCGCTCGACGCGGCGTCCGTCGCTCGCGTTGTCGACCAGGTCGCCAAAGGCGAATACGAGAGCGTCGCCATCGGCTTCATACATGCCTATGCCAACGGCGCGCATGAGGCTGCGGTGCGCGATGCGATCCTTAAGCGCTTGCCGCAGGTCTCCGTCTCGATTTCCTCGGATGTCTCGCCGCAGATGCGCGAATTCGAGCGCTTCAACACCGTCTGCGCCAACGCCTATGTGAAGCCGGCGATCAAGTCCTATCTCGACCGGCTCGTCGTCTCGCTGAAGGAGATCGGCGTCGGCTGCCCGGTGTACATGATCCATTCGGGCGGCGGCATCGTCTCGGTTGAAAGTGCGGCCGAGTTTCCGGTACGGCTCGTCGAATCGGGCCCTGCCGGCGGCGCGATCTTCGCGGCCGACATCGCCCGCCGCCACGGGCTCGACACCGTCCTTTCCTTCGACATGGGCGGCACGACGGCAAAGATCTGCCTGATCGAGAACCAGGTGCCGAAGACGGCGAAGACCTTCGAGGTGGCGCGCACCTACCGTTTCCGCAAGGGCAGCGGCATGCCGATCTCCATTCCGGTGGTGGAGATGGTCGAGATCGGCGCCGGCGGCGGCTCGATCGCGAGCGTCGACGTCATGCGCCAGATTCGTGTCGGGCCGCACAGCGCCGCGTCCGAACCGGGCCCGGCCTGCTACCAGCGCGGCGGCCTCAAGCCGACCGTCACCGACGCCGATCTGCTGCTCGGCAAGCTCGATCCCGACAATTTCGCCGGCGGCGCGATCCCTCTTTCGGTTGCCGCCTCGCGCGACGCGATGGACCGTGAGATCGGCGCAGGTCTCGGCCTCGACGCGGAAGGAGCGGCATACGGAACCTGCGAAATGGTCGACGAGAACATGGCCAATGCCGGCCGCGTTCACACCGTGGAAAACGGCAAGGACATCTCCGACTTCACCATGATCACCTTCGGCGGCGCTGGCCCGCTGCATGCGGCACGGCTCTGCGAGAAGATGGGGATCTCGACCTTCCTCGTGCCGCCCGGCGCCGGCGTCGGGTCGGCGATCGGTTTCCTGCGGGCACCGTTCGGCTACGAGTCGGTCCGCAGCGCCGTGTTCAATCTCTCGCGCTTCGACGTCGACGGCGCCAACCGGCTGATGGCCGCGATGAAGAGCGAGGCGCTGAGCTTCGTCGCCGGTGGCCTCGACACTGCCGATCCGGTCATCGAACGCGCTGTCTTCATGCGCTATGCCGGCCAGGGCTGGGACATTCCCGTTGCCCTGCCCTTCGAGCATTTCGATGCGGCGAGTGCCGAGCACATCCGGGCGCTTTTCGAGGAGGCCTACGCACGCTTCTTCGGCCGGGCGATCGAGGGCCTCGACATCGAGATCGTCAGTTGGGCCGTCAAGGCAAGCTCGGCCCTCCCCGAAGTTGCGCGGGTCGAAGCCGTCGGCCGACGCCGCAATGCCGAGCCCGGCAAACACCGCCGCCTGTTCGATGTCGGGCAGAGAGCGTTCCTCGAGGCAGGCATCCACGAACGCGAGAAGCTTTCCCCCGGTGACGTCGTTTCCGGCCCGGCGGTGATCGTCGAGCGCGAAACCTCGACCGTGCTCACCTCCTCCTTCGTCGCCACCGTCCAGGCGGACGGCTGCCTTCTCGTCACGCGCCGCTGAAAGGTTCCTGACCATGAGTGAAACCCTAATCGACATCCACATGCAGGTGATGTGGAACCGGCTGATCTCCGTCGTCGAGGAGCAGGCGCAAACCCTGATCCGCACCGCGTTTTCGACCAGCGTGCGCGAGGCCGGCGACCTTTCGGCCGGTATCTTCGACCTCGAAGGGCGGATGCTCGCCCAGGCGGTCACCGGCACGCCGGGCCACGTCAACGCCATGGCCGAATCCGTCGCGCACTTCATCAACGACATCGGCCCGGAAAACATCTTCGAGGGTGATGTCTACATCACCAACGATCCCTGGAAGGGCACCGGACATCTCCACGACATCACCGTCGTCACGCCCTCCTTCCACCATGGCAAGCTGGTCGGCTATTTCGCCTCCACCGCGCATGTCGTCGATGTCGGCGGCCGCGGCTTCGGCCCGGATGCGCGCGAAGTCTACGAGGAAGGCCTGTTCATCCCGATCATGAAGTTCTTCGATCGGGGCGAGGTAAACCGCACGCTCATTCATATCGTCCGCAACAATGTCCGCGAAAACGACAAGGTGGTGGGCGATTTCTATGCGCTCGCCGCCTGCAACGAAACCGGCCATCGCCGCCTCGTCGACATGCTGACGGAATTCAACCTCGAAGACCTTGGCACGATCGGCTCATTCATTCTCAAGCACAGCCGCGAAGCGACGCTGGAACGGCTCAGAAACCTTCCGCACGGAAGCTGGTCCTACAGCCTCGACCTCGACGGCTACGACGAGCCGGTCCATCTCGCCGCGAAGCTGACGATTGGCGCCGACGGCGTGCTGGTGGATTTTGGCGGCACGTCAGCGATGAGCAAGTTTGGCATCAACGTGCCGCTCGTCTACGCCAAGGCCTATGCCTGCTATGGCATCAAATGCGTCGTTGCGCCGGAGATCCCGAACAACGCCGCCTCGCTGGCGCCCTTCGACGTCGTCGCACCTGAAGGCTGCATTCTCAATGCCAAGCGGCCGGCGCCCGTGGCGGTGCGCCATGTGCTCGGCCATTTCGTGCCCGACCTTGTGCTCGGGGCACTCCACCAGGCGCTGCCCGGCAAGGTCCCGGCCGAGGGCGCAAGTGCGCTGTGGAACCTGCACATGAGCGTGCGCCCGGTCTCCGACGAGATCGGTGGCAAAGGTGCTGAAATCCTGATGTTCAATTCCGGTGGCACCGGCGCCCGCCCGTCGCTCGACGGCCTCAACGCCACGGCCTTTCCGAGCGGCGTCCATACGATGCCGATCGAAGCGACGGAGAATGTCGGCCCGATCATTGTCTGGCGCAAGGAGCTGCGCGAAGGCTCCGGCGGCGCCGGCGAGCAGCGCGGCGGCCTCGGCCAGGTGATCGAAATCGCCGCCGCCGAAGGCTACGCCTTCCGCTTTTCCGCGATGTTCGACCGGCTTGGCCATCTGGCACTGGGCCGCGATGGCGGGGGCGACGGTGCGGCCGGCTCTGTGTCGCTCGACGACGGCACCACGCTCAAGGGCAAGGGCCTGCAGTTCGTGCCGGCGGGTCGTAAGCTCGTCCTTCAGCTCCCCGGCGGCGGGGGCTATGGGGACACGGCCAAGCGCCCGGCGGCGGCGATCGATGCCGATATCGCCAATGGCTACATCTCGCCGGATCAGGCGGCCGCCGACTACGGCAGAAAGAATTAGGACGGGCACGCAATGAGCATCATGAAATTCGAAAGCTTCCGGGCCGGCAGCATCAAATCATCTCCCTCCATGGCCGTGTCATTGGCCGCCAAGGCGATGCGGGCAAAAGGCGAAAGCGTCGTCGATCTTTCGCTCGGCGAGCCGGATTTCGAGACGCCGGGCTTCATCATCGAGGCGGCGATCGCGGCGATGCGCGGCGGCAAGACCCGCTACACCGGTCCGGACGGCACGGAGGAACTGCGTGCGGCGATCGTCGGGAAGTTCAAGCGCGAGAACGGCCTCGACTTTGCGATGGACGAAATCTCCATCGGCAATGGCGCCAAGCAGATCCTGTTCAACGCCTTTCTCGGTACGCTCGAGCCGGGCGACGAGGTGATCGTCCCGGCGCCCTACTGGGTGTCCTATACGGATATCGTCATCCTGCACGGCGGTGTGCCCAAGACCATAGCCTGCGGCGTCGAGGACGATTTCAAGCTGACGCCGGAACGCCTCGAACGGGCGATCACGCCGAGGACGCGCTGGGTTCTGTTCAACTCGCCCTCGAACCCGACCGGCGCGATCTACACGAGCGCCGAACTCGCCGCGCTTGGTGAGGTGCTTGAGCGCCATCCGCACGTGCTCGTCATGTCCGACGAGATCTACGAGCACATCGTTGCCGGCGACGTGCCCTTCACCTCCTTTGCGAACGCCTGCCCTCAATTGCGCGAGCGGACGCTGCTCATCAACGGCGTTTCCAAGGCCTATGCGATGACCGGCTGGCGGCTTGGCTATGCCGCCGGGCCGAAGAGCCTGACCAAGGTCCTGAACAAGATGCAGTCGCAGAGCACGACCTGCCCTGCGTCGATTTCCCAGGCCGCCGCCGTTGCCGCGCTCAACGGCCCGCAAGACTTCGTCGCGCAGGCCGTCGCCGAGTACAGGGCGCGCGGGGAACTGGTGACGCGGGGATTCAGCGCGATCCCCGGCCTCGAGGTTCGCGCGCCGGAGGGGGCTTTCTACCTCTTCCCCAAATGCGCCGGCCATATCGGCAAGACGGCGCCGGACGGAACAGTCATCGAGAACGACACTGCACTGGCTTCCTACCTGCTGACGGCCGGAAAGGTCGCGACCGTTCCCGGCGCCGCTTTCGGCATCGAGCCTTATATCCGTCTGTCTTTCGCGACGTCGCGGGAAAACCTGCTTATAGCCATCGAGCGCATCGGTGAAGCACTCACCAGGCTTCGCTAACGAGGGAAATACCATGTCTGACTATCAAAGAGTGTTGCTTACCGGTGCTGCCGGCGCCCTTGGATCCGAGCTTCGCAAGTCCGGAACCAGGCTTGGAAAAGTCGTCAGGCTCTCCGCCCGGAACCCTTGTGAGAATCTCGCTCCCCACGAAGAGGATTTTCCGCTCGACCTTTCTGATTTCGATGCGGTGTCCGCTGCCGTGAAGGACTGCGATGCCATCGTCCATATGGGCGGCCAGGCGCTCGAAGGGCCGTGGCAGACCATCCTCGATTCCAATATCGTCGGCGGCTACAACATATACGAGGCGGCCCGCCGCCATGGCGTCAAGCGCATCGTCTATGCGAGCTCCGTCCACGCGATCGGCTATTACGAGCGGACTCAGACGATCGACGGCAATGTGCCGACGCGGCCCGACAGCCTGTACGGCGTGTCGAAGACCTTCGTCGAAAATCTGGCGCGTTACTACTTCGACAAGTTCGGAATCGAGACGGTCTGTCTGCGCATCGGCTCGTCGTTCCCCGAGCCCACCGATCGTCGCCACCTGATCACATGGCTCTCCTATCGCGACTGCCGCCAGCTGGTTGAAAAGTCGCTCTCGGCTCCCCGGGTCGGCTTCATGGTCGCCTATGGCATGTCCAACAATTCGGAGGCGTTCTGGGACAACCGCACTGCCGCCGTGCTCGGCTACAAGCCACAGGACAGCGCCGACGACTACCGCGACAAGGTCTTCGCCAAGACCACACAGGGTGACCCGAATGACCCGGCCGTGCGCTTTCAGGGCGGAAGCTTCTGTGCCGCCGGCCATTTCGAAGACGAGAACAAGTAAGGCGCCGCCATGCAGGCTTCCAAAACCTCCTATGATGTCGTCATCGTCGGCGGCGCCGTCGTCGGCAGTTCGACCGCCTACTTCCTGGCGACCAATCCCGATTTCACCGGCTCGGTTCTGGTGATCGAGAAGGACTGGACCTATCAGCGATGCGCAACGGCACTCTCGTCCAGTTCGATCCGGCATCAATTCTCCAACGCCATCAACGTGCAGGTCTCGCAGTTCGGAACCGAGTTCATCCGCGACTTCAAGAAGCATGTCGCCGTCGATGACGATACGCCGGAAATCGGCTTTCACGAGGCGGGCTATCTGTTCCTTGCCGGTGACGAACGCGGCGAGCAGGTATTGCGTCGCAACCACGAAACCCAGACCGCCTGCGGCGCGGAAGTGACGCTTCTCGATGTCGACGCACTCGGCCGACGCTTCCCCTGGCTCAATCTGGACGGATTGACCCTCGGCAGCACCGGCGAGCGCGGCGAAGGCTGGTTCGACAGCGTCGGGCTGATGCAGGGCTTCCGCAAGAAGGCGCGTTCGCTCGGCGTCGAGTATATCGAGGACGAGGTCGTCGCGGTGAACCGGCAGGATGACCGCATCGTCTCCGTGACGACGAGAAGCGGCCAGACGATCGGCTGTGGAACGATGGTCAACACTTCGGGCACCAACGGCAAGAAGGTCGCGCGCCTGGCCGGTCTCGACATCCCGGTCGAGCCGCGCCGCCGTTCGCTCTTCGTGGTGGATTGCCGGACGCCGCTTGAGGGTAAAGTGGGACTTACCATTGATCCGACCGGCGTCTTCTTCCGCCCGGAAGGCAAGTTCTACCTGATGGGCACCTATCCCAAGCACGATCCGGAAGTCGATCCGAACGATTTCGACGTCATGCACGACGAGTTCGACGAGGAGATCTGGCCGATCCTCGCCAATCGCGTGCCCGCCTTCGAGGCGTTGAAGGTCGTGAATAGCTGGGCCGGCCACTACGACTATTGCACGCTCGACCACAACGTCATCCTCGGGCCGCATACCGAGGTTCGCAACTTCCTCTTCGCCAACGGCTTTTCCGGCCATGGCCTGCAGCAGTCGCCGGCGATGGGCCGGGGCCTGAGCGAGCTCGTCACCTATGGCGGCTTCCGCACACTCGATCTTTCGCCCTTCGGCTACGAGCGGGTGGTCGCCAACAGGCCGTTCCTGGAAGACGCGGTCATCTGAAACAACCGGCCCACATTGGGGGATCAAGCTATGACAACCGGCAGCAAAGGCCGCAATGGCGGACAGGTTCTGATCGATGCCTTGCGCATTCACGGCGTCGAGCGCGCCTTCTGCGTTCCAGGTGAAAGCTATCTCGCGGCGCTTGATGCGCTGCATGATGCGAAGGACGATATCGAGCTCATCGTCTGCCGCCAGGAAGGCGGCGCCGCCTATATGGCGGAAGCCTACGGAAAACTGACCGGCAAGCCGGGCATCTGCTTCGTCACCCGCGGGCCCGGCGCCACCAATGCCTCGGTCGGCGTCCACACGGCTTTCCAGGATTCGACGCCGATGATCCTCTTCATCGGCCAGGTCGCACGCGATCAGGTGGAGCGCGAAGCGTTCCAGGAGGTCGATTACCGCCGGATGTTCGGGCAAATGGCGAAATGGGTGGTGCAGATAGACGACGCTGCCCGGATTCCCGAACTGGTGAGCCAGGCCTTCCACCGCGCCGTCAACGGCCGGCCCGGCCCGGTCGTCGTTGCGCTACCGGAAGACATGCTGACCGACTGCGTCGAAGTTATCGATGCGCCCGCCTACAAGGCAGTCGAGATGCACGCGGGACAGGCCCAACTGAATGAACTGCGGACCCGCCTTGAAGGGGCGGAACGGCCGATGGTCATCGTCGGCGGCGCCGGCTGGACGGCCGATGCGGTCGCCGACATCCGCGCCTTCAGCGAGGCGATGCGCTTGCCGGTCGCCGCCTCATTCCGCTGCCAGGACCTGTTCGACAACACGCATTCGAACTATGCCGGCGATCTCGGCCTTGCGGCCGGACCGAAGCTCATCCAGCGCATCAAGGACAGCGATCTCCTGATCGTCATCGGCGCCCGTCTCGGCGAGATGACCACCGGCGGCTACAGCCTCATCGACATACCTGTGCCGACGCAGACCCTCGTCCACGTCCATGCCGGCGCCGAGGAGCTTGGCCGCGTCTATCACGCCGACCTGCCGATCAACGCCAGCGCCGCCGCCTTCGCGCGGCAGGCGGCCGGACTGGCGCCGATCGGCGAGCCGCGATGGGACGAATGGACGCGTGGGGCCAATGCGGACTACCGCGAAAACCTCAACCACCCGGCCGTCCCTGGCCCAGTACAGATGGGTGACATCATGGAATGGTTGCGCGACCATCTCCCTGCCGATGCCATCTTGACCACTGGCGCCGGCAACTATTCCGCCTGGGCGCATCGTTTCTACCAGTACCGGACATTCCGGACCCAGCTTGGTCCGACCAATGGCTCGATGGGCTACGGCGTTCCGGCCGCGATCGCCGCGAAGCTCTCGGCGCCAGAACGCCCGGTGATCGCCTTTGCCGGCGACGGTTGTTTCCTGATGAACGGCCAGGAACTGGCGACCGCCACGCAGTATGACGCCCGGGTCATCATCCTGGTGATTAACAATGGCATGTACGGGACGATCCGCATGCATCAGGAGCGGCACTATCCGGGCCGCGTGTCCGGCACGCAACTGACCAACCCGGATTTTGCCGCGTTGGCGCGCGCCTATGGGCTGCACGGCGAAACCGTCGAGGCGACAGACGAGTTCGCGCCCGCCTTCAAGCGGGCCGAACAATCCGGCAAGCCGGCGCTGATCGAAGTGCGCATCGATCCGGAAGCCCTGACGCCGAAGATGAGCCTGAGCCAGATCCGCGAACAGGCGCTGGCAAAGGGTAGGTAAGCGTCCGTACCGGATCCGAATGATCATTGCGGCGGCCGCACGGTTTCGCGCGAAGCAGCAGCTTCGCTCTACCGCGGGGCGGCACCCCCCTCTGCCCCATCAGCAGAAGCGGAAAACTCACTCCTCCGCCACCGTTGCCGGCTCATCGAGCATGGCGCGGTAGCGGTTGAGGCTTTCTTCCAGATGCTGCGCCAGGGCGTTCTTCGCCCCTTTGACGTCACCCTGGGTGATCGCCGCGAGGATCGCGGCGTGCTCCTTGTTGATCTTCTTCAGATAGGCCTGATAGCCGCCGGCTGACTGGCGGTGCTTCAGCACCAGGTCGAGGCTGATCTCGCCTCTCACGGCCTCGAGAAATCGCGGAAAATGCGGGTTGCGCGTCGCCTTGGCGATCGCCAGATGAAAGTCGAAGTCCGCCTGTGCCTCGACCTCGGCGTCGGTCGTGTCCAGATTTTCCAGCTGGTCGTAAGCCCGCGCGATCTCGGCCAAGGCCTCCGGCGTCCGTCGTGATGCGGCAAGCGCCACCGACTGCAGTTCGACACCCAGCCGCAGCTCGAGGATCTGCATGGCGGAGCGAATATCGTCGATGCGGCTGATCTCGAAATTGAGCGTCTTTGCGTCCTTTTCGGTGACGAAGACGCCGGCGCCCTGGCGGGCGGTCACGCGCCCTCCCACCTTCAGCGAGGTCAGCGCTTCACGGATCACCGTCCGGCTGACGCCGAACTCCTCGCAGAGCTGCGCGCTTGAAGGAAGCTTGTCTCCGGGGCCGTAAAGGCCCGAGTCGATGCGCGAGGCGAGCTGCGCGACGACGATTTCGGCGAGATTGCCTCGTTGTGTGATGACGCTCACGTCTGGGCCTGATTCTTGCGGTTATTTCGGATCACAGCATCACATATCACATATCATGTGAGTTGTGGAAACCGCCGCGGATATCTTCACAGACCAGCGCTTTCAGCAGTTGCAGCGGATGCGGGAGACCCGGCGAGCCCATCAGCTTGACCTGCGAACGACAGGAATAGCCGGTGGCCATCGGGATGCGCCTCGGACCGGCGCCCTCGACCTTTTGCCGCCAGCTCAGCTTGTAGATGGTTTCAGACAGAGCGCGATTCTTGCGTTCGTGGCCGAACGTCCCCGCCATGCCGCAGCAGCCCGCGTCCTCGATCGTCAGCTTGAGGCCGAAGGCCTCGAAGATCGCGCCCCAGGACTTGACGCTGTCTGCCGCATTGGTCCGCTCGGTACAGTGCGGCAGCAGCACATATTGAGTCTCCGGCCTGTGGAGCTTGCGCACCGTGAGTTGGTCGAAGCACTCACCCAGCCATTCCTGCGGAAGCAACACCGTCGGCGTCTTTCCCGCCCCCAATGCGCCCGGGTATTCGCTGCGATAACAGAGCGTCATCGGCGGATCGAGACCGACGAGCGGCACGCCGCTTGCCGCCAGGCGGGAGAGCTGGCGGGCGTTGCGCTCGGCCGCCCGCTCGAAGGCGCCGAGATAGCCGTGGACGTGCAGGGCCTTGCCGTTGGGCTTCAACGGCGCGACGAAAGGCTTGAAGCCCAGGGCCAGAAGCAGATCGATGACGTCAAGGAGAAGCGCTGGCTCGAAGTACGAGGTGAAGCTGTCCTGGACGAGAACCAGGCTTCTTTCCTTCTCGGATGGGGAAAGCGCAGCCAGTTCCGCCGGCCGCGCGAGGGCGACACCGCGCCGGCGCAGCTCCGTCGGCAGGGACTGGCTTGAAAGGAGCGGCAGCGCCGTCAACCCCAGCTTCCCCATCAGCGCCTGGGCGGGCCGGCTGCCGGCGACCAGATTGTAGAGCCAGCCGACTTTCGCGATGACAGGCAGCAGGTGCTCGATGGAGGCGATCAGCGGATCCTTCAACGGCCGCAGATAACGGCCGTAATAAAGTTCGAGGAATTTCGAACGAAAGGCCGGAACATTGACCTTCACCGGACACTGGCCGGCGCAGGCCTTGCAGGCGAGACAGGTGTCCATCGCCTCGCGGACCTGATGGGAGAAGTCGCCGCCCTTCGTCCTGCCAAGGCTGGCGATCAGACGCGGAAGAAGCCCGCGCCAGGCGGGACGCTTGCGCAGCACCTCGGCCTCCGCCTTCAAATCGACGCCCCGCTCGGCCAGAAGCCGCAACCACTCGCGGATGAGCGAGGCCCGCCCCTTGGGCGAGAAGCGCCGGTCGCCGGTCCCCTTGAACGACGGGCACATGGCGGAATCGGTGTTGAAATCGAAGCATGCGCCATTGCCGTTGCAGTAGGCGGCGTTGTCGAAGGCCTGGCGAGTATCGGGATCGATCCGGCGGTCGAAGGCACCGCGCAAGGGCAGCTCGTCGATCCGCGTCAGCGCACCGTGACCGGGGGTGGCAATCTTTCCCGGATTGAGCTGGTTGTGCGGATCGAAGGCGGCCTTCAGCCGCTGCAGCTCTGGATAGAGCGGGCCGAAGAAATCCGGAGCATATTCCGAGCGGGCCCCCTTGCCATGCTCGCCCCAGAAGACGCCGCCATATTTCAGCGTCAACTTCGCGACCGCGTCGCTCACCCGGCGCACCAGCGGCTCCTGGCGCTCGTCGGTCAGGTCGAGGGCCGGCCGGACGTGGAGAACGCCGGCGTCGACATGGCCGAACATGCCGTAGTCGAGCCCCTCCGCATCGAGGAGCGCCCGGAACTCGGCGATATAGTCGGCAAGATGCTCCGGCGGCACGGCGGTGTCCTCGACAAAGGCGACGGGTCGGCGTGGCCCCTCGACATTACCGAGCAGCCCGACGGCACGCTTGCGCATCGCCCAGATCGCCTCGACATCGTGCTTGTTTCCCGCCACCGTAAATCCACGCCGCCCAGGCCTGCCGTCACCCGCCAGCGCCGATGTGACCTGATCGAGCTTCGCACACAACTCTTCCTCGTCATCCGCCAGGACTTCGACGATATTGATCCCTGCGACATCCCCGGCCCGATCGTGCGCGAAGAATTGCCCTACCTCCTCCCAGACGATGTCGCTTCGCGCCAGCGACAGGACCTTGGCGTCGATCGTTTCGACCGAGGCGACCTTCAACTCCGTCAGAAATCGGGCATCCCTGAGCGCCGCGTCGAAATCGTCGTAACGGATATTGATGAGCGCCGCGAAGCGCGGAATGGGCAAGAGATTAAGCTCCGCCTCGGCGATCATCGCCAGCGTCCCCTCGGCGCCGCAAAGCACGGAGTTCAGGTTGAGGCCACCATCCTCGGTGCGGAGATGGGCGAGATCGTAGCCGGTCAGGAAGCGGTTGAGCTTCGGGTAGGTCGCACCGATCAGATCCCGATTTTCCCGCTCGATCGCGTCAGCCAGCCGATGGACGTCGCCGACCCGGTCCGGCCGCTCGAGAACGGCCCGGAGCGCCTCGGGCGCAAGCGGTCGCGACAGCCATTCGGTGCCGTCCATGAGGACGGCGTTCAGTGCAAGAACGTGGTTGCTCGTCTTGCCGTAGATGCAGGAACCCTGGCCGCAGGCATCCGTGTTGATCATGCCGCCGATCGTGGCGCGGTTCGAGGTGGAGAGCTCCGGCGCGAAGAACAGGCCATGGGATTTCAACGCCTTGTTCAGCTGATCCTTGACGACACCGGCTTCGACGACCGCCGTTCGTCTGACCGGATCGATCGCGACAATCCGGTTCATATGGCGGGACATGTCGATGACGATGCCGTCGGTCAGGGACTGGCCGTTGGTGCCGGTTCCCCCTCCCCGCACGGCGAAGCAGACACCGCGAAACCGCGGCTCGGAGGCAAGGCTTGCGATCAGGACGAGGTCCGCCCGTTGCCGGGGAAACAGCACGGCCTGAGGACGAAGCTGATAGATCGAGTTATCGGTCGCAAAGACGGTGGTCGATCCGGCACTCACTTCTATATCGCCAGCAAACCTCGCGAGCCGTAGGGCGTCGAAATAATCCGTGTATAGGCGCCCCATCTTGGGTTCTACGGCCAACGCCGGTATCATCGCTTTTCCTCGAATGCGCGCTACTTACAACTTGGCATATGAGTGATATCATACTAGCTTGGCGATCAACAGTTCAAATTGCGAGGACGTACCAATGAAAGGACAAACAGCGGTCATCGTGGGCGGCGCTTCGGGTCTCGGCCTCACGACCGCGAAACTGATGGTCGAACGAGGTGCCGCGAAGATCGGCCTGATCGACAAGAACGAGGAGAGTCTCGCTGAAGCCACCAGAATCCTGGAAAGTCTCGGCGCCGAAGTCGCGACCGCCAGCGGCGATATTTCCGTGAGGGAGAGCGCCCACGCCGCCTTCGAGGAGCTCGCCGAGCGCCTGGGGCGCATCCATGCGCTCGTCAACAGCGCGGCGATCTATCCGCGCAAGCCAATTCTCGAGATCACCGACGCGGAATGGGATCTCGAAAATGCCATCAACGTCAAGGGCACCTATCACATGATGGTGGCCGCCGTGCTGCATATGCGGCGCTTCGTCAATGCGCCGGAAGTGACGGGCCGGATCGTCAACGTGACGTCGGTCGATGCCTTCAAGGCACATCCCCAGAATGCCCATTACGCGGCCACGAAAGCGGCCGTCGTCAGCCTGACCAAATCGTTTGCTCAGGAATGCGCGAAGGATCAGATCCTCGTCAATTCCGTGGCGCCGGCCGGCTTTGCGACCGATCGCGCCAAGGAACTCGGCTTCCTGCCGGAACTCGCCAAGGCGAGCGCGCTCGGCCGGGCCGCCGAGCCGGTCGAAATGGCCGAATGGATCCTCATGATGGCGAGCAGCCGCAACACCTATGCGACCGGCGAGAACGTCGTCATCAGCGGAGGGTACATCTATGTCTGACGCCTACAGGACGGCGCTCGTCACCGGCGTCACCAGCGGCATCGGCCGTGCCACTGTGCTGAAGCTCTGCGCCATGGGACTGACGGTGCTCGCCGTCGGGCGAAACGAGGAGGCGCTTGCCGCGCTTTCAAGGGAGTGCGGCGCGCTGCCGATAAAGGCCGATGTCCGCGACACGCGGGCGATCGCCGAGCAGATCGGCGATCGCGAGATCGACATTCTCGTCAACAATGCCGGCATTCTGTCGACCCGGGCGAGCTTCCAGGAGATCGATCCGGACGAGATCGACGCGATGATCGATATCAACCTGAAGGCACCGATGCACCTGACGCGCCTCCTGCTGCCGGGCATGGTGGCGCGCAAGCGAGGCCACCTGATCTATCTCGGTTCGAGCGGCGGCCAGGCCCCCTTCCCGTCGATGGGCGCCTACGGCCCCTCCAAGGCCGGGCTCAGCCTGTTCTGCGACAATCTCAGATGCGATCTTCTCGGCACCTCCGTCCGCGTCAGCGAAATCGTCCCCGGCCGCGTCCAGACGGACCTCTACAGGACGGCGCTCGGCCCCGACCAGGCCCGCGCGGCCCTCTATGACGGCTACCGGCCGATCCAGCCGGAGCATATCGCAAGCCTCATCGGAACCGTCATCGACCTGCCGGCCTTCGTCGACGTCGCTCGCATCGAGGTCTTCCCGACCGACCAGGCAACCGGCGGCGGATCGATGGTGACGTTTCAGGCCTGATGCAGGTTTTGAGCGATGTGTGACGAGACGCTACTCCTGGTCGATTGGCCCAGCAACGGTGAACGGATCCGAGCACTTCAGCGATAACGCGAACGGGCGCAGGCGAGGCGTCGGGCGCCACCCTTCTCGTCCATCGTGTTGCGGTACTCGATGCCGGCTAGTCTCAAAGCCGGCATAGCGGCGATCTCCATAAGCTTCGATGAAGGTGGGACATCGAAGCGGCGCTCAACATTGCGGGCCTTCCTGTTTGACGCGACCCGTTTCTCGAAGCAGTTCCCATATCTCAACCGTTCCAGCGCGGCCCTTTACCTTCACCGGACCGATCAGGCGGAAGACAAACAGGTCCTGAACTCGGTGATGGATTGCGGCACTTGTAAGGAGCGCGGTGCCAAATTCCTTGTTCAGTCCCTCCAGCCTCGAGGCGACATTGATCGTGTCGCCCATGGCCGTGTACTGTTGGCGCGCAATCGCACCGAAACTTCCGACAACCGCTTGGCCGCTGTGCAGGCCGAAGCGGGTAACCAGCTCGGGGCGGCCGTTGCTGCGGTTCTTCTCGTTCAGGCCGTCGACGGCAGCTTTCATGGCCAGCGCGCAGCAACAGCCATGCTCGACGTGATCCGCGTCAGGAATGGGTGCGTTCCACATGACGAAGACCGAGTCGCCAAGGTATTGGACGACGGTGCCGCCATGGCGCTCGGCGATCTGGTTCAAAAGTTCGAAGTAGGCCGACAGGATGTCGACGACGTCTTCGGGCGGGTGCTGTTCGGAAATCGTGGTGAAGTCGCGGATGTCGGTGAACAGGACGGTGACGTCCTGCCTTGCGGCCTTCGTGGAAGTGTCGGCCGGATCGACGATCCGGCGCACCACCTCTCGGGGAACATAGAGGGCAAACTGGGCGATGGCGTGCCGTGAGGCCGCCAAAGCGCCCGCCAACGTGTTGATCTCGCTGATCCAGGAGTGAGATGCAGTCTTTCCTGCAAAATCGAGGTCGCCGATCCGGCGCGCTTCACCCGCCAAGTGGTATAGGGACCGGCTGATCAGGCGGGAGAGAAGAAATGAAACGCCGAGCCCGGCGATCACGAAAGCTCCGGCGATCGTGAGGTTGCGCATAAGCTGTCTGTTGGCCTGGCTCACCAGATCCTGGAGGGGCACGACGATTGCGGCCGAACTGCCCTTGAACAGGCCCGAGAACGTGACCGGGGCGATCTGGACCAGGTAGGTCTCGCCGTCGAGATCGAAACGGGCTATTTCCCCGCTTGCATGGGTGGAATCATGGCGCAGGCGAACCACCGTTCCGACGGATTGGTCCAGACTGTTGTCGGCAACCGCATCAGCGCCACGACGCCCTAACCAGGTGCCCAGTATCCTGCCCATCATGGCCGGGTCGGAATGCGCCACAAGCCTGTCGCGCTCGTCGAGGATATAGCTGCGGGCGCGCGGCGATAGCTGCTGCGCATCGAGCAGGCGGCTGACGGTTTCGAGGTGGATGTTGATGCCGACCACCACTTGGTTGTCATCCTTCATGGGAACCGCCACGGTGAGGGTTGGGACCTTCAGTGTCCCCGTGACGTAAGGCCCTACCGATATCGGTTCCCCATGTCCGGCTACCGATCGGTACCATGGCCGTTGACGCGGATCGAATGTCGCATACTCGAACTTGCGCTCCCCGAGCGGGTCGGCTTTCGCATCGAGGAACGTCATGGTTGAGATGACATCGGCCGTCTCACGCTGCGCGATCGTCCTGGTGGCAAAGGCCGTTCCGTCCGGCGCGGAGAGGGCCGCCCGGACATGTGGATTTGCCGCATTGATCACCTGAAGGTACGAACCGTCCGGATAGCCGGCGTAGATGCTCGTCGCATTCGGGACGTTTCGAAGGACCTCGAGGAAGAATGCCCGCTTTTCTTCGAGGTCTTGTGGCGGACGGGACGTCAGTTGCGGAAGCGTCGAAGCGACCGCGACCGCCTCATATCCCCCGTGGAGGGTGTTCTTGTAGCCTTCGACCAGGTGCAGGCTCATCTGCCGCATCTGCTTTTCGCCCGCAAGGACGGCTGCTTCGCGTCCCTGGCTGAATGCCATCCAGATGAGCGGTATCGAGATGCATAGCAGCAGCGTCGCGACAAGCACGCTGAGATGCAATCTTAGGGGCTTCGACCAGTGCATGTGAAATCCAGCGGTGCCATTGCATGTTTCCTTAATCGTAGCCGACTTAAGGATAAAAACATGCAGCAATTCAAAGCGCTACAGCGTCCATTGCGCGTCTGAACAGACGCGTGGCGCGTAGGCGTGCCCGGCCAATGGGCGCAGCTTACGCTATTCGGATCAGCGCACCAGCCTTGGTTCAGAATGAGTTGAACTTAGCGCGGGGCACCATTCGGCGGGCGAGAGCGTCTGCTCCTTCATACCAGTCTCTTCACGACCAGATCCTTGCTGCGGTCCACTGAGAGCAGAGGCTGACCCTATCCTCAGGTGTAGCTCGCCCGCCAATACGCTTCAACATAGAGTCCGCGACGTGGCTCGTGACCGACACGTCTCGATCACGCAAAACAGGAGCGCATCATGTCGCAGGCAGAAACAAGACCCCGTACGATGGGTCAGCAGGAGACAAACATGAGCTTGGACACCTCACATCCCGGTAGACCGGGGCCCGAAGAGCTGGTTCCGTCGCGTTATGCGGTGCGGGTCGGCGAGATTGACGTGCTGGTGGTCAGCGATGGGGTGCTACCGCTCCCGACCGCGATGTTGGGGCACAACGTCGAGCCGGCAGCCCGGGCGGCCTGGCTGAAAGACATGTTCCTGCCGCCGGACGCTTTCGACTGGGCGCTGAACGTGGTCGTGGCGCGTAGCGGCGGGCAGACCATACTCATCGACGCCGGACTAGGATTGGACCCGGAATTGAACTTGCCGCGGGCCGGGCAGTTGGTCAAGCGACTGGAGGCCGCCGGCATCGATCTGGCATCCGTGACCGACGTGGTGCTTACCCACATGCACATGGATCACATTGGCGGGCTGCTCGTCGACGGGGTGAAGGACCGACTGCGTCCGGACCTGCGGATCCACGTGGCGGCTGCCGAGGTCAAATTCTGGGAGGCGCCCGATTTCTCCCACGTCTCCATGCCGCCGGGGTTCCCGGACGCGCTTCGGGCGGCCGCCAAGCGGTTCACGAAAGAATACCAGAGCCAGATGCGGCTGTTCGATGAGGAGTACGAGGTGGCGCCGGGAGTGGTCGTCTGTCGCACCGGCGGCCACACCCCGGGGCACAGCGTGGTCCGCATGGCGTCCGGCGGCGACCGGCTGATGTTCGCCGGCGACGCCGTGTTCGCGGTCGGGTTCGAACATCCCGACTGGCACAACGGTTTCGAACACGACCCCGAGGAGGCGGCCCGCGTTCGGGTCCGTCTTTTGCGCGAGCTGGCGGAGACCGGCGGACAGCTCGTGGCCACTCACCTGCCGTTCCCGTCCGTCGGCCGGGTGGCAGTCGACGGCGACGACTTTCGTTGGGTAGCGGCCTTCTGGGACTACTGACCGCTTATTGGGTCAGGCCGAATTATCCTAGAAAAGGACCATCACGCCATGATCGTCTGTTCGTGCAATGTGTTGAGCGATCACGATGTCCGCTCCGCCGTCGAGGCAGAGGCGCTGCGCTCGACCAGCCAGGTCTATGGATGTCTCGGCTGCAGCGCCCAGTGCGGCCGCTGCGCGCGAACCATCCGCCGCATCGTGGACGAGGCGCTCGGCAGCGCGCGGCATCCTGCAACGGCCGCGTGCGGTCCTCGCCACCCTGACTCGGCCGCCGCCGAGCGGCGTTCTGGGATTACTGACCGCTTGTCGGGGTTAGGGCCGAACTAGAATAAGATCTCGCCCATGGCGAGCTTTCTCAGCGCAACGGCGACATTCGCGACGAGCGCCTCCTTTTTTCGGGCCGCGATCCGGATAGCGGGTCCTGTTATCGCCGTTGCGCATGAAGACGTATCCCCGCGTCCGGTGAGGGTCCGGATATTGCCAGATCCAGTCGGCTGGCTTCGGATCGGCGTCGGGGCCGACATCGGCCAGTCAGATCGCCCCGGGCGGCGGATCGCTCCATCCACGCGCATGCTGGCCGAAAACGCCTTGCCACCCGTCAAAGCCGCCGCCGAGATCGGAGAGATCGGGAACCGGTCGTCGCGCACGCGGGCCTAATACTTGTGACGGGACGCCATGCGCCATGCACTGATGATGGGCGATTTGCTGTCATAGGCGAACGCGAGAGAGAAAGCCCCATGGCTCGAAGGAATGAAATCGAGCTCTTGAACCGGGAGACGTCACCGTCAGATGCGCTCGATGCGGACCGGATACTCGCCGCGCACCAGGAGCGGGTCGAAGCCGTCTTCGAAGCGGCCGAGCCGGATCAACCGGTCCCAGCGGTAGTCGGCGTAGAACAGCGCCAGGTTGCCCCATGGCTTGAAGTAGCAGAGGTCGCCGGGGCTCTCGTTCGCGAACGGACCGCTGGCTTCCTCCGTGAGTTTGCGCGGCAGATGGACGATCTTCTCGTTCTTGCCGTAGTCCTCAATCTTGAGATCCAGAGGCAGCATCGACGCCAGATCGCGCGCCGTTGGATTGTCGTAGAGCGATGCCGTCTGGGTCAGACCGTTGAAGGCTATCCTGATCCTGACGTCGGTCGGTTCCTGACTGGCCGGATCGCGTCCTTCCTGCCCCTTTGCCGCATGGGGCACTGCCGCGGCCGCCAAGGCTCCGAGAACCGTGCGACGCGTGAGATACGGAGAACTCTTCGCCATGCCTGATCTCCTCAGACCGATTGTGCGGTCGGTCGGAACAGGATTTCATTGATGTCGACATCGTCGGGCTCGTTCACCGCGAATGCGACGGTGCGGGCGAAGGTGTCAGCTCCGACCGCGATCTTGCTGACGACGTCCCTTGTGCCGGCCTGGATATCTTTCTCGCTGATGTGCTCGATAAGTTCGGTGCTGACGGCGCCGGGCGAAATGATCGTCGTACGAATATTGTAAGGCTTCACTTCCTTGCGCAGCCCCTCGGACAGGGCGCAGACGGCGAACTTGGTGGCGCAGTAGACGGTGGCGCCTGGATCGACCACATGGCCGTAGACGGAGGAGACGTTGATGATGTGCCCGGATTTCTGGGCCTTCATGTACGGCAATGCCGCAGCGATGCCATACAGCACGCCCTTGATGTTGACGTCGATCATGCGATCCCACTCGTCGATCTTCAGTCGTTCGAGTGGGGCAAGGGGCATCAGGCCGGCGTTGTTCAGCATCACGTCGATGCGGCCAAACTCCTGCACGGCGGTATCGACCAGGTTCTTGACCTGGCTCCGATCGGTGACGTCGGTTGGAACAGCCCGAGCCTTGTACCCTTTGGCCCTCAGCTCCGCGGCCAATGCCTCGATACGGTCGCTCCGCCGCGCGCCGAGGACGACCGAGGCGCCCCGCGCGGCGAGATGACCGGCCGTGGCCTCGCCAAGTCCGCTGCTTGCGCCAGTGATGACTACGACCTTGCTTTCGATTCCTTGAGGCATGACGATCTCCTATGTGAACCTCGAGGCTTAGGTGCGGGGGCTCGCGGCCGCGGAAAGCAGGGCCGATCCAGCCAGCAGGACGGCGGCGAGGAGGAAGGCGCTCCACCATCCAGCGATATCGAACAGCGCTCCGCCCGCGGAGGCGCCGCCGGCGATAGCCAACTGGATCAGTGCTACCTGCAATCCGCCGGCTGCTTCGAGATCGTCGGGAATGACCCTGGTCATCCAGGTATTCCAGGCCACCGGTATCGGCGCCGTGAAGAATCCCCACAGCACCAACAGAGCGGCAGTGACTGCCACGAAGGGGCCAACGGCGATCAGCAGAAGGGCGAGGATCGCCAGCACGGTCGGCAGTCCGACGAGCAGGGCGGCGAGATGTCGCCGGAGGACAAATCCGACGACGGACGTTCCAGCCAGGCCGCCGAGGCCCAGTCCAAGAAGCATGATCGAAAGCAGGTTCAACTCGACGTGCGTGACGCTTTCGAGAAACGGACGCAGGTAGATCGACAGCGAGTTCTGGCCAATGAAGGCGAGACTGGTCGCCGCCATTCCGATCGCGAATGTGCGGTTGCGCAGAAGCCCGAAGATACTGCGCACGGATACGGCTGCGGTTGCCGGCATCTTCGGTAGGGCGGCCAGTTGCCAAACCAGTGCGGCAAGGCCCACCGCCACCGTTAAAAGGAACGTGCCCCGCCATCCGATCAGCCCGCCGAGGAAACTGCCGAGCGGCGCAGCAAGGACGAGCGCGAAGGCGGTGCCGCCTTGAAGCAGGGCGATGGCCTTGGGCAGGTCGGGTCCCGATGCCAGGCGCGCCAGGATGGCGGTCGAGAGCGACCAGAAGCCGCCGATCGAGATGCCGACCAGTGCTCGTCCGACCAGAAAGACGACGAAGCTGGGCGCGAGGGCAACGGCCAGACTCGAGGCGACCAGCACCGCCGTATAGAGCAGGACGACCGTTTTCCGGTCGAGCCTGGTCAGGAGGGCATTGCCGAACAGGCTGGTGATGACGGCGAAGAACCCGGAAACGGTAATCGCCTGTCCGGCCTGACCTTCAGAGATGGCCAGGTCGTGGGCAATCGGAGTGAGGAGACTCACCGGCATGAACTCCAAGCCGACGAGGAGAAAGGTCAGCAGCGAGAGGCAGGCAACGGCAACCCATGGTGTCGTCGGCCTTTCTGCAGAAAGGGTCTCGCCCAGTGTCAGTCCGATGGCCATTCCGTGCTCTCCTGTCCGTTGCCAGACTAGATAGCTGGGTTGGTATTGGCCGACTAGCAGCTATAATCTGCATGTCTAGGTGAAGGAGATTCAACAATGCGACGTGACGAGTTCACTGAGATGCGAGCGTTCCTCGAGGTCGCACGGGAGCGGAGTTTTACGCGGGCGGCCGGCAAGCTGGGCGTCACCCGCTCCGCCCTCAGTCACACGATCAGAGCGCTTGAGGAACGGCTTGGCGTCCGTCTCCTCGCTCGGACAACGCGTGACGTCGCACCCACGGCGGCCGGCGATCGCCTCGTGGAGAGCATCGAACCTCATTTTGAAAGCATCGCCGCCGAAATCAGTGCGATCAGCGCCCTGCGCGACAAGCCCTCGGGCCATGTCCGTATCGTGTGTCCCGATGACGCCATCCAGTTGGTCTTTCGCCCCAGGCTGCCGGCGTTCCTGCGAGACTACCCAGAGATCAACGTGGAACTCATTGTCGACAATGGCTTAACGAATATCGTCGAACGCCAGTTCGACGCCGGCGTCCGGCTCGGTGAGGCGATTGCGCGCGACATGGTGGCGGTTCGCATCGGACCCGACGTCACCTATGCAGTGGTCGGATCACCTGATTATTTTGCGCGCTGTTCCGTGCCGAGAAACCCGCATGACCTGACCGACCATAATTGCGTCAACCTGCGGCTTCCGACGTCAGGCACGCTCTATGCTTGGGAGTTCGAGAAGAACGCACGCGAATTCAGCGTCCGGGTGGACGGCCAACTGACTTTAGATAGCATCAGACCAGCGATCGACGCGGCCCTCGACAGCGTAGGTTTGGCCTATGCGCCAAGGGACCTCATCCGATCGTACGTTGAGGGCGGTCGACTCCAGGAGGTCCTCCAGGATTGGTGCCCGACCTTTCAGGGCTATCATCTCTACTACACCAGCCGCCGCCAACTCTCACCGGCCTTTGGCGCCTTTGTCGGGGCTTTCCGATACCGATCTCGATAGACCATCCATCACACATCCGTCGAATTGGCCAACTGCAATGCGCGGTCCCAGGGCCGGACTTCCAACGCGCGGCATCCACCCGCCGTGCAGTCGCGACCTCGCGCCCATCCCATCCAAAAACAGTCTTGACGGCGCGGCGATTACAGTGACTATTGGCGTCATTCACCAGGGGGGTCCCGGCAAGGGGCTGAGATACTGCTAGAGCGCGCAGTGACCCGTTGAACCTGATCCAGTTCATACTGGCGTAGGGACGGTGCAGACGCTTGATGCCAGGATTCCATTTTCCCGCGATCCTCGGCGATGCGTCTTTTCATCCTTCCGGCTTCAGAACTGGGTCTCCAACGCGAAAACTTTGGAGCCTCAAGATGAATGTTTTCAAGCCTCTCGCCGCCGCGCCTTCGGTCACGCAAGGGCCATTGCCGGCCTCCCGCAAGATCTACAAGCCGGGCGAGATCCATGCCGACATCCGCGTGCCGATGCGCGAGATCGCGCTGCATCCGACCTCCGGCGAGCCGCCGGTCACCGTCTATGACGCCTCCGGACCCTACACGCTCGATGATGCCGATATCCGCATCGACGCCGGCCTGCCGCGGCTGCGCCGCGACTGGATCCTCAAGCGCGGTGATGTCGAGAGCTACGACGGCCGTGCGGTCAAGGCGGAGGACAACGGCTTTGCGACCGGCGAGCGGCTGACGCCGGAATTTCCGGTTCGCCACCAGCCGCTGAAGGCCAAGCCTGGACAGGCCGTCACCCAGCTCGCCTATGCGCGCGCCGGCATCATCACGCCGGAAATGGAGTTCATCGCCATCCGCGAGAACCTCGGCCGCAAGGCTGCAAAGGAAGCGCTCGCCCGCGACGGCGAGAGCTTCGGCGCAGCGGTTCCCGATTTCGTCACGCCGGAATTCGTCCGCCAGGAGGTCGCTAGCGGCCGGGCGATCATCCCGGCCAACATCAACCATCCGGAAACCGAGCCGATGATCATCGGACGGAATTTCCTGGTGAAGATCAACGCCAATATCGGCAACTCCGCCGTCACCTCGTCGATGGCAGAGGAAGTCGAGAAGATGGTCTGGGCGACGCGCTGGGGCGCCGACACCGTCATGGACCTCTCGACCGGCCGCAACATCCACAACATCCGCGAATGGATCATCCGCAATTCGCCGGTGCCGATCGGCACCGTCCCGCTCTACCAGGCGCTGGAGAAGGTCGGTGGTATTGCCGAGGATCTCAACTGGGAGGTCTTCCGCGACACGCTGATCGAGCAGGCCGAGCAGGGTGTCGACTATTTCACCATCCATGCGGGCGTGCGGTTGCACTACATCCCGCTGACGGTCAATCGCGTCACCGGCATCGTCTCGCGCGGCGGCTCGATCATGGCCAAGTGGTGTCTGCATCACCATCGCGAAAGCTTCCTCTACGAGCATTTCGAGGAGATCTGCGACATCTGCCGCGCCTATGACGTCTCCTTCTCGCTGGGCGACGGCCTGCGTCCCGGCTCTATCGCCGATGCCAACGACGCGGCGCAATTCGCCGAGCTCGAAACGCTCGGCGAGCTGACCAAGATCGCCTGGGCCAAGGACTGCCAGGTGATGATCGAGGGCCCCGGCCACGTGCCGATGCACAAGATCAAGGAGAACATGGACAAGCAGCTCGCCGTCTGCGGCGAGGCGCCGTTCTACACACTCGGACCGCTAACGACCGACATCGCGCCCGGCTACGACCACATCACCTCCGCCATCGGCGCGGCGATGATCGGCTGGTTCGGCACCGCCATGCTCTGCTACGTCACCCCGAAGGAGCATCTCGGTCTGCCCGACCGCAACGACGTGAAGGTGGGCGTCATCACCTACAAGATCGCTGCGCACGCCGCCGACCTCGCCAAGGGGCATCCGGCCGCCCGCGTCCGCGACGACGCGCTGTCGCGGGCCCGCTTCGAGTTCCGCTGGGAGGACCAGTTCAACCTGTCGCTCGATCCGGAGACGGCCCGTAACTTCCACGACGAGACGCTGCCGAAGGAGGCGCACAAGGTGGCGCACTTCTGCTCGATGTGCGGCCCGAAATTCTGCTCGATGCGGATTTCGCACGACATCCGCGCCGAGGCGCAGAAGGAAGGCCTCGAGGCGATGGCGGCGAAATACCGCGACGGCGGCGACCTCTACATGCCGGTCGCGCAAGCCTCGGAAGCGCAGCCGGGAGAGTGAGATGACGGTTCTGGTCAAGGGTGCCGGCGTCGCCGGCCTTGCCGCCGCCTTCGAGCTCAGCCGCCGCGGGATCGCGGTGGAGGTGGTGGATGCGGCGGAAACCATCGGGGCCGGCGCGTCCAGCTATGCCGGCGGCATGCTCGCGCCCTATTGCGAGCGCGAAGCGGCGGATGAAGCGGTCTTGACGCTCGGGCTTTCTTCCGCCGACTGGTGGGAGGAGGCCGTCCCCGGCGAAGTCATCCGCAGGGGCACATTGGTCCTCGCCGCAGGACGGGACAGTGGTGAACTCGATCGCTTCGCCGCCCGCACCCGCGGTTACGAATGGGTCGGCGGCAATGCGATCGGAGAACTCGAACCGGACCTCGCAGGCCGCTTCGAACGCGCGCTGTTCTTTTCCGAAGAAGCCCATCTCGATCCGCGAAAGGCAATGGCCGGTCTTTACGCGGCGCTCGTCGAGAGAGGCGTCCGCTTCCATCTCGGCAGTGCCGACGCGCCGTCCGAAACATCCTACTCGGCCGTGGTTGAATGCACGGGCGCGGCGGCGATCGCCACCACGCCCGGCCTTCGTGGCGTCCGCGGTGAGATGCTCTTTCTTGAAACCTCGGAGATCAGCCTCTCAAGGCCAGTCCGACTGCTTCATCCACGCCACCCTCTCTATATCGTCCCGCGCGACAGCCATCGCTTCATGATCGGCGCGACCATGATCGAGACCGATGATGACGGACCGATCACCGCCCGCTCGGTGATGGAGTTCCTGAACGCCGCTTACGCCGTACATCCTGCCTTCGGCGAGGCTCGCCTCGTGGAGACAGGCGTGGGCATCCGCCCGGCCTTCGCCGACAACCTGCCACGCGTCCTCGACCACGACGACGGTTTCGCGATCGCCGGCATGCACCGCCACGGCTTTCTGCTTGCCCCCGCCATGGCGCGGCAACTGGCAGAAAGGCTCTGCGGTGCGAAGCATCCGCCGTTCTCCCCCAATCCATCTTTCCGACAGGGAGCCATCCAATGACCTACATCGTCAACGGGGAGGCCCTGGAGAGTGGCGCAACGACGCTGTCCGACCTTCTTCTGGCGCTCGAATACGAGGGCGAGTGGCTGGCAACCGCCCTCAATGGTGAACTGGTGCACCGGCAGGATCGCGGCGCTTGCCGGCTTTCCGAGGGTGACCGCATCGAAATCCTGTCGCCGATGCAGGGAGGCTGATCGTGCCGCAATTCTATGGAACCGAAGTGCGCTCGCGGTTGCTGCTCGGCACCGCCCGATACCGATCGCCGGCCATGCTTGCGGAGGCGGTGCGGCGCTCGGGCACCGATATCGTCACGGTGTCGCTGCGCCGCGAGACGGCCGGCGGTCGCCAGGGCGGCGCCTTCTTCGATCTGATCCGCGAGCTCGGCGTGCGCGTCCTGCCGAACACGGCCGGCTGCCACTCTGTGTCCGAGGCAGTGCTGACCGCGAAGATGGCGCGCGAGGTGTTTGCGACCAACTGGATCAAGCTGGAAGTGATCGGCCATCACGACACGCTGCAGCCGGACGTCTTCGGCCTTGTCGAAGCGGCCCGCATCCTCGCCGGCGAAGGCTTCGAGGTGTTTCCCTATACGACCGACGATCTGGTCGTCGCGGAACGGCTTGTCGCAGCCGGCTGCAAGGTGCTGATGCCCTGGTGTGCGCCGATCGGCAGCGCCATGGGTCCGCAGAACCTGCCGGCGCTGCGTGCCATGCGCGGGGAATTTCCGGACGTACCGCTGATCGTCGACGCCGGCATCGGCCGCCCCTCGCATGCGGCAACGGTCATGGAACTCGGCTATGACGCCGTGCTCCTCAACACCGCGGTCGCCGCCGCCGCCGACCCGGCCGCCATGGCCGAAGCCTTCGCCAAGGCGATCGAGGCCGGCCACATGGCCCATGGCGCCGGCATGCTGGAGCCGCGCGACATGGCCGTTCCCTCCACGCCCATCATCGGAAAGGCGGTCTTCTCGTGAAGCTCGACCCATTCTATCTCATCGTCGACAGCGTCCGTTGGATCGAGCGGCTGGTACCGCTCGGCGTCAAACTGGTGCAGCTCCGGATCAAGGAGCAAAGTGATGAAGAGCTTCGCGGCGAGATCCGCAGGGCCAAGGCGGTTTGTGCGGCCCATCAATGCCAGTTGATCGTCAACGATTATTGGCGGCTGGCGATCGAGGAGGCTTGCGATTTCGTCCATCTCGGTCAGGAGGATCTCGCCGCTGCCGATCGGGCCGCGATCCGGGCCGCCGGGCTGAAACTCGGGGTGAGCACTCATGACGACAATGAGCTCGAAACAGCGCTTGCCGCCGCGCCCGACTACGTGGCGCTCGGGCCGATCTATCCTACGATCCTCAAGAAAATGAAATGGGCACCGCAGGGTCTGGCGCGGCTTTCCACGTGGCGCGAGCGCGTGTCGCCACTGCCGCTCGTCGCCATCGGCGGGCTCAATCCCGAGCGGATCGACGGCGTCTTCGCCCATGGTGCCGCCAGCGCTGCCGTCGTCACCGACATCACGCTCAACGCCGACCCGGAAGCCAGGACCAAGGAATGGATTCGAATGACGGCAGCATGGCGCTAGCTGGAAGTGTCCCATAGTGCGAAGTCAGGCGATTGTCTCCGACGCGCGGACGTGGGTGCGACGGGGCGTGGGCGAAACCTGGAAGCCGTTCGAGCGCCACGTCGACAATCCCGGTCCGTCGACCGGAAGGCGGCCGAACTCCCGATGGCGTCTCTCGGCTAAACCGCAACCGGCGAGCTTTCGGCCTCGCCCCTTCTCCCGACCTCAAAGGGCCGATCTCCCATGAGGCCGGCCATTATTTCTGTCGCGGACACTCAGCGGCCGCGAGGGCTCAGCGGGAATTTCTCAGCATCGTCATTCCACGGATCGAAGATTATTGCGCCGGATGGCCGAGCGTCCTTCACGTTGCGCGTGACAAGATAGAGGTCATGTTCGATCGCCGTCGCTGCGATCATCGTGTCGATCACAGGCGGGGCGTGACCGCTGTCGCGTTTCACTTCCCCTGAAATTCGTCCCCATTGCCGCACGATGACGTCGTCAAGCGAGAGGACCCGCCGGCCAAAACGCTCGGCTAGCGCGTCGCGCGCCGCCATGTAGCGCGGCCGGTCGGCATGGTCCTCCGAAAGGTTGTGAATGCCCTTGTCGTACTCGGCCAGTGTCAGGACGCTGATATAGAAGGCTTCCTCATCCTGATCGGCTCCCCACATCTTTACCGAAGGCGCACCCTTCGGATTGATCAGTGCGCCCACGACGTTGGTGTCGAGCAACCAACCCTTCAAAGTTCGATATCCCGGCCTCGATCCATCTCGCGTTCAAGATCGAGCCCGCCAAGATGCAGACTTTCCATGAATTCGACGAACGGTGCTCGCGGCTTCTCGGGTACGAGCCGATCGAACTCCTCGGCGCTCATAATTACAACCGCATCCCTGCCCCGCACTGTCACGCGCTGCGGCCCGTCCTCGCGCGCGTGCCGCACCACCTCGCTGAAGCGCGCCTTGGCGTCTTCGAGCTTCCACCATCCGCCCGCGTTTTGTCCGCGAGCTTTTTTCAACTTCGTCAGGTCCGCGTTCTTGCCCATCGTCGATCACCTAGTCAGATAGTCAGATATGTAGCACATCTCTCACGGATTTTCCAGATTGCGGCGCCGGCGGGTCAAGAGGAGCACGATGTCAGCCCCGTTCCAAGCGCGGTCCTGGCAGGCGGTCCGCACAACGGCTTGCCGTCCTCCACTTCGTTGGGACCCAATGACCACCCGTCGCACGCGCGCGACAGACGGACGCCGCAACGGGGTCGCAATCGGAATGGCTCTCAAAGGAGGGATCGACCCGGTCAAATCCGGCTATAGGAGTCTGGAATTCCAGAACGCGATCGGCCGGACGGTATCCCGCTCATCTGGTCGCCATGCTGGCGACCAGATCGCTGAACCTCTCGCCCTGGATGCCGACGTGAGAACGTAGCAGCCGGCGGGCCTCCTCCCCGTCCCCGGCGAAGATCGCGTCAACGATGCCGCAATGTTCCAAGAAGGATGTCGAGAGACGATTGCGCACCCGTAGCTGCAGTCGACGATAGGGGCGCAGCCGCCGGTGCAGTTGCGTGCATTGCTCCTCGAGGAACTCGCTACGGCTGGCCGCATAGATGGCCTTATGGAATTCCTCGTTGTCGTAATAATAGGCGTCGCTGTCGCCGGCCTCGGCCGAGTGCTCGCAGCGCTTGTGTGCCGCCGTGATCGCCTGCCGGGACGGCTCGTCAAGGCGGCGGGCGGCGAGTGAACCGGCGAGGCCCTCGAGTTCCGCCATGACCTCGAACATTTCATAGATGCGATGCGGTCCCGGATCGATGACGACGGCGCCGCGCCGCGGTCGAATTTCGATAAGGCCTATCGCATTGAGCTGCATCAGCGCCTCGCGGACCGGCGTTCTCGACACGCCGAAGCGGCTGGCGAGCACCATTTCGTCCAGCCGCTCCCCGGGACCGAACTCGTTGGAAAGGATTGCGTTTTCGATTTCGTCCCGGAGCCACCGGCCAGCATTCTCGGACATCCGCTCTGCCTCTATAATGCAGGATTTCAATTCTTGTATACACGATCATTGACGTCGCACACGTAATGTGCCAGTTTATATACCATACTGCCAGCTCGAAAATGAGAATGCCGGTACGCGTCGATAGACTAGACTGTCGATGCATCCATGCAGCAGGAGGAGAATGGCATGCCCGGAACCTCGTTTTTCAGCGATATGCTGCAGGGCATCACCGAGCGCGGACGCAAGCTTTTGTTTTCCGCTTCGCGCTCCGCGGACTCGGTTGTCGAAGCCGATCTCGAGACGCTTTGCGAGATGCTGCTGTCGAGCCGCGGCGAAGCATCCGGTATGGCTATCGCCGCCGAGATCCTCGGGCGCTGGAGCAAGCTCGATAGCGCCGGGGTTGAGCAGTTCCTGCAGATGCTCTCTGAAAAATTCGGCGCCGATACGGCGAAGCTCGACAAGGCGGTCGACAGGTACCGCGCGGAAAAGAGCCCCGCGGCGATCATCGCACTCCACAGGGCGGCGGAACCACGCCGTCAGGAATTGCTGCGCCGCTTGAACCATGCACCGAGCGGAACGGCCAAGCTGGTCCGGATGCGCCAGCAGCTTCTCGCTTCCAATGATCGATCGGGAGAATATCGCGCTCTCGATGCGGATTTCACCCACCTGTTCGGCTCCTGGTTCAATCGAGGCTTCCTGACGCTCCGTCCCATCGACTGGTCGACGCCGGCGCACATCCTGGAAAAGATCATCAAATACGAGGCGGTGCACGAAATCGCCGGCTGGGAGGAATTGCGCCGACGCCTGGCGCCGGCCGACCGGCGCTGCTTCGCCTTCTTCCACCCGCGGCTCACCGACGAGCCGCTCGTCTTCGTCGAGGTGGCGCTCACCCGATCCGTGCCGGGCGCCATCATGGACGTGCTCGACGAGGGCCGCGAGCAGATCGATCCCGATCAGGCGACGACCGCCGTCTTCTATTCGATCTCCAACTGCCAGGAGGGCCTGCGCGGCATCTCGTTCGGCAATTTCCTGATCAAGCAGGTGGTCGAGGATCTGCGCAGGGACCTGCCCGGTCTCAAGAACTTCGTCACGCTTTCGCCGGTTCCGGGCTTTGCCCGCTGGCTTGCCAGGGCGCGCAGTTCGGACGCCGAGCCGCCGCTGACCGACGACGAGCGCAAGGTTCTGGACCTGCTCGACGATCCCGCATGGGCCGACGACGCGAACGCGGCAAGCAAGATCGAGCCCCTGCTGCTGCCGCTCGCAGCCCACTATTTCCTGATCGAGCGCACGCCGGAGGGTCGCCCGCTCGATCCGGTCGCCCGCTTCCATCTCGGCAATGGCGCCCGCCTGGAAAGGCTGAACTTCCTCGGCGACCGCTCGGCCAAGGCGATGCAGCAGGCGCACGGGCTGATGGTCAACTATCTCTACAAGCTCGAGGACATCGAGGCGAACCACGAGGCCCTGGCGCAGCGCGGCGAGGTTACCGCATCGCCGGCCGTCAAAGGCCTGCTCGGCCGAAACGGCGAAAGCCGCCGCGGCAGCAGGAGCGAAATGTCACGACCGTTCGCACAGGTCATGAACGACAAGATTGGAGGAGGGCGCAAGTGAGCAACCATCTTTTCGACGCCATTCGGGCCGCCGCTGCCGGCGATGCGCCGTTCATCCGCATCAATGGCGGCCGGATCTGGACCTATGATGACGCGCTCGACCTTTCGGGCCGCATCGCCAGCGCGATCGATACGCTCGGCATCCGCCCGGGCGACCGGGTCGCGGTGCAGGTGGAGAAAAGCGCCGAGGCGCTGATCCTTTATCTCGCCTGCCTGCGCAGCGGTGCGGTCTACCTGCCGCTCAACACCGCCTATACGCTCGCGGAACTCGACTATTTCATCGGCGATGCCGAGCCGCGCCTGGTCGTCGTTTCGCCGGGCGCCCGGGAGAGCGTCAGGACGATCGCAGAGCCCTACGGCGCGATCGTCGAAACGCTTGACGCCGACGGCACCGGCTCGCTTCTCGATCTCGCCCGCGAAGAGCCGGCCGGCTTCGTCGATGCGTCGCGCAACGCCGATGACCTGGCGGCGATCCTCTATACCTCGGGAACGACGGGCCGCTCCAAGGGGGCGATGCTCACCCACGGAAACCTGCTCTCGAATGCCACGACCCTGCGCGACTACTGGCGCGTCACCGCCGGCGATCGGCTGATCCATGCCCTGCCGCTCTTCCATACGCACGGGCTGTTCGTCGCCACGAATGTCACGCTGCTGGCCGGCGCCTCGATGTTCCTGCTGCCGAAGTTCAATCCGGACGAGGTCCTGTCGCTGATGCCTGAGGCGACGCTGCTGATGGGCGTTCCAACCTTTTACGTCCGCCTGCTGCAGAGCCCGCGCCTCGACCGGCAGGCGGTCGCCGCCATGCGCCTCTTCATTTCCGGCTCTGCGCCGCTGCTCGCCGAGACGCATGTCGAGTTCGCGAAGCGTACCGGGCACGCCATCCTCGAGCGCTATGGCATGACCGAGACCAACATGAACACCTCGAACCCCTATGACGGCGACAGGATAGCCGGAACGGTCGGCTTCCCGCTGCCCGGCGTGACGGTGCGCGTCACCGATCCCGCCACCGGCGCTACCTTGCCGGCGGAGGAAACCGGGATGATCGAAATCAAGGGGCCGAATGTCTTCAAGGGCTACTGGCGGATGCCGGAAAAGACCGCCGCGGAATTCACTACTGATGGGTTCTTCATCAGCGGCGACCTCGGCAAGATCGACAGGGACGGCTATGTCCACATTGTCGGCCGCGGCAAGGACCTGGTGATTTCGGGCGGTTACAATATCTATCCCAAGGAGGTCGAGGGCGAGATCGATCAGCTCGACGGGGTCGCCGAAAGCGCCGTGATCGGCGTTCCGCATCCCGATTTCGGCGAGGGCGTCACCGCCATCGTCGTGTGCAAGCCCCATGCGGCGCTCGATGAGAGCGCCATTCTTGGCGCGCTCAAGGACCGGCTCGCGCGCTACAAGCAGCCGAAACGCATCATCTTCGCCGACGACTTGCCGCGCAACACGATGGGCAAGGTCCAGAAGAACGTCCTGCGGCAGCAATACGCCGACCTTTATATAAGGACGTAAGCCGCCTCGTGCGCCCTCTGGGAGGAAGGCGCTCGGGATAACTTCAAACTTGAAAAATCGCGAACTGCCGGCGCTGAGGCGCCGGAGGGAGGGGAATCATGGGCATCGAAATCCTATCCATACTGCTGTTGGTCGGCATGTTCGTCATCGCGACCATCCAGCCGATCAACATGGGCGCGCTGGCCTTCGGCTGCACCTTTCTGCTCGGATCGCTGATCATCGGCATGAAGGCCAGCGACATCTTCGCCGGCTTCCCGAGCGACCTGTTCCTGACGCTGGTCGCCGTCACCTATCTCTTCGCCATCGCCCAGATCAATGGCACGATCGACTGGCTCGTCGAATGCGCCGTGCGGCTGGTGCGCGGCCATGTCGCCTGGATCCCCTGGGTGATGTTCCTCGTCGCTGCGGTCATTACCGGCTTCGGTGCGCTCGGGCCGGCGGCCGTCGCCATTCTTGCGCCGGTGGCGCTGAGCTTTGCCGTCCAATACCGCATCCACCCGGCGATGATGGGCCTGATGGTCATCCACGGCGCCCAGGCCGGCGGCTTCTCGCCGATCAGCGTCTATGGCGGCATCACCAACCAGATCGTCGTCAAAGCCGGCCTGCCCTTCGCCCCGACATCGCTGTTCCTCTCCAGCTTCTTCTTCAACCTTGCGATCGCCGTGCTGGTGTTCTTCGTCTTCGGCGGTGCAAAGGTCATGAAACAGAAACCGGCTTCGGCCGGGCCGCTGCCCGAGCTCCACCCCGAGGGCGTATCCGCATCGATCCGGGGTCACGGCGGCACGCCCGCCAAGCCGATCAGGGAACACGCCTACGGTACGGCGGCGGACACCCTACAGACATTGCGCCTCACCCCGGAAATGATCTCCACCCTGGTCGGCCTGACGGCGCTCGGTATCGGTGCCCTGGTCTTCAAGTTCAATGTGGGGCTGGTGGCGATCACCGTTGCCGTTGTGCTTGCGCTCATCTCGCCGAAGACCCAGAAGGCGGCGATCGACAAGGTGAGCTGGTCGACGGTACTGCTGATCACCGGCATCATCACCTATGTCGGCGTCATGGAAAAGGCCGGCACGGTCGACTATGTGGCCAGCGGCATTTCAAGCCTCGGCATGCCGTTGCTGGTGGCGCTGCTCCTGTGCTTCACCGGGGCGATCGTCTCGGCCTTCGCCTCCTCGACGGCGCTGCTCGGCGCCATCATCCCCCTCGCGGTACCGTTCCTGCTGCAGGGCCACATCAGCGCCATCGGCGTCGTGGCCGCCATCGCCATCTCGACGACGATCGTCGACACCAGCCCGTTTTCGACCAACGGCGCCCTCGTCGTCGCCAATGCGCCGGACGACAAGCGCGAGCACGTGCTGCGGCAACTGCTGGTCTACAGCGCGCTGATCGCCATCATCGGGCCGGTGGTCGCCTGGCTGGTCTTCGTCGTGCCTGGCCTGGTCTAACAGCAGGGTCGCCAGCCCGGGAATGCACGCGCTGCCGTTCCGTGACCGAATCCAAACAGGAGGGAATTCATATGCGGAAACGCCTGACCTTTCTATCAGCCATGGTGTCCTTCGCGCTGCTGTCCAGCAGCGCCTGGGCCCGCGTCACCATCTTTGAGATCAAGGCGGTTGGGACTGTCTTTCAAGGCAAGACCTTCGGCCAGGCGGGCGCCTATGAACGGATCGATGCGATCGCAACCTTTGCCGTCGATCCGAAGTCGCCGCGCCTTGCCGGTGTCGTCGATATCGACAAGGCTCCGGTGAACGCGTCGGGGGAAGTCGTCTTCAGCACGGAGGTCTCGATCCTGAGGCCGTCGAATGCGGCGCAGCGCTCGGCGTTTCTTCTCTACGAGGTGCCGAACCGCGGCAGGAACCTGAGCTTCCAACTACTCAACCGCAGCGAGTCTACCAGCGTCCCGTCCACCCCAATGGAGGCCGGCGACGGGTTTCTCATGAACCGCGGTGATACCATCGTCTGGAGCGGCTGGCAGACGGGTCTTGCCGATGAGTTTCTGAACCTCGACCTGCCCGTGCTCGGCGGCGTCACCGGCCCGTCGCGCGAACAGTTCATCTTTGACAAACCGGGCCAAACGAGTACCGCGAAACTGACCTATCCGGCGGCGGACCTCGATCCGTCGAAAGCCAGGCTGACCGTCCGCGCCAGGGAGGCGGACGAGGCGCAACACAGGACCGGGCTGGGCTTCAGATATCTGAGCCCCACGGAAATCGAGATCACCCGGCCTGCGGAGATGGACGCCGGGGCGATCTATGAATTCGTCTACCCGGCCAAGGATGCGGTTCCCGCCGGCCTGGGCTTCGCTGCCACGAGCGACCTGATCTCGTTTCTGCGTGGCAATGCGGGTCACGACGTGGAGAATCCGCTTGACGGTGTGAAGCACGCGATCGGCATCGGCATCTCCCAATCGGGGCGCTTCCTTCGCGACCTGATCTACCAGGGCTTCAACGCCGACGAGCAAGGCAACAAGGTCTTCGACGGGGCGATCCCGCATATCGCCGGCTCGCGCAAGACCTTTACCAACTTCCGCTTCGCCCAGCCGGGACGCTATTCGCGCCAGCACGAGGACCACGACTATCCAGGCGATCAGTTCCCCTTCACCTACACCGAAACCCGAGATCCCATGAGCGGCGAGAGCGGCAGCATTCTTTCGGCCTGCAGCCCGACGGACACGTGCCCGAAGATCATGCATACCGACACGTCGACCGAGTTCTGGCAGGCTGGCGCTTCCCTGGTCACGACGTCACCGGATGGCAAACAGATCGAGATGCCTGACAATGTGCGGCTCTATTTCATCGCTGGGGCGCCGCACTCCAATAGTTGGTCGGCGAAATCCGGCGAGGAAGCGGCCTGCGCCTTTCCGACCAATCCGCTGAGCACCGCGCCGGTCATGCGAGCGGTGTATGTGGCGATGGCGGACTGGGTGTCGCATAACAAGGCTCCACCTCCCAGCCGCTATCCAAGCCTGACAGACGGAACGCTTGTCAGCCTGGACAAGCTGAAACTGCCGAAGATCAATGGCGAGGTGGCGCGGCCGGTCTTCAACGAACTCAGGGTGATGGACTATTCCTCACAGCCGCCGTCGCGCGGCAAGGCCTATCCTGTCTATCTGCCCGCCGTCGATGCGGACGGCAATCCGTTCGGCGGTATCAGGATGGCCTATGTTCAGGCGCCGCTTGGGACCTATGCCGGTTGGAACCTCCGCAAGACGGGCTTCGGAGAAGGCGAGCTCTGCAGCCTTACCGGTACCTTCATCCCCTTCCCCAGAGAACGAAGCAATGCCGATAGTCGAGACCCCTTGAGCGACCGCTATGCCGATAGCGAAGCCTATGTCGCCGCGGTCAAACGTGTCTCGGAAGGACTGATCGCCGATGGCTTCATGCTTCCCGACGATCTCGGCTACGTGCTCGATCGCGCTCGTGAAGACAGTGCATTGCTGCCCTGACCCGCCCGGCCGAGGCCGGTGCTTCCCCTGCGCCCTCGCGGCTGGCGGCACTCGAAGAAAGGCCCCGGAACGCGTGCGTTCCGGGGCCATGTGGTCGCCTGACCGGGAGAAAGGAATCAGGCGGCCTGTACCTTCTTCGAAACCCGGGCCCATTCCGGGATCCAGTCTCGGTGGGCGACGAGCAGGTCGTCGACGAGCGACCAGATCTGGTCGAGGTCGAGCTCGGCCGCCGTGTGCGGATCCATCATCGCCGCGTGATAGAGGTGCTCGCGGTTTTCGGTGACGAGCGCCTGGACCGTCAGTTCCTGGACGTTGATGTTGGTGCGGATCAGCGCGGTGAGCTGCGGCGGCAGTGCGCCGATATAGGTCGGCTGGATGCCGGAGGCATCGACGAGGCACGGCACTTCCGCCGCGCAATTTTCCGGCAGCGAGGTGATGCAGCCATTGTTCCTGAGATTGCCGTAGATCACCGAAGGCTCGCCGGTCCAGACCGAGTTCATGATCGACGAAGCGTATTCGTGGCTTTCTTCCACCTCGATCGTCTCGGCCTCCTTGAAGGCCGCCGCCTGGCCCTTCCAGCGCTCGATCTGCTCGATGCAGCGCTTCGGATATTCGTCGAGCGGAATGCCGAATTTCTCGATCAGGTCGGGACGGCCGTCCTTGATGAAATAGGGCGTGTATTCGGCGAAATGCTCCGAGCTCTCGGTGACGAAATAGCCGAGCCGCGTCAGCATCTCGTAGCGCACCTTGTTCGGGCAGCGCGGGTTCCAGTGGCTGGGCTTCGGGAACCGCCCTTCGCGATAGCCGCGGACCAGGTCCGGGTAGAGGTCGCGATAGCTGCCGTCCTTCTGCCGATGCTCGAACTTCAGGTAGAAGGCCATGTGGTTGATGCCGGCCGCCCGGTAGCGGATTTCGTCCAGCGGAATGTCGAGGTCGCGGGCAAGCTCGAAGGCCGTTCCCTGGACCGAATGGCAGAGGCCGACCTGCTTGATCGTCGGGTATTTCTCGGCGATCGCCCAGGTGTTGATCGCCATGGGGTTGACGTACTGCAGGAGGATCGCTTCCGGGCAGACGGCGAGCATGTCCTCGCAGATCTTCCAGAGATGCGGCACGGTGCGAAGCCCGCGCATGATGCCGCCGACGCCGAGCGTGTCGGCGATCGTCTGGCGCAGACCGTATTTCTTCGGCACCTCGAAATCGGTGACGGTGCAGGGCTCGTAGCCACCGATCTGGAAGGCGACGACGACGAAGTCGGCGCCTTCGAGCGCTTTCAGCTGGTTCGAATAGGTTTCGACCTTGGCCTTGACGCCGAGGGTGCGCACCAGCTTGCCAGCGACGATCTCGCTTTCGGCGAGACGCTCCGGGTTCAGGTCCATCAGCGCGATGGTCGCGGCCGAAAGCGCCGGCCGCTGCAAGACGTCGCCGATGATGTTCTTCATGAAGACGGTCGAGCCGGCGCCGATGAAGGTGATCTTGGGTTGTCTGGTCATGGAATAGCCTCTTTTCTTGGAAGTCACGCGGCCACTTCGAAGGCGGCTCTGACGAGCCGCTCCGTGTAGGCAGTCTTGGGATTGGAAAGAATTTCGTTCACCGGCCCCTCTTCGACGATCTTGCCGTGCTGCATGACCACGACGCGGTGGCAGAGCGCGCGCACGACCTTCAGGTCATGGGAGATGAAGAGGTAGCTGAGGCCCCGCTCGTCCTGCAGCTTGCGCAGGAGCTCGATGATCTGAGCCTGCACCGAGAGATCGAGCGCCGAGGTCGGCTCGTCAAGCAGGATGAATTCCGGCTCAAGTGCGATGGCGCGGGCAATCGCGATGCGCTGGCGCTGGCCGCCGGAAAATTCGTGCGGGAAGCGCGACAGGATATTGGCCGGCATGCCGGCGCTGACCAGCGCATCCTCTACGCGCGCGAGCCTGTCCTTGCGGTTTTCGCCGATGCCGTTGACGATCAGGCCCTCTTCGATGATCTGGCCGATCGACATGCGCGGGTTGAGCGAGGAAAACGGATCCTGGAAGACGATCTGGATCCGCGAGCGCAACGGGCGCATGCCCCAGCGGTCCTTGTTATGGATCGGCTCGCCGTCGTAATAGATCTCGCCGGCATCGGTGTTGATCAACCGGATCAGCGCCTGGCCGAAAGTGGTCTTGCCGGATCCGGACTCGCCGACGAGGCCGAGCGTCTCATGCCGGCGCAGATTGAGGCTCAGGCTGTCGACCGCGACGAGCTCCTTCAGCTCCGGCTTGAAGAAGCCGCCCTTCTTCAGCATGAACGAGACCCGGACGTTGCGGCCGTCGAGCATGATCGGCGCATTGTCCGGCAGCGGCTTCGCCGAGCCTGATGGTTCCGAGGCAAGCAGCCGGCGCGTATAGGCATGCTGCGGGTTGGCAAAGAGCGCCGCCGTCGTGTTGTGTTCCTTCACCTCGCCGAGCTGCATCACATAGACGTAGTCGGAGAATTGCCGCACCACCGTCAGGTCGTGGGTGATCAGGATCACCGCCATGCCGAGCTCCTGCTGCAGCTTGCGGATCAGGTTGAGGATCTGCGCCTGCACGGTGACGTCGAGGGCCGTCGTTGGCTCGTCGGCGATCAACACGTCCGGGTCGTTGGCAAGCGCCATGGCGATCATCACGCGCTGGCGCTGGCCGCCGGAAAGCTGGTGCGGATATTGGTTGAGCCGCGCCTCCGGGTCCGGGATCTGCACATGCTGCAGCAATTCCAGCGCGCGGGCCGCCGCCGCACGGCGGCTCATCCGGCGATGCGCCCGGATCGCCTCGATGATCTGGCTGCCGATCGTATAGACCGGGTTCAGCGAACTCATTGGCTCCTGGAAGATCATCGAGATCCGGTCGCCGCGCAGCGCCCGGCGCTGCGGCGCCGAGAATTTCAGGACGTCGCGGCCGTCATACTCGATGCGCGAATGCGCGGCGATCGTGGCGCGCTTGGAAAGAAGCCCCATGATGGTGCGGGCCGTCACCGACTTGCCCGAGCCGGACTCGCCGACGATCGCCACGGTCTCGCCGCGATAGAGCTGGAACGAAACGTCCTTCACCGCCTCGACCGTGCCGTTCTCTACCTTGAAGTTGACAGCCACCTTGCGGGCGTCGATGACGGGCCGCGTTTCCTTCGTATGGCGGTCGGTCCGCTCTTGCGGTGCCGGGACATTGTTTTCGATCGTTGCCATCGGCGTGCTCCTCAATAGGGGTCGATTGCGTCGCGCAAGCCGTCACCCAGCGCATTGAAGGCGAAGACGGTGACGAGCACGAAGGCGACGGGCGAGAGGATCCACGGATAGGATCCGATGGCCGAGTAGTTTGCCGTATCCTGCAGCATCAACCCCCAGGAAATGAGCGGCGGCTTGACCGCAAAGCCGAGGAAGCCGAGGAAGGATTCGAGCAGCACCACCTGCGGGATAGCCAGCGTGACGGCGACGATCACATGGCTCATCACATTCGGGAAAATGTGCTGGAAGATGATGCGCCGGTCGGTCGCGCCGATTGCGATCGCCGCTCGCACATAGTCGATGCGGGCGAGCGCCAGCGTCTTGCCGCGCACCTCGCGCGACATCTGCGCCCAGCCGAGCGCCGACATCACGATGACCACGAAGGCAAGGAAGACGTTGGTCGGCGCCGTGACCGGGATCAACGAGGCGAGCGCCAGGTAGAGCGGCAATTGCGGGAAGGCCAGCACGAGCTCGACGAAACGCTGCATCCAGGCGTCGAAGCGCCCGCCGAAATAGCCCGACACCATGCCGACCGTCGTGCCGACCACGGTGACGATGGAGACCACCGTCAGCGCGATGATCAGCGAGATGCGCGACCCGTAGAGAATGCGCGACAGCACGTCGCGGCCGAACTTGTCGGTGCCGAGCAGATGCACCGGCGTGCCGTCGACGGCGCCGAAGAAATGGCGCTCGGCCGGGATCAGCCCGAGGAGCCTGTAGGGCGCGCCCTTGACGAAGAAGCCGAGGATCTGCGGGTTTTCGTAGTCGGGACCGATGATCGGCTGGAAGGTGATCGGGTCGAGCTCCTCCGTCTCGCGCACCGGGTAGCTGCGCGGCGAGAAGACGAAGTTGCCGTCCTTGTCGGTGAAGCTGATCGCCTGTGGCGGTGCGAAGGCCACGCCGGTCGCCTTCGGATCGACCGGCGACAGGAAATCGGCAAAGATCGCCATGAGGATCAGGAGGCTGACGAGGATCAGGCCGAGCAGGCCCGTCCAGGAGCGCTTCAGCCGCCGCCAGACGAGCGCGGTATAGCTCTCGTGGTGGTGCTTTTCTTCCGGCTGCATGGCAATCGGCACGGTGCTGTGGGCTTCGATGGTCATGCGTAGGCCCCCCCTCCCATGCGCACCCGCGGATCGAGCGCGGCGAGCAGCATGTCGGCGATGATGTTGCCGACGATCAGCGTTGCCGAGAGCACCAGCATGAAGGTCGCGGTGACATAGACGTCACCCACCCACATGGAACCGACGATCGCCGGCCCCACGGTCGGCAGCGCGAAGATGATCGCCGTCTCGATCTCGCCGGTCAGCATGTAGGGAAGCACGACGCCCTGATACATGATGAGCGGGTGCAGCGCGTTCGGAACCGCATGCCGCATGACGACGGCACCCTCGCTCAGGCCCTTGGCGCGCGCCGTCTCGACATATTGGGCGTTCAGCGTGTCGAGCAGGTTGCCGCGCATGACGCGCATATTGTAGGCGAGCCCGCCGAGGGTGGCGATCGCCACGACCGGCCAGACATGCTTCACCAGGTCGACGAACTTGCCCCACGACCAGGGCGCACCGCCATAGCGGGCGGAATGGAAGCTGTTGATCTCGCTCACATTGAAATGGAAGACGAGAACATAGACGATGATCAGCGCCATCAGGAAGCGCGGCACCGTCATGCCGAGGAAGGAGACGGTCGAAAGCAGGCTGTCCACCCAGGAATATTGCCGGGTCGCGGCAAGAATGCCGAAGCCGATGCCGATGACCGAAGCGAGGATGTGGCAGACCAGCGCCAGCGCAAGCGTGCGCGGCAGGCGCTCGCCGACGACGTCGGCAACCGGCTTGTTGTAATAGAGGCTGTGGCCGAAGTCGCCGCGCGTCACGATGCCGGTCACCCAGTTGACGTATTGGAGCGGCAGCGGCTTATCGAGACCGTGTTCCTTGCTATAGGCCTGCGCCTGGGCGTCGGCTTCCTCGAAGGAGGCGCCGCCCTGGTTGATCAGCTGGGAGCGGATGTAGTCGCTATAGTCGCCGGGCGGCGCCTGGATGATGGCAAAGGTCACCACGCTCAGGACGAACAGCACCGGAATGGCAGAGGCGACGCGGACAAGCAGAAACCTGAACATGTCGTTTCCTTCCATCGGTTTTCCGTTCGGGTGCCGGCAAGCCGCCACCCGCGGAGTGAAGGGCGATCCCCCGGCTCCGATCGTCAGGAGCCGGGGAGACGATCACGTTCAGTTGCTCGGGCCGCTGTCGCCCGGCTTGCCGGGAAGCTGCTCGGCATAGAGTTCGTAGTCGCCCTGCTTGTCCGCCGCGACGAACACCCGCTCGCGGATGATCGTATCTTCCGCCCAGTTGAACATGAAGATCGGCGCGCCCGGAGGAATGTTCGAGAAGCGCTTGTTGATGATCAGCGCCCCCGGATATTCGGTGAGCCCGACCGTATCGACATTCTCCGTCGAGACCTTCTGGAACTGCTTCATCAGATCGGCGCGCGCCTCGTTGTCGTTGCTCGCGATGAACTTGTTGACGATGTCGACGAGTTCCTGCTCGTGCGGCAGGAGATCGACCTTGCCGCTTTCGGGTGCCCGGTGATGCCAGCTGGTGCGCGGGCCAGTGGGGGCGAGCTGCGTCGTATTCTGCACGACGGAAGTCAGCTCCTGGTCGTTGCGGCGGATCAGCCAGTCGAACTTGCCGGCATATTGCGTCGCATCGCGTTTGGTGCCGTCGACCGAGTTCAACACCACCTTGAGGCCGAGCTTTTCCATCTGGCCGACGAGGCCTTCGGCGAGATTGCGGTCGGTGCCGTAGTCGGAATTGACGAGCATCACGATCTGCACGTCGGCGCCGCCGGCGGTACCTTGCGGGAAGTTGACGATACCATTGCCGTCCGTGTCCTTCAGGCCGGCCTTTTCGAGTAGCGCCTTGGCGCCTTCGAGGTCGAAGGGATAGTAGATGGTCGAGTTGCGGTCATAGAAGCTCGTGCCGGAGGAAAGCCCGCCGGGGTAAATCGCCGTGAAGGGGCCCTTCACCAGCGCTTCGCCGAGCTTCTTGCGATCGACCGCCATGGTGACGGCCTGGCGGAAATCCAGGTTGCGGTTGAGTTCGCGAACCGCCTGGGCGCGTTCGTCCGGCTCTCCCCAGCCATTGGCCGAGTAATTCATGCGCAGATTGTAGCCGATGACGCGCGGGCCGAAGGCGAGCCGGGCCGGCGCTTTCTCGTCGGCGGCGCGCTTCAGCGATTCGACGAAGTTTTCAGGCTGCTCGAGGTTGGAGAAATCACCCGATCCGGCGATCGCCTGAACGTCGCGGTCCGCCCAGGTCGACAGCTTGTAGTGGACTTCGTTCAGATAGGGCAGCTGGTTGCCGGCCTCGTCGACCTTCCAATAAAAGGGATTGCGACGCAGCACGATGATGTCGTCCGGCCGGTAGGCGACCGGAACCCAGGCGCCCATCACCGGAATGTTCATGTATTCCGGCGGGAAGCCGTTCTTGTACTGGTCGTAGGTCGTGCCGGCATATTTGGGATGCTTGGTCTTGAGGATATGCGACGGACCGGGGCAGAAGGTGCCATAGGCCATGGCATAGAGATGCTGGCGCGGGAAGGCCTCCTTGAAGGTCCATTCGACCGTGTACTGGTCGACCTTCTTGAGCGTCGTTCCCTCGCCGAAGGTCTCCGGCGTCGCGCCGTTCAGCGGCGAAACGTTCGGATCGACGACGTTGTCGTCCCAGTAGAACATCACGTCGTCGGCATCGAAGGGGTCGCCGTCGGACCATTTCGCGCCCTCGATCAGATGCATGGTGAGCTTGTGGCCGTCCTCGGACCACTCCCAGCTCCTGGCGAGGTTCGGCAGCGGTTCGACGTCGCTGGCCTCGACCTGGTAGAGCGGCGCGGTGCGCGTCAGGCATTCCGACATGCCGATGTCGATGCCGCCCCACCCTTGAGTCTGGCCGGCGCTGTAGTTCCAGCCTTCCGGCCGGCCGCCGATCACATGGCGCATGACGTCGCCATAGACGCCGGCGCCGTCCGGCATGTTGCCGGTCTTGAAGACCATCGGCTCCTTCGGCAGGCGCTCGGCAACGGGCGGCAGCTTGCCGGCCTTGACGAATTTCTCCGTTACCCATTCCGGCTCGTGATATTCAGGCAAGGCCTTGAATTCGAGGATGGAATCGCGCGGCACATAGGTGATCTTGCCCTGCGCGGGCACGGGCGGCTGCTCGGGCACCACGGTTGGTTCGGCCGCAAAGGCCTGCACGGCAAAGGCGGAAATGCCGATCAGCAGGCTGGCCGTCGTTGTCAGTCGATGCGTTTTCATTGCCTCAGGTTCTCCCTCCTAAATTTGCCATCCCGGAACGGGTGGCATTCCTCCTGCCTCACAAGTACCCGCGTCTCCTCACGCGAATGTGCTCGTGCCGTCATTTCGATGCGCGGGCGGTTTGGCCCGCGCGCTTACCCCGTTTGGCCGGGGGACTGCCCCTCATCCGGCCTGCCGGCCACCTTCTCCCCGCAGGCGGGGCGAAGGGACTCGCGGCATCCACTTAGTCCCCTCTCCCCGCCTGCGGGGAGAGGGCTAGGGTGAGGTGCAGTCCCGGGCCCGAGGGGTAGCGGTTATCACCATCAGCCGGAACTACCCGGCGGCGCGCAACTTCGCGGCTTCCTTCTCGGCGCGGATTTCCTCGATGGAGCGTACCTCGCGCCGCGCAGCACCCGTCCATTCGCGGGTCTTCACCGTCGACCGGGAGAGCCTGTCCTTGGCCGCCGCGACGGCATGGGCGTATTGCGGCAGCCATTCAGCCTGGGCGACGACCATCTCGTCGACCATCTGCCAGACCTCCTCCGGCGTGCAGATCGCCCCGACCAGCGGGTCGTGCAGCACCGCGAGCTTCAGAAGATCGATGTCGCCGGTGATCGCCGCATGTACAGACATGCGCTGGACATTGATCGACGAGATGCAGGTGGTGGCACAGGCCTCGGGGATCGTGATGCCGGACACCATGTTAATGCCGAAGCGATCGACGAAGCCAGGGGATTCGATGATTGCGTCCGCCGGCAGGTTGGTGATCACGCCGTTGTTCTTGACGTTGAAGTGGCCGCGATAGACGCGCCCGGTCTCGAGCGCTTCGAGGATGTGGCTCGCATGCTCGTTCGAGCGCTTGATCGTGTCGAGGGGTCTCGCCGCCTCTTCAAGGAAGCGCGGATATTCCGTCTCGAACCAGTTGCGGGTCTCGGTCGAATAGCGCAGATACCCACCGGTCTCGCCATGGATCCAATCCGACATGTCGATCCATTTGGTGATCTCGTCGGGGCGCTTGCGGTACCAGGGCAGATATTCGGAGAGATGGCCGTTGCTCTCCGTCGAATAGACTCCGAAGCGCTTCAACACGTCGATCCTGAGCTTCTCCTGCTTGGAGAAGACCGGATGGGCCTCGAAGGCGGCAACGAGTTCGTCCTTGCCGATCTTGCGGCCGCCCAAGCGAACGTCGATGAACCAGGTCTGGTGGTTGATGCCCGAGCAGACATAGTCGAGCTCGCCATCCCTGGCGCCGAGGATCTCGGCGATCTGCTCGGCGCCGTGCTGGACGCCATGGCAGAGCCCAACCGTGTCGACCTTGCCGTATTCGATCGCCGCCCAGGTGTTCATGGCCATCGGGTTGGCATAGTTCAGGAACTTTGCGCCCGGCTCGGCCACCTCTCGGATGTCCTTGCAGAAGTCGAGGATCACCGGGATGTTGCGCTGGCCATAGAGGATGCCGCCAGCACAGATCGTGTCGCCGACACATTGATCGACGCCGTATTTCAGCGGAATTCGGATATCGTCGGCATAGGCCTCGAGGCCGCCGACCCGAACGCAACTGATGATGTAGCGGGCGCCCTCGAGCGCCTTGCGGCGATCGGTGGTTGCCGTCACGCGCGTCGGTAGCCCGTTCGCCTCGACGATCCGGTCGAGGATCGTCTTGATCATGCCGAGATTGTGCTCGCTCAGATCCGTCAAGGCGAACTCGACGTCGCGGAGCTCCGGCACGGACAGGATATCGGTGAAAAGCTTCTTGGTGAAACCGACGCTGCCGGCGCCGATAATAGCGATCTTGAAGCTGCCCATTTTCGTTCAATCCTCCTCGCAAAGGCGATCCTCGCGCAATAAGGGTAAAATCAATTCATCGAATTGATCTGGCCAGCCGTCGCGGACCGTCCTTACCGAAAACCCTGCTTCGGACGCCGGTTAGCCGTGCGTCTTGCGCGATCTGTGGCCATTATGTGTATAATCCGGAGCGCGACTAGAGCGGGATTGTGCTTTCATGGGTGATTCTGTGCTGCAGCAATTGATCGACCGGGGGCCGGTGATGCGGACCGTTTCGCTGCCGCGGGGAAGGCAGAGCCTGCACACGATGCCGACCAGCACCGGCTACGAGATCAGGACCGATGGCGGCTACGACTGGGACGGGCGAAAGCGGGGCCAGACGCCATTCACTGTACTGCAGCACACGATCGGCGGCGCCGGAAACTTACGCTACGAGCACCGCACCTATCGCCTGCGCGAGGGCGATACGCTGCTGCTTCTCGTCCCGCACAATCACCGCTACTGGCTGGAGGAAGACGGGCGGTGGGAGTTTTTCTGGATCTCGATGAACGGCGAGGAGGCGCTGCGCATCCACCGCGCCATTCTCGCCGTCACCGGCCCGGTCCTGAAGCTGCAGCCGGAGACGGTCGAGCACCTGGCGGACTGCAGCCGCCGCCTCATCACCGGCGGTGAGACGCCCGGCTGCGCCTCGGCGATCGCCTATGAGGCGGCAATGGCGCTCTATGACGACGTCTTCGGCTCGCATCCGGTCATCAGTGAAGAGTATCGGAAGATGCAGCACGTCATCGATCATATCCTGGCGAACCTCGAAAAGCCGCTGCCGGTCGAAGAGCTCGCCCGCGTCTCCGGCTTGAGCCGCGCGCACTTCTCCCGCGTCTTCGCGGCAAGCGAAGGCATGCCGCCCGCCGAATTCGTGCTGCAGAAGCGGTTGCAAAGGGCCGTGAAGCTCTTGACCAAGACCGCGGACCTGCCGGTCAAGGAGGTAGCCATCCTGTCCGGCTTCGACGACCCGAACTATTTCGCCAAGGTCTTCCGCCGCGTCTTCGGCGCGAGCCCGACGGAGTTCCGCACCACCGGCATGTATGCGAGCGTGCCCGCAAAAACCCAGAAGATAAGTGAATCGGTAACCACGCTGGCTGCCGCGTGCGATTGAAATCTGCGCGATAAAAATTTACTAAATAAAAGACGCGAAGCACGCGACTGACTGGGCGGGACGTAAGACAATGGTGACAATCAAGGAAATCGCAGCGGCTGTCGGTGTGTCGTCGGCGACCGTGTCGCGGGTCTTGAACTACGATCCGACCCTGTCGATCTCCACCAGGAAACGCCAGGCGATCATCGAAACGGCCGAGGCGCTGAATTACGCGACGCCGCGCAACCGCGGCCGGGCGGCCGCCCAAGGACTCGGCGCCGGGCAGAAGATTGCGCTCGTCCACTTCCTCGAGCCGGCCCAGGAACTGGCCGATCCCTACTATGTCGGCGTCCGGCTCGGCATCGAAAGCCGCTGTCAGGCGATGAAAAGCGAGATCGTCAAGGTCGTCCCGACCGGCAGCGCTCCGGAAGCGGCGATACTGGAGGGCGCCTCGGGCGTCGTTGCGGTCGGCCACTACTATGGTGAAGCGCTCGAATGGCTGCGCCGCCACAGCCGCCACCTCGTCTTTGCCGATTACGCGCCCGCCGGCGATGCGGACGACAGCGTGTTGAGCGACGTCGCGTTGGCAATGACCCGGCTCCTGGAAGCGGTTCACGCCATGGGCTATCGCCGGATCGGCTTTATCGGCTGGATCGACGCCTTCCACGAACCGGAAAACATCTACTCGGAGCGTCGCTGCCGGACCTTTATCGACTGGATGGTGAAGGCCGGACTCTACGATCCGGAACTGTGTCTCGTCGAGCGGATGACGCCCGACAGCGGCTACGCGCTCACAAAGGCGATGCTGTCGAAGCCCCACCCGCCGAAGGTACTGATCACCTGCAACGACAACATGGCGCTCGGCGCTTACCGGGCTATTCAGGAGATGGGCCTCAGGATCCCCGAGGACATTGCCGTGGCGAGCTTCAACGATATTCCTGTCGCACAATTTCTCGGGCCGCCGCTTTCGACCGTCAAGATTCCGGCCGAGCTGATCGGCGAAACTGCCGTCGACCTGTTGCTCGAGCGCCTTTCCGGGCGCGACGTCGCCAAGAAGGTGGTTCTCGGAACCGAAATGGTCTGGCGGGGAAGCACGCCCCAGCAGGGCGATCGCGAACCAGGCGGATCAATGGCCGGCCGCGAAGAGCTCGGGTCCGTGTAGACGCTACGCATGATCCCTGCCCGTCGCATATCACGGTGGGCGCCACCTCGCGGCGCTTGCCGCCGCCGTATATCCCGACTAGAATATGTGTATATCCAATCTGGAATATACCGGAGAATGCCCCGATGTCCCTCTATATTCGCGATGGCGCAGTCGACGAACTTGCGAAGCAGGTCCAGCAGGCGATCAACGCCCCCAACAAGACGGAGGCGGTGCGTCGTGCGCTGCTCAATGAATTGGCACGCGCCAGACAAGCAATTCCCTTGAAAGACCGAATCAAGCGGCTTCAAAACGAGGTTCGCGCCATGGGGCCGGATGATCCCGACTTTGACATGAAGAAATTTGCCGATGAACAGTGGGGCGGTATCTGATGTTCCTGGATGCTTCAGCCATCGTCGCCATCCTCGGCGACGAGGAGGACGCCGATCTCCTGATTGCCAAGATCGAAAATGCGGCAAAGCCAATCTACTATTCTTCGCTCTGCGTATTTGAGGCTGTCATCAGCCTCGCCCGCAAAAAGCGGGATGGCGCCCTCGGAAACCAAGTGCCGATCCCGCCGCACCTGATCGATTTGGCGCAACAGCATGTCGAGGCTTTTATTGAGACGATCGGCGCGAAAGAGTTGACGATTGACAGCGCAATGCATCGCACCGCGATCGATGCGTGCCGGACCTATGGCGGCGTGGTCGCCCACCCCGCAAGGCTCAATTTCGGAGATTGCTTCTCCTATGCCTGCGCGAAAACCTACCGCCTCCCCTTGCTCTTCAAGGGCGATGATTTCTCCCAGACCGACCTCGAGCCTGCGTAAGCTGGCTCAGAAAATAGCCAAGTAAAAATTTACTGAAAATATTGCGTCCCCTCCGATTTTAGGAAATACTCCGCCCCAGAGACAGAGAGGACTGTCTCGGGGAACGAACCTTGAGGGAGGAATGCATGGATATTTTCGCGCGTGCCCATCTGCCGCGGATCGCCGCTCTGGCGCTTGCGAGCGCGAGCTTTCTGGCGGTGACCGCCGCCGAGGCGAAGGAAATCACCATCTGGTGCTGGGATCCGAACTTCAACGTCGCGATCATGAAGGAAGCGGGCGCCCGCTATACCAAGACGCATCCGGATGTCACCTTCAATGTCGTCGATTTCGCCAAGACCGACGTCGAGCAAAAGCTCCAGACGGGCCTTGCCTCCGGCACCGCCGACGCGCTGCCCGATATTGTCCTGATCGAGGACTACGGCGCGCAGAAATACCTGCAATCCTTCCCGGGCGCCTTTGCGGCCCTATCCGGTACTGTCGATTACTCCGGTTTCGCGCCGTACAAGGTCGAGGTGATGACCGTCGACGGCCAGATCTATGGCATGCCCTTCGATTCCGGCGTCACCGGTCTCTACTATCGCAAGGACTACCTCGAGCAGGCTGGCTTCAAGCCCGAGGACATGCAGAACCTTACCTGGGATCGTTTCATCGAGATCGGCAGCCAAGTCGAGGCGAAGACCGGCAAGAAGATGATGGGCCTCGACCCGAACGATGGCGGCCTCGTCCGCATCATCATGCAGTCGGCCGGCCAATGGTATTTCGACAAGGAAGGCAAGCCGAACATCACCGGCAATCCGGCGCTGAAGGCGGCAGTCGAGACCATGGGCAAGATCATGTCCGCCAATATCTACAAGCCGGCCAACGGCTGGTCCGACTGGGTCGGCACCTTCACCTCCGGCGACGTTGCCACCGTCGTCACCGGTGTGTGGATCACCGGCACCGTCAAGGCGCAGCCGGACCAGGCCGGCAAATGGGGTGTGGCGCCGATCCCGGCGCTGTCGATCGAAGGCGCGACGCATGCCTCGAACCTCGGCGGATCGAGCTGGTACGTGCTTGAAAGCTCGGCTGAAAAAGCCGAAGCGATCGACTTCCTGAACGAGATCTACGGCAAGGACATCGATTTCTACCAGAAGATCCTGCAGGAGCGCGGTGCCGTCGGCTCGCTGCTCGCCGCCCGCGGCGGCGCGGCCTACGAGGCCGCCGATCCGTTCTTCGGCGGCGAGAAAGTCTGGCAGAACTTCTCCGACTGGCTGGTGAAGGTACCGTCGGTCAACTACGGCGTCTTCACCAACGAGGCGGATCTCGCGGTCACCGCGCAATTGCCGGCGTTGACGCAGGGCATGCCGGTCGACGACGCGCTGAAGGCGATCGAGTCCGAAATCAGCGGACATATCCAATAACCGAGCCAACGCGCGGCAGGCCCGACCGCCTGCCGCTCGCGGCCGTGGCGGGTGCGCCACGGCCAGTACCCCCCGTTTTCGATGAGGTTGACGATGGCTCTGGCGCGCCGCGGCGGCATCGGCCGATATTATGACGTCAATGGCTGGCTCTTCGTCGCGCCGGCGCTCGGGCTGATCGCCCTCTTCATGGTCTATCCGATCGTCTGGTCGCTCTGGATGTCCTTCCAGTCCGGCCGTGGCATGATGATGAAGTTCGCCGGCTTTTCAAATATCGTCCGCCTCTGGAACGATCCGGTGTTCATCAAGGCGCTGACCAACACGATGACCTATTTCGTCGTGCAGGTGCCGATCATGATCCTGCTGGCGCTGATCCTGGCGTCGCTCCTGAACAATCCGCGGCTCGTCGGCCGGGCCTTCTTCCGCACCGCGATCTTCCTGCCCTGCGTCACATCGCTCGTCGCCTATTCGGTGCTCTTCAAGGGCATGTTCGCGTTCGGCGGCATCGTCAATTCAACGCTGCAGGCAATCGGCATCATTGCCTCGCCGATCCCGTGGCAGACGCATCCCTTCTGGGCGAAGGCGCTCGTCATCATCGCCATCACCTGGCGCTGGACCGGCTACAACATGATCTTCTATCTGGCGGCACTGCAAAACATCGACAGGTCGATCTACGAAGTAGCGCGGATTGACGGCGTCCCGGCCTGGGCGCGCTTCACCCACATCACCATACCGCTCCTGAAGCCCGTCATCCTGTTCACCACGGTGATCTCGACGATCGGCACGCTGCAGCTCTTCGACGAGGTCTATAACCTCACCGAGGGCAAGGGCGGGCCGTCGAATGCGACGCTGACACTGTCGCTCTATATCTACAACTTGACCTTCCGCTTCATGCCGAACTTCGGCTATGCGGCGACGGTTTCCTACGTGATTGTCGTGCTCGTTGCCCTGCTCGCCTTCCTGCAGTTCTTCCTCGCCCGGGAGCGCGACCGATGAGAAACAACCCGGCAAATATCGCGTCTGCCGTCCTCACCTATGGCTTCGTCGGGCTGATGGCTTTCCTCTCCATCTTCCCCTTCATCTGGATGGCGTTCGGCGCGACCAATTCGTCGATCGACATCATCAAGGGCCGGCTCCTGCCCGGCGAGGCGCTGGCAACGAATATCGCCAACTTCTTCACCTTGGTGAACGTGCCGCTGGTCTTCTGGAATTCGGCCAAGGTCACCATCTTCGCGACAGTGCTTACGCTGGCCGTCTCGTCGCTCGCCGGCTACGGTTTCGAGATCTTCCGATCACGCCACCGCGAGCGCCTTTACCGGGCCATGCTGCTAACGCTGATGATCCCCTTCGCGGCGCTGATGATCCCGCTGTTCATCATGATGGGCAAGATGGACCTCATCAACACGCATATCGCCGTCGTGCTGCCGACGATCGGCTCGGCCTTCATCGTCTTCTATTTCCGCCAGTGCACCAAGGCGTTCCCCTCTGAACTGCGCGACGCTGCGAAGGTCGACGGCCTGAAAGAGTGGCAGATCTTCCTCTACATCTATGTGCCGGTGATGCGCTCGACCTATGCAGCGGCCTTCATCATCGTCTTCATGACCGCCTGGAACAACTATCTCTGGCCGCTGATCGTGCTGCAGTCCAACGAGACGAAGACGATCACGCTGGTCATCTCGTCGCTCGCCTCGGCCTATTACCCCGACTACGGGGTGGTGATGGTCGGCACGATCCTCGCGACGCTGCCCACGCTTACCGTCTTCTTCTTCATGCAACGCCAATTCGTCCAGGGCATGCTGGGCTCAGTTAAATAGGAACGATGATGCGCTCTGTCACTTCATTCAATGATTCATGGGTCTTTTCCGAAGGCTTCAACGCCGCCGATGCCGGCAAGCCGCAAACCGGTGATCCCGTCAGCCTGCCGCACAATGCGGTCGAGCTGCCCTTCAACTATTTCGACGAGACCTCCTACCAGCGCGCCTTCACCTATCAGAAGATCATCACCTGGCATCCCGACTTCGCCGGCCGCGAGGTGTCGATCGTCTTCGACGCGGCGATGGCGGATGCCGTCGTCTACTTGAACGGCGAGGAGATCGTCGCCCACAAGGACGGCTACACCCCGTTCGAGGCCCGCCTGACCGGGCGCCTCAAGGAAGGCGACAACCTGATCACCGTCAAGATCGACGGCAGCGAGAATCCGGAGATCCCGCCCTTTGGCGGCCGGATCGACTACCTCACCTATGCCGGCATCTATCGCGACGTCTGGCTGAAGCTCACCGATCCGGTGTCGATCGCCAATATCAAGATCGAGCCCCGCGACGTGCTGTCCGACACGAAGGCGGTCGCCGTTCGCTGCGACCTCGCCAATCCGCAGGGCATCGCCATCGCCGCCACGGTGACGGCCCTCTTGCGAGACGCCGATGGCGAGGTTCTCGCCGAGGCGGTCGCCGAGACAAGCGGCGAGAGCGTCACCCTCGATATGACCGGCCTCAAGGGCTTGTCGCTCTGGGATATCGACGCTCCGGTGCTCTATCAGGTGGACGTCCAGCTCCGCACCGATCATGGCCGCGACCGGCTTGCATCGCGTTTCGGCTTCCGCACCGCGGAGTTCACCGTAGACGGCTTCCGGCTGAACGGCCGGCCGCTCAAGATCCGCGGCCTCAATCGCCACCAGGCCTTCCCCTATGTCGGCTATGCGATGGGGCGCAGCGCGCAGGAGCGCGATGCGGAACTCTTGAAGCACAAGCTCCATTGCAATCTCGTCCGCACCTCACACTATCCGCAGTCGAAGTGGTTCCTCGACCATTGCGACCGCATCGGCCTGCTCGTCTTCGAGGAAATCCCCGGCTGGCAGCACATCGGCGGCGAGGCCTGGAAGCAGGAGGCGATCCAGAACGTCCGCCGGATGATCGAGCGCGACTGGAACCATCCCTCGATCGTCATCTGGGGCGTCAGGATCAACGAGTCGCAGGATTCGCATGACTTCTACGTCGAGACAAACCGCCTCGCCCGCGAACTCGACCCGACACGGCAGACGGGCGGCGTGCGCTACATCACCGACAGCGAATTCCTCGAGGACGTCTACACGATGAACGACTTCATCCTCGGCAACGAGGAGCTGCCCGGCTCGAACCGCCCGCGCACGGCGCTCCGCCCGCAGCAGGAATGCACCGGGCTTTCCCGCAAGGTGCCTTATCTCATCACCGAATTCGGCGGCCACATGTATCCGACGAAGATCTACGACCAGGAGCAGCGGCAGGCCGAACATGTCCGCCGCCATCTCGAAGTGCTGAACGCAGCGCATGGTGACGCGAGCATTTCCGGCGCGATCGGCTGGTGCATGTTCGACTACAACACCCACAAGGATTTCGGCTCCGGCGACCGGATCTGCTATCACGGCGTCATGGACATGTTCCGCGAGCCGAAGTTCGCCGCTTTTGTCTACGCCAGCCAATGCGAGCCGTCCGAAGAAGTGGTGATGAAGCCGGTCACCTTCTGGGCGCGCGGCGAGCGCAATATCGGCGGTGTGCTGCCCTTGATCGTGCTGACCAATTGCGACGAGATCGAACTGAAATACGGCTCGCTTACGAAGCGCGTCGGTCCGGACCGCGAGACCTTCCCGCACCTGCCGCACGCCCCTGTGGTCATCGACCACCGCCACTTCACCAAGGACGAGCTCGGTGTCTGGGGCATGAAATGGGAAAGTGCCGAATTCACCGGCTTCATCGGCGGCAAGGCGGTCGCCCATCTCCGGATGGTCGCCGATCCCGTGCCGATGACGCTCGAAGTAGAGGCCGACAGCAAGACGCTCAGGACCGAGGAGCGCGACAGTGTCCGCGTCATCGTCCGCGCCCTCGACCAGGTCGGCAACGTCCTTCCCTTCCTCAATGATGCCGTCGATATCGCGGTTGACGGTCCGGCGCGGCTCATCGGGCCAAGCCAGCTCGTCTTCCAAGGCGGCTCGACCGGTTTCTGGCTGGAATCGACGGGTGTCGCCGGCAATATCCGCGTCATCGTCACCTCATCTCGTCTCGGCACTGCCAGGGTCGAGCTCTCCGCCACAGCAGATGGGGTGGCGAGGGCATGAGTGAGCTGCAACTCAACGGCGTCCGCAAGTCCTATGGCGGTTTCGAAGTCATCAAGGGTGTCGATCTCGATATCAAATCCGGCGAGTTCGTCGTCTTCGTCGGGCCGTCCGGCTGCGGCAAGTCGACCCTGCTCCGGATGATCGCCGGGCTCGAGGAAATCACTTTCGGGGACCTGACAATCGACGACGTGCTGATGAACGATGTCGATCCCTCGAAGCGCGGCATCGCCATGGTCTTCCAGTCCTATGCGCTCTACCCGCATATGACCGTCCGGGAGAACATGGGCTTTGCCTTGCGCTTCGCCGGCGTCCCGAAGGCGGAGATCCAAAAGCGCGTAATGGAGGCCGCGAACATCCTCGAACTCGGTCCGCTGCTCGACCGCAAGCCGAAGCAGCTTTCCGGCGGCCAGCGCCAGCGCGTCGCGATCGGCCGGGCGATCGTCCGGCATCCAAAAATCTTCCTCTTCGACGAACCGCTGTCGAACCTCGATGCGGAACTTCGCGTCCACATGCGCATCGAGATCGCCAGGCTGCACAAGCAGCTTGCCGCCACGATTGTCTATGTGACGCACGACCAGGTCGAAGCGATGACGCTTGCCGACAAGATCGTCGTCATGCGCGGCGGCGTGGTCGAGCAGGTCGGCTCGCCGCTCGATCTCTACGACGATCCCGCCAATCTCTTCGTCGCCGGCTTCATCGGCTCGCCGAAGATGAATTTCTTGAAGGGCATGATCGAGACCGGCGAGGGAGGAACCTTTGCGCGCCTGCCGGACTACGCAGACGCGAGAATCCCCATCAGTCTTCGGGAAGCGACCCCGGGAACGCCGGTGACGGTCGGCATTCGTCCCGAACACTTCAAGGAGCACGGCACCGCAAGCCTGGACCTGACGATCGACATGCTGGAGCATCTCGGCGGCGAGACCTTCGCCTACGCCCGCCATGGCAATGGCGAGCTTGTGATCATCGAGACGAAAAACGGCCGTGGCCTCAAATCCAGCGACCATATCACCGCCCGCTTCGATCCGGGCTGCGCCCTGGTATTCGACGAAAGCGGCAAGCGGCTGCGGTAAATGGTTCAAGGCCTTGGGGGGCAAGATGCGGAACGCGTCGCCGCCTCTCGCGTCCCGTTCATCGGAACAGCTGCGAATTCTGCGGTCAATGATTAAATCGCATAATTGATGTGCGGACCATCCAAGGCCAGTATGAGATCCGCAATCTTGATGACGCGTTGAAGCAGCGCTTACGCGTCATCCTGCGCCGCACTGTCGACCGACGAAGGGCGGCCGCGCAATCTCGCTACGGCGATCCGAGCCCGCATTGCGCTGCTCGGAGGAATCGAATTCGACCTGCCCGCTCGCGAACCAATTCGCGGAGCTCCGGCTTCGTCGGTGTGATTATCTCTCGGAACTGCTGCATCCCCGCCCCGGCCCTAGTCAGACGCCGATGGAGGCTTTGCAGCACGGTCATCGCCCGCAGGTAGGCCTCACCTTACGCCGTTTACCTTTGCCAATTCCGCCAGCCGCTCCCTGCAGCTCCCTTCAACAAGGCGATGCAGATGTTCGGTGCGCTCAAGAAGCCAGCCAAGCGCTTCCTCTGTGATTTCGAAGTGCTTGGAATAGCGCGCCTTCACATAAGCCTCGTTGAGGATGTTGTACCACGCGATAGATCGGTGCTGGTCGCGCGGTCAAGCATCGATAAGCCGACGATCTTTATCTTCAGCAAGGCCGCGGAGGAACTTGAGATTGTGGGACGGCGGGCTGTAGTTGGCGAGAGTTAGGAGGACCGTTGAGTATGCGTGCTCGGTAGCCTGATTTAAGCTAAAGGCTGCGAGACGCGCCCATTCCGGCGCGTCGCCTATTTGTCCGGCTTGCCAATGCGCAGTCCGCAGCATCAACCGGGCTTCCGGAAATAGTCTCTCGAAATGCTCCCTTGCCACTCGAAGCGCATCGTCGGGTGAGAGCCGTTTCGGTTCCGCCAGCGGCCGGTCGTCGAGTTCATAGAGAACGATGCCCTCGCGCAGGATGTCGACAAAGAAATACTGCCCGTCCGCCAAAAAGTTGTTCACCTCCCTGGCGCCATGGATGATCAGACCGACGGGAGTCGAGACCCCCTTGTCCCACATCAATCGGTCGGTCGCTTTTTCCCAGTATTCGGGTTCGGCGAGTTTCTTCGAATTGACGATAACAAGAATGTCGTAGTCGGAACGGTAGCCCTTCATCGTGTGCGGCTCGTCGACGAAGGTGCCGCGGGCATAGGAGCCGAACAGAATGATCTTCAGAATCCGGCCGCGCTTCTTGAAGGCGGCCGAGCTCCCCTCGAGCGCATCGGCGAACTCCTCGTGGATGACCTCGACGACGCGGGCAAGCTCACGCTGCTCAAGGCCCAAAAGGCCGGGTGTGAGCGGTGCGTGTTGCACTTCTCCGCCATGGGCATCGTCTTCGCGGTGGTGTTGACGGAGGAACATGCAAGGTCTCGCGGCGTTGACGATTAATGCGATCCCAGGCGGCCACCGAGAACACCGTCATGGGTTGCGGACATCACCTTTCAGGGAGAAGAGTTTGCGAACTCGTTCTGCTTTTGCGGTGATGTGCTATCGCGGTCTCCGTCCGTAGTGTCACAAAGTCTCGTCGCATCAGGCGGCAGTTGGATCTCAAAGTCGGCCATCGCAAGAAACCCGGCGGTCGTTCGGGTGTCGCGGGCGTCCCGCCATCAGGCGGCGCTAGCCGTTCCTCGTCAGGGCCTTGATGTCTCCGCCTGCAAATTATATATTCCGACACATCGGAAGAATTAATATGGAGGCTCACATGCCCGCAGTTGCGGAAATGCTGAAGGCGAGCGAGGCTGCCGTTGTGTCGCGCGTGAGCCTACGCGACGTCAATCGCGTCATCGACGAGCACATTCTCCCCGAAGCCTTCGTCTCGCTCGACAACGGTCGCCATGTCCTGGCCGGGGCCTGCTCGTTCATCGCCTTCTATTTCGAGAGCGCCCGCCGCCTCACCTCGGAAGAACGACTGTTTGCCATCCGGACGGCAGAGGGTCGCCTAACAAAAGCGCGCACGCTCCCGTGGTCCGCCCTGTTGCGCGAGGACTGGACCGTGCATCACGATTTTCTGACGATCGATCTTATGCCCTTTATGAGAGGTGCGAGCGAACGGCTGGCCGATCTTGCCGCAGCGCGAGATATTGTCACATCCTCGCCGGACATCCTTGGAGGTACGCCTGTCGTCCGGGGCACCCGCGTTCCGGTCTATGATGTTGCCACATCCGTAGCGGCCGGCCATTCGACGAAACGCATCCTCGAAACCTGGCCTAGCCTCGACGCAGAGAAAATCAGGCTCGCTTCAATCTATGCTGAAGCCAACCCCTTGCGTGGCCGGCCGCGCGTCTTCCGCGACCTTCCCGAAGGCTCGGTCATCATCACAGATCGTCGCGTCCCCCGTCGCAGGTAGACGGGATGAAGTTTCTGATCGATGAGTGCCTCACTCCTGAACTGGCCAAAATGGCAATGGAAAAAGGTTACGGCGAAACCAGCCATGTCGTCTGGATGAAACTCGGCGGCTGAAGGACTGGGAGCTCAAACCGATCATTCTTGAAGGCGACTGGACGTTCGTCACGAAGAACTCGGTCGATTTCCGGGGGCCAAAGACAAGCCAGGAACGAAGGGGCAATATGCCGACGTCGCCATCCATGCCGGGCTGATCTTCCTTAACGGCCCACCCAGCATGGACCTCGATATGCAGATCGAGCTGTTCGAGCAGGCATTGATCGAACTCAACAATGACGAAGATCTTGTCAATCGGGTGCTGGAAGTTTCCCTCGAAAAACGAGGCGCTGGTGGCGCGGTTCCTGGCATTCGCTTCGGGCTGGCCTTCTGCGAGGCCTCTGGTAAGCGGCTGGTGCGCTTGTCGGGTAATGACGAAGCCGTGATCGCCCTCGCACGCGAAAACGCATTGGCCATTGGCGCTGGCCACACCTTCCTGATCTTCCTGGGCGGCGGATTCTTTCCCGTTAACGTCCTGGCTGCGGTGCGTGCAGTGCCAGAGGTCTCCCGCATTTACTGCGCGACGGCCAACCCGACACAGGTGATCGTCGCGCAAACGGAGCTGGGCCGCGGCGTGCCCGGCGTGGTGGATGGCGCCTCTCCGCTGGGTGTCGAAACCGACGCCGACATTGCCTGGCGGAAAGACCTCTGCGCAATATCGGCTACAAACTGTAGTGGCTTGTCGCTTGGCATTTAGGTCTTCCTCAATAAGGTTCATTCGCTGTTGTAGACGATGCCGCTATGGGCGGGCGCGCGAACGAATGCCACCCGAATCTTGGATCCGGCGACGGGCCACGTGATCTCGCCGGTCGTGGGCGCCCACTATGCATCAAGCCGAGGGGAATGCTTTTCCCAGACCAGGCCGGGAAGGTGTAGGCTTCACCAGATTTCACGGTTAAGCGCAGCCTTGCCGGGGGATCCTTCGGAGCCAGGACGCTTCGAGACTGCTACGAGACATGAGTTGCGCAAGCAGCCGGGGATAGATTGAGAGGATCACCCGAGGGAGGTTTTCCTTCACCGCCACGTCTGGGTGCGTACCGCCAAAAGCGAGGCAGATGAGCATAACCAAGCACAGGCGCGGCGAGCGCGGAAGCCCCTTCGCTCGGAGCTTGACCAATTAACACAGCAGCCACCGAATGCCGGCAACCGGGAGGCCGCAATCGGAGAACTGCGCCCGGCAAACTGCTCCATCTGCCGGCTCACAATCCGGTCGCGCTTAGGGGCGCTCTCGTCGACGGTGTAAATCGACGCCTTTTAGGCCCTCGGAGTCAGCTGGCGATACTACCCAAGCCATGCCGTGAGCCTTGATCTTTCTCGGACCAGGCCATCCTGATTGAAATGGTGAACACAAAAATGCGCCCATGAATCTTCGAACGCCATTTCCATATCACCGGTGACCGCGGTCGTACCGAGCCCGATTTCCGCGTAGGTAAACTCGAAGCTGCCGCTCGGTCGTGCCAGCGCGATGTGGAACGGCTCGCCCGTGAACTCGTTGATTTTCGGGCTGGCGCTGCTCGTTAAGACGCCAGGGATCGCGACCTTCGCGGTTCGCGCGTCCAAGTCCGCCCTGAGATCGATAGGCAGGAACAGCGTCTCGCAAAAGTCCGAGCATGTTGAAGCAAAGACCGCGAAGAGATTGCTAAATGGTCTGCACGCCGCGCCCGAAATGATGATTTCGAGCGCGGACCGTTGACCCTTATCCGCACGCTCGTCGATGATGATCTGACGCCGGCCGTTTCCGTCCTTAATTTCGCCGGGCCACTTGTACAGCGCCGCCCAGTTCAGGCCCACCAGGGACGTGTTCTTGAAGTGGCCTTCAACGATGTTGCCGATGAAGGCCGACTGACAATAGCCCTGGGTGCTCGGCAAATTGAACTGGCAGCCGCAATTCATCGCGCAGCTGCAGTTGTCGTAGGTTTCGCTCTTGAAAAGCCATTGGTCGGCCATTCCCGTGATCCTCCCATTCTTGAGCGCTGATGCTGGCGCAACCATCACGAATGTCGCACAAAGGAGGCAGGGAGCTCTAGTTCAGGAATTGAACTGCCCGGTATACAATCTGAACTAGCCAAGATCCGTCATCTGCCGTAGCGTCAGGTGAACTTGGTGAGGAGGCTCATCATGGCACAAGCGAGCTATGGACAGTTCTGTCCGGTCGCGTTGGCTGCCGAGGTGCTATGCACGCGCTGGACGGTCGTGCTCGTGCGTGAATTGGTGGCTGGCTCGACCCGCTTCAACGATCTGCGTCGCGGCGTGCCGCGCATGTCGCCGGCGCTGCTAGTCAAACGGCTGCGCGACCTCGAGGAGGCCGGCATCGTCCGTCGTGTTGCTTCGCGGACCGAGCCGGGAATTCTTGAGTATCACCTAACGCCCGCCGGACGGGACTTGAAGCCGGTGGTCGAGGCGATTGGCATATGGGGCCAGCGCTGGTTCGAGGCCGATGTCTCCCTGCAACATCTCGATCCGTCGCTGTTGATGTGGGACATGCACCGCAATCTCGACCCCACGACGTTGCCGCCGCGGCGCTGCGTGATTCAATTCCTATACCCCGAGCTGCCTGCCGCTCGCCGGCGGTGGTGGCTTCTCATCGAGCCTGGCGTCGAGGTGGATCTCTGCTCGGTCGATCCCGGCTTCGATATCGACCTGTACGTCACCACCGACCTGCGCACCATGACTGCCATCTGGATGGGGCAGACGACCGTCCGTCAGGCGATGAGCGATGGAAAGCTCGTGCTCACCGGTGATCGTCAGGTCGCCAGCCAGATGTATGCTTGGCTTGGCCTGAGCCCCTTCGCGACGGAAAAGAAGCTGGTTTCCGCATAGCGGGTGGGGCTCATCGCCGTGGCGCGTCAGGGAATGGCGCAACGCCGAGGTAGACGGTGCTTGCAACGAATTTCGGCTTGCCACCCGGCAGAGACTTCGCCCCGATCCAGCTTGCATCCCCCCGCTCCTCAGAGGCAAACTGGCCACATGATGCTGTTCACCGATTTCGGCCTCAGCGCGGTCAACCAGGGGCGTGCGGACAGCGAGCTTGGCCTCGCGGTCGGTAGCACGGTCGAGATCTCCTCTTGAGGAGGCCGGCCGGAATGCCAAAACATAATGACGACATCAGAGCCGGAGCGGCCGAAGCCGCCGAAGCGTTCTGGCAAGCGCAGGAGCCCGCCAACCAATGTCTTGCCGACCAGATCCGCAAAGGTCTGCGCAAGCACCATGTTAGCAAAGACCGGGTGCGTTGACCGGAGCCAGCTCCAGAAGGAGGAACTTATGATCGAGAATATCGCGAAGAAGACCTGCACGCCCTGCCGCGGCGGCATCCCGCCGCTGACCAGGGACGAAGCCGCCGGATATCTTTCGCAGACACCCGGTTGGGGCCTCCTGGACGACGGGCATCTAATCCGCCGCAAGTTCAAGTTCGACGATTTCCAACAGGCGCTGGCCTTCGTCGACGAGGTCGGTCGGCTGGCGGAAGAGGAGGGGCATCACCCCGACATTTGCTTCGGCTGGGGCTATGCGGAGGTCTCGCTGCAGACCCACAAGATCAAGGGCCTGCACGAGAATGATTTCATTTTGGCGGCGAAGATCAACCACCTGCCAAGGGCATCCTGAATTTCAGGCGAGTCCGGCTTGCCAATGTCAGCCTTGTCCGCGATTGCGCCGTTTCGGGAATTCGGTTGCCCCAATCTGTGCGAAGACGCGGATCCGCAAGGGACGGAACGTCATGTCGCTCTCCTCATGGACAAAACAGATTTTTCAAGAGGTCCTCCTCGCCGCATTCGGAGCGAACCGACGGGGGGCGCGTCGACCCTTTCGGCATCGCGCGCAAATCGATCTGGTTTTTGTCTTTTTGAGTTTCAAGAGGGAACTGTTTGCTCTACGGAGGATATAGCTATGAGAACGAACCCATAACATCGTCAAACTTGGCGAAGATGCGTACCGCATCGCCATCGTG